>PHAB01000040.1 GCA_002840275.1 Firmicutes bacterium HGW-Firmicutes-14
TCCTGTCTGATTAAAGCATATCAGACAGGGAGGTATTTGTGGTACAAAAACATCCGTTTTTGTTTGCCGAAATTCATCCATTTTATTATACCGCTTACAGCAGTACAACTTTTGCTGTATTTGATGATACCTGCGGCAACTTTGTCCAAATTTACCAGGTGTGATGGCCACGCTGACACCATCAACGGATTACAATTAAATACTTGTTTGTCACTCTCTGTGTCTGCCCTTTCTTCTGAATGGGCTAACTTCTCATTATCCATATAAAGCGAACCTGAAGAGTTGAATCTTCCTGAGAATCGAGTAATCAAGAGAGTTGCTCTTTCAAACGATAAAATTCCAAATAAAAGGAAAGAGAGAAGCCAATGAACGAGTTTAATTACGACACATACTGTGGCATTTATTGCGGTGCCTGCTCTATTATGAGGGCCTGCAGAGAAGGACACAAAGATAGGATGGCCGCCAATTATGTGGAAGACAGTGAATTAAAGTGCCATGGATGCAAGACCGGTACGCTGTTTGTTAACTGCGCCAAATGCAAAATAAGAGACTGCGCGGTCAGTCATAAGGTGGAACACTGTTTCGAGTGCCCCGAATATCCGTGCCGGAATATAAATGAACATAAAAGTATTGAAAAGATTTTACCTCACTTGACCTTAAACCCCAAAAACCTGCAGGCCATCAAAGAGTCTGGCTGCAGCGAGTGGCTGGCCCAACAGGAACAACAGTGGAAATGCCCAGATTGCCAGACTCCGTTTTCCTGGTATACCGCCAAATGTCCTAATTGCGGCAGTGATCTGTCAAACAATACCTTTAAACTCTCTCTCTTTAAGTTTGCCATCTTTAAATTTCTGCTGCGTTTTGCCCGATGACATCTATGAATAAACCTTTAATTGAGATGACAAACGAAGAACTTTGGAGATTATTCCCGATTGTTTTAAGAGAACATATGCCAATATGGAGAGAAAACTATTTAACCGAAAAAAAAATGATAGAGCAAGCCGTCGGAATACAAAACATTGTTAGAATGAATCATTATGGTAGTACATCTGTACCAAATTTGATTGCAAAACCAACCATTGATATTCTTGTTGAAATAAAAGATGATACTGATATTGAAAAATTTATTTCGAACATGCAGTCAGTCGGATACATATACAGTGAGCAGCCCAATAATCCAGCACCACATATGATGTTTATGAAAGGATATACGCCGCAAGGATTTAAGGGGCAGGTTTTTCATGTTCATGTTAGGTATAGCGGTGACTGGGATGAGCTTTATTTCAGAGATTATCTCCTGGCACATCCTGAAATTGCTGACGAATATGGCAAGCTGAAAATGGAGTTAAAGAAAAAATACGAACGTGACAGAGATGGTTACACCTATGCAAAAACCGATTTTATTGGGCGAATTACCAAGCTAGCGCGAGCGGAGATGCAAAATAGATACTCATCTAAGATTAAATAAAAAGGGGGTAAATATGGCGTTTTTTAATAAGTTTGATAAACCCGTGTTTTTAAAAGAAGAAAGTGACGTTACCACCTTTATTTCTAGACTCAAATCCCTTCAAAACGCAGCAAAAGGGGCAGCTAGAGAAAACATCGATCGGGAAATAAAGCTTGCTTCAATTGGAGAATAATGACTTTTATCATTGAATGCAAGAATCTTATCGGTGATATCGAAATCGACAGTGAAGGGAACTTTATAAGAAACTATGAATTCAACGGGAAACGTATCCGAGAGGGGATATATTCTCCCATAACCCAGAATCAAAGACACCTGGAAGTGTTAAAACAGATCGTGAAAAACGCCAAGTCAAATACTCTGATGAAAATGATGGTTGACAGATTTTTTCATGATAATTATAAATCTATAGTGGTTTTGGCTAATCCCAAAACGTTATTAAACGCAAAAAATGCGAAAAAAGAAATTAAAGAGAAGGTTATCCGTGCGGATCAGTTGATTCAATACATAAAAGATGTTTACAGCAAGTCCAAGAACCCAGAAGATAATGATTCAGATTTAAAGGCCTGGGCTGAAGGGTTACAGAAATTACATAAACCGAGCCAATCAGATTATGCGAAGAAATATGAAGAGATCAATAATAACCTTGGAATAAGTAATGAAGTATCTTCTGAAGAAAAGCAGGATGCTGCCAGGGAGATGAAAGGACGATCCACAGAGGGTAAAGGAATAATTGATGAGGACTTACTGCTCCAGAATCTGAAATCATTTAGATTAGAAAGATGCAAAGAAGAAAAAATCAAACCTTACTACATTTTTAACGATAAGCAGTTGAAGGATCTCATTGAAAAGATGCCTGATTCCAAAGCATCTTTACTGAAGGTTTCCGGATTTGGAGAAGTGAAAGTGGAGAAATATGGTGAAAAAATTCTGGAGATATTGAATGATTTCGGAAAAAACTAGGTAAATCTCTTATGAAAGGAAAGATTCCCAAAATTGAATATTGACAAGCATCTTATTTTAATTAAAGGTGAGGACAAAACTGAAGAAGTAAGCAACTGTAAAAATATTAACCGACAATGGCAGGTTGGCTTCAAAAAGGGAGGCCCGACATATTCCTATAATTATAATAACGTAGTATGGCTCAGGAACCCGGTGTCACTGGACCCGGCGGCTACAGTCTTATATCAGGACAACCAGCCTTTATCCGGCGTAGAGAAAATATTTGATTTTGGAGAATACATAAGAATTTGCTATGTGACAGGATACAAAAGAGTTTATAGCAGCAGAGAAATCAAGATTGAGCAAAGCTGCCTGAATAATCCGGCAGCACATAACACCTTCGAATATTTAAAGCAGCTGGCAGAAAAGATAAGTGTTACCGATGAGGAGGACACTGGCTTTTTAAGCATGCAGTTCCAAAGAATCAGCTGTGTCAGTCCTAGCAGTGTTTTGGCCAAATACTTGAACCCAGCTACCTATGGTAGTTCCCGCTCCCAACACAGGCAAATTCCTGTGTTTCCCTTTGGGTTTAATTTAAGTCAGAAAGCTGCGACCGAAAATGCTTTGAATGAACAAATCAGTATCATCGAAGGGCCGCCAGGGACGGGTAAAACCCAAACTATTTTAAATATAATTGCTAATGCCATAATAGATGAAAAAACTGTGGCGGTTGTGTCCAACAATAATGCAGCGACAGCAAATGTTTTAGATAAGCTCCGAAGCCGCGAAGTGGATTTTATTGCAGCTTATTTGGGGAATAAGGAAAACAAGGAAAGATTCTTTGCCGGCCAAACCAATACTTATCCTGATATGGCAACCTGGCAGATGGATACCGCCGATTATAATGCTTTAAGACAAGCTCTGGAAACCAGAGGCAATGAATTAATGGAAATGCTTGAGGCAAGGAACAGAGTTGCCTTGTTAAAACAGGAATTATTGGCTTTGTCAGTTGAAATCCAATACTTTCATGCCTATTACAGGGAAACCTTCGCAGAAGTAGCCCCATATCGATCCTTGTACCGGCATGATGCAGATACAGTTTTGGCCTTATGGCTGGACTACCAGCAGATGGCTGAGAAGGATACTGTGGTAACAATTAAATATAAAATGAAAAATCTCCTTCGTTACGGTATTATCAGTTTTTCTTTTTACAAAAACTCAAACGAAAAAATCATAGCCTGTTTTCAAAAGCTTTATTATGAGCACAGGACAAAAGAATTAACGGAACAAATTGAAATCCTTACAAAGCGTCTGGAGACCTATCAGTTTTCAACTGCTATAGCTGAATACACTGAAAGTTCCATGAAGCTGTTCAGGGCAAAACTTGCTGACAGGTATTCCAGACAGGAAAAACGCCGGATATTTGCCAAAGAATCGCTATGGAAGGATTTCGCTTCATTTATTGCTGAATATCCGGTTATTTTAAGCACCACCCATTCTTTGCGGACTTGTGCCGCGGACAACTATTTATTTGACTATGTAATTATGGATGAGGCATCACAAGTTGATATTGTTACCGGCGCATTAGCATTATGTTGTGCTAAAAAGGCCGTCATTGTAGGGGATTTAAAGCAGTTGCCCAATGTTGTTCCAGAGAAGGCAGCATTGGAAACCAACCGGATTTTTACTAAATTTGCGGTAAACAATGCGTACCAATATGCGGAAAATAGCATGCTCTCATCAATGGTAAAACTCTTTGAAAATGTTCCCCGAACCTTGTTAAAAGAGCACTATCGCTGCCATCCAAAAATTATCGGCTTTTGTAATCAGAAATTCTATAATAATGAACTTATTATTCTAACTGAGGAAAAGGGGCATGAAAAGCCTTTAGCTGTTTATATAACTGCAAAGGGAAATCATGCAAGAGGCACCTATAATCAGCGCCAAATTGATGTGATATTAGAAGAAGTACTCCCGAAACAGGTTGATGAAAGTATGCAATCGGTTGGCATTATTTCACCGTATCGACTGCAAGTCAACAAACTAAGAGATACTTTAGGAAATAAAAACATCGAAGTGGACACTGTTCACAAATTCCAGGGCCGTGAAAAACAGGTTGTAATTCTTACAACAGTGGTGAATGAAATAAATGAATTTGTGGATAACCGCAACTTAGTCAATGTAGCCGTATCCCGCGCAATAGACAAGCTCATTATTGTTGTGTCTGATGACGAAAAAAATGAACACTCCAATATTGGCGATTTGGTGAGATACATCGAGTACAATAATTTTGAGATTATTAACAGCAGTATCTATTCGGTGTTTGATTTGTTATACCACAGTTATTCTGAGCGATTACTTTCAGTCATGGCAAAGAAAAAAAATGTATCTTACTATGAATCGGAAAACTTGATGAATATTGTAATTGAGAAGGTTCTGAAGGAACCGGAATTCCAAAACCTTGACTTTGTACTGCATCAACCACTTAAAATGCTTATTCGCAATCCTGATAAACTTAGCGAAAGCGAATGCCAATATGCCATGAACGTTTTGACACATACCGACTTTGTTATCTTTACTAAGTTAGATAAGATGCCTGTACTGGTAGTGGAGGTAGATGGGTATTCGTTTCACGTTAACAATCCAAAACAGGTTGAAAGAGATAGGATGAAAGATGCCATTCTTGAGAAGTATGGTATCCCGATCTTACGAATTAAGACCAATGAAAGCGGAGAGGAAACAAAGCTCCGGAATAAACTTATTCAGATTCTGAAGTAGAACTTAATGAAGAAGCAGTTATTCGAATTTTTCGAACAACTGCTTCAGTCGGAAAAACATATCCAGGAGGTCATCGCCATGCAAGATTTCCCATCCTTCATGAAAAACCCCAAAAACCGCATCAACACCAATGACCAAAATACTCCGGATATCGAAGGCTACTTCTACAACGGTGCGGACGGCAGTCAAATGGCCTTTTGGACATGCTATGCCGACAGGGTTTCCAGGAAACATACCCATGAGTTCGACGAATATATGGTTTGTGTCAGCGGCCGGTATACGGTTATAATGAATGACAAAGAGTATGTTCTAATGGGGAAGGTGCATTGCCGGCACAAGAACCATACATGCCTTTGGCGGCAGACGAATTAATAAATAGCAGCGGGAGGAAGCAGATGAATTTTTTAGGCAATATTATTTGGTTAATATTTGGCGGTATCATTGGAGCCATCGTATGGTTTCTAGCAGGTCTGCTTTTGTGTATAACAATTATCGGGATACCGTTCGGTGTTCAGTGTTTCAAAATTGCAGAACTCGTGTTGTGGCCCTTCGGTAAAGAAGTGGAACTGGGTAACTTTGGGGCGGGAGGATTGATTTTCAATATTATCTGGCTTATCCTTTTCGGTTGGGAGTTTGCCTTAGCCCATCTCATTACAGGCCTAATTTTTTGTATAACAATTATAGGAATACCCTTTGGACTTCAGCATTTTAAACTGGCGAAGCTTGGGATTATACCTTTTGGAGCAAAGATATATCAGAAATAATCCCGTTTCCCTATTATTCATATTACATAAGAAGGAGCATTTATAATGGCAATTGATAAAGTTCGTGAGTATTTTAAGAAATGGAACAGAGATAATGACATAGTGGAGTTGGAGACATCCAGTGCTACCGTTGAATTAGCAGCCCAGGCGCTGGGGGTTGAGCCTGCCAGAATTGCCAAGACTCTTGGTTTCAAGGCCGGAGAAAATGCCTTGTTGATAGTTACGGCCGGTGATGCCAAAACCGATAATGGAAAATTCAAAGCGGAGTTCGGTTTTAAGGCGAAGATGTTAAAACCCGATGAGGTCTTAGATTACACCGGACATGCTGTTGGAGGAGTGTGCCCTTTTGGGTTAAAAAACGATCTGCCCGTTTTCCTGGATATATCGCTTAAAAGATTTGAAACTGTTTTCCCTGCCTGTGGAAGCAGTAATTCCGCTATCAATCTGACATGTGAGGAACTTGATAAATATTCTTCAAACAAAGAATGGGTAGATGTTTGTAAAGACTGGGGCGAAGTGTAAGAAAGGGGACGTTAATATGAAAACGAGAAGATCTGCTGTTGTTTATCTGTGGGCTGTAACGATGGTAGTACTGCTGGCAAGCCTCGCCGGTTGTCAGTCATCTTCGAAGAAAGTTACTCCCGAATCGCCGACCGGTGTTCCTATGGTTTCATTACCTGCATCGGTGGCTGCTTTTGCGCCGTATAAAGAGGTTCCGGTTACTCTCAAGCCGTCAGTTAAGGCCTACCGGGTAGCTGATGATCTAAGTAACATAACTAACAGGGACCAATTTCAATTCTCTCCCCAGGCCGCAAACCTCTTGAGCAAGAACGGCTTTGTGGTGGTCCCAACACCGTCTCGCGAGTTTTTCAGCATCTACGAGGAAAACCGTTATGAATTTATTCCCAATTTTGTTACCACCGATGCCATGCTGCACAACTACCATCTGTATTTTAATCACCTGCTGCGGACCCTGGAAAAAGATAAGCTGCGCGGTGAGCTAGAGGCCTTGACACGGCTGATGCTGGCTGAAAGCCAAAACCAGTACAAGGCACTTAAAGGCACGGATTGGGAAAACGCGTCGAAACGCAATGTGGCTTTCTTTGCCGTGGCCACCCGGCTTCTTGATTCCAAGGCTGATGTTCCTTCCTATGTTCGAACTAAGGTAGATGCTGAACTAAAGCTCATTATGGAACACCAGGGAATGTTAATTCCATCGCCGGTGATGAATATCGGAAACCCTGGAGCCGCTTTGACCGAAGCTTTGAAAGAAGACTACACCCAGTATATTCCCCGGGGTCATTACGCCAAGTCGGATGAGCTGAAAACTTATTTCCGGGCCATGATGTGGTACGGGCGATTGACGTTCCGTGCTGCCAATGAGGATGAAACGAAGTCGGCGGCATTGATCACACTGATGCTAAGCCGGCAGCAGGCATATGACCACTGGAACCGCATCTACGAGCCGACCAATTTTTTCGTCGGCAAGAGTGACGATTTGGGATTCAGCCAGTACTACGAGCTAATGAAGGAAACCTATGGGAAGGTTCCTGCCCTGGATCAGCTGACCGGGGACGATGACAAGTGGAGCGCTTTCCGCGATGGCATTGATAAACTGGAGCCTCCGCAAATCAACTCCATGCCTATCTTTGATGAGAACATCCAGCCCGACCGTGATAAAGAAATTAAAGGCTTCCGTTTTATGGGCCAGCGGTTTACCCTTGATGCCTCAATCTTCCAGCGCCTGATATACCGGGAAGTAAAAGAAAACGACAGGGGGCAGAGCCGGATGCTGCCGAAAGGGCTTGATATCCCTGCTGCTATGGGTTCAAAAGAAGCCTATTCTATCCTTGATGCGATGGGTGAGACCGGGTATAAGAACTACCCCGAGAATATGAATAAGATGCGGACCTTCATCGCTTCACTGGATATTAAGAGCTGGACACAGAACCTTTACTGGTCCTGGCTTTACACCCTGGCGCCTCTGACCGAACCAAAAGGGGAGGGGTACCCTTCATTTATGCACAGCCAAGCCTGGATCCGCAAGCAGCTGGAGACCTATCTGGGAAGCTGGACTGAGCTTAAGCATGATACCATACTCTACGCCAAGCAGGTTTACGCCGAAGCGGGCGGGGGGACGGAAGACCTTGATGACCGCGGTTACGTTGAACCCAATCCTGTCGTATATGCGCGTCTCGCCGCACTGACGAGGATGACCACCGAAGGGCTGAACAACAGGGAACTGTTGAACGAGCGCGACCGTGCTTCTCTCGAACAGATGGAGGAACTGGCACTCAGGCTTAAGGAAATCGCTGAAAAGGAACTGGCCGGCCAACCCCTGAGCGACGAGGATTATGAACTGATCCGAGGTTTTGGCGTGCAGCTGGAGCATTTCTGGCTGGAAGCAATGCGTGACGAGGGTGTCGACCACCCTTCGGCCATCTACGAGAATCCGGCTGCCCTGATAGCAGATGTTGCCACTAACCCCGGAGGTGGTCAAGTGCTTGAGGAAGGCACCGGGTTCGTCAGCCATATTTATGCAGTTGTTCCTGTGGAAGGCAAGCTGCGCATAACTAAGGGTGCAGTCTACTCCTACTACGAGTTTCCCTGGCCGGCGGGAGACCGGCTGACCGACCAGAAGTGGCAGGAGATGCTGGACAACAACCAAACACCTGCTCCCCCTTCTTGGACTCAAATCTTTAGAGCACCACCGGCATGGTAAAGCCGGTGAGATTCTCCCGGGTGATTCCCTTAGCAGTAATATTGGCCGTCCTACTAACCGTCTTTGTATCGTTAAAGGATACAGGAGGAATCAGCTCCCGTACCAGGGCTGTGGGTGACCTTGACGGTGACGGGATGACAGAGGAATACATCCTGGCTGATCACCGGCTTACTGTCAGGGAAGGAGATAAGTATCTCTGGCAGTCACCGGGTGATTGG
Organism: Firmicutes bacterium HGW-Firmicutes-14; assembly: GCA_002840275.1. Classification (GTDB taxonomy): domain Bacteria; phylum Bacillota; class Thermincolia; order Thermincolales; family UBA2595; genus W-Firmicutes-14. Next base: position 8,890 of record PHAB01000040.1, read on the forward strand.
CGCATTGACAATTTTGCCCTGGGTGACGTCGACAACGACGGGACGGTCAACCTGGTGATGACTCTATGGAAAACGGGCAGTTTTGGATCTGTCAAGCCTTTCTGGCAGACAGCAGAGGATACCAGCTATAAGAATCACCTTTTTGTATACCGGTTGAAGAACAAGGCCATGAAGCAGGTCTGGTGTTCGTCCGACCTTGATCGCCCGATTGTCTCCTTCACAATCCGGGATGTCGATGGTGACGGCCAGAGTTTGGTGGTCGAGGAAGGAAAGTACCGCAAGATATCCGGAGAACGTTATGCTCTCGATAAAAAAGCTCCTGTCAGAACTACTGTCTGGCGGTGGGACGAATGGGGATTTCGTCTTGTCAAAGATAGTTTATAGGTCACTTCATTGACGATGATCAATAAAAGCTGAAACTGCTCAAATCCATTAAGGATTATTTGAAGATGCGGGAAACGAATTTTATTATATATTTTTAGGAGATGTTAAAATGGAACTAAACGAAATCATGGACGAACTAAAGTCCCTTGGTACAGAGCGTACGAAAAAAAACTACATGAGAAATGGTGCGCAAGAGCCTGTTTTTGGCGTAAGCATAAGCGCTATGAAACCGATTTTTAAGAAAATAAAATACAACCAGCCTTTGGCAGAGCAGCTTTATGCAACAGGAAATTATGATGCCATGTATTTAGCTGGCATGATAGCTGAGCCAAAGAAAATGGCCGAAGAAGATTTTGACCGATGGATAGAAGGCGCATATTTTTATATGATTTCGGACTACATTGTGGCAGTGACCCTTGCCGAAACAGATATTGCCTTTACCGTTTAATTGGCTATTAGGCAGTCGAAAAGACAATGAATTTGACAAGGACAAACTTTTGGCAATGCTTAACAGGGTTCGTGACACGATACACAACCAGCCAAACCGGACTAAATATGCCATGAACCATTTTATTATGTCGGTTGGCATTTCATATTTGCCGCTTCATGAAGAAGCAAAGAAAATTGCTCAAGAAGTAGGAAAGGTAGATGTTTTTATGGGCAAAACCCTCTGTCAAACAAATGATGCAACAGAATATATTCAAAATGCAGTTGAAAAGGGAAGGCTAGGCTTTAAACGTAAACATGTAAGGTGTTAAAGTATGGGGTAACAGGCAACCATGTTGTTTGGTCCTTTCCCTACGATGATTATTGGAGCAGATGTTAATGGAAAGCCCAATTACGTTACTGTGGGTGCATGTGGGGTAGTAAGTTTGGAGCCGGTGCTCTATAAAGTCAACGCCGCTTTTATGCATCGTAGCATAAAAGCGGCGTTTGTCTACAGTCTGAGCCTTGCTCTCAAAGCAAGGCTTTTGGTTTTTTCATTTTATAAAATCTAATGTGATTTTTAGCGGCATAACCCAAGGCTGCCTTCCAAAATTACAGGCCCGGATATGCCTGCCACTTCTGCGAATGGTTCGATTATTACCCGTGAGTTGGGAGTTAACCTGGCTGCTAGTGGAATGTTAATGGTTGTGGCATAAGTCGACGGATCCTCCTGGGTTGGGGAAAGTACATTACCGGGTCCTCCGTTTATTTCCGGAATTATTACGGTTGCCAGGTATATGTTAAAGTTGCCGAATGTTGTCGGAGGAGGCAGGGTAGCTGATACTGTTACTGCCTCTCCTCCGGTGGCTGGGGTATGTACAAAGGCTGAGGCTTCTGTCCCGACCGGAACTAATACACGCGGCATAAGCATAATACAACAGGGGAAAGGAATTAGGCCCGGGACACATAATACATCTCCGGGGAAAATAATATTGGGATTGGTGATATGAGGATTATTTACCACTAATGCTTCCAACCGTGTCCGGAAAAATTGGGCTATCCTGAACATTGTATCTCCCGGTCGAACTATATAACGACCGAGAAACCCCGGGGGACAGGAAGCAGGAACTCTGGACATTTTTACACCTTCTTTCAAATTACTTTAGTTGATGGGTAGAGCATCACAGTATATACTATGTAAAATACTATGAAATCTGGAACAAATAGTTCTAATAAAAGCCGAAACGCAAAAATATCAACCAATTTATTGATGAATTAGAAAATATCAAAGCGATTATGGAACAATTTCAAAAACACTACCTTGATTAAAATCACGCACTCTCATAGAGCCATAAACCCCCAAAAATAGTCTGGACTGATTTAAATTCGTTCCCAAACTAACATAATAAGCTGACTGAGATCCAAAATTATAATCGGTTTCAATAACACTAAAATCATTTAGTTTACACTTTGTTCTTACCCTGAAATAAGCTAAAACTCCTCTGACCGGAGGTTTAGATTCACGATTTCGGGCAAGGTCGGTAAAAACAACACTTCCCGTTAAACCGGGGATTCTATTCCCCATATAAGGTTGGACCCCTGTAAGTGCAGTTCCTTCAAACTTATTGGGTCGCGGATCTTCACGAAAATAACTGATTACAGGCTCAAGACGTCGCGTTGAAGTTTTTACTGCTTCATTATAATAAGCAATCACTTTCTCATCTAAATCCGGATTAGCAGGGCATTTCCTTAAAATCGAAGCAGGAAGGACACCTTCCCACGCTCTCCATCCAAAGTTAATAAACCCTTCTGGGTCAGCTTCAGATTTATTTAAAGAGGCTTGAATAAGCTCAGTTACTGGGATTGGTTTATAATGAATGAATGAAAAAATAGACTCTACTAAATCCTGTCCAACATTTCCTATGTATTTAATATATTGATTACAAACCCTTTGAAAAGAAATACCTGGTATATTGCGAACCCCTTTAGCAATTACTGTAAGAGTTTCCTGGATAGATCCGGGAAGTTCATTAAAGCGTGTGACCACAGGTGGATTATTGATAAATGTATTTTTAGCTGCATCAATTTCAATTATTTTACCGGCAATTTCGATATTATCCTGGCTTAAGTTAAATGGATCAAAGCCTGATCCGCCATCTCCAGTCGTTAAAACAAGTTTTCCTGTTTCCGATGAAAAGTTTAAACTATTGACACCATTATGATTAAAAAATGGTCTTCTTAAATTAAGTAATGTCCTCCGTTTTAGAGGTTGACCATTCGAATGCAAAACCCATTCTTCGACTGTATCAATATGATCATATTTAATTTCTCTATTCGTCCACTCTAGGTTTAAGGTGCTGGGATCACACGGGTCAGGCGTAAAGAATTTGGGAAGAGCTCCTGAAAGAGTGATAGAATCGGGAAGAGCCCCCGGGCCTTGTGTTCCTGCTACCGAATAATGAAGATAAAACAGACCGTTATAGTAAAAGGCGGGATGAAACGCTAGTCCTACTAATCCGCGTTCATCATATCCACCACCAGAAACACCTAGTTTTATAACGTTCTGACGAATATCTAAAAAAATCCTTATAACTCCATTTCTTATATAAAAGATCTCTCCAACTTGGGTTGCAATAAATAAACTTTCGATTGAATCACCCGGAAGAATAGTTGTTTTTAAAACAGTGGGCAAATTTATATTAGTAACAATAGGGCGTAATCCCACTTTAACTTTTATCAATAGATATACTCCTTTCTGTTGTTTCTTTTACCTGATACAGAATATGATTAGTACTGAGACTTTGCCCAAAAATCAGAGGCCCCTTGCAGTGTATATTTCGTTTCAAAACGACCACTGAATCGCTAAAATAAGGCCACCTTCACAGTGAAATAAGGCCACGGCTACGCTCCAGTAGGCCAGTCACCTT
>PHAB01000003.1 GCA_002840275.1 Firmicutes bacterium HGW-Firmicutes-14
AACGCCTTACAAACCCTATTTGCCTAACGAGGCTCTTTCCGAAAGACACGCCGTTGTAACGATTTTTGCGAACGATGGAAGTGGCAAAAAGCGCGCCAGCGGCCACGCGGGTAAGAAAAATGACCACTAAGAATTTGCTAAGTGGTCCGACACATCGCCTAACCAGCTAGTAAACGTCAATAGTTTTTTAAAAAATATTTTATGTTCAGTAAAATGGCATAGCAAAGCAAGCCTACCGATGATAGACTTAAGAAAAATGCTTATAAATCTATCCTAGCTTAGTTTGAAGGGCTCGTTTTTCCGCCACATACCATAAATAATTCTCAATAGTTTGTTGGATGTTGCAACCAGGGCAACCATTTTAGGCTTACCGTCTGCTACTTTCCTCGAATAATAGCTATGTAAAATAGGATTGACCGGTCCCTTTTTAGTACTGCGTATACCGGCTTTTGCTGCCTGAAACAACGCTTTTCGCAGGTAAGTTGATCCACACTTTGATATTTTATTTTTGGACGCCCTGAATTTTCCCGATTCAAATACTGAAGCGTCAAGACCGGCGTAGGCTGTTAATTGATGGTCACTGCAGAAACGACCTGCGTCTTCGATTTCCGCCAGGATGGCAGCAGCAGTAATTTTTCCAACACCGGGGATGGTTTTCAGCAAAGAATAAGCAGGTATCTCCTTGGCCGCCGCAACAATTTGAGCCCGTATGTCAGCCAACTGAGCTTTGTGTGTCATGAGTATGCCTATGTACTCTCTGAGAACACGTATGTTGGACTGTTGGGAGATTTTGCAGGGCAGGCTTGCTCTGGCGGCGGCCAGTAATTTAACATAAATATTTTCTGCCCATCCTTTTCGCTGATATTCTGATTTAAGAAGTGCTAAGATATCTTCTTTCGTGGCTGCCAAAACATATTCAGGAGTAGGAAAGGCAGCCAATAGGCAAAGAGAAGAATCGCCACAGAGTTTAGAAAAAACATCCGGATAGCGGGGGAAAAGCAAGTCTAAAACGCTTTGGAACCGCAGCTGGGATTCCACATATAAAGAATTGATCCCATCATAATGCCGGCATGAAACTCTTAAATCAGCAATAGCTGGGCTGATTGGTTTCTGAGCTTTGAAATTTTGCATGTAAAAGAGTTCTGCTATACGTTTAGCATCAACCGGATCAGTTTTCACTTTACGTATAGACCGGCGTTTTTGCTGATGTGTTTGGATAGGGTTTAAAACGATTACGGGATATCCGGCCTCCTGAAAAATGCAGCTAATTGGCTTTGAATAATTACCCGTAGACTCCAGGATAACCTGAGGTCTTTCACCTGTAAGGTATTCCATATTTCTGAGACGGTCAATGAGCACTGAGATACCCTGAGGGGTGTGAGGAACTGATACCGGTTTCTTAAAGGGTTCGTGCATAGAAAGATACGTGGCGGCATAGATGCTTCCTTTTGAAACATCCAGACTTAAAACAGGTTTATACATAAATAACTTCCTTTTACTCCAAGACCTTGTACGTGAACTCTCCACAGGTTCGCGAAGTGATCCGGGATTAAATCCCAACCAACTCAGACATGGTATGAATGCCTTTAGAGGGAGTGGACACTTTAGGCGACGGGGTCAAAAGCCCCAACAACAAGCCAGTCTGAACTGGTTATGACTGTATTATACTAACAACGGGCTAAATGGCGGACTTTGGGGATAGTCTCTTGGGACGGCCCAACTTTTCTGTCCTCCCGGTTGTCACGATTCTTGCGAACCAGAGGGGTAAAGGGTGAGGGGCAAGAATCGCGTCAGCCTGTGGGCGGGAAAAGTTCATTTAGCCCTAATGCGTTAGGTGAAAAAGGTGCTATTCTTAAAGAAAAAAAGAACCACCGAATTAACAGCGGTTACTCTACTGGAAAGACTTATTCATGTTTTCCTATGATGAAACCGTAAAAACGTAAAAACACAATGGGGCAAAATAGTCGAAATCAGTGGTAATAGCGCCTTCATCGTCTAACAATGGGCTAATTGGTTTCGGGTAACGTTTTGAATTGAAAGGATGATTAAGGTGAATTTGACTGAACAAATTAAGGAAATGGCACTTCATAACGGTGTAACATATTTTGGTGTTGCAGATTTATCTAATGCAAAGGAGGCCATTCTTAATCAGGGTGGTTCGGAGATTGCTGGTTTTTCACATTGTATTTCTTTAGGTATTTCGTTGATTAATCATATTGTGGATCAATTGCCAAGAAGGTCTGAACAATCTGTAGCTATGAATTATAGGCACCATGCTTATGATATTATTAATCAACGGTTAGATTTAGCCGCATCAGTAATAAGTGGTTTCATACAACAGCAAGGGTATGCTGTATTTCCAGTTCCGGCTTCAAAACATACTGATAACGAACGGATTTGTGCCATTTTTTCACATAAGATGGGAGCAAGCTTAGCAGGACTGGGGTGGATCGGCAAGAGTTGCCTATTAATTACACCTGGCAGCGGACCACGGGTAAGGTGGGTATCAGTTTTGACGGATGCTTCGATCGAACCAACAGGACAGCTCATGGAGGAGCGTTGTGGTGATTGCACGGCTTGTGTAGATGTATGTCCTATGAAAGCATTTACCGGCAGGCCATTTTATAAAGAAGAGCCTCGGGAAGTAAGATATGACGCCAGAAGGTGCGAAAAGTATTTTAAATCCATGAAGGCTAAAGGGCAGATAGAAGTCTGTGGAATGTGTTTATATATTTGTCCATACGGGAGGAAACAGGGAACTACTATTTGAAAAGAGTGGTCAATTTAGAAGACATCGCCTAGCAACGGGCTAAATGGCTCCGGCTGCGCCTCCGACCCAACTTTCCCCATCCTCGGCTGTCACGCTTTTTGCGGTAAGTGGGGAAGGGATGCAAGAGCAAAAGCCGCGCCAGCACTGTGAGCAGAAAAAGTTCATTTAGCCCCAATGCGTTAGACGAAATTCCGCCGCATGGATGCGAAAAAAGAACCCTGCGATTAGTAGGTAACATTACCTGAAGTTTTTATTTAGATGTCGAATACTCAAACCTAGAGCAGAAGAAATTAGAAATAGAAGCTCTTGGTTAAGACTTGTGTCATCTTCTTTTGCTTTTTGAAGTAGCTTGTGATGCAGTTCTTTGGGAACACGTAACAAAATACGACCTGAGCAATCTTCAATATCTGATTTAGTATTTGGTTTTGGGATTGGCAAATTTTCAATTATGGCAGTATATATCCAACCTTTCTTAGCATCGTCTAAGTTTAATAATGCTTCTTCTCTGGTACTACCATAAGTTATACATCCAGGGAGGTCAGGATGTTCAGCAATCCAATAAGTGCCATGATTATCTGTTGTTCTTTCCATTTTTAAGGGGTATTCTAATAATTCATATTGTTTGCATTGTTGTTCGATTTCTTCCGGATTTTCAGGAATTTTAATAAATTCGTCAGGGCTCTTCTTAGAATCGAATAGATTTTTATCAATTTTCTCAAGGTTAATTTTCAGCTCTTTACACATATTTTTCATCCTCCTGAACAGTTCCAATAGATTTAAGTAGTTCCCTAACCAGTTTAACCTGATAAGGCCGAACAAGTTCGGATTCCATTAGGTGATCACTTTAGGAAATTCAGGGTGTTTGAAATGTCTATGACTAGTGCCGGCTTTCCTTTGAATTCGACAACCCAAAGCTAACAGAAGTTTTGACATTCCATCATATCTAATATCATTTGGAGTTGGATGGCGAAATATTTTTTCTATTAGCTTATTTTACTCAAAACCAGCCCGCCAATCTTACCACCTATATTAGTATAATATTACATATGATATCATATGTCAAATGAAATTGGGAATCGGGCACGGCGGAACATTTGCATCTAAGTCATTCGAACTTAAAGCAAGATATCCAAAAGCTATTTGACCAATTTCATGGATATAGTGAAAGCATGTGGGAGCCTTTTTTGGATTTTGAGTGTTATGGTTGTGCATCTCCGGTTAGGATTTACTATGAACCTTGGGAGTTTGCCATGGGATGCTATGGTTACACTGTGGTTGAAATAATAGAAGTGATGAATTGGGAAAAGAAATAAATTTGTTTTTTTGCGGTAAATGGGGAAAGGATAGCAAAATCGCGCCAGCACTGCGGGCGGGAAAAGTTCATTTAGCCCCAATGCGTTGGGCGAAAGACTGTGCTATGAAAGTTTTTTAACTTGAGATTTTTGGTCTAGCCACCTTAAGGTATAACCTAATACAAGACCAAAAATGGAACTCGTAAACACATCAACTAAAGCTGTCGTTACATCTATTGCAATAAGCCCTCTCACTTTAAATAAAGTCATAACCCCGTAAGTTCCAAACCAAATGGCAACTCCGTAAAGCCAAGCTTTTAGAAGAAGATTATCACTATTGATTTTAAGAAGAAGATAAGCAAAAACTATCCCTATAATTCCCGAAAAGAAGATTTCTCCACCGAGTGCTAATATTGTTTCCATCAAAGTATTAGGTTTTGATCCGTATATCATTATTCCCACCCAGTCAAGATATTTCAGTTTGGTAAGCCCAAATGAGTGGGAAATATAGTCAATAGTGTCCTGTATTATCCCAGCAATAATGCCAGCAAAAAATCCTCTTGTAAGTCGGTCCATAATGACCAAGATTATCACTCCCAAAACCTAATGTTAGTAATTATCATTGCCTTTTTTGCAACTTAATATCAATGAGAGTAAACAAATTGTTATAAAGCACAGTCAAAAATAGGTGACCGTTTAAATGAGGGACTTTAGATGCAAGGCGCCTTTTGCCATTTGCCGCCGGTGTAGCGGTTTTTGCGAAATGAAAGAAGGACAGGCTGGACAAAAATCGTGCCAGCCTGCAAGCGGGAAAAAATCATATAGCCCCAATGCGTTAGACGAAATCTGGCTATTTGGGGTCAAAAAGAAAAGAGTATCTTCTTTTTCCGTGAAGAATTCTTCTGATTTCAACAATGTTGCCCTTTACTGCATAAAAGACTGTCCTAATGTAATCAATTATTTCCATAAAGTCTTTTTCAGCGCTTGGAAGATACCTTACTTGATATTTCTACCCATCAATGGAAGCCCTCATTTTCTTCATTAGTTCTTTATGACTAATAGTCGGTGCGCCAGATGTACTTTCTTGTTCAGCTTCACCAAGTTTTTGGTATAATTCAATTATTGCTTCAAGTTTTTCATATGTTGCCATGCTCATGACAACTAAGTCGCCTTGACCGTTTTTTGTAATGAATACAGGTTCCCCTTCATCATGGCAAAGTTCAGAGATTTGATTGAAATTATTTCTCAAGTCTGAGATTGGTCGAATTATTGGCATTAGTAATCGCTCCTTTATCATTAAAGATATTAATATTATATCATAAAAATGATAAAAAATATATTTTTCTGCTTAACGCCAGACATCGCCTAACAACGGGCTAAATGGCCACGGCTGCGCCTCCGACCCAACTTTCCCCGTCCTCGGCTGTCACGATTTTTGCGGTAAGTGGGGAAGGGATGAAAGAGCAAAAATCGCGCCAGACTGCGGTCGGGAAAAGTTCATTAGCCCCAATGCGTTAGACGAAATCGTTGACTCTATGGAGGTCAAAAAGATGATTCGAAAATGTTGTGAGTCTGATTTTGAAATGATTTATTCCATTATTAATGACGCTGCACAAGCGTATAAAGGTGTTATACCCGCTGACCGTTGGAATGATGAATACATGAATATGACCGAACTACTCGAAGAAATCGAGAGCGGTGTAGAGTTTTGGGGTTTCGAAGAGAATGGCCGGCTTATCGGAATAATGGGTCTGCAGCCTGTCCAGGATGTTATTTTGATTAGACATGCATATGTTCGTACAATTCATAGGAATAAGGGAATTGGTGGTAAGTTACTGGAACATCTAAGATCACTAATTGACAGGCCTATTCTAATGGGAACCTGGGCAGATGCTCATTGGGCAATCCGGTTTTATGAGAAACATGGTTTTATGTTAGTTTCCAAAGAAGAAAAGGATAAACTACTTCGCAAATATTGGAATATTCCTGAGCGCCAAATAGAAACCTCAGTAGTGCTGAAGGAAAGAAACAGCAGGTCCGTCAAATGAGTGAGTTCGAGAAATTTATTAGAGAAGGACATGTAGAATCCAGCTATTATTGTTCCTTTTTTTCAGACATCATTAATACTAAAGTTATCAAGAGCAGAGTAGAAGACAAGAGTAATGACAAGATAACTGGTATAGCTGAAACAACGAATCACCATGACTTGTGGTTCGAAGGTGAACCGGTAGTTGAATCTTCGAATTTTATCGATACCTGAGAATCACCTGTTGGGAGAAATAGCAGGGCAGGCTTGCTCTGGCGACGGCCAGTAATTCAGTATAAATGCTTTTCGCTCTGAACTGGTTATGACCGTATTATACGAACAATGGGTTAAATGGCTATAGTTAAATTTATTTACTTTAGTTTTAATGCAGGTCGTTCTTTATATTAATAAGCTTCTTGATACTCCAAAATGTAAAACTTAAGAGTAATAATATATCAATGGCCATGAATAAAAGTGTTCTGTAATCAATTAATCCTGATATTGAAGTATCACTAATGGGCCAAAGATATCGGGGTATAAAGTGTTTATGAGTTAATATATCGATACCAATATGGGAAAAGACACCAAAAAAGAACCATTTGGCATTTACAAAGTGATTAATGAAAAATACTAAAAATAAAATTATCCATATAATTAGGGAGTGAAATGCGGTGTCTATAAAAGGTACTAAAGGAACCGAATATAATTGCTGTAATAAAGGTTTAAATACATGAAGGTTTCCTTTTAATAAAAGGAAGGAGCCCAAACCTAAGATAGCGATATCCGGGAAAACCATGCCCCAAACTACTAACCAACGTTTGGGGTGGTTTTTGAGAATCAAGTATGTCCAAGCTCCATGACTAAATGTATCCATAATTCTCACCACTTTCTAGTCAGACAGAATTTTTTAAACATCTTATTGTGTCCAGGTGGGAGTATGGATAAAAGAAAATAATAAATTTCAGCGCGGGGGCAAAAACCGCGCAGCGCTGCGGGCGGACAAAGTTCGTCTAGTGCCAATCCGTTAGACGGAATAAGAATGCTTAAGTTCAGGAGGATAAGATGAACGGAAAAATTGAATTGATTCTTGGGGACATTACTAAGATTTGCGTCGATGCAATTATAAACGCCGCCAACAATGGATTAATGGGAGGTGGAGGTGTTGATGGAGCGATACACAAGGCGGGTGGAAAATCATACAGTTGGGCCTGTTTGGAGAGGCGGATACAAAAATGAAGAAGAATTATTAAGAAGTTGTTATCGAAACTCACTGAAATTGGCTGTTGAAAATAACATTGAGAGTATGGCTTTTCCCAACATTAGTACCGGTGTTTATTGTTTTCCTAAGGAGTTGGCGGCTAAGATTGCCGTGGATGAAGTTTCCAGTTTTTTATTGGAGAATGGCCACAATCTTAAGAAGATAGTATTCGTCTGTTTCGAGCCAGTGAACTATAGTATATACCAAGATTTACTAGAGAAGTAAGCATCCTCACAATATCTAACAACGGGCTAAATGGCGGACTTTGGGGGTCGTTTAATTATTTACGATCTGGAACCCCTAGGGCTCTAAAAATGATTGCACCCATACAGAAGCCAGTTAGCGCGGAAACTGTAAGGAATACTCCGACAAGTCCTGTCAGGATAAGCCAATAAGGGTTAACTAGTCTACTTAATATTATACTTATGATTATCAGTAAACCCGAAACCAACCGAATTATGGAACCCTTTCCATTGCTTGCATACATAAGTATTTGCCTCCTCTTTTGTCATCTTCATTGGAGTTATATGAAACCTTTAGTTCAGTATTCGACAAGCAGTGTCATTTACCTTTAGATGTTCCGAGCCGATGTTTCAGATCGAAAGTGCCGGTCAGCGGTTTTTACCTGATTTTACCTTTAATATATTTTGTTATGTCATCGATGGCTTGCTCACTAGTAACCTTCCCTTTGGAACAACATTTCTATTAATATTATATTGTTTATTCTAGCGGTAGTCAAAAAGGAAATCCTAACTACGCAGGCAGAAAAACGGTTGACACGATTTATACTACTGGATAAATGTAAAAACAACATGCAAAAACCGCTCGAACCGTTTTTTTTATTGGTTTTTGACGTAGGTATTATATGCTTGAATGCTCTGAAGAATAGTATCTTTAGACTCTGGATGCCTTAAGAATTCAGAATGAACTTGGGCAAACTTTTCTCTTAGTTCAGGACTTCTTTTCAGGGTTTCTAATGAGAGATCAAACAATATAAGGGAGCTTTTCAAGAAATGATCTCTTTTTTCTGGGGGAGCCTCTTGCAGTTCTTGTGCCATCTTTTCCATCAAACCCATTAGTTGATCTAACAGCATTTCATTCACCTCAGAGATAATTATACCCTGAAGTATAAGCCATAATTCTGCTGTTTATAGCTATGGTAGGTTTGTCGAATTTTGCAGTAATTTTTATCAAGGAAAATACTGTAAAATGTCGAATGAATTAATAGCAAAAAATCCGCCAGCCTGCGGGTGGGAAAGTGTCTGAAAAACGAATATATTCTGCCAGGATTTTGATAGAAAGAAAAAAACAAAGCCATATTCTTAAACAAGAGAGATGTTTATGATTTGTCCGAGATGTGGTCATCCTAATCCTAAATCGGCAGGTGAATGTAATAAGTGTTTTTATAAGTTTAGATTCGGTTCTGGGTATGGTGACCCAGCGAAAAGGGACCCGTGGGCATTTTCCCGCCGCATAAGGAATATAACCGGAGGTTCACAGGATAAAAGGATACCCTTACCGGTAGTATTTATTGCGGTAGCATTCATTTTAATGATTGTTATACCTTTAATCACGGATTTATATCAAATTTTTGAACAATAACAAGACATAAATCAGGGAAAGCTCTGCAAGTTAAATTGGCCGGTTCATTTAATCAAACATCCTTGTTCTTATTTTTTACTTCCCATTGATCCATTAACCATTTACTGTTGTTATTTAAATATTCTAAGAAAGCCTGTTTTTGCGCATATTTATTCAACCGGTTCATTAACATAAAAGGTTTGGCGGATGAAAATTTTATTATGTCCTCAACGTCTACTAGCCTTGCATATTCTTCAGAAGTTAAAATAATATGCCTGGCATTAGGATTAAGACTTAATCCTGCTTTAATCCCCTCTTCAAACATCTTTATTAACTGTTTTAGAATATTTTCACTTAATATGCCACCTTTATCTAAATAACTTCTTAACGATTCCCCCTTTATCAACTCCATAACTATATAGTTTTGACCACAGCCATAGTACTTTGGAAATAATGGACAATTTCCATATATCTTATATAATTCTACTTCTTTCTTGTTAACCTCCGGGTCTTTATTGACCTTTACACAGGTTTTTTCATTTAATTTATATACTTTCCCGTATACCCCCTTACCTAATACTGGCAGTTTGCCAGGTTTATTTAAACATTTAAGATACTCTTTAGCCATATCTTATACACCTCAAAATTATCGTATTCAATTTATGCTATTAAACTACACCTTAAGATGTTAATGACTGGCTGTCAATCTAATAAATATGATGCTTTAAACTCTATCTATCCGGAAATGGGCAAATAAATGGCTGAATAGAAAGTGAAATTGTCATTTGCGAATAGGGCTTTACGATGTACCTCCACGGCGGATAAAAGGAAGCGGATATTTGACGTTGAGATTTGTCAGGCAGTAACTGATTCATGTTTTTCTTGTTGCCCGTGCTCCGAAATGGACAAGGTGTCGACCTGGAAATTGGTGGCGACGGCTAGTAAATATTCGAAGACCTAATTGGCTTTTAGACGGGCGATTTTTAGTTGTTTCCCCGTCAAATATAACCTGTGAATATCAAAATTAGGCAGTTGACGGTAGGATTCTTGAACTTGATATTTGATCAGAGTAAACTATTAATACGCTAATAATAACAGTTACAAATTTGTGGCTATAAATCCTCTTGGTTTGCCTCGACATATTTGAAAAACTTTTTAAGGAGTGGAAGATATGGTTGAGAAAAAAACAAACCTTTGGGGCGGGTTTATTGAAACTGGAGAAGTTCCGACGGAGGTTACACCTATTATCAATGATTCATGGAAACGGTGTAAGGAATACGATGTTAACCCTGATTGTATCAGTGAAGTTGAAATTTTATCAATATCAAGATTACGGGAAAAAAGAGAAACTTACCAACAATTGCTTTCTGTATCCAATCCCATTATGGAAAATGTTTATGAGATATTGCGTGGAATAGGTTTTATGGTAATCTTATCAGATTTCCAGGGCTACATTTTAAGGAGTATCGTTGACGATGGTTTCCGTAAAGAGGCAAACAAGGTTAGGCTATGTGAGGGCGCTAACTGGAGCGAACAAATGAACGGAACCAACGCTATTGGCACTTCATTGTTTGAGAAGAAGCCAATAAAGGTTTATGGCCAAGAACACTTTGTTAAGAAAAATCATATCTTAGCCTGTGCTGCTTCCCCAATTTTTGACCCAGATGGTCAAATTCTGGCTACTTTAGATGCGACCGGGGATGCGAAAGCAGGTATTGACCAAGTATTCCGGTTGATTAAAATGGCAGCCAAGGACATCGAAAGGGAATTGCAGTTCCTGGATATGCAAGAACAATTCAATCTACACAAAGCTAAACATGAAGGAATTGTTGATTTAATTAAAGAAGGTTCATTGTTTATCGATAAAGCAGGAATTGTTTCTGAGGTAAACCCAGTTGCGGCCAGGGCGATGGGAATACCTGTTAAAGATTTGATAGGAAAAAACATTCAGGAATTATCCAATATTCACAACCTATGGGTGTTCAATCATACTACACAGGATAAGAACGCGTTGGCTGTTGGCAATAAATCAGGCTCTGCACTGTTTGGTGCACGGGCTAAGAAAATCTGTGATATGAACGGCAACTTTGAAGGTATTGTCGCGATTGTTGACATGGAAAGCAGGATTGAAAAAAGGTTGGTGGGAGATTCATCCAAATATTCAGAGAACAGCAATAAAACAAAGTATACTTTTGACCAGATTGTTGGGAAGAGTGTTCATATTGACAAGGTTATTGCAATGTGTAAGCGGGTAGCAAGAGGTAATTCTACAGTTTTGTTGACTGGGGAAACGGGTACAGGCAAGGAAATGTTCGCCCAGTCTATTCATGGGGAGAGCGAAAGGAGAACTCGTCCTTTTATAGGTTTAAATTGTGCTGCTATTCCGGCGGAACTATTGGAAAGCGAGCTATTTGGGTACGAGGAAGGAGCCTTTACCGGGGCGCGCAAGGGAGGTAACCCCGGAAAATTTGAACAGTGTCATGGGGGCACTCTTTTTCTTGATGAAATAGGGGACATGCCTTTATCGGCCCAGACCAGCCTTTTAAGGGTCTTACAAGAGAAACAAGTTTGTCGGATTGGTGGCCGTCAGTACAAAGAGATTGATGTAAGAATAATTGCAGCAACACACCGCGATTTGAATGTATTGGTCAAAAAGGGTTTATTCCGCCAAGACCTGTTTTTCCGTCTTAATGTAGTAAACATAAGTATTCCGCCTTTACAGGAGAGGAAAGAAGATATCGAACTTTTAGCTATTTTCTTTTTTGAGAAATTTAAAACTGTGATGGGCAGGCCTACGATGGAATTATTGCCGCAAACCATAGAGAGATTAAAGGCTTATAGTTGGCCTGGTAACATAAGGGAACTGGAAAATACCATTGAGAGACTTGTCAATGTGGTTGAAGACAATATGGTAACCCCTAACCACCTTTCTGAGCTCTTAAGCGATGAGTCAGATGGATTAATTATTACGTCACACAACAAGAGTTTGAAGGATATAGAACAAACCGCAATCAGGCAAACAATTATTAAACATAACGGCGATTTAAAGGCAGTTATTTCTGTGTTAGGAATAGGGAAGAGTACCCTTTACAGAAAAATAGCAGAATATGGAATTGAAATTGAAGCTCTTTTATCTAAAGGGAAAAGACCGGTGTAATAATACTGTTCTTTAAGCCTTTGACAGAGATATGACTGGTGGAGTATCTACTAAAGGAAAAATAAAAATTAGTCCCATTTTGGGAATGAGGGTTTCATAATGGGACAAACGACGGGCAAAAAATTCAAATTTAGTGCCCGTCGATTATTTAAGGTGGTATTTCTAAAATCAGTGTCAATAAAGAAGAAACAAGGCCTTAAAGAATCTAATAAAGTCTGAGAAGCCCAGTGAAACCGAGTTTTGCTGGGCTGAAATTTTCTGGCACGTAATTTGCAATTAATATACATAAACATCGATTGTTATATGGAAAAACGATTCATTGAATCAGTTAACGATTTTAACAGAAGGGAGGTTTGGAACGGCAGGGTGATTTGGGTTAAAAAATTAACAAAATATAAGAAAGGGGATTAAAAAATGGCAGTATCTAAAAAGGAAATGGATTCTGTATCTCCGAGGATTGAGAAATTGATCGAAGGATTATTGTCAGTAGTCCCGGAGGTCGAATCAGAAAGAGCGGTTTTAATTACCAAGTCTTTTAAAGAAACCGAATCAATGCCGATGATTATTCGGCGAGCTAAAGCGCTTGAAAAAATTCTTAGCGAAATGACAGTTGTAATTCGGGATGAGGAGTTGGTGGTTGGCAATTTAACTACTAACCCGCGGGGAACCCAGATATTCCCTGAGTTTTCAAACAAATGGCTTTTAGCTGAATTCGAAACTTTAGCAAAACGGAAGGGCGATGTATTTCTCATTTCCGAACAAACCAAAAAAGAACTTCGGGAGGCTTTCCAGTACTGGGACGGCAGAACAGTTAATGAATTAGCAGAGCAATATATGTTCCCCGAAACAAGGGAAGCTATTGCGGCAGGTGTTTTTACGGTTGGCAATTACTTTTTCAACGGTGTAGGTCACATCAGTGTGGATTACGCCAAAGTAATGTCCATAGGGTATAACGGCATAATTGCGGAAGCAGAAGCGGAGAAGGCAAAATCTGACACGTCCGACCCCGATTACATTAAGAAAAATCAGTTTTTAACGGCGGTTATTATTACAGCCAAAGCCGCAATAACTTATGCTGATCGTTTCGCAGCCAAGGCCAGGGAATTAGCTAAATCGTGCCAAGATCCACGCAGACGTGACGAACTCCTGAGAATTGCCGAAAACTGTGAATGGGTTCCCGCTAACCCGGCCCGTTCCTTCTATGAGGCACTGCAATCTTTCTGGTTTGTTCAGGCTATCATTCAACTGGAATCTAACGGCCACTCCATTTCACCGATGCGGTTTGACCAATACATGTATCCTTATTACCAGCAGGACATCACCAGTGGCAAGATCACCAGGGAAAAAGCGCAGGAACTTCTTGACTGCCTATGGGTTAAATTTAATGATGTGAATAAAGTCAGGGATGAGGGTTCAACCAAAGCGTTCGGAGGCTACCCGATGTTCCAGAACTTGATTGTAGGTGGACAGACTGCTGATGGGGTAGATGCAACCAACGAAATGTCATTTATGTGTTTAGAGGCTACCGAACATACAAAACTGCCGCAACCATCATTGTCTATCCGGGTGTGGAACAAAACTCCTGACAGTTTACTGTTAAAATCCTGTGAAGTTAGCCGGTTAGGGCTTGGCATGCCAGCCTATTATAGTGACGAAGTAATTATTCCTGCTTTGGCCGGCCGCGGAGTTACCTTAAGGGATGCCCGGGATTACGGTATCATCGGGTGTGTTGAACCGCAAAAAGGCGGTAAAACCGAAGGCTGGCATGATGCGGCTTTCTTCAACACCGCGAAGGTAATGGAAATCACCATTAATAATGGAACGGTTAACGGTAAGCAACTTGGTCCTCAAACCGGAGAGTTCACCTCATTTAAGTCGTTTGAAGAATTTATGAACGCATATACAAAACAAATGGAGTATTTCGTAAGCCTGCTAATTAATGCCGATAATTCCGTAGACCTTGCTCATGGCGAAAGAGCCCCCTTGCCGTTCCTGTCTTCGATGGTACAAGATTGTATTGGAAAAGGTAAATCACTGCAGGAAGGAGGGGCTCATTACAACTTCACAGGGCCGCAAGGAGTTGGAGTAGCAAACGTTGGTGATTCACTGGCGGCCATTAAGAAGCTTGTCTTTGATGACAAGGCGGTTTCAGTGAAAGAACTGAAGAGTGCCCTTGACAGCAACTTTACCGACAAGGAAGACTTACGTCAAATGTTGTTGAATAGGGCTCCGAAGTTTGGCAATGACAATGACGAAGTTGATAATCTTGCCCGCGAGGGTGCCTTGATTTATTGCCGTGAAGTTGAGAAATACATGAACCCACGTGGAGGTCAGTTCCAGCCTGGCTTATATCCTGTTTCGGCTAATGTTCCAATGGGAGCCGGGACAGGGGCCACACCCGACGGAAGACAGCAAGGTGTAGCGCTGGCAGACGGAGTATCTCCGGTGTCCGGTCGGGATATGGCAGGCCCAACGGCGGCGGTTAACTCTGTTTCTAAACTTGATCACCATATCGCATCTAACGGTACTCTATTTAACCAGAAGTTTCATCCGTCAGCTATGGAAGGGGAATCAGGTCTTCGTAACTTGGCGGCCCTTGTCCGCAGTTACTTTGACCAAAAGGGCCTGCATGTCCAGTTTAACGTAGTAAGCCGGGAAAAACTTCTCGATGCGCAGAAGAATCCTGATAAATACAGAAACCTGGTTGTTCGTGTGGCGGGCTACAGTGCTCATTTTACCTCTCTGGATAAATCAATCCAGGATGACATCATTGCCAGGACAGAACACATCTTCTAATAAAGTAATCCTGAATTAGTGAGGGAGGGGTTCATTAACCCCTCATCCACTAATTATTATACGGGTAATGGGGGGCTGAAGTTGCCTACATACGGGTTAGACCTGCAGGCTAAAGGAATGGTATTTGATATTCAACGATTTTCTGTGCACGACGGCCCGGGTATCCGCACCCTAGTATTTTTAAAAGGGTGCCCCCTTCGCTGCCCGTGGTGCAGCAACCCTGAATCCCAACGCCGGGAACAAGAAATCATGTTTATTGCCCGCAATTGTATCGGCTGCAAAAAATGCTTGAACGTGTGTCCTTCGGGGGCTGTTGATTTTGATTTGCCATCCCGGATAAGACCAGAAAAATGCACTTTGTGTGGGAAGTGTATCGAGGTATGTTATGCTGCGGCATTGAATACGGCCGGACAAGAAAAAACAGTTGAAACGGTATTGGATGAACTTAAAAAAGATAACGTTTATTACCGCCGTTCGGGTGGCGGAATTACCTTATCAGGCGGAGAACCTCTTGCTCAGGCAGGTTTTGCCGAACAACTACTTGCCGGATGCAAAGCCAACGGCTGGCACACCACAATAGAAACAACAGGCTTTACAACAGAAAAGGTTCTAAAACGTCTATTGCCTTTAGTGAATCTGGTGTTACTGGACATCAAACATATGGATGATCAAAAACACAAAAAGTATGTTGGCAGATCAAACAAGACCGTGCACAGAAATGCCAGGATAATCGCAGGGTCCGGGGTTCCGATGATTGTAAGAGTACCGATTATCCCCAGATTTAATGATGATCTGATCAACATCCGCTCCACTGCTAATTTTGCCCATTCCCTGGGTACAGTCAAGGAATTGCATTTACTTCCTTACCATCGACTTGGACAAGGGAAGTATGACTATTTAGGCCGCAAGTATCCATTAGAGGGAATCACCCCTCCAAGCCGCGGTAATCTGGAACGGCTAAAAATGCTGGTTGAATCTTGTGGTCTACGGTGCTCAATAGGGGGGGTATAGTCTTTGTGTTCCTACCGCAAATCGGTACGTCGGTTCAAATAACTATGAAATAGTAGAAAAGGGGGAAATTATATGTCGATTTATCTTGCAGAACTAATAGGTACTGCGCTTCTTGTGATACTTGGGGACGGTTGTGTTGCCGCTGTTGTGCTTAATAAAACGAAAGGGCAAAACTCCGGCTGGATGGTAATTGCTACAGGTTGGGGTATCGCCGTTGCTATGGCTGTATATCTGGTTGGAGGCATTAGTGGCGCACACATTAACCCTGCAGTGACGATAGGGTTGGCTGTGATAGGCAACTTTCCTTGGGACAAAGTGCCCGGTTATATTTTAGCGCAATTAATTGGCGGCATTATTGGCGGGGTAATTGTCTGGCTGCATTATCTGCCCCACTGGTCCGAAACCGAAGACCCTGGTCTTAAATTAGCCGTATTTTCAACAGGTCCGGCAATCCGCAGCTTAGGCGCAAACCTGGTGAGCGAAATTATAGGGTCATTTGTATTGGTCCTCGGTATCTTAGGGATATTGGCTAACAATCCGGTAGCTGGTCTTGCACCGTTACTTATCGGTTTTTTAGTCTGGGGTATAGGTATTTCTCTTGGTACAACTACAGGATATGCTATCAATCCGGCGCGTGACTTAGGGCCCAGAATAGCCCACTTTTTACTGCCTATTGCCGGAAAGGGGGATTCCGACTGGGGATATGCCTGGGTGCCGGTGATAGGTCCGATTATTGGCGGAGTATTAGGAGCTTTGTTTTATGCTGGTTTTTTTGTAAAGTAATGACTAAGAATTAGCATTTAGGCTGGGTGATGAGGAAAGGCAGTGATAATTTGATTGGAAGGAAAGAAGTGATATGCCTTATGTAAATATTAAAATAACCAAAGAAGGTATTACGACCCAACAGAAACAAGACCTCATCAAGGGAGCTACGCAGTTGTTGGTTGACATACTGGGGAAAGATCACGCTATAACAGTAGTAGTAATTGAAGAAGTTAATACAGATAATTGGGGCATTGGAGGCGAAAGCATCACGGCGCGGAGATTACACGTCAAAGCAATGGAAAAAAATGGTAGTATATGATGATTGAAGGAACAAAATAGTGAAAGGAAGTGTTGCAATGGGTAAGTTTATGTTGAGGGTGAACATGAGCGACCTTTCCGTAAAAAAAGAGGATGTTTCTCAGAATCACCGCTTGTTGGGTGGACGTGCTCTGACTTCCACCATAATTTCTAATGAGGTTAATCCAACCTGCCACCCTTTAGGTCCCAATAACAAATTAGTATTTGCACCCGGCATCATAACAGGGACGACTGCTCCCAGTTCCGGCCGCCTTTCAGTGGGTGCCAAGAGTCCTCTTACCGGAACCATTAAAGAGGCTAATGCTGGCGGTATTCCGGGTCAGAAGATAGCGCGCTTGGGTATTCATGCCATCATCGTTGAAGGGCAGCCAAAAGAAAAAGGTAAGTTTTACATATTGAGGCTAACTCCGGAAACAATTGCCCTGGAAGAAGCAGGGGAATTGACAGGCAAGGGCATGTATGAAATGAATGAACTGATTTGGGAAAAATATGGCGAGGGTATAGGTATTATTGGCATCGGCCCTGCAGGTGAGATGCTTATGGTTAATGCAGGAGTATCATGTAATGACCCGGAAAATAGCCCAGGTCGGTATGCCGGCAGAGGCGGACTTGGCGCTGTAATGGGTTCCAAAGGCTTAAAGGCTATCATAATTGAACAAAAAGGACTTGGTGATATTGCCTATGCCAATCCTGAATTGTTTAAACAAGGACAGCAGAAACTTACCAAAGGCTTACAAGAGCATGCCGTAACAGGTCAAGCCCTGCCAACATATGGAACAGCTGTTCTGATAAATATCCTCAATGAAGCTGGGGGATTGCCAACCCGTAACTTCAGTTCCGGAAGGTTTGAAGGCGCCAGCAAGATCGGCGGCGAGGTTATTAATGAGTGGTCTAAAACGAGGGGTGGCAAAGTCGGGCATGCATGCCATCCTGGCTGTGTGATTAAATGCTCTAACGTGGTAAACCATCCCGACGGAACATACCATGTTTCCCCCGTTGAATATGAAACTGCCTGGTCTCTCGGGGCCAACTGCGGGATAGACAGTCTTGATGACATTGCCGAAATGAATCGCATCTGTAACGATATTGGCCTTGATACAATAGAAGCGGGTGCAACCCTAGGCGTGGCTATGGAGGCGGGTGTTATATCCTTTGGTGACGGTAAAAAAGCTATCGAACTTCTTAATGAGGTTGGTAAGGGTAGTCCCATTGGGAGAATCTTAGGTAATGGTACCGCATTCACTGGTAAGGCTTTTGGCGTGGTGAGAATACCGGTAGTGAAGAACCAGGCCATGCCGGCTTATGAACCAAGGGCCGTCAAGGGCATTGGTGTTACTTATGCTACCTCAACAATGGGCGCGGACCATACGGCTGGCTATACTATTGCCACCGAAATTCTTAGTGTCGGGGGAAAAGCCGATCCACTGGTAGCAGCCGAAAAGGGAGCTATGGCTAAGGGATTCCAGACAGCGACCATATTTATCGACGCCACTGGTTATTGCCTGTTTATCGCTTTTGCCATCCTAGATTTACCGGATGCATTCCAGGGCATGTTGGATACTATTAACGGCTTGCTGGGCACCAGTTACACTGCGGAAGATTTTAGCCGTTTCGGCGCCGAATGGTTGGCCTTGGAACGAAAATTTAATGAAGCCGCAGGCTTTACCAAGCAAGATGACCGGCTCCCAGAATTTATGTACTACGAGAAGCTGCCGCCCCACAACCATGTTTATGACGTGCCGGATGAAATCCTGGACAATGTACACTCTTCCTGAAAAAAAACTTCGGCGGGGTTATAGTAATACATAACCCCGCCGTCTTAGAAACTGGTGAGGTGAGTATGGATGAACATAACGGTTAGGTTATTTGCAGGGTTGCGTTGTGAAAACAAGCGGTTAGAATGCTTCGGGAAAAACGATTTTGAACATGTATTGAGCCAGGAAATGAATCTGGAAGAGTTTTTAAACTGCATCGGTGTATCTGTACAGGTGGCCAAAATCATTTTTGTTAACGGACTGTTTAAACCCTTAACATATGTACTGCGTGACGCAGATGAGATTTCGATATTTCCTCCTATCGGAGGGGGTTAAACAATTTCACTAACGAAGCCTGAAGGGTTGTTGGCGCGGCATCGGCTTTTTTCCCTTCGTAGTTGGGAACAGGGGGTAGTCCAGAACAGTATCGTAAGTAACCGGGTATTCTACATGGGCTTTTCTTGAGGTTCACTCAGGGGAAAGTCCTTTATTTTGTTTGTTTTTTGCTCCCGTAGGATAATCCTGTCCCTGATCTTCTTGGCTTCGCGATAGTTACAGTATGACAAAATTGGGTTATCAGATAAATGCAGGATACTATGGATAACTGTCGAAATCACAAAATTAATATTGTCATTTGAACGGAGACCGATAATGCACGATATTTTATTTGGAACACTCATAAGTTTGGGGTGATATGATTGAGATCGTATCTATTGACCTTAATTACGTTCATGCCAATATCTCTGATTTTGTTATTAATTCTTGTCTTTGCCTTAGGTTTCCTTAATTCCAGGTACCCTAATTGGTTTTTTAAATTTCTTATCAGATTATTAGGTTTTACAGCAGGTTTTCTATTAGTTTTTCTAATGGCTATAGCTTTTGTCTTTGCTTTTGTCGCAACCGTTAACCTGACCTTTTCCGGCTTGAGAGCACTATTTGGATATTTTTTTAAAGATAAATTTTCTGCAGCCTATCTTTCATTGACAATAACGTTATTAGTTATAGCTTATCTTCCTGAAAAACTGGGGCTTTGGTATATGCTTTTGATCGATAAGCTGGGCAAAAAGATGATGCCATTAGCTGATAAGTATGTAATATTTGTTAAAGCCCTGAGATTTAGACTGGTTATTTATTTATTTGCCTTTTTATTAGTACTCTTATCGACTTTAGAGTTATATTCCAATAGAATTATAATTGAAAACTTTTATTGGCTGCAGTATAAACCAGTAATTCTTCAATCTGTAGTAAGTGTAATAGCATTCGACAGGTTTATTAAACTATTAAGCGAGGAAAAAACCGGCATCGTTAATGACTTAAGGAAGATTGGTTTATTTATTGTAACTTCAATCAATGAATTTAAGTTTTATAAATGATCAGTTTTACTAAGAAAAAATTTTTGGGGGATGATAAGATGGCTCGAATTGGTATTTTAACTTGTTCAAATGCCACGCAGGACCTGGGTTGTTCGTCTGTTAGCTGCTTGCATGATATGAGGAAACGCAAACAATTTAGGGCAGAGTTGAAAAAAACCTTGTGCCAGCTTCAAAGAACCATGGTAGATATAATAAAAGGCAAATGAAGACTATTCTTTTTTATTCGGTTTTGGAGCCTGCATAGTTGAAGGGATATCATCAGCTGTTCCATGGCCTATATAGTCTGCGGCATTCTCTGTTTCAACTGATGGGATTTCGGAAGCGCTGTGTTTATCCCCAATAATCCCCGCTTCAAAAGTACCTGGACCAGGAATGGTATCAGAAATGGGTAAGGTTAGTTTTTCAACTTTTTTCTTTGTCATGGTATGCTCCTTTGAGTCAAAGTTCACTCTATAATTTTTACAAATAACTTAACAATTATACTGGTCCTGATTTTCCGGGGCAGCCGGTATTCACAGGAGGAAATCAATGAAACTAATATATGCCGTCTTAATAGCGGTAAACATTTTTGGTTTTGTTTTGATGGGATATGATAAGTTGCAGGCGAAAAGAGGGGGACGGCGTGTCCCGGAGATAAGTTTTTTCATTATATCCCTGGTGGGCGGATCGGCAGGAGTTTTTATAGAATGATGTAATAATTCCACAAGCCAGCCTTTTGCCTGCTGCCCCGGCCGGCTGGGTTCTGTAATCATCAGGATTTTGATGAATAATAACAGACTTACCAACTATATCAGCTACTTTAAATCTGTTTGTAAAGAAACACATTTTAGAGAAACCATTATTAGAAAACAATACAGGGAAATCTCCGGGGTGATTCCCGTGGGGTTGATTGGTTGGGTTCCAATGCTCACCTGCGGCTGTAAATGGATTGCCAGGGTCACCTATGTCACAGCAGCCAAACTCATGGATATGAAAACCGTGCGGGCCTATGGGAGGTTCCTCTCCAACTGCCGGCCGGTAAGGGGGCAGCCCGCATATTCTGACACATATTTCGACCCCGCATGGTACATCCCTGAACCAAACACTGCCCGAGATGCCTGGAGCCAACGGCCCTCCCAGTATTTGGGCAACAGCTGTCATCCCGCGCGGGAGTTCTGGCAACCGGTGAATAAACATATATGTAATACCCTCCCTTCATAGATATAAAGGTATTACATCTTATGTAAATAAAATAAAGAATGTTCTCAGACAAAACCGGCTAAATGAATTACCCAGTCTCTTAAAAAAAGAAGTATATAAGATAAAAGAGAATGGTTTTTTCCCACTCTCTTTTAATATAATCGTCACAGGCAGTTAGACCGGCAATGACTCCTGACTGTCAGGCTTTTGCTTCTTTCAAGAGGTTAGCCTGCTTAACTGCTTTGGTCCTGTCTTGTTTATCAAGTATTTTTTTGCGCATCCTGATACTTGCGGGAGTCACCTCAACATATTCATCGTCATTAATAAACTCAATGGCTTCTTCTAGTGTGAGAATACAGGGTTCTTTCAACCGTATCGTTTCATCTGAACCGCTCGCCCGCATATTTGTTAACTGTTTGCGTTTGCAAACATTGACTTCCAGGTCCCTGTCCCGGTTATTTTGGCCGACAATCATCCCTTCATAGACTTTTGTTCCGGGCTGAATAAAAAGGGTTCCCCGGTCTTCCACCTGGAGCATGCCATAAGTAACAGCTTCCCCGGTTTCCCAGGCAATCAGGGCGCCCTGATGCCTGGTTTTAAATTCTCCTTTATAAGGCTCATAACCACTAAAAATATGGTTCATAATACCACGTCCCCTGGTTTCGGTAAGAAACTCAGACCGAAAACCAATCAAACCCCTGGCAGGAATTTTATATTCAAGGCGAATCTGCTCCAGACCGCTCCCAGACATATTAACCATTTCGGCTTTTCGCTTGCCCAGATTCTCCATGACTGTCCCCATGGCGTCCTCCGGAATGTCCAAAATCAGATATTCAACCGGTTCCATGATATTACCATCAATTTTCTTAAAA
The DNA here is from genome assembly GCA_002840275.1 of Firmicutes bacterium HGW-Firmicutes-14. GTDB lineage: Bacteria > Bacillota > Thermincolia > Thermincolales > UBA2595 > W-Firmicutes-14. Next base: position 22,153 of record PHAB01000003.1, read on the forward strand.
ATAACTTCCGGCTTGGAAACCTGGAGTTCATAACCTTCCCTCCGCATTGTCTCGATTAAGATTGAAAGATGCAGTTCACCCCTGCCGGAAACAACCCAGGAATCAGGGCTGTCAGTGTCTTCCACCCGAAGACTGACATTGGACTCCAACTCTTTATACAGACGTTCCCGCAGTTTGCGGGAGGTGACATATACTCCTTCCTGACCGGCAAATGGGCTGTTGTTGACCACAAAGGTCATGGAAAGGGTGGGTTCGTCCACGGTAATTACCGGGAGCTGCTCCGGGTCGTTAATATCTGTGAGGGTTTCACCGATATTGACTTCTTCCAGTCCTGCAATCGCTATGATATCACCGGCCACAGCCAGACTAACATTTACTTTTTTTAGTCCCTTGTAAACAAAGAGTTTTGCGATTTTACCATGGGTAATCAAGCTATTATGATTAATTATAGCTATTGGCTGGCCGGAACCTATCGATCCCCGGTTAATCCTGCCTATTGCGTATTTGCCCAGGTAACTGTCATATTCCAGGTTTGTCACCAGCATCTGAAAGGGTCCTTGCTTATCAACCCTGGGAGGGCTAACGTGGTTGATAATTGCTTCAAAGAGGGGTTCTAGACTGGAGCTGTGGTCATCCATTTCATTTTTGGCCAGGCCGTCCCTGGCAGAAACATAGATGATTGGGAAATCCAACTGTTCATCATTAGCTCCCAAGTCCAAAAATAAATCGAATACTTCGTCGATGACTTCATGAGGACGGGCATCGGGACGGTCAATTTTATTGACCACAACCACTGGGTTTAAGTTTTTTTCCAGGGCTTTACGTAAAACAAATTTTGTTTGGGGCATAGGTCCTTCAAAAGAGTCCACCACTAACAGAACCCCATCTACCATGCTCAGAGCCCTTTCTACTTCACCACCGAAATCTGCATGGCCTGGAGTATCGACAATATTAATCTTACAGCCCTTATAATATACAGCAGTATTTTTTGCCAGGATGGTGATGCCGCGTTCCCGTTCCAGGTCGTTGGAATCCATCACCCGTTCATTTACTACCTCGTTATCGCGAAACACTCCGCTTTGTTTTAGCATGGCATCAACCAGGGTCGTTTTGCCATGGTCGACATGAGCAATTATAGCTATGTTTCTAATATCGTTCATTGTGTTACCCTCCATCAAATTATGCAACTCTTCAAGTATACCAGTTTAGATATGTGCTGGCAAGAAGATTTTATTCATTTCAACTCACTTGAATGTTAATGCATTTATGCTGTTATCTGAAACAACTCAAGCAGGTAAAATTCTTCTAAACGAAGAATTAAGAAGTACATTATAAATAAAAAAAGGTTATTCCTATTAGGAATAACCTTTGATAACATTAATATGTTATTTGCGGACAACATTGGCGGCTTGAGGACCGCGGTTACCTTCAACGATGTCGAATGTAACTTCCTGACCTTCGTCGAGAGTTTTGAATCCTTCGCCCTGAATAGCCGAAAAGTGAACGAATACATCGCCACCTTCGTTTGATTCAATAAACCCAAAACCTTTTTCAGCGTTGAACCATTTGACTTTGCCTTCCATATTAACTACCTCCTTTTACATGAAACTGGATCAAAAAGTTAAAACCCAAAACCCTTTTGCCCAATTCTATAAAAGAAGGGCCTAAAAACTGTTTGCGTTTCCAACTCTTGAACACGTACTACTACAATAACACATTATGGACGAAATAGCAAGTTCCTAAAAGCGGAGGTGCTCATTTGGACAAAGAAATCAGAAAAAAATTCAATTACAGCTGGGTTGTGCTGGGCATGGGGACTTTGGCCGTATTTGGCGCCCTGGGCCTGGCCCGTTTCGGTTACACCATGGTACTCCCAACCATGCAAGCAGACCTGGGGCTAAATAATGGACAGGCAGGTCTCCTGGCAACGGTTAATCTTATAGGATATTTAGCCTTATCGATAATTGGAGGCGCATTGGCTGCCCGGTTCGGAATCAGGTTAATTGCTGCCCTGGGCCTGGTTCTTGTAGGCGCCGGTATGGTATTTACCGGTTTGGCAGCAGACTTTTCGTTAATTGCGATGTGGCGTGGATTAACCGGTATTGGGAGCGGAGCGGCTAATATTGCGGTCATGGGTTTATGGCCGGCATGGTTTTCGAAGCAAAAGCGCGGTTTGGCCTCAGGAATCGCAGTATCAGGCTCATCTATTGGATTAATCTTTACCGGTTTGTTTGTCCCCTGGGTTATATCTGAATATGGGGAAGACGCATGGCGAATATGCTGGTTTATTTTCGGCAGTATAGCACTGGTGCTGGCAGCAAGCGCTTACCTTGTGCTGAGGAACAATCCGGAAGAAAATGGAGATAAATCTCATGAAGGCGGAGGCGTTACCCGGGTTGATTCAGGCCCCGGGGTAAAGCCTATTCAATGGGGGCTTGTCTACCTTTCACTGCCGGTATGGAAACTGGGATTAATTTATACCGCTTTTGGGTTCTCATACATTATTTATATGACATTTTTTGTTAAGTACTTAATAGGTAATTGCGGGTATACGGGTGTAGAGGCCGGCAGACTGTTTATGTATATGGGGTGGCTGAGTCTGCTGTGCGGGTTGGTTTGGGGGATGGTGTCTGATTCCATTGGGCGGAAGAATACCCTTATTATTTTATTCTCTATCCATGCAGTGGCCTATGGTTTATTCGCCATGGGAACTACTGCTTATCACTTTACCGGGTCAGCAATACTCTTCGGGCTTACTGCATGGAGCATACCGGCAGTAATGGCCGCTGCCTGTGGCGACATGTTAGGACCTAAGCTTGCCCCTGCGGCATTAGGGTTCATTACTCTTTTTTTCGGGATCGGGCAGGCTTTAGGCCCGGTTGTCGGAGGGGGTATAGCAGATGCTACCGGGTCGTTCTCAACGGCATTCATAGTGGCATCAGTGGTATCTTTATCCGGCGCTGTGGGTTCGGCCTTTATGCCAAAGATAAGGTAAATATATTTCCGGCTATACAAGGAGACCTTCAAATTATAAAGAATTATAATATAAGCTAATATCCCGCTTGATATGTAGGGACAGGGGAGCTTATCATGGGCTTTTTCTCCAATAAATTACGTTTGGTTAGAAACAAATATGTTTTTCTTGTTTTTGGCAACATTTTTATCATGGTCTTTGATGCAATTTCCATCCACTCACTGGCCCAGGATTACAGCCAGGTTATGGTTTTTAAGGCTGCCGGCCTGGCGCTGCTTTCCGCACTGTTTATCTCAATGTCGATAATCAGTAAAGGCAGGGAATATCTCTATCTGGGTATTTTTTTCGTACTGCCGGGGTTTTTAGCGTTTCTGGCCGTGAACTACCTGGCTGCTCTTTTGACGGTACACTTAATTGAAACATTTTTTTAACGAGATATAGAAAGGTGGCAATTAAATGGAACTGATTAACGAAAATGAACTGTCAGAATTTATCAGGGAACTGGTAACTGAAGCTTCCTCAATCGTTTCTCCCGGGAAAGTCCAAATATGTAAAGATAATCTTCCCTTTGACAGTGATGTCCAGACCGTAATTGAGGGTAATGGGGATTATACTCTCCATGTGAAACCTGAATCTATTAAAAATGAGTATATTATTTCCCATGAAATCCTTCATTTGTGTGCAAGGAAGCATGTGCCGAGTTTTATCAGGGTTATTGAACCTAATTTTGCCGGCTTAATTGGAACTGAGCTTCAGGGATACCTGGAACACAACTGGATTTTGGCAGAACAGAAAAGAAGAGGCCTGGCAGTGGACGAACAGGGACTCTATTCAGATATCGAAGAAACCATTGGCAGTGATGAAGAGGAACTGGAAAAAAACATAAACAGGATTTTGACTTTGAACAACCTAATTCACACCCACCCGGCGGTATATGAAGAGCACCAAGATTTCTTTATGAAAAACAACCCAAAGTCCCTGGAAATGGCGCAAAGAATCATGTCCCACTATCCCAGACAGGAACTTTACTCTAATTATGAAGCCAGAAAAGCAACTATCCGGGCAATCAAGGAATGGAATAATATATTCAGGGAAAATGGCATTACCACAGTCAACTTGAATATCCTTCTCAGCGTTATACCGGTGTTTTCAACTGCCCAGTTAAAGAGAAATGCCGGAGTAGTATTGGGCTTAATGCCCAATGCTATCATAAATCAAAAAAAACGCACTGCCAGCCATCTATTGTATACTATGAATGACGGGCAGTGTTGTATAATATTTTCTATGGATCAGAATGGGCTGAAATCCTTAAAAAATTACCTCGACACAATGACCCTGGAAGAATTTCTGGAACTTGCTCAGATACCCTGTCTGTTAAGATAATAAAGGGAAGATTGCACTGTTACAGCCCCCGGGATGTTACGGGGGCTGTAACAAAAAGGTCTTATACAGTGTTGTCAGTTTCAGTGAAAGTCCTAGATCATCAGTTTTTTCTAATCATCTCCGAGGACCAACAGAATAAGGATGAGAAACAGCACAAAAGCAAAGTTTTGATTAAAGAATCCTCCTATACCACCCATGCATATACCTCCTTTATTTTACGGTTTTGTGTATTTTGTTGTCTTGCTCCATAATATGAAAATACTTTTTTTGGTGACACTGACGGAGAAAATAATTAGAACCTCCCAACACGAAGGGTTGGGAGGCAGGACTGATCCAATTTTATACACCGGTTTGGCTGCATATTAATCATCGCCAAGGACCAAAAGAATCAGGATCAGGAAAAGGATAAACGCTGTTTGCCAGCTCCATGCACCAAATGCACCCATAAATCAACCCTCCTCTTGAAGAAGTCAATTGACTGGTTAAGTCTTTATACATATTATGAAAATAAGATATGGTTTGTTACTTATAGGCCTGCCGGAATCCCCACAAAGAAAAAACCGCAATACCTTTAGAGGTAATGCGGCATATTGTAAATACATAATAATATTTGGTAAAATTGAATTGGCGGAAGGGAATAATATAAATGGGAAATGGAAAGCATGGTAAAAAACTGCATTTGTGCTTATTGGTAAGCTTTGTGGCGGTATTTATATGGTCAGCCATTGGACCCAAAGATTATTTTACATGGGCCCTGGAAGTCTTCCCAGCTTTTTACGAACTGATCGAGTGGTGGGTGGCTGAATTAACCGGTACTGCTGCCGAAGCCTTTCTCGGGACCCAGGGGGACGTTTGGGATACCCAGTGGGATATGTTTTTGGCTCTCTGCGGGTCAATAGTGTCGTTATTATCATTAAGTAAAATCCACGATAAATACCTGAATATATTACGTTAATTCTTCGGCATAACAAAAAACTCCTCTCCATTTAAGGAGAGGAGTCTATGCGCTTAATACCTGCTGCGCTTTGTAAAGCAATCACTGCAGTAAACAGGACGTTCTCCGCTGGGGCGGAAAGGAACCTGGGTTTCGGCCCCGCATGCAGAACAAGTGGCTGAATGCATTTCTCTTTGAGTACGGGGACCGCGGCCAAATCCACCTCCGCGATTCCGCTGTTTCCGGGCTGCCCTGCATTCCGGACAACGACCGGGGTCATTAGTAAATCCTTTTTCGGAGTAGAATTCCTGTTCCGAAGCAGTGAAGCTGAAGTCACTACCGCAGTCCTTGCAGGTCAAGGTTTTGTCTTCATACATTTAAAAACCCTCCTCAAAATGTTTTGCCCACAACGGTTTAGGGATCACTCTCTTACTTCCCTAACCTTTGAGATAGTTGAGAAGGAGAATTAACTCACTAGACCTGTTACATGAGCCTTGATTAATTTTAGCATTTCTTTAGGCACATGTAAAGGAAATCAAAACCGGTTATATCCAAAAAATAGATGTCTGACAGTAAGTTATTGGTGATATACAGTCAGGTTTAATAAAACAGTTCTTGCGAAAGGAAGACGGATTGATGGAACCTTTTTTCCCAGAAAAATCATATGACACCCGGGATGACCTGCCGCGCCGGCTGATGGATAGGCTCTCATTCAATACGCGCTGGTATTTTGTTGCCGGTTATGTCAGGGAAATAGTCAGGTCACGGTCACTGGCGTTAAAGGGACGATATGATACAAAGGCTTGGGCAGAATCATCTTACAATATTTTTAAACTGGTGGAGAGCTGTGGGGGACGGTTTCACCTGAGAGGGCTGGATAACCTTCGTCACCATCATGGTCCAATAGTGTTTATCAGCAATCACATGAGTACTCTGGAAACTTTTGTCTTCCCGTGTATTATTGCCCCACTGATGGAAGTTACCTTTATAGTAAAGGAAAGCCTGGTGAACCATCCCTTATTCGGCCCTGTAATGTGTTCCCGAAAGCCGATAGTCGTGGGAAGGAACAATCCCCGGGAAGATTTTAAGATTGTGATGGAAATGGGGAAAAAGCTTTTGAGTGAAGGGAAATCGATGATTGTCTTTCCCCAAAGCACAAGGAACATTGAATTCATTCCCGGAGAATTCAACTCTTTAGGCATTAAGTTAGCTAAGGCAACAGGTGCACAGGTAATACCGGTCGCAATAAAGACAGATTTCTGGGGTAATGGCCGGTTACTTAAAGATGTTGGCCCTGTTGACCGCAGCCAACCAATCAACATGGTTTTCGGCCGTCCCTTCACAATCGGCAAAAGCGGTAAAGAAGAGCATAAACAGGTCGTTGATTTCATTATAGAACACCTTACCATGTGGGACATGCCGGTCAAGGGGAGCAGGGCGGAGAGAGAGGATTGACAGAATACAGTGAACAAAGGAAATAAGAGATATCCTAAGATAAGCCACGCTTTAGAGATGATAGTATTGTTTTGGACACTGCAGATAGCTTTTATCGCCATCGGCAGGCTTGCCGGTTTCCCTTTTGAAATTCTTGAACACCCGGCAGCAAACGGCCTTTTTAATGTTCTGGCCATAGGCTTCATCCTGTCCCGTGGTATGAAAGAAAACAATATGAATTTCAGGGAACTCTTTTCTTTCCGGGCATTTAAAATAAAGCTCCTGCTCCCTATGATAATGATAGTAGCAGGAACCAGTATACTTATTTCCGAAATTGACAACCTGATAAACCTGTTTCTGCCGGCACCGGCCGGATTCAGGGCTGTATTTTCTGACCTTATTTCGACTGCTTCAGGATCGCTGCTGGTTATTATCGTATCTCCCCTGACAGAGGAGATGCTTTTCAGGGGTCTGATTCTAAGAGGTTTTGTATGGAATTACAGTGTTAAAAAAGCAATAATTGGATCAGCGGTTATTTTTGGACTGTTCCACTTAAATCCCTGGCAATTCATCGGCGCAGTTATTCTGGGAATAGTTTTTGCCTGGTGGTATGTTGTTACCCGCTCTCTCTGGCCGGGTATAGCCGGCCATGCCCTTCATAATGCGATTCCGTTGATTATGGGATTATTTCAGGTTGAAATCCCGGGTTATACATTTTATATTCCCGGCGCTTTCCAGTTCCAGCCTTTATGGTTTGACCTTCTGGGATTGGTCCTGTTTATCACCGGAAACATGGTCTTTAATCGCATGGTGTTTGCCCGGAAAAGGTAATAAGGTTCAAGAAGATTATTTCTCTATCAGAAACTGCTCATTGAATAAAGCCTGGTGAATATCACCCTGGCTGACGATCCCCAGTATATTCCCGTCCTTGTCAACCACCGGAAGCCTCCTGACCCTTTTAGTAACCATGAGGGAAAGTGCCCTTAACAGGTTGGTGTCAGGTTCAACGGTTATGACACGCCTGCTAAAAATCTGCTTTACTTTTAGGTTTGTTGTTTCACCGTACCTTCGCCGGAGATCGGCAAATACCTTGAATTCCTCGGGATTCTCAAAAAATTCCTGGTATGTGGGGTATATTGCCCTTAAAATATCCTTTTCAGAAATCATTCCAACCGGTTTATTATCTTCGACTACAGGCAGACCACTAATTTTACGAAGACAGATCAGGGATGCCGCTTTTTTAACGTCATCATCAGGGGATACAGTTATTACCGCCGGAGACATGACTTGTCTTACTTCCATGGTATTTCACTCCGTTTCTTTTGACTGTATTTCTAAAAACAACCTTTAAAGGTGTATTACTGTTAATAATAAATCCTGGCAAAAACAAAAGTCACCGGTTTTTCCATGAAGGTGAGAAATTGGGTGGTAACCGGTTGCCCAAAAAATTAAATGGAAAATGAGGACTGCCCGGTAAGGGAAGTCCTCATTTTAACTTTTTTTAACTATTCCGTCATAAAGGAAGGTTAGTCTCATATATATATATTGTTAATGTATGCCAAAAGTACAGTATTATTACGGTGGACTCATTTTTCACTATATTTGCTATTAACCATTTTATTGTCGAGGTTTTTCGGAGGGGGGATGGCCAGGGGAAAAACCTTAAACCCACTTCAATTTATAATTTGCCGGAAAGGAGTGTGTGAATTTGGAAAGACTGGACATCTTCCGGGATATTGCCGAGCGTACCGGGGGAGATATTTATCTGGGTGTCGTTGGGCCGGTAAGGACTGGTAAGTCCACGTTTATTAAAAGGTTTATGGACCTGCTGGTAATTAAGAATATCAAAAACGTACATGACAGAGAAAGGGCTATAGATGAGCTGCCGCAGAGCGGAGCGGGCCGGACAATAATGACGACTGAACCAAAATTTATCCCAAAAGAAGCTGTAGAAATTCCTGTAAGTGAAAGTTTAAAGGTAAAAATGCGAGTCGTCGACTGTGTGGGTTATACTGTTGAGGGAGCCTTGGGCTATGAGGAAGATGATGGCCCAAGAATGGTTAGAACACCATGGTTTGAAGAAGAAATACCATTCCAGGAAGCAGCAGAAATCGGCACCAGAAAGGTAATTACCGACCACTCTACAATCGGCCTGGTGATTACGACAGACGGAACCATTACTGAGATTCCCAGAGCCAACTACGTTTCAGCCGAGGAACGGGTTATAAATGAATTGAGGGAACTTGACAAACCTTTTATTGTCGTCCTTAACTCAATTAAGCCCAAGGCTCCTGAAACCCAGGAACTTGCAGAATCATTAAAAGAAAAATACAATGTCCCGGTAGTGTCTGTGGATGTGGCAGAAATGACCCAGGAAGATATTCTGGATATTCTGGAAGAAATTCTCTACGAATTCCCTGTAAACGAAGTAAATATTACCCTGCCTAAGTGGATTGAGGAACTTGAGGATAAACACTGGCTGAGAGCCAAATTTGAAGAGGCTGTGCGGGAAACTGTGCAAGGAGTTCGCCGGCTCAGGGATATTGATTATGCTGTTGAGCAGCTGGCCACCTTTGATTTCGTCGGCGAAGTGGCCCTGAGTGAGATGAATATGGGTACCGGTATCGCGACCATAGACATGGATGCCGCAGAAGGACTCTTTTATCAGATACTGCAGGAGGTTTCCGGTTTTGAAATTGAAGGGGAACATATCCTGCTAAGACTAATGAGGGATCTGAGCCAGGCCAAACGTGAGTTTGACAAGGTTTCTACGGCCTTGGTCGAGGTTAAGGAAACAGGATACGGGGTTGTCACACCCAGGCTTAATGAAATGAATCTGGAAGAGCCGGAACTTATCCGCCAGGGGAGCCGCTTTGGTGTGAGGCTGAAGGCCAGTGCTCCATCTCTGCATATTATCAGGGCTGATATCACCACAGAAATAACTCCGATAATAGGAACAGAAAAACAATGTGAAGAACTTGTTCGCTACATGCTTAACGAATTTGAGGAAAATCCAAAGAAAATCTGGGAATCCAATATATTTGGAAAATCCCTGCATGACCTGGTCAGGGAAGGAATCCAGAACAAACTCCACAGGATGCCTGAAAATGCCCAGGCTAAATTGCAGGAGACCCTCCAGAGGATTGTCAATGATGGCAGTGGAGGCTTAATATGTATTATCATCTGAAATTAAAGGCTGTTGAATTCAACAGCCTTTAATCTTTTCTGCATTGACACCTAAAATAAAATATTATATAATCTGGGTATGGATACCCCGGAGGGGTATAGAGGAGGTGGCGGTATGTTGAAGAAAATATTGCATTATCCGGCCAAGAACCTGGTACTGGTAATACCTATCGCACTTATCACCGGATTTATTACAGGATATTTCACTGATACCGGGTTTCTTAAAGGAGCTATCCTGCCACTGACTTTTTTAATGATATACCCAACAATGATCGGTTTTAAAATAAGTGAGGCGTATAACCTGACCCACATAAGGGTACTGTTATTCTCTTTATTGTTAAACTTCGCGGCGATTCCTCTGCTGGCTTACCTTATAGGTCTGGCCCTGCTGCAGGGACAGCCGGAAATGCTGGCAGGCCTGGTTCTGGCTTCACTGCTTCCGACAAGTGGAATGACAATTTCCTGGACTATGATTTTTAAAGGTAATGTACCTGCTGCAATAAAGATGACGGCAGTCGGGCTGATTACCGGTTCCCTTCTGGCGCCCTGGTACCTTTGGGTCATGGTTGGTAAGATGGTGCCCATAAATGTGGGACAATTGTTTATTACCATATCAGTCATTGTCTTTCTTCCAATGATCTTTGGTCATCTGACGTTTAGATTGTTGAGAAAAAGGCTGACCCAGGAGGAATTCCAGAAGAGGATTAAACCGTATCTTCCCAGTTTCAGTATCTGGGCCATGCTGCTGATAATTTTCTCCAGCATCAGTATGAAAGCCAAAATGATTATCTTGGAGCCGGAGTTGATCGTTAACGGTATCGTTGTCCTGGTAGTATTCTACACAGTTAACTTTGCTCTGAGTACAGCAGTGGGACGCACTTTTTTTGACCGGGGTGACGGAATTGCCCTGGTTTACGGGACAGTCATGAGAAACTTATCTATATCCCTGGGGGTCGCCTTGGCTGCATTTGGCGTAAAGGCCGCACTGATTGTTACCCTGGCCTTCATAATACAGGTACAAAGTGCTGCATGGTATGGAAAGTTAGCGGAAAAACACGGATTATTCAGGGACAGGATTCTGAATATCACCAGAGAGGAAGCATAAGCTGCGAAAAACTCCAATAATTAAACGGCTGCTCCGGAAACAAAACTCCGGTCAGCCGTTTTTATATTATATTAGCTTCATTATGAAAAAGGGCTTGATAATTGAAATTCTGAATGGTATAATTTCCACATAAGTCCACGTGAGGCGGATAATAATCCGCCAGAGGGGAACGGGGTGGTATTCATTGTCATCTGTGGGCAATAAGAAATATTATATTGTATCCCATGATATCCTGCCTGAATCGATCAAGAAAACAGCTGAGGTCAAAGAACTTCTGGCCCGGGGAGATGTACTCACAGTGAACAAGGCTGTCCGGGAAATAGGACTGAGCAAGAGCGCCTTTTATAAGTACCGGGATGGAGTGTTTCCTTTTTACAGGGCAGTTCATAAAAAAATAGTGACGGTTTCACTTCTGTTAGAGCACAAGGCAGGGGTATTGTCAACACTACTAAATACAATTGCGGCAGAGCAGGGCAGCATACTGACAATTAACCAGGGATTACCACTACAGGGTCTGGCCAATGCGACAATATCAATAGATACAGCCGGGATGCAGGTTTCCGTTGATACTTTGTTAAAGGCTGTTACCCTGATCAAGGGAGTAAAAAAGGTGGAAATATTAGGGCAAACCTAAGGGAATTATTATATAATCATACATAGGAGGGCATAACCATGGGGAAAGAAAAAATTAATGTTGGATTATTGGGATGCGGCACTGTTGGTGGTGGGGTATGGAAGGTCCTGGACATGAACAGGGAAATAATAAGAAAGCGGATTGGCATTGAGATTGCTGTCAAAAAGGTGCTGGAGAAGGATAAAGGAAAGGCAAAGGCCGCCGGTATCCCGGTATCAAAGATTACCGACCAGCCGGATGACATATTCAATGACAAGGACATAGACATCGTGGTCGAAGTTATTGGCGGGACTACCGTGGCCGGAGAGTTTCTAAAAAAAGCCATGAAGGCCGGGAAGAGTGTGGTCACGGCAAATAAAGACCTGTTGGCCCAGGATGGGCAGGAGCTTTTCCGGATTGCAGGGGAGAACAATGTGGACCTCCTTTTTGAAGCCAGTGTGGGAGGCGGAATTCCAATTATCAGGCCCCTCAAAGAATGTCTTGCCGCAAACAGGGTGGAAACCATATATGGTATTGTAAACGGGACTACCAATTATATGCTGACTAAAATGAGCGAAGAGGGAAGCAGTTATGCAGATATGCTTGCCGAGGCACAGCAAAAAGGTTATGCGGAAGCAGACCCGACTTCTGATGTGGAAGGATATGATTCAGCACGCAAACTGGCCATACTTTCATCTATTGCTTTCAATACCAGGGTATCGTTCAAGGACGTTTTTATAGAAGGAATTACCAAAATCACTGCACGGGACATAATGTATGCCAAAGAGCTGAACTATACTGTCAAACTATTGGCTATCGGCAAGGAATTGGATGGCAGAATAGAAGTAAGGGTGCACCCCACCCTGATTTCCCAGAACCACCCTCTGGCAGCAGTAAACGATGTGTTTAACGCAATTTTTGTCAGAGGAAATGCTGTGGGAGATGTAATGTTTTACGGACGCGGCGCAGGGGAACTCCCCACTGCTTCTGCAGTTGTGGGGGATATAATTGATGCAGCCAGGAATAAGGTCAAGGGTATCAAAGGCAGGTTGGCATGCACCTGTTATGACAGTAAACCGATTAAAGACATAGGGGAAATCAGGACCAAATACTACGTGCGCATGAAAGTTCTCGACCGGCCCGGTGTCCTGGCGGCAATTGCCAGTGTTTTCGGCAACCAGGAAGTGAGCCTGGCTTCGGTCATACAAAAGAGGAATATAGATAAAATTGCGGAAATTGTATGGGTAACCCATGATGTCCTGGAGAAAAACATCCAGGATGCCCTGAAAATAATCGGAGGGCTGTCCATAGTTGAGGATATCAGCAATGTTATCAGAGTAGAGGGCGAGTAGAGGTTAATAAGAAATACAGCGGAGGGTAAAAAATGGTTCGTGTTCAGGTTCCAGCGACTACTGCAAATATGGGCCCGGGATTTGATACCCTGGGGATGGCATTAAAGCTTTATAATATCGTGGAAATGGAAGAAGCGGGACTCAATTTATATATTGATGTAGAAGGTGATGGCGCAGAGAGAATCCCCCGGGGCAGGTCAAATATTGTATATGTTGCCGCTGCCAGGGTATTTCAGATAACAGGGTATGAACCCCGGGGATTGAGGATAAAGATTACCAATAATATTCCGCTGGCAAGGGGGCTGGGGAGCAGTGCCTCTGCCATTATAGGGGGCCTTGTGGCAGCAAATATCCTTTCAGGGAATAAACTGACGGAAAATGAACTTCTGAATCTGGCTGCCAATATTGAAGGCCATCCTGATAATGTGGCTCCGGCTTTGCTGGGAGGTATTGTGGTTACTGTGAAGGATGATGATGAGATTCAGTTTGTAAAAATAGAACCACCGGCCAAACTAAGGTGTGTGGTGGCGATTCCTGATTTCCCACTGCAGACAAAGGCTGCCCGGGAGGTTTTGCCACAGGCTGTTACAATATCAGATGCAGTTTTTAATATCAGCAGAACAGCTTTGCTGGTAGCAGCTTTGATGAAACAGGATTTTAATCTTCTTACGGTTGCGATGGATGATAAAATTCACCAGCCATACAGGTCAAACCTGGTCCCCGGTATGAAAAAGGTATTTGCTGCGGCCAGGCTGGCCGGGGCCAGAGGTGTTGCCTTAAGTGGCGCCGGTCCAACCCTGATAGCGTTCTGTGATGAAAATACAGGGTTCATAGCCAAAGTGATGAAAGAGACCTTTTCCCAGAGCGGGTTACAGGTAAAAGTTCTGGAACTGGAACCTAACCCGGTCGGTGCGGTGGCCCTGGAGGTAATGAAATAAGTAAGGCAACAATAAATAATCCGCTAGGGAAATATTTATCGTTGCCTTCAAATCGAGGTAATCCTTTATGAGGCTGTTATGCCGAGCGGCTTACAGCGCTTCCTGTACTGGATTGTTTTATATTGAAGGCATCCATAAGGACTTTAACCAGTTCAGGGTCAAACTGGGTACCGGCACCGGCAATCAGCTCCTGGATGGCTTTTTCTTCTGTAAAAGGGATCCTGTAAATCCGCTTTGAGGACATAGCATCAAGGGCATCCGCTATTGCAATAATCCGGGAATGAAGGGGAATTTCTTTGCCTCTCAGGCCCATAGGGTATCCTGATCCATCGTACCGTTCGTGGTGATAAAGGATGGATGGACCGATGTTTTTGAGAGAATCAATTGAAGACACTATTGTGGCCCCGATTTCGGGGTGTTTTTTTATACAGTTAAAGTCATCATGACAGAGGCTCAGGGGATTGTTAAGGATACCTTCGCTGATGCCAATTTTACCAATATCATGAAGAATTGCGCCGTAATAAAGTTTGGCCAAATCTTCTTCAGGCAAACCGAGTTTTTGACCGATAACCATCGCATATTCAGTGACCCTGTCAGAATGACCGCGGGTATAAATGTCTTTGGCCTCGAGAGAATTGATTAAAGCCCTCAAGGCATCCTGGTGACCTTTCTCCCTTATTCTGTTCTTCTCCTGATCAGAGGCCAGCAGGTCAGATATGATTTTTCTGTGAAGTGTTGATATCATCAGGTAAAAGTAGATAACCACAAGGGACGGTATGACCGCCAGGAGAAATGGGCTGGGTTCGCCTGGGTGGAACAAATTATAAACCTGTATTCCGTGTTTTATAATTAATAAGGATGTTGCAATTATAAGGCCGCGCTTTATACTTAGATTAAACCTGGAAACAGTCAGGACAGTGAAAACAAGGAGACCTAAATTCCAGACCTGAAAAAGCAGATCTCCCCAAAAACCAAACGAGAATGCGGCTCCTTCAAAATACCAGGCCAGACATACGGAAGCTGTAAGGGTGAACAAAGCTATAAAGTTTGACCGGATAAACCTGGAACTAAAAGATGCCTTGACAGTAACGAAGGCCGCAGCTATATATATGTAACCGGCGGTTCGCAGTAGATGGTTAATCAGCGGGACAGCTATGCTGTATGATGTCTGGCTTGACCACAGCGCATAAAGAGATACAGTGGTCTCAGCAACTATCTTGATTAACATGATACCAAAACCCAGAGCCAGATATTTATAGGTGACTCTGTTGTTTCTGTGCCACTCGATAATAGCCATCCGGGCCAGTATAAGGGCGATTATAAATGAAAATGCCGTGAGGTATAAGCGGTATACCTGTGGGTCAAAACCGTTGAACATAATAGATACCTCCGGTACTTTATAAGAAGGAATGAGAAGGACCTGATTTGCCTAAATATTCATATAATTTAGTATTCGACGCCAGGTCGTTTTATCCTTCCTAATATTGATGAAAAAAAGTAAAAAAGACAGAAATTTGAGAAAAAGATAATTTTGGACACCCCAGGAAAAAGCATAAAACTTTCTATCATTGGTACAAGATGTCCCTTGCAAATTGATAATTAATAGTTTATAATACTTAAGTGTCGGGGCGTAGCTCAGTTTGGTAGAGCGCTACCTTGGGGTGGTAGAGGCCGCACGTTCAAATCGTGTCGCTCCGACCAGTTAAGAGTAGGAGTCGCGAAACTGGCACTTAAACATAGAGGCGATTTTACCACATAAAATACCACAACCAGCAAAAAACCTAGTCAAAAAGGCTAGGTTTTTATTACTTTCTGGACTAGTTTGAAATTATTGCCTGTAGAAGTTCTACGGCTTTTTTCTTGTCTTCTATGTCTACATGCGTATAGGTTTGGAGGGTGGTTCGTATATCCGCATGGCCCATTAATATTTGCAGGTATTTAGGGTTGACTCCTTGCTTTGCCAGCATTGTTCCGAATCCGTGACGTAACGAATGGACCGTTAGTTCCTGTCTGAGGCCAGCCCTTTTGATTATGCGTTTATGGATTTTTAAAAACGTCCGGGGGTCAACCGGCTGCCCCAGTTCATTTGTAAATACTAAATCGGTGTTGTTATATGCGGAGCCTAGTTTTAACTTCTCCTGGGCTTGTCTGGCCCGGTATGCTTTTAATTCCTGAACCACTATCGGTAAAAGCGGTACTTCACGTTGACCGCTTGCGGTTTTTGGTTCTGAGAACACTAGGGCCGTTTTTCCTGGCTCAATTTCTATTCTGCCAAGGCTTTCGCTAACGGTCAGTATGTTGGTATCAAAGTTTATTCGCGGCCAACGAACGGCCAAGGTTTCACCCTTCCTTAATCCGCTTGTGATATCTAGCAGAAAAGCCGCATAAAGCCTCTCTGTTTTGGCTGATTCAAGATATTTGTGCATTTCCTTTTCTGTCATAGGCGGTATCTCTTTATATGTAACCGTGGGCCTGGACGTATACTGGGCAGGGTTGTTTAATATTAACCGTTTGCCCTTGCTGTCTGTTTGCCTGACGGCCTGTTTTAAAGCACCGTTAATTATCTGATGGAGTATTGCTATAACACTGCTGGATAAGGTTTCAGATTTGGTATTGTAAAACTTCTGGATTTCTTCCGTAGAAATTACTTGCAGCCTAATAGGTCCAAGGTCAGGCAGGATATGCTTTCGAAAATTGGTTATATACTTGGCATAGGTGCTCATCTTTACTTTGGGCTTGACATACAAGTCTAACCAACGGGCCACCCATTCACCGAAAGTGGTTTTGTCTGGATCAACATGGGTTCCGGTCTTGACCTCCATAAGGAAGTTATCCCGTTTCTCTTTAACTTCGCCCTGACTTTTACCATAGAATGATTTGCGTTGCAGTTTGCCCGTTAAGGGGTCTGCGCCGATTGATACAATGGCTTCCCAAGTTCCGTCTTTACGTTGCCGGATAGTTCCTTCACCTCTAGCCCTGCGTTTACCTGATTTCTTTGCCATTATAAGGACCTCCTTTATTCTGCCGGGGATGTTTCCCTGGCTTTTTTCTTTGTTCTAAATATTTTTCGATTTGATTAATAAGGTTTTCTTTTGTTTTAAAATGTTGTCTATAATCAAAGGGTTTATACAACAATTTGCCTGTTAAGGGGTCCCGACCGTTTGATAAGTCTTTCACTGCTTTGTACTCGTCGGTGGTGATTTCTCCACGGTTTTTTCTTCCCCTATACATCGCTAAAACAGTTTGTTTAAAATTCACGCGTCTATAACAGGCGGGTGTATACCAAGCGTTGCCTTCTGAATTTATAGGTGCATTGTTACCACAGCCGCAGTCACATGTTCGAAATTCTTGATGGCCGGCAATAGCCTCAAGCAGGGCGTGAGTATAAATATCTTCTGGCACAATACTGATGTTTGTGATGGTAACCTTTTTATCTGTTTTTTTACTTGGTCTGGAATTAAACTGGGCTACATATTTAAGCTTTCTGTTTAGTATAAGGTTAATGTTTTGGATAGTTGTTTTCTTGGCCCAGGCTGTTAATTTCTCTTTGTCGCTTGTAACCGGTGGGGATTTAGCAATAAAGGTAAAATTGTAGCCGTCCCTTTCAGTCTGTTCCTTTGAATATGGGGCAAAGAAGGCTTTTCCCCATTTATGGAAAGGATGCACCTCTATGATATTCCAATATCCTTTGTGATTAGGATGATTATTCTGTGCTCGTCTTAATGGTTTAAGCAAGTAATCGTTAATTGTGTCTGTCCCTTCTGGTATGACTAGTACGGAAGCATTAAAAAGTACGACTGTGAGAAAAAAAACATATATATATCCCTGGAGTTCCCGAAGTGATACTTCTTTCTTTTTTATAATAGGTCCAAAAATTATGAAGAAATCCCGGATCACATCCAACTGTTCCTTTTCGTCTTTTGCGGCCAATAAATCTAAAACAAACTTTGTAACACAAAAACGAACATCATCTATTCTGACATGTCCTTGTTTCGGCTCCCATATTACCCACGGCTCAAATAAAGGTTGAGACTTTATGCCAATGACTTTGCATATCATATCTGCTTCACGTTGCCGTTCATCGGGGGCAGGACGTTCTTCTATTGTGACATTACATTTAGGGTTGTTCCTTGCAGGTTTGACCGCTAAAGCTATATGTTTTAACAATATATATTTACACCTCGTTTTGTAGTTTTGTAATATTCGTATGTGTTCGTATGCAACGTTGATATTAATAAAAGTATAGCATAAAATATCAATAGCAACAATAGAAAAATTGAAATTTGATTTGAAAGGGTGAAGAAAATGACGAACAGAAACACTGACGTTCGCAGAGCAATCAATGAAGCTCGTGAGAAAAACATAAAGCAATGGATGATAGCAGAAAAATTCGGAGTGTCAGATAGCAGATTTTCAGTTTTGCTGAGACAAGAATTATCTAAAACTGCTAAAAACCGGATTTTTGCTATTATAAAAGACTTAGAAGAAGAATTAGCTGACGAGCTGCCGGAGGTTGTTTGAAGTGAAAAACGCAAACTGGGAAGACCTGCCGTTGCTTCTTACACCCACAACAATTTGGTCGCTATTTAAAGGTGTTATTGGCCGCGATAATGTTTACGCCTGGTTTAAAAGGCCGGATTTTCCTGCCGTGAAGGCCGGAAAGCGGCTAATAGTATCGCGTGACGCGTTTAAAAAGTGGTTGGAGCAGAATAATGTTGCTTAACTCAATCTTGAAAACGAGGTGGCTTTTAGCCGGGACTCGTGATAATGGGGGTGGCGTTTTGGGGTGCTCTCGTGCCCGTAGACAGCGACAGCGTGGCTTTCAAAAAGAAAACAGAAAACAAAGAGCTATTCAACGTGTTGATGAACAGATTAAATTGCTAACCGAAAAGAAACTACAAAACCAAGGACCCCAACAGTTGTTAGACCGTAGGAACGATTTTGGAGTTATAGACCTTACCCCTTTTAATGCAGTAAGAGCAATCAAAGGTTTAACAACAATACATCCTAGTAATTGGCCTAGCGGGTTGTATGCTAAGCAAAAACAAAATCCCCCGGCTGGCACCGGAGGAATAAAGAGGTGAAACTTATGAAAGATATCCCATTGACTGTAAATTTCAAGGGTAAACAAGTTGTGGCTGGCAACTTGCTACCGGACGGAACTTTTAAAAAGACTGTGGCACGAAAGCAGAAACTGTTTGCCTTGGATGCTTACGGGCTTGACCCCGAGTACATGCACCCCGCTTTTGACCTGGGTTGCAAGATTATAGAGCTTAGAGAAAAAGATACAAATGATGTTTACCGGATTAGCGCAGACAAGTTTAAGCAGTACGCTGTTAAACGTGCCCTCGGTAAGTTCAAACCTCGGCTATACTGCCCGATGAAATATTGGGATCAGATTAACCGTAAACCCGAACCGCGACAAGGGCAACTTGCTTTTCTGTAAGTGTAGCATAATTTAACAAGTTAATCAATAATGAGGACCCCGGATGAACCTGGGGTTATTTTATTTGAATCAAAATTTGGGGTTGTCCCGGCGGGGACGTAAAAGAGTTGCCGGCCCGCTCCCGGTAACTCTCCCCCCAAATTATTAAACACCGGGCGGGGGTGAATATAAATGGGCAGACAAAGCAAAGAACAATGGCAGTTTAAAACATTTGAAAGCAGAACAAAGACAGCTAAGCACTTAAGAATAACTAACAATATGATTGAATCTCCTGCTTGGCAAAACCTGAGCTGCTATGCTATAACGGTTTATGTTCACATGAAAGCAAAATATAATTTCAGCAATCAGGACGATATAAGTATGACATATGAAGAAGCAAAAAAACTTATGGCTAAAGCTACTTTTAGTAAAGCGATAGATGAATTAATCGAAACGGGCTTTATTCAGCTTATAAGACAATCCTGGACCGCAAGACAGCCAAACATATATAGCTTTTCTGAAATGTGGCAGCAATATGGTACGGATAATTTCAAGATACAAAAACGGCGAAAACGTGATTCAGAATTTAATAAGCCGAAACCGAAAACAGGCATGAAACAAAGAAGCAGGGCACCTTAAAAAACATTTTGGCTAGGTCATATATGAACTCTAACAAGGTCATATATGAACTCTAAACCCTGTTTTTTATGCAAATAACCAAAAAATACAGTTCATATATGAACACTAAAAAAATACCGACAAATCCAGTTACAACAAAAGCCAAAGCCCATTTTTTACATGAAAAATAACCTACTTTTTAGAGTTCATATTTGACCATCCTTTATATATATACCATACCTAATAATGAATTTAAACAGGCACATTCAAGAGTGAATTATTTTATATAAGGGTAAAAAAACGAAAATGGCCGCAATAGTCCTGAAAATATGCAAATCTAAAATAGAGAGGGTTGGTAATATGTTCTACCTTAAAAAAGAAATAGGCAATGTACCCATTTATGGGGATGAAATCTTTACCACGTGCTTAGATTGCGGAAAAGAAGTACAATTTGACGAAATATCGTTAGCAGAAATAATTGGTGATGGAACAGATTTTGATTTTGCCGGAACCAGTGTTATCTGTGAAGAATGTACGAAAAAAAGAAATTCTCAGAAAAGGACGGGTAAGTTAGTTCTTAGGAGGCACAAGAAAATAATTTGTATCCCATTATGGGAACTAAAATAATTTGTTTCTCATAATGGGAAGCGAACGTATTAAAGGCGGTTCAAGTAAGCTAAGTTTCCGGTGCCGGAAACCCCGTAGAAATTGGTAATACGGACACGGAAACTTCTGATTGTCGATAAGGGGTCCACAAGGGCGTATGGACTTAGTTCTATGCGGTGGAATTGACCACAGGCCCCTTTAAAAAGTGCAGGGGTTGTACTTTTGGTTGGAAAACACGAACAAAGTTCCCACCATGGGAAACAATGGGAAACAAATTCAAAAGGAGGTATATATGGCCCGAAGAGTTTTTACCTGGACTAATCACCAGGTTGACAAGTTAAACAAGGTTCAGGAAGTGCTTGCAGAATTAGAAGATTATAAACCGCTCACATTGCGGCAGGTATATTACCAATTAGTGGGCAGGGGTTACATAGAAAACAAGGTTAGTCAATACGGTATGTTGTCAAATTTATTGAAGTGGGCAAGGATACACGGGCATATTGCCTGGGAGGATGTTGAAGACAGGGTAAGAGCTTTTCATAATGCAAGAGGGTTTGAGAATAAAGAATCGTTTATCAAGCAGGAAATAAAGAATTTCTTATACGGTTATCGTCGGCATTTGCTACAGACACAAGAAAAATATATCGAGGTCTGGATCGAGAAAGACGCACTAAGTTCTATTTTCAGAAGAATCGCTATGCCGTATTGTATACCAACAGTTGTATGCCGTGGCTTTAGCTCGGTCAGTTTCCTGAATGAATTCAGAACACGCCTATATTATAACCGGTACAAAAAGCCTGTGATGCTCTATTTCGGAGATTTTGACCCTTCCGGAGTCGAAATGCTGCGCGCAATGAAAACAACTTTAGAAAAAGAACTAGGAGTTAAGGGTATTGAATTTAAGCGAGTGGCTTTGCAAAAAGAGGATATTTTTAAATACCAGTTACCTCATAATCCCGATGCACTGAAAAAAACTGATACGAGAGCACGTAAACACCTTGAAGCATACGGGGAATTGGCCGTTGAACTGGACGCACTAAGACCCGATGTTTTAGAGGGAAAAATTCGGAAGGCGATTGAAGCGGAACTTGATATGGACGATTTCCAACGTGAACTCCAGGAACAGAAAAAAGACCTTGAAGGCATAGAGGAATTGAAACAAAAAGTCTATTTAAGTATAGGGTTGGATTTTAAATAAGAAAGAAGGTGATAACTTATGGCAGAGATTAACCGACTAAAGACAATACTAAATGATCTTAACTGCGAACTAAACAGTCTGGCACAGAGGCGGGCCAACCTGCGGTTTACTCCGGATTTTAACAGTCTGGCAGATTTACTTGAATCCCAGGAAAATTATGAAAGTGAAGCTGCAAACCTGGATTCCGAAATTCAATCATTGAACAAATTAAAGCCGGTACTGGAAGAAGCAATTACCCAGGCGGAACAAGCCGAAAAAGCAGAGGCAACAGAAAAACGATTAAAAGAACTCGCCAAACAGATTAATAAAACAGTTTCACAGCTTAAGAACGCAGAGTTTGGGACCGTTGAACAAGCTAATTTACTACTTAAACTGAGTGAATTAAACAAGGAGGTTGCATGATATGAACGATAAAATACGCGTTGAAAAACACCATGGAAAGGCTGGTTTCTTAATTCCGGTCGAGATTATGCCCGAAAGTATAGAACAGTCGAAGGATAACATGCCCCGCAAATTAAGTTGTACCGGCCAGGTGGTAACGGTCGGCGGTCAACGGTTTTTCATGGTGGATAAGTGGCAAAAACTCTTTTAACTGGCTGCTGAATATTGGTAAGGGTGGTGATAGCAGGTGACAGAGAAAACGGAAATTTTTGCCGGTCTAACAAAAGAACAAATAAAGGCCATTGTAGCCCTTATTAATAATAGGACCATCAGGGAGGCCTCGCAGGAATCAGGAGTCAGTGAAGCAAGTTTATACCGATGGTTGAAGCAGGAAGACTTTAGGGAATCATACCGAAAAGCAAGGTCAGAACTGATAGGGCAGGCAGTGACATTGCTGCAAAAGGGATGCACGGAAGCCTATAAGACCCTGGAGGCTATCCATAAGGACAAAGAATCTCCTGCTACTGCCAGGGTCACGGCGGCCAGAACGGTCCTTGAAACTGCATTTAAGACCTATGAGCAGGATGAGATTATCCAGCGTCTTGAACGGCTTGAAAGGTACCTGGAGAAAGACCTGAATAAGTAGTGTTTGGAGGTGACCCGGTTGTGAGCATTGTAACCAGGCTGAGAAAACTGGAAAAAAGTTTCGATACTGACCTTGTTCCGGAAGGATTTGAACCGTTTACCCTGGAGGATTACTTTGCCGATGATTACGAGGAACGGCGGGAGCGGTACATGTCATATCCGGCAGAGGTAAGAAAACGCCTGGAGTGTCAAGCAGGATCAAAGAAGCTTGAGGACTTCTTTTAAGGAGTTGATAAACTCTTGAACGTAGAGAGAAGGATTAAAAGACTTGAAGAACTGACTCAAAACAGGAATAAAACAGGGTGTACCTGTATAGAAGATATCCTTGCCGAATTGGACAGCGAAGAAGATATTATCTGTTCGCCGGAATACGGAGCGGCCTTAGAAGCGGCATTGGGAGGGATTCAATGAAAATAGATTCAAGGTTGAAAAGGTTAGAACAGAACCTATTTGGTAAACAACGGCAAAAAGCAGGATTCAAGACTTGTTTCTGCCGGTATTATGGTGATCAGGTCAGTATATCCGGGCTGAATTTTGAGGGTCCTATCGAGGAAGCGGAAAAATTAATACGACAGGTTGAACGCGAGTCAGAAAAAGAAGTAATATTTGTGACTTTTAGCTACCCTGAAACATTGGCAAGATAGGGAAGGGGGAACCAATATGGAAATAGCGACCGTACCTGCTCCCCCGGAAAACAGGAAATTATTAGGAATTGCTAAGGAGTTATGCGAAGTAACGATAGAGCAAAACGAAGAACTAGTTAAAATAATTGAGCAGGTTTATGCTGGAAAAATGGACAGAACACAGTTACTTAAGTATCCGGAAATCGTGTATTACTGCCTTGTTTTAAAACAATTAACAAAGGAGGTTTTATAGATGGCAGTATCTATTGACGAGATTTTGAACCGTATCAGCTCAGGATATTATGGCCCCCGTTACAAGACCGCAGCAGAACGGGTTAAGGATATCGCGGCCACACAGAATGAACAGAGAACGTCCCCGCTTAAACAAAGCCTGGAGTTAGTCGGTAAAGATTATATGGCAGTGAATCCGGAAGAACAGAGGGCTAAGAACGAAAA
Organism: Firmicutes bacterium HGW-Firmicutes-14; assembly: GCA_002840275.1. Classification (GTDB taxonomy): domain Bacteria; phylum Bacillota; class Thermincolia; order Thermincolales; family UBA2595; genus W-Firmicutes-14. The sequence goes on from PHAB01000003.1 coordinate 46,024, forward strand.
AGCCAATATGTTAAGGAAGAAATGGCTTGAGGAAAGCGGCGGGGATCCGTCTGGATTATCCAGGGATTTATGGGGCGCGAATCCTGACAAAGGGTTTCAGGTAGGACCGGACGAATTTGTCCTGCCCGGGGTTAATCCTGATTATGGGCTGACTTTAGGCCAGAAACGGGCCAATGCTCCTTTGACAGGTATGTTTGAAGGGAAACCCACGTTTGAGAGAACTATTCAGGAAGCAGGACTGACAGGGCGGTATGGCGGGGAACTGACTTTTCCGGCGGCAATAGAAATGGCAGGGTTAAGTGGGTATTATAATGACCCAATAACAGGACAAAGGATGCCTACCTTCGACCGTGAAATGAGCACAGCACAGTTAGCGATACAGCGTGCCAATGCTGCCAGGGGCGGGGGAAGTGGGTATACTATGGGACAGCGAACTGACGACCTGTTTAAAATATGGGAAATATCCGGGAAGGCTCCGGCGGGACTTGAGCATTTGGGGGTTAGTGCAGGGACATCATGGGGTGGAAGTACTGGAAACAAAGATGTAACAGGAACCAAAGTCGAAACCTATTATAAAAACGAACTCCCGATGAATTTCCAAAAACGCGGCAAGGGTATAGATGATTATGCCCAATATCTCAAAATACCGCAGGTGGCGGAAAAAATAATTAACGACATAGGGATCAATGAATATAGAAAACTATTATCTTGGGTTGATACAGAGGTTGAGGCGGCAAGAAGTTACTATTAACGGAGGTGTTGTAAATGGCATGGAAACTTACGTCACAATTACAAAACAGAGAAGAGGAACAAAGGAAAACAACACCTCGCTTCAAATTGACAAGTCAGTTGCAAGAGGAACTAGAAAAGGCTGATCTGGAACCAAAAAAGACACTGCCAATTTTAGCTGACACTTGGAGTATAGACGGGGAAGAAGTACCCAACTTTTTCCGGCATCCCATAAAAGCGGTTAAAGAAGCCTGGACAGACACACGGAAGAAGTTTAAGGCCGGAGAATTGCAAATGACCCCGGAAGAAATTCAGGAGCGTATGGTCAGGACCGGCCTTGCACCGTCTGAACCGGGGGAAACAACCGGATTTGGTAATGTGGTTCAGCGTGCGGCACAGCAGACTAAGATGCTTGATCCAAAGGAGTTTGAAGAAATACCCATGCCGACCACAGGCAATAAAATCGCTGATATCGCGGGGAACCTGGTCGGTACTGCTATAGGGTTTGCCACGGGACCTGCCAATGTTGGCCCTGCCGGTGGACTGTTAAAGGTTGGTCATATCGGAGGGGGACCGATAGCTTCAAGGGTTGCGTTAAAGACAGCCCCTGCTCTTAAAAAGATGGCCCCGGCAATATCGAAAAAAGTTTCATTGCTGCCTAAAGTTGGTTCTAAACTGGCCCCCAAGGTGACAGGGGAATCACTGGAGAAACTTGTCCAAATAGCCGTACAAGATGCCATAATGGGCGGTACTTACGGGGTAGGCAGGGGATTGGCGAACGATGAACCATTGCCCGAGGTCGCGGAAGAAGGACTTAAAGAGGCCGCTATCTGGACAGGACTAGGGTTAGGCGGTCGGGCTGCTTTTGCCGGAGGGAAGGCACTTAAAAACAAATTGCTCCCGGGAAGGCCAAGACTTGACCCACTGGAAGCATTGAGCGAAGTCAATAAAGAATATGCCCGGGGGAAAACTATCTCCCCCGTTGGTGAACGTGCAAACATTCCTTTAGAGCTTGAAGGTGGCATAAGGTATAAACCTTCTAAGCCTGACTTCTACGCCGAACCGGGGGGAAGGGTACATGTTGGCAGACCAAGACTTGAACTACCCTCTGCCGAAAGACCGTTATTACCACGTCCCAGGGTTACGCCTGATTTTATTGTTGAACCTGGGGGAAGAACCCATGTAGGCGAACCCAAGCTACTACTTCCATCGGGGCCATATGAGCGTATGGTTAACCAAATTAAGCCGTTGGTTGAGAAGGAAATAGAAAGGGTCTATGCTCCTGGGTACCGGCCAAGCACTCAAATGACAGACAAAATAATTCGTGATGTTGCTATTAAAGCAGGGTATGACTATGACAAGTTACTGGCAGAAGCACGAATCAAACCCGCTGCCCAGAAAATGCTGAAGGTTGAAGGAAGGGCTCTAAGCCCAGAGCAAAAACAATTGGTTCAGTTGGATGAAGAAATAAAATCCACTTCGGAATACCTGGGCGGGTTGAAAAAGGAAATCAAACAGACTATTGGTGAAGCAAGAAAAGAAGGTGATCTGTATGGATATATTAAGTCTCGCGGCGGTATTAAGCCTTCTCCTTCTGTTCAGGGGGAATACAACGAATCCATTCCTTTAGGGTTAAAAAATAAAGACGGTATGCCCTTGGATGAACTTGCTTCTGAATTAGGGATGGATTCAAGGCAACTATTGGACGAACTAAGTTATAAATCCCGCATATTTGAACCCGAATCGGCTGTAATTAACAACCCTGAAATACAGGCTATAGAGGGCACTTTGGACACCTTAAAGGCAGAACGTGAAACCCTAGCAAATATAATCAACAAACCAAGGGTGTCCAGGTTAAACGAGATAACCGCCAAACACCGTCAAGAGGTATCCGGGGGATTGGATGAAGCAGCTACACCGGCCCTGGGTCAGAGCGTGAAAATAGTAGGTGACAGGGAAACGATCTATAAGCCGATAGTACCCGAGGCGGAAGCTGCAATAAAAGCAGGCCAGAAACCTGCTTCGGGATGGCTGAACAGTGTAAAAATAAGGATATCGAGGTTAATCTCTGACGGCCAGATTGAACCGTTACTCAAAGAGCAGCCAAGGATAAGGGAGCATATCCGGTATACCAAGGAAATACCTTCTATCGCACGCATGGAAGCTACGGAAACCCTGGAAGGTGTGCTTGGTGACGTTGGCCGGCCGGAAATGAACTTGTTCACCCGGAAGGTTGTATATGAAGATTGGCAGGAAAGCCTTCTCAGGGGTGAAAAGATTCCGTTTAACTTGTCTAAAGAACAGGTAAGTAAAGAACTGTCCAACGTTGAAAAACACATGACACCCAAACTAAAACGGGCATATGAAAGACACCTGGAGGTTGTCAATGCACTCGCAGAGGATTTGGTTACCCGTGGCAAAATGTCCCGTGACGCGATCAGGGGGAAATACTTTCCGCATAAAGTTTTGTTGGAATATGGTCAGTTGCTTGACGAACGGTTAGGGTTGCCTCAGAAACTTAGGACTCCGTTTAGGGGATATGTTCAACGCCGTTTAGGGTCAAGTAAACCGGTAGCCACTGATTACATAGAAACAATGCACAATCTAATCACAAAGATTAAGATTGACAACGGTATTGATGATGCAATTGAAAACCTGGCTAAAATAGGTGAGGATTACACCAAAAAGGCGGGAGTACCAACAGAGGTTATGGAGCGGATACGCCGGACAGGGGTGCCCGAAACCTACAAAGGGAAGTCATACAGGGTATGGCAGCCTGACACCGGGAACTATTTCTATCCTTCGCTGACAATAACAGAAGAAGCAGTACAGAAAGCCCTTGCTGAACAGTTACCTCTTGAAGTACAGACTATTCTAGGCGAATCCTTGGAACAAGGTCTAGTAGTAGGTAAAAAGAAACCCACGTTTGTATTACCGGCAGAGGTAGCGGAGAGGTTGAACAATTTCCGCAGGACCAATATTGAAACAGAGATTTCAAAGATTCTCAAGGATTATACCCGGTGGTGGAAGAAGCTGGCTGTGCTTATGCCAGGTCCTAAACATGATTGGTTTAACTTGTTTGGCGATCTTGACAGGTTCACAACGGGATTGGGCACGAAGGAACTGCCCAAGATGCTCCTGGAAGCCAGGAAAATGATAAAGACCAATGACCCACTGTTAAAAGATTTTCTCAAACAAGGTGTGTTCTCCAGCGAAGTATACATGTATAACGTAGGGAAATATAGTTCTCCTAAACTCCGTGAATTGGCGGGTCCTATTGGTAAAGCTGCCTATCTTAACCCTGTGTCGTTATATCAGCGGTGGAGGGTGTACCGTGAAGCAGCCCCCAGGATAGCAGCTCACCTGCTTAATTATGAACGTATGAAGGCAGGGAAGCCGTTAAAAAATAGGTTTGCCGTTGATGTTAAAGGGTTACTTCCGGAGGAAGCAGTCGCCAAAATCGGCCGGGAAACAATGGTTGATTATAACATGCTGTCAAAGAACACAGAGCACGCTAAAAAATTCTGGTTCCCGTTCATTACCTGGTACACTCAGAACTTTAAAAGCTACGCTCACATGATAGCCAAGAAGCCTGTTTACGGGCTGGCAAGGGTATTTATGCCGATGGCCGCCGTGACGGTGTGGAATAATGTAATGTTCCCTGACGTGGAAAAAAACCTGCCTGATTACTGGCGGGAGAACCCTCACCTAATAACGGGAATACAAAACAGTGAGGGTGGATACTACATTGTTCCTATTCCGTTTGCCGGGGCTATAGCTGCCTCAATGGTGGGGTTACATACGTTACCTGATACGGTTGCCCGGTACATGACCGGAGAAATGCCACTAGGGGAAGCATTAAAGAAGCAGGGTAAAGATATTGCCAAGGGTCCGGTAGGGGCTGCATGGGATCTATTAACCCCGTTTATCCGTGGACCGCTTGAGGTTGCCAGGAACAAGGATTGGCGTGGTTATTCTATCGTACCAAGGGAGTTGCAAGGGACACCCGAAGCCCTTAAGATACAGGGTAAACACCTTTTAAAATCACTTGTACCACCTGTCAGTAAAGGTATGCAATGGGTTGGTGAAGCGGAGAGAACTGAAAAGGGAATACCGTCTACACCGCTTCCTTTAAGACCGTTTGGAGCTAGGGCAATAGACCCTGAACAACTCAAACAGAGGCAGATACAAAACCTTATTTATGACTATGCTGGTGAAGAAATGAGAAATAAGGTCCGGTATGATTTTGAGAGGGCATACTTAAAATACCGTAAGAACAAAACTCCTGAGAACCGGGCCAAACTTGACCAGGCTGCCCAACGTCTGAGCAAGGAACAGATACAGAACATTATAAACGAGATTGAGAACCCGCCGACTTCTGCCGACAGGCTGAAAAACGCCGCAAAGCGAGTACCCAAAGCATTAAGGCCGGAACTCAACAGAGAACTGCAAAAACTACAGAGTAAATAACAGCGACACCCTTCGGGGTGTCTTTTTTCTTTTTGAAGGTATTTTGCTTTTTATGTTGAATATAATGCTCTGAGGTGGTTATCATGTTTAAAAAGTGTCTTAAGTATATCTATTTCCTGGCGGTAGCTTTTGCGGTGCTTTATATCGGTGATGTGACGGAATCAAATAACACTATATTAATTTTTGGTCTATTAGCTCTTGTTGGTGTGGCTGCAATTGCTGGTTTATTTTGTTCATTGACTGACAGAAAACCAAATAACTAAAACTGGACGGTCCTGGTCACGTACCGGGACCTTTTCTATTTTCTGCACCATAGCGACAGCCTGGTTAATTTCCTGCGTGACGAACGCGGGTTCGGCAAGGGTAGTATAGCCAAAAAGGGGTCAAAAGGCGTACAGGGCAATTTAGGGGCCTTTCAGGGGGTTTTCACCTAAAGGGGGTAAAATCTTTTTACCTTCTACAGAATTCTGTGAAAGGTCTATCTTTTTGGTTGCAATGTATTTCGTGCGAGCGTCGCACGTAATTCATCTTCTTGTTACATTGCCATAAAACAGAAGTATGTGGTTGCAATAGGTCCATCAATTTTTTGATGAACCTATTCTTGCCCTCGTTGTAGTCACATAAAAGCAAAATCCCCGGCTGCTACCGTTCCGGAATTTTTTCCGTATCGGAATTTTGTTTAACTAAAAACTGTGTCGCCCGACGACATAGTTTCCGGATAGCACGCGCGTGCTATTTCTGCAACATTCGAATTTTGTACGCCGGGCGTACAAAAGGTAGGGCATAAATCAACGGAGCCTGCCTGTGCACTCGGCGCACAGCCAAACAAAAAAGGAGAACTAATCCCAGGTTCTTTGTTTTAGACAAAAGTTTTACCTGTCTGAAAATTGGAACTTTGAGGGAATCCATTGACGTAATTGTTGTGGGTAGAATAAAATAGACTAAAGTAGAGTTAAGGGGTGAGGTGATTTTGGTAGAACGTGAATATACAGTTGATGAATTGGCGGAACTTACAAAACAAAATATTGAAGTAGTCAGAAGAAAACTGAGAAGGGGGGATTACAAAGGTATAAAACGCGGTAAGGATTGGCGAATACTTGAATCAGAAGTGAACAGAATCCAAAAGGAAGGGGGGTAGAATCAATTCTATCACTGTAGAGAAACAGCAGAGCGCACTTTCCAGCTAGTAAAAATAGTCTGGACATATAAAATAACAGAGTGACAACCCCCACAGCCTGGACAGCTAACAGGTTGCCACTCAACGCAAAACCCCACAGGAGGGTATGCACTTTTAATTTTACCCTCCCTGGGGCCAAAAATCAAGGGAGGTTTTATTATGCCAGAATTAAAGTTTACCGTCGTCAATGGGAAAAACAAATGGCCGGGTAAGGTGACCAGGTTCAAAAACCATGGTTCACATTATGCAGTTCATGCTGAGTCACGGAGCGGGATCACTTTTATTATCGGTGAATACGAACCAGGCTGGTTTATCTCTGTTCCGGCTTATGGAATCGGTGCCGACCTGTCGTCATACCCAACGGATATTTTCTATAATACCGAGAGCCTTGTCAGGAACGGAATGAATAAAGTAGATGCTGTTACAGTGGCTTATGCCATAAACGCTCTTGCACAAGCAGGGATGATATAAGGGGAGGTTTTATCATGAATCCAAGAATGGGCACATTAAAAGAAACGTTTGAGCAATTTATTTGTGACCGGGTTGAAAAAGTCGGAAGAGAATCTTTCGGTAATCCTGAGCGTAATAAAATGAGCGATAAAATTAGCGAGGTATACAAAACAATACAAGAAATGCTGCCACCGGAAGGGAAAATGTTGTTAAGCAAATATGAGGAATTATCAAGCGAAAAGGAAAGTTTTATTGAAGTAGACGTATATCGCCAAGGCTTAAAGGATGGCTTGGAGCTTAGAAAAGAACTTGGGTTGTCGGATTGAGGAGGGGTTAGTTATGAAACTGAAAAGGCGTAAACGCTATTGGATATATTTATGGGCAAAAGTTTCAAAAGTCATTGATAAATTCGGGTGTGACAATATTGTGATATACAATACCCTGTACCACAGGAAACCGAATCTCGCAGGGAAGGGAAGGAAGGTAAGCTAAAGGGCAGGGGGAGCAATCCCCCGCCCATAAGGAGGGGTTGACTTGAACATTTCACCAAGTTATACAAGGATGGTCCTTCAGCGGATAAAGGAAAAGGCTGAACGTGGGGAATACAAGATTTGTAACCGGTGCGGATATGAAGGTGAGGAAGTATATAACGGTTGCTGTCAAGGTTGCCGTGAACGTGAACAGGAGCAGGAGCGGGACTGTATAGACTGAGAGGGGGCCATTTTGGCCCCTTTTTTTAGGGGGTGTCAGTGAATCCGCTAACAGGCAGTAAATCCATTAATAGTTTCTTCCCTGGTTTCTGCCGCGGAAACAGGGGTAAATATTAACCAAAACCCCGTTAATGTTAACAGAAACCCTGTTAATGGATAATTGAACTGTATAACTATTGTTGAACAGTTCAACAGGAATTTCCCGGAATATCCCGGAAATTTCCAAGCATGAACTAGCACAGTTCAGGTATGGTGCAAGGTTAATATTTTTACCACATAAAATACCACATATACCACAGAAAAACACAGGATAACACAGGATGAAAAGGATGTAGAGATTCGAGAGAACCTTTTAAAACAGGACTTCGCAGGGACAACAAGAAACGGACAGAATACATGTCTTTAAATTGGGGTGGTAGAGGCCGCACGTTCAAATCGTGTCGCTCCGACCATTATTTTTTTAGGTTTAGAATTTCGGGTCAAACGCGAAAGATTGGTTTTATAACGCCGCTTATATGCATTACAGCATAGAGCGGCGTTTCTTTAATAAGAAAAAGTGAAAATTATCCCTTGTTGTCAGAGGAGAATTCGGTTTTCAGTAGAATTTAAAATATATCATTAAAATTTAGAAGAATTTGGCGGATAAGAGTATGGATCAGCTAACTTTAAGCAAAATTCTAATGAAGGCAGGAGACCTGCCTTCCCTGCCCTTTGTAACAAGCAGGGTTATCCAGTTGACCGATGATCCAAAATGGACTCCGGGAGAAATCAGTGAAGTAATTTGTCAGGACCAGGTTCTTGCTTCAAAGGTGCTGAAGCTGGTTAACTCAGCTTATTACGGACTTCCCAGGAGAATAGCGACTATTAGTGAAGCAATTACTATCCTGGGCATGAAAACCGTGAGGACAGTGGTTATAGGGGCTTCAATACATAAGGCCTTGAACAGCATCAAGGGGAAAAGGGCGATAAACCCGGAAAAGATATGGAGGCATGCTGGGGCATGTGCGGAATCCAGTAAAATGCTGGCCAAAAAACTGGGCATAAAACAGCACGAACAGGCCTTTATGGCCGGCCTCCTTCATGATATTGGAAAGATAATCCTCAATTCACTGCTTCACGAAGAATATTCTCACGTGCTGGATCTGGTTGAAACAGGAAACTGCACAGTTATTCAGGCAGAAATAGAGATATTAAATACAACCCATGCAGAAATCGGTAAAATGGTAGCGGAAAAATGGAACCTTCCGGCAACCCTTGTTGAACCCATAGGGTTGCACCATGACCCTCTGTGCAGGTGTGAAAACAATGACCTGGTTCAAATAGTACATATGGCAGACAGTATGGCAATAATGGCCGGTTATAATTCAACGGGAATAGATAATGTAAGCCCTGACAGCGCTGTTTTGGAGAAATGGGGGATAAAACACGGGGATTTCCGCCGCATGTCTGAAGAGATGAAAGGTAATATAAATATCGAATTCATATAACCGCCGCCGGCGGTTATTTTTTAGTTAAGCTAATACTTGGAAACAATATATAAAAGTGCTACAATTGTTATTAAGTGACTGGACGGAGGCATTTAATTTGAACACCAGGATTGCTGAATATGGATTAAAGTTTATTTCCGCCTTCGGATACCCGGCTCTTTTTGCCGGACTGATAATCGAGTTTCTTGGGGCGCCCTTCCCGGGTGAGATAGTACTCGCATTCACAGGGTTTCTGGTTTGGAGCGGATACCTGGAAATGAGTGGTGCGGTATTGGCTGCGGTTACAGGATCCCTGACAGGAACGATGATGGCATATTTCATAGGAATGAAATTTGGCCGTCCGTTCCTTGAAAAATACGGCAGGTACGCATTCCTGAACAAAAGGAAGATTGATAAGGCTGAACGCTGGTTCAACCGTCATAGTTTTATAGTATTGCTATTTGGCCGTTTTGTTCCGGGAATACGCCCTCTCAGTGCATATACAGCCGGAATAGCCAGGATGAAGTTCCGGGTTTTTTTGCCTCTCTCTTTTGTGGGTACCTCGATATGGTGCATATTCTTTCTGGCCGTGGGAAAACATTTGGGCCGGAACTGGAACAGTATATCCGCCGTTCTGGAAAAATACCAGTTGTTCCTGGCTGTTGCTGCAATAGTTGGGGCAGGGGTGTATCTGTTTATGAAAATATTTAAGAAAAAAACAAAAGGCTTATTGTAAAAAACCTGCCCGGATGGGGGTGTCCATTATAAACGGCAAAAACACACATATGATAACATGTTTTTTGGGCGTCTTATTACTACTGCTGTTTACGGCCGCTCCGGCGGCTTTAGGTCAGGAAACTGCACATCGTAAGGTTATTGTACTGATAACAGATAAGATTGGGCTGCGAGATATGGATGACAGGGAACTCGTCAATTTTGGACGAATACTTAAAAACGGCGCTTTGGGGCTGATGAACAACAGGGCTGATTCATTGACCAAAACCAACAGGGCCAGTTCCTATCTGACCATAGGGATGGGTGTCAGGGCATATATCCCCGGCCAGGAAGTTACAACTACCGACAGCGATAATGAAGCCTTGCTTTCTGAAATCAGGATTGCCGATGTGCAAAAAATAAAAAAAAGGGTGGACCGGGATTATCCGAACCACACTTTTGGCATGATAGGGGAAACGGCACGGCAAAACGGTTTTAGAGTTGCCGTGGTCGGAAATGCAGATACTGACGGACCCCGCCGGGAGACGGCATTGTTGGCTGCGGACAGCCAGGGGAAGGTGCGATTGGGATATACCGGGCACCGGTTACTGGTTGATGACCCGGAAACTGCCTGGGGGCATAGGACAGATACCGTGCGGCTGCTGGAATACTCTCTTAAAGCCTTAAAAAACAGTGATATTCTGTTTGTGGATTTTGGTGATACATACAGGGTTGGTGAAGCTGAAGAGAGGGGAAAAATTGAAGGGCCTGTGCTCAGGCAGATGAGGCAAAAGGCCATGGCCGACGCTGACAGGTTTATCGGGAATCTCCTGGAAAACATAGACTTAAACGAGGTTATCCTTATAGTATTAAGCCCGACAGCTTCACAGGACGAAATCTTATCAGGCAACAGGACCCTTTCGCCGGTTATAGTTTATGACCAGCTGCAGGACCACGGAACCCTGACATCCGGAACCACGATGCGCAACGGGCTTATAGCCGGGATCGATATCGGTCCGACAATTTTCAGGAAGCTGGGATTGACAGATTATCCCCCCGGATTCGCAGGTGAAGAAACGGTTATAATACCGGAAAGCGAAAATTTCGATACAGTTGCAGGCGAACTTGAAGTATATAAATACATAAACAGGTCCAGGTATATCATCCATGGAATATATGTATTTTTGCTGCTATCGGCTTTGACCTGCCTGTACCTGCCCCTTTTCAGGGAAAGCAGGGTGGCGGTTGAAAAATTTGGCTTGACTTCTGCCGTCATGGCTGCGGCCCTGGCTCCTTCAACTTTTATAATTTTTACCGTACTGAGTTATTTCGGATATTCAGGAATATTTTACGCGGATATAATTATCTCAGCTATTATAATTGCTGCTGCAGGTATAATGCTGTCCAAAAATACGGAAAGGGCAATTTCAGGCATTGCCTGGCTGAGCCTGATTACATCCGGATTCATAATTATCGATTTGCTCAGAGGTTCAGAGTACCTGCTGAATACCCCTCTGGGTTTTGATAATGTATTTATGGGAGGAAGGTACTACGGGATAAATAACGACTGTATGGGGATACTTCTGGGGTCCACTCTTTTTGCTATGTTCTATTTCTTTGAAAAGACGGGGATTAACAAATACCTAAGGACAGGTCTGGCTGTCCTGGTGATGGGAACAGTAATACTGTCCATGACTCCGGGATTTGGGGCCAATGTAGGAGGGACTATTGCGGCCATGTCCACAGGAGTGATCACTGTAATGGTACTGGTGTCCCAACAGCCGGTTAGAAAGGGAAAAATCCTGTTTACCGTGGCCATTGTTTTTATTGTTGAGATTTTTGTGGCTTACATGGATTATTTGTTTGGCAGCCAGACCCATGCCGGCAAGGTGATTGGCGCCCTTCTTTCTCAGGGGTTCGGGGATAAGTTTATAGAAGTCCTTATGGCCAAGCTTAGGTTATTTGCAGTGATGCTGGTAGTTCCTCCCTGGAACATATTTCTTGCTTCCCAGATATACCTTTTCTACCGGGTCAGGACAAAAACAGGTGATAATTATTTAAAACTGAGAGAGGCCATGCCTGTATTAGAAGGATTTACTGATGCAATATGGTACGGAGGACTTGTGGCGTTTGCCTTTAATGATACAGGGACAATAGCTACGGCCATGATGTTTACTTATCTTACATTACCTGTTGGAATCCTGCTGAACAAGTATATCTCCCCAAACAAAACTTCCGGCACAATGTATAGTGACAGGGTTTAACACAAAAAATATAAGAGAGATTTTGGTTTAAGGAGTGGACAACTTGCTGGGGAAATCTCTCTTAAAATTTACTTTTCTGTTAATAGGCGCTGTTGTTTTTATGATGATGAACAGCCAGCGGTGCCTGGGTTCCCAAAATATAAGCCGAGATTTAATATACTGCCCTTTAGAACAGACAGTCAACACAAAACCTGAAAAAATGCCCGGAGGAAAGGTTGAAATTATAATAAACACAGACAAAAAAACCCTTACTGTGCTGGACAGGGGACAGGAATTTAAGACATTCCGGGTTGCTGTGGGAGAGGATGAAACCCCGACACCGGTAGGTGAATGGAAAATAAAACGAAAGGCGAAACACTGGGGTACCGGATTTGGCACAAGATGGATGGGACTTAATGTGCCCTGGGGAATTTACGGAATTCACGGAACAAACAAGCCGTGGTCCATTGGCACACAGGCAAGTCACGGCTGTATACGAATGATGAACAGGGACGTTGAACAACTGTATGAATGGGTCGAACCGGGCACAACTGTGAGGATTGTAGGGGAGGTTTATTCACCCTATTATGAAAATAGAAACAAGGTTCACAAAGGGCATAAGGGAACAGTTGTTATGCTTGTCCAGAAAGGATTAATTGCAGAAGGGTATCTTAAAGGACAGGTTGACGGAATATTTGGCCCGGCAACTGAAGAGGCTTTAAAGAAACTTCAGAAGGACAGAGGGTTTGAGGTTACCGGTCAGGTCGATGTGGATATATGGGGCGTTTTGGGACTTTGAAATAATACAACCTTAAATATTTGCTAAATACAGTCTTATGATAGAAGTGAGGCCGATGTTCCTGCGGGGAATAAACAGGGCCTCATTTTTATATTGCGGGAAGGTTAATGGGGATGATTGTCGAATAGTAAGATATTACTTAATCAAAGCGGGGTTAATTGTATATGGCCAGGATTATCCCGGGATATCCGGGGAATTTACTTGTATCAGCGATGGCAGCTAGTTTTATCCTCTTAATGACGCTTTATAACTTCAACCCGCCGGTTATCACCCATGCCCTCACTACAGAAAAGGTGATAGCCCTAACCGTCGATGACGGTCCGGACCCAATGTACTCTCCGGAGATTGTACGCATTCTTGACCGGTATGGAATAAATGCCACCTTTTTTGTAGTGGGAGAACAGGTGGAAAAATACCCTCAAATTGTTAAAATGGAAGCAGAGGCCGGAAACGAAATCGGGAACCACTCATATACCCACAATAACCTTGATTGCCTGAAGCATCTGGATGTCAGGGAGGAAATAATAAGCACTAATGACATAATATGCAAATATACGGGGCAAAATGTCAACTGGTTTCGTCCTCCCCGAAGGAGACATCACAGGTCGGTTGTCAGGGAGGCTAAATTGCAGGGACTGGACACTATCCTCTGGACCTCAGTGGTTGAGACAAAAAGGGCAAGGGACCCGGAGGAAATGGCCGGCCTGGTTATTGAACAAGCCCATCCGGGAGGAATAATCCTGCTGCATGACAGCCGCCTTGACAGAAGCAAGACATTGGAAGCGCTGCCAATGATTATTGAGGGACTTCATAAAGAAGGTTATAGGTTCGTGACCCTTTCAGAATTATTTGGACGCAGAAACAGGGGTATCTGAGGACAGGAGAGCAAGAGATGTTTAAAAAGTTAAAACTGGCAGCTTTGGCAGTAATTATAACCTGGACAGCATTATATCTGCCCGGCGTTAGGCCTGCAGTTGCAGAAGAACGGGCTGCAGGGGAACGCGGGAAGGCAATTATGGTCATTATTGACCGGGTCACCTGGGATGACTTACTGGCTTCAGACACCTTTGTCATAAAACAAGTCGCCCTGAAGGGGTCCGTTGGGCTTATGACCACTAACACGGCAACCGGATTACCCAGATATCCGGTAAATACATATGCGACTGTTGGTGCAGGTTCCCGGATTGGCGGCGGGTCGTCAGGAGGAAATGGCTTTAATGTTCCGGAGAAATATGAAAACGGTACAGCCGGGGAAGCCTTTTCCCGGCATACCGGGGTAAAGACGGAGAAAGAAAATGTTGTGCACCTTGGAATTGCTCAGATGGAAAAATCCAATGCCGCGTTGAGACGAGAATATACTATAGGCGCTATTGGCACCATAATGCACCATAATGGACTGAAAACCGCGGTTATCGGTAATGCCGACATTCCGGGCGAACTTATGAAAGAAAAGCGGTACAACAGACAGGTTGTCTCTATTGCCATGGATAACCTTGGTATTGTGGATTTTGGAGATGTCTCCGAAGGGACATATAGATATGACAGGGAGAAAGCAGCGGGTATAAAGACAGATTTTAACGCTGTTTTAGACAGGTTTGATTCTTTGAAGGATAAAGCTGATCTGATTGTTATCGAAACAGGGGATATGTCGCGTGCAGAAGATATGAAGAGCATCGCTGCCGATGATGTAATTTACAGGAACAGGCAGGAGGCTCTCGTAGAGATTGACCGGTTTATAGGAACACTCCTGGACCGGATTGACATGGAACATGACCTCCTGATGATTGTTGTCCCCACTCCTCCCGGGCGGGCCATGGAAGAAGGAAATCTTCTCACCCCGTTTATCATGGCAGGTAATGGAATTGAGCCTGGGTTAGCCTGGTCAGGAACTGTCAAGAGAAATGGATTGGTAACCAATGTTGATATAGCTGCATCTTTGGTTGAATTCCTCGGTTTACAGGGAGACACTGAGGGTAAAGACAAAGATATCTTGCTGAGTGGCAGACCTGTAAAGAGCATTAAGAGTCCAAATGCTTTTGAAGATATTACAAAATTGCAGGAAGACACTGTTTTCCTGTATAATTCACGACTGCCGCTGGTTAAGAGTTACATAAACGGGGTACTGGCAGTTATGATTGTATCAGCAGTACTTATCTGGGCAGGTACAGTGAAGCCGCGTTATTTGGTCCCGGTGTTTGTCTCAGTGACGACTGTTCCGGTCATCATGCTTTGGGCAAACAGGTTATATAACCCATCAATATGGCTGACTGCAGTACAAATTATCATCCTTATGATAATTATGACATTTGCCTCTTTAAGATTTGGCCGGGGCAAAACCATGACCCCTTTTTTGCTGATAACCGGTATCACAGGGCTGATGATTGCCGGCGATATTTTGGCCGGGGCGCCCCTGGCCAAAACATCGCCTCTCAGTTATGACGCCATGACGGGGGCCAGGTTTTATGGGATCGGTAATGAATTTATGGGGGCACTTATTGGGAGTATTATAGTATTTGCCGGATTATTTATGGACAGGTTAGATACTGTGCGCCTGAGTGTTAAAAGGTTGATTATAACCCTGCTGTTTATAATAATCATATATATAATTGCTGCTCCCAACCTGGGTACAAACGTGGGAGGGACCATTGCAGCTGCCGGCGGACTGGGGATAATAATTATGATAATGTATGGCGTAAGACTGGACCGGAAGACAGCTGTTTATGTGATCGTTGCAATTATGATACTGTTGGCCTGTTTCATGGCATATGATATGACAAGGCCTGTCGAAACCCAGAGCCACATAGGCAGGACAATAAAACTGCTGCAGGAAAACGGTTTTAACGAAGCAATAAATATTATCAGGAGGAAATGGGCAGTGAATTTTAAGCTTATAAAAAATACCACCTGGAGCTGGTTCTATTTTTCCAGTCTTCTGGTTATATATGTCCTAGGGAAGAGATATCCCCATGAAATTAAGGAATTGAGGGAACGGCAGAAGTGGTTTACCGGATTTATACCGGGAATATTTCTTGCCAGCGCCCTGGCGCTTGTTTTCAATGATTCAGGCGTAGTAGCGGCGGCAATTATGATGACCTATGCTGTTGCCCCGTTCATGGCGGGTTTGATTATTGCAAGGGAGAAGATTATAGTTGAGACCAGGTTTCCGGAATGATAAAAAACCGGTCATGCATATTCCTATCACACTGGACGGTTAAGTCCTGTTCAGAAACATACATGACCGGTCTTTCTGATTAATTGTCACACTTATATTGCCCGGGTAACTTTTCCCGAACGGAGACATCTTGTGCAAACTTTAATCCTGGTAGGTGTCCCGTTAACCAGGGCACGTACTTTTTGAATGTTTGGAGACCATGTCCTCTTGGTCCGGATATGGGAGTGGCTCAACTGGATTCCGGTTGTGACTCCCTTACCACAGATTTCGCATTTAGCCACGGAGATCCACCTCCTTTGAGAAATTCATAGCTTTTCTATTTTAACAAATAAATGAAATTAATGCAATAGAGATGGAATTAAATTTGTTAAAACCGTTAAAAAAGAAGGATTTAGGTTAATATTAATAGAAAGTTATTAATTATCCGAAACAAAAAAAGGAGGGCTTGACGTGTTCCGCAAAGAAATGTCAATTTTGGAAGCCCTGCAGGCCCATCCGAATGCGAGGGACATCTTTAAAAAATACGGAATGGCTTGTTTAGGGTGTATGGGTGCAATGCAGGAATCAATAGAAGCGGGCGCTGAAATGCACGGCATAGATATTGAAATTATTATGAAGGAACTAAACGAACTATCGGATGAGTAGTTTCAATATTCAAAGATGAGGCTGGCACCTCATCTTTTTTGGGAGAAAATAATGTGATTTTTGTCCCGGAAGGGAGTGAACCGGATTGAAAAAAGAGAACGGTATGGGCAAGGTCAATATATCAGAAGATGTTATCTCCACCATAGCGGGGGCTGCTGCAGTCGAATGCTACGGGTTGGTTGGCATGGCATCTAAGAAACTGAAGGACGGGATAACCCAGTTATTAGGCAAAGAGGACCTGAAAAAGGGTGTCGAAGTAATTATTGAGGACGGAAAAGTTGCTTTGGAACTGAATATTGTTGTCGGATATGGAGTTAATATTTCTGAAGTTGCAAAAAACGTCATGGAAAGGGTTAAATACAGTGTGGAAAATCATACCGCGCTCAAAGTAGAAAAAGTCAATGTTAACGTCAGGGGAGTTAGGATAATTAACGAGGTCTAGGCGCCCGGGGAGGAACTTAAGTGGAGACAGAAATACTGAGCGGACAGCAACTGTTGACAATGCTTGAATCAGGACTATCCTGTCTCAAAAGCCAATATAGGAAAGTAGACTTATTAAATGTCTTTCCGGTACCAGACGGTGATACAGGGACCAATATGTACATGACATTGTCTGCTGCAGTTGAAGAGGCGGCTGCACAGGGAAGGGGTCCTATAGGCAATGTGGCAGAAGCAGCATCCACGGGAGCCCTTATGGGGGCCAGGGGGAATTCAGGAGTAATCCTGTCACAACTTTTAAGAGGGTTAGCCTTGGGATTAAAAAACATGGATAGGGTTTCGGCTGCAGTATTTGCCCAGGCTCTTGACGAGGGAGTTAAAGTTGCTTTCAGTGCTGTAATTAAGCCGGTTGAGGGGACAATCCTGACTGTAGCCAAAGAAGCGGCAAAGGAGGCAATCAGGGCTGCAAACACAGGTATAAGTCCCGCCGAAATGATGGAAAGGGTCTGCCAAACAGCCAAAGACGTCCTGGACCACACCCCCGAAATGCTTCCAGTACTGAAAGAAGCAGGAGTGGTAGATGCCGGGGGAATGGGATGGCTGATAATTCTGGATGGGTTTAGAAAGGCCGTGTGTGGTGAAGCCAGATTTGATATTCAGGCCGGCGGCCGTGGCGAGATAAAGGATATAGGGCCTGCTCCGGTAAAGGGTTTACAATTCTCATATTGTACCGAAGTGCTCATTGATAAGGTCAAATCAGACGAAGAAGACCTCGCGGAAGACTTCAGGAAAGGTCTCGGGGAACTGGGAGACAGCCTTTTGGTGGTAGAAAACCATAAACATATAAGAGTACATGTTCACAGTGACCATCCAGGATCTGTCCTGGAACTTTGTCTGAAGCAGGGACCCCTGGCCAGGGTTACCGTCAGCAACATGAACGAACAGGCTGAAAAAGTTCACCGGGAGAAAAAAAGTGCAGGGGAGTATGGAATAGTATCAGTGGCCTTTGGCCAAGGTCTGAAGGATATAATGGAAAGCCTTGGCGCCGATAGGGTTGTTACCGGAGGGCAGACAAGGAATCCCAGTACTCAGGATATATTAGAAGCCGTTGAAGAAATTGATGCCGAACAGGTAATTATACTGCCTAACAACAGCAATATTATGATGACAGCCAAACAAGTATCATCCCTTTCCTCAAAAAAGGTTGAGATTGTGCCGGCCAGGACCATCCCCCAGGGTCTTGCTGCACTGCTGGCAAATATGCCGGGAACCGGATATGAGCAGGCAGTCAGGTCCATGAGTACTGCTGCCGGTAATGTCAAGACCGGAGAGGTCACATTTGCCGTCAGGAATACAAAGGTGAATAGCTTCGAAGTGAAAAAAGGAGATATTATAGGGATTGCGGATGAGAAAATACAAGAAGTGGGTTCCTCAATTGACGACGTAACCACAGGACTCATAAGAAAAATGCTATCAGATGATGATGAAATCTGCAGTCTTTATTTCGGTGAAGATATTAAAGAACAGGAAGCAGAGGCTCTTGCTGCAATACTGGAGGATATTCTTCCCGGAGTGGAAATCGAACTGCATTATGGAGGCCAGCCTCTTTATTACTACATAATATCTATAGAATAGAGCTTAAAGAAGGTGTATCAATGGGCAGGGTAAGGATAGTGACTGACAGCACTGCTGATCTACCCAGGGAATTGGTGGATAAATACGGGATAATTGTGGTCCCCCTCAAGGTGAATATTGGCCACGATGTATACCGGGATGGGGTAGACCTGACACATACCGAATTTATTGACAGGATGATAAGGGAGGATGTTCTTCCCACCACATCACAGCCGTCCCCAGGAGAGTTTGTGGCGGTATATGAAAGGCTTGCTGCCAAAGGGGAAAGCATCATCTCTATTCACTTGTCAGGCAAACTAAGCGGCACAGTGCAATCTGCCAAGACAGCCAAAACCATTACAGATTACAGGGATATTTATGTAATTGATTCAAAAACCGCCAGCATGGGTCTCGGTCTGATAGTTCTGGCGGCTGCTAAGGAAGCATATGAAGGCCGGTCTGTCAGAGATGTGCTGTCAACAGTCAATGATAAAATTGAAAAGAGTTTTGTTGTATTTTTGGTTGATACACTGGAATACCTGGAAAAGGGCGGTCGTATTGGCAAGGCCGGCAATGTCCTGGGCACTCTGCTCAAAATAAAGCCTATCCTTACCATCGAAGACGGGCAGGTTGTTCCCCTGGAGAAAGTCAGGGGAGAAATCAAGGCCATTGAGCAAATGACCAGGTGTATATCGGAAAGAACGGATAACACCCGGTGGTACAATTGCGCATTTGTTTACGGTAACAGATATAAGAGCCTGAACAGGTTAAGAGAAAAAGTCCTGGATGTCATAAAGTGTGAGGACCCTCTCACAACCGAAATCGGAGCAGTGATAATGTCTCATGTCGGTCCGGAGCTTATCGGTGTGGCAATATGTCCTGATTAATAAAGATATTCGGCTGGTGGGTTTAATGAACAATACGCTAAGATTAATTAATGAACTAAAAAAATCCCTTTCCGTGGAAAAAAATATGGGTTATAAAAATGCCGCCGTTTTCGGCGGTTTTAGTGCTTTTGCCGTATCTTCACTGAAAAAGATAATAGCTGCTATGGAAAACAAAAAGGGTTCAGAAGTCGCTGTAAGCCAAGTATCAGAAATGATTACACTTCTCTCAGGATATGTGGAGGGAGGATGGAAAGAAAAGGAAAAATATATTGAAGAGCTTATGAAATGTGTTTATATACTTGAAGATTGTTTGCACAAGACCATCCCAAAAAATAAATCCAGCCTCCAGTTCCTCAAAAACGTTGGACCAAAAAGGATCGGGCTTCTTAACCGGCTGGGGATTGAAACAGTCAATGACCTTTTATATCATTTCCCCCGAAGGTATGAAGACAGGCGGAATCTAAAAAAATTTCACCAGTTAAATGACCGTGAAACAGAGACTGTTATGGGGACTATAACTGCATTCCAGGATATTAAACCTAGAAAAAGACTGACTATTACCAAAGCGGCAATTTATGATGGGTCTTCTACCGGGTATGCAGTCTGGTTCAACCAACCCTTCGTAAAAAAGCAGATACCCGTGGGCACTGAGGTCCTGGTGACAGGAAAGGTAGAGCGAAGGTATGGCACAGTCCAAATTACGGTTTCGGATTTCGAAGTTTTTGACGGAGAGGATTTTGAACATACCGGAAGAATTGTGCCGATTTACCCGACTACTGAAGGCCTTCAGCCAAGAGTGCTGCGGTCGATTATTAAAAGAGCGGTGGATGATTATGCATCTCTGCAGGAAGAATTTCTACCAGATATAATCATAGATAAATATGGATTGATGAAATCGGACGAAGCCCTGGCCAAGGTCCATTTTCCTGAGGAAAAAAATGATATAGAAAAGGCACGAAGGCGGCTTGTGTTTGAAGAACTTTTCCTGCTGCAGCTTGGTGTTGCCCTCCTAAGGTCACTGGAAACAAGGAAAATTGGCATTAGCCATAAAAAGAAGGGCTCCTTGACAGCGAAACTGTTGGAGGGACTGCCTTTCAGCCTGACAAAGGCTCAAAAACGGGTCCTTGAAGAAATATTTAAAGATATGGAAAATAACAGATGTATGAACCGTCTGCTCCAGGGAGACGTTGGGTCAGGTAAGACCGTAATTGCAGCGGCTGCCCTGGCAAAGACTGTTGAAAGCGGATACCAGGGAGCAATTATAGCCCCGACGGAAATACTGGCAGGGCAGCATTATGAAGGTTTGGGGCAGCTACTGGAACCCCTGGGTATTAGGACAGCCCTGCTGACTGGGAGCCAGGGGAGGAGCGATAAAGGCGAAATTCTCAGGGATATCAAAGAGGGAAGGATAGACGTTGTTATCGGAACTCATGCGGTAATCCAGGATGAAGTAGAATTTCAGAGACTGGGTTTGGCCGTAATAGACGAACAGCACAGGTTTGGAGTACGTCAGAGGGCTAAAATGCAGGAAAAAGGATATAACCCTGACGTGTTGGTCATGACCGCTACACCTATCCCGAGAACCCTGGCCCTGACAGTTTATGGGGATCTGGATATTTCGATAATAGACGAGCTTCCACCAGGCCGCAGGCCGGTCAAAACATATTGGATTACAGAGAAAATGAAGGAAAGGGTATATAAATTTATTAAGGAACAGGTTAAGGAAGGAAGACAGGTATATTATGTCTGTCCCCTGGTGGAGGAATCCGAGAAAATGGATATCAGTGCTGCCGTAGATCTGGCAGAGGTTTTACAGAACACGGTTTTTCCTGATCTGCAGGTCGGCCTTATGCATGGACGGCTGAAACAGGATGCCAAAGACATTATTATGAGAGCATTTAACCAGGGCACAATTAATATACTGGTTGCGACAACAGTGGTTGAAGTAGGGGTAAATGTCCCCAATGCTAATCTGATAGTAATAGAAAATGCAGACAGGTTCGGGTTGGCCCAGCTGCACCAGCTTCGCGGGAGGGTCGGCCGGGGGAGCCACCAGTCGTACTGTATCCTGGTTTCCAGTCCTTCTACTGAAGAAGGCAGGGCCCGGATGGAAATTATGCAGAAGACCAATGACGGTTTTATTATTGCAGAAGAAGACCTGAAACTGAGAGGTCCGGGTGAATTCTTCGGCACACGCCAGTCTGGGATGCCTGATCTTAAAATAGCGGATATTATTAGGGATGTGGGTATACTGCAAAAAGCCAGAAATGAGGCCTTGCAGCTTGTGGAGCAGGATCCCGGACTTAACAGGAGTGACCATGCCAACCTGAAGAAGAAACTAATCGAAAAGTTTCAGGGAACAGGCAGTTATATCCAGATAAGCTAATCCATACTGCTGGCTGAACCCTGAAGGTCATATAAGGGAATTTCAGTATAGGTGGTATGGAGCAGCTGCCTTGAACGAGTACTTAGCGGCTGGCCCAGGAATTCTTCGTACAGCATTTTAATGTACGGGTTTTCGTGGGCCTTTCTTACTTTCTTTATCCTGTCCTGTTCAAAGAGGGCTTCACCTCTTTTATAACGCTGTTCCATCTGTCCGTCCCATGTATCCAGGCCTGGATATACCGGTTGACCTCCTCCCCCGACACATCCTCCGGGACAAGCCATGATTTCTATAAAATCAAATTGAAGTTCACCGGTTTTAACCCGGTCGATGAGCCTTCTGGCCTCTCCTGTGGTCCTGGCCACAGCGCATCTGACAATCCGGTCACCCAGGTCAATCTCAGCTTCCTGCACTTTCTCAAAGGACATGAGTTCCCTTAGAGGGACTTTTTCCAATGGTTTGCCGGTCCATATTTCAAAAACGGTCCTCATTGTGGCTTCCAGGACTCCTCCCCCAGAGCCGAATATAACTCCGGCGCCGGATGCGTAACCCATTGGATTGTCAAATTCCTCTTCGGGCATCTGCGCCAGGTTAATCCCCGCAGTTCTGATCATATGGGCCAATTCCCTGGTAGTAAGGACAACATCCACATCCTGCTGCCCGCTATCCCGGGTACCTTCTTCACGGACTGCCTCCCATTTCTTAGCAACACACGGCATGACAGAAACACTGTATATAGAATTGGGATCAATCCCCTCTTTTTGAGCGTAATACGTTTTAGAAAGAGCCCCAAACAGCTGCTGTGGTGACTTTACACTTGAGAGATGCGGGATCAGTTCGGGGTAAAAGAGCAGGCATAACCTCAACCAACCAGGACAGCAGGAAGTAAACTGGGGAAGAGGTCCTCCGTTTTTCAGCCGGTGCATAAGTTCATGACCTTCCTCCATGACGACAATATCAGCGCCAAAACAATCGTCAAAGACCCTGTCAAAACCTAACCGCCTGACTGCCGCAACCATTTTCCCGGTGACAAGGGAACCCACAGGCATCCCAAATGCTTCTCCTATAGTTGACCTGATGGAAGGAGCAGTCTGGATAATAACATGTTTGCCCGGGTCGTTAAGGGCCTCCCAAACCTTTTCCTGGTCTTCTCTTTCATGTATTGCTGCAGTTGGACAGAGAAGCAGGCATTGTCCACAGTAAATACAGGGGGTTTCGGCCAGGCTTTTTTTAAATGCCGGGGATGCAACTGAATCAAACCCTCTTTCAACAATCTGGTATATTCCGATTTCCTGTATATCTTTACAAACCCTGACACATCTCCGGCAAACCACACATTTGCTTGGTTCCCTGACCATGGCAGGAGATTGGTCATCTTTTGGGGGCGTCTTGCGTTCCCCTTTTGCCAAAAGGTTGGTGATATGGTATCTCTCGGCAAGGGACTGTAGTTCACAATACTGGTTTCTGACACAGGTCAGACAGTCAAAAGGGTGATTTGAAAGATATAATTCCAGTACCATTTTCCTGGCTTTGATGACCCGCGGGGAGTTTGTGTGGATGACCATACCCTGGGATACGGGAATAGCACAAGATGGCTGCAGGGCCTTTGCCCCTTCGATTTCGACAAGACAAACACGGCATGCACCTGTTACATTCAGTTCCTTGAGGTAGCAAAGGGTCGGTATGTAAATACCAATGGCCCGGGCAGCTTCAAGAATTGTAGTCCCGGGTTCTGTTTCAGTTTTAGTCCGGTCAATGGTTACAGAAACCAAGTTTTATCCACTTCCTTTGATTACATATGAAATCTGGTTACAACCAAAAATGTATATTTAGTATGCCCAATAACCGGTTTCAAATTTGCCTCTGTCATAAAAAGATAGTGTCAATTGCTCCATTAATTACACAGTATACATACAGCCACAATGCCGATAATACCTAATGAGGAGGTGATTATCCCTGTACAAAAACAATAAGTTTGAACCTGGACGGGGATAAAGAAGAGGGATATGTAGGTGCAATTACTAATAATGAAAAATATTAAAATGATGAAAAACTTAGATAATCTAAGAAAATTACCAAATGTGGCAGTTAATCATTTCTAGTATAATGCTTTTAATGCGAGATAATACTAAAAGTGACATCACGGAGAGGAGGTGATTTAATGGGTACTGGACAAAAGACTAACAAACTTGTAGTCCCGCAAGCCGGTCAGCAAATGTATAACTTCAAGTACGAAATGGCCAACGAAATAGGTGTTGCCAACCAGATTCAGGGTGGTTACTGGGGCCACATCTCATCCAGGGACTGTGGTGCCGTAGGGGGCCAAATGGTTAAAAGAATGATCGAAGCTTATGAGCAATCTCTGGCAGGAAAAGCTTAATGTTTGATTCCTGGTTCCAGTTATCTCTAATTTTCTGTAAAAGGAAAGGAGGGAAATATATTTGGGAACTGGACAAAAGAGAAATAAACTGGTAGTTCCGCAAGCCGGTCAGGCTATGTACAACTTCAAGAACGAAATGGCCAATGAAATAGGTGTTGCTAACCAGATTCAGGGTGGTTACTGGGGCCACATTTCGTCCAGGGACTGTGGTGCCGTAGGAGGCCAAATGGTTAAGAGAATGATCGAAGCTTATGAACAGTCCCTGTCCGGAAATACCCAGTTTTAATAGACAGATAAGCGGGCTTTATGCCCGCTTATCTTTTATCATGCATTTATTTACCCGGGCGTGTTTTTTTCAATGGAGATACATATGAAATTCTTCAGGGTCAACTGAAGGATGGAGGGCTATGGATATTCCTCCGGCAATTATTTTGCTTATGGCTTGAATCAGGTCATCTATTTCTTTTGGCGTAACCATCAGATTTGTGCTGTATGGCCCCAGGACAGATTTAATTATCTGTTCTAATACTATGGGATTGAGACTTTTGGCTGCCTGGCTGACTGCCGGATTCTGGGCCAACTGCTGCAAAAACCGGTCCACAGCACCCTGGGCTATCACGGCAGCATTTACAACGGTTGGCACTCCTATGGCAATTACAGGTACGCCCATGGACTGCCGGTTAATTCCCAGGCGCTGGTTTCCAATACCGGAGCCCGGTGAAATCCCGGTATCGGCAAGCTGAATTGATGAAGCAATACGATCCACACTTTGAGCAGCCAGTGCATCTATTGCAATAACAAGGCCTGGTTTTGTTTTTTCCACTACACCCTGGATAATCTCTGCGGTCTCTATCCCTGTTATTCCCAAAACCCCCGGAGCAAGGGCGCTTACGGGACGAAGCCCGCCGCTAAGGTCTTCCGGAGCGTATTTCTTAAGATGACGTGTAACAAGAGTGTGATTGACAACCCTGGGTCCAAGGGCGTCCGGGGTTGCGTTCCAGTTTCCCAGCCCGACAATCAAGACATTGTCATCCGGCCCAATCTTTAACAGGGTACTTAATTGTTTGGCCAATATTTCGGCAATTTCGTTGTGAATCTGTTTGTTGTTCTGCCTGATTTCCGGTGCATCAATTGTTATGTATGTTCCTACAGGCTTACCGATAATTTTTTCAGCTGCAGGTTCCAGTACCTGGATGACGGTTACCTCAGCATGTTCAAAACCCTGTTTATCCATTTTAACACCGGGGATTTCCTGGCCGGTATCCCCTCTGACAATATCATGGGCTTCAAGAGCCATATCAATATTTATGGCCAGCTTTTTATATAGTTCGCTTCTCACTGTAACACCAGCCTTTAATATATTTACATCTTAAAATGTCCAAAAACAGAAAAAATATTCGGAAAAAAAAGGGGCCGGCAAGGGGCCGGCGTTATATCGCTTCCAGGATGAAACCGTGCTGTTCGACTTCTGCCCGGTTGTATAAGTTTTTGGTATCCACAATAAATAGAGCGCCTGCTTTACTCATCAACCGGTCAAACAACCGGAAATTAGTATAACCTATGCCGTTTTGTTTCGCCAGGATAACAATACCGTGGGCATCCTTTATGGCCTCTTCCAGGGAATTAACCTTAAATTCGTATTCTGAAGGAACTGCGGGATCAAAAGCGGCAACAGTAATACCTGACGTCTTAAGGTGACTGATGACATCCAAAGCAGGACTCAGCCTGTCATCACTGGAATAATCCTTCATAGCCATGCCGAGAACAGCAATTTTTGCTTCCCTGGCCGGTACCGGCAGGTTGCGGGTTACCAGGCTCACCACAAAGGCCGGGACATCTTCATTTATCTTTCTTGCCGTACGGAGAAGCTTTAAGGGAACTCCTAGTTCATCGGCCTTAGGAGTCAGATAGTGGAGGGCATTTGGAATGCAGTAACCGCCTACTCCGGGACCGGGGGTCAGAAGTTTGACCCTTTTATGGGTATTGGCGAGTTTAATTAACTCAAATATATCAATACTGAGACTTTCACAGAAACGGGCAAATTCATTTACCATGGCGATATTTACATCCCGGGAAATGTTCTCCATTACCTTTGCTGTTTCAACCACTTCCAATGAACTGGCAGGATGGAGTTCCTTTGTGACAATATTCATGAGGCGGCAGGCTGTATCCCGGCTTTCTTCGTTAAGACCGGCAATTAAGGCAGGCATGTTCTCAAATTCGTCAAAGGCTTTGCCTTCGGCGATACGTTCAGAAGAATAGGCCAGGAAGAAATCCTCCCCGGCTTTAAGACCGGTTTCCTCCAGAATCGGTTTGACAAAGTCCCTGGTCATCCCCGGTACAACCGTGCTTCGCACCAATACAAGGTCACCTTTTTTGAGCCCGCCGGCAATGGTCCGGGCACAGGATTCCACATGACTCATGTCATGATTCCTGTTGATTACGGGAATCCCGACTGTCATGATGAAATAGGTGCACCTGGCAAGGGCTTCCTTAGCATCAGATGCAGCCCGGAACCTGCCGTTTGATAACTGTTGAGAAAGAACATCCTGAATAGGAGTCTCCCTGTATTTTTCCAGGTGATGGGTAATTCCCCGGTTGAGTTGATCCACTAAGTTCCGGTCAATGTCTACACCTATGACGTTACACCCTTTCAGGGCATAACTGAGGGCCAGGGGAAGGCCGACAAAACCAAGGCCAAATACGGCGATATTTACTTCCTCAGGGTTAAGTTTGGTTGTTGACAATGATGTTTCCTCCATTTCCGGTGTTCTTTTTTGAAGACATTTTTTCGATTATTTTTTCTGTCATGTACTCTACACGGCTATCCCAGGAATTCTCCAGAGCTGTTTTGATCCGGTTGTCTCTTTTTTCAGGAGTATCATCCCTTATTGCCCTGCCGATGCCTTTAATGAATTCTTCCGTGCTCCCGGCAATTTCAATAACCTCTGAGAAACCGGCAACCCCGGGCATGTTTACTGAAACAATGGGTTTACCGGAGGCCAGGTATTCATAAAACTTGAGAGGGCTGACTTTGTCTGTCAGCCTGTTAAGCTTAAAAGGGTTGATACACACATCGAAAGCCTTCATATATGCCGGAAGGTCCCTGACATCCTTTCTGCCCAGGAAATATACGTTGGGAAGGGATTTCAATTCTGAAACATCGACTCCGGCTCCGGTTGGGCCAATCATGACAAAGGAATAAGCAGGATAGGCCAGGGCAGCTTTTCTGATAAGGTCCAGGTCGATCCAATCCTGTATTACCCCAACGAAACCTACTATAGGACCCGGAACACGGGCAATTTCTTCCGGAATTTGGGTTTCGGGGTCCTGGGCCGTCAAAAAATGCGGGACATCAGCTGCATTGGGCAAAAAATAAATTGTTTCGGTATAATCCTTTTTGGCCTCATATAATCCCTGGGCTGTAACAAAAACTATGTCACACCTGCCCATCAGTTCCCGTTCCATATCTGTCATAACCTGCCTGTCAATAAACCCTGTATATTCGGAATGCTCATCAACACAGTCGTACACCAGGAGTTTGCGCTGCCCGAGTTTGTCTGCCAGGTCCACCGAATTGGGCATATAGGTCCAAATAATAGGATTCTTAAGCTCCAGCCGGGAAACAGCTGTCTTGACAAATATGGAAATCAGCCACTGATTGATCCGGTTAACAGCCCGGTACTTGTTGCCAAAGGGAAGAACAACCGGAGGAGAATACAGAAAGATATTTTCCTTAAGGCAGCGGATGCCGCGGAACCAGGACCTCCATTTCTTCCAGGTCCCAGGGTCTTTAAAGGGTGACAATAAAGTAATCGGGGGCTCTACGTAAAGTATAGTGGTAGAAGCCGGTAAACGGGACATCACTTGCTGTTTGCGCGTCCAGATAGGATCCCAGTCTATCGATGATATACAAATAATATGTTCATTTTGCAGGCCGGCCAAAACAAAACCCCCAATAAGAGGAATGTGAATTTTGTAGTAAATCTTATCTTTTCTATAATATTACAAGAAAAAAGAAAAGTAAAGAAAGCAAAAAAGCTGTTAAAAATTGACGGGTGTCCAAAATACTTTACAATGTGGTATAATAGATTACGGGGTGTATTTAAATGGATTTTATCAGTCCAACAAAGGGCAGGATGAGGGACAGAGATATGTGCCGCGATATACTAGAATTTGTCAGGAAACACCCTAAAGACAGGTTCCGGCTCATTATCGGTACAGATTCTCAACCAGGAAAACAGACATGTTTCGTCAGTGCCGTTATTATCCACAGGGAAGGTAAGGGGGCAAAATTTTATTATCGCCGTACTTATGATAAAACCCCTTTTACTCTTAGACACCGGGTGTTTGAGGAAGCAACACGAAGCCTGGAACTGGCTGGCAGGGTTATTGGATACATGTCTGAATCGCTTCCCGAGCTGACCATAGAAATACATGTGGATATAGGTGAAAAAGGCAGGACAAGGGAACTCATCCAGCAGGTCGTCCAGATGATTAACCTGAGTGGATTTGCTGCCAAGGTCAAGCCCTTTTCATATGGCGCCACAAAGGTTGCCGACAGGTTTACAAAATAATAACGGCAGGCTGTTTCTTTTCTTTGGGTTGACAGCCCTCCCCTTGCAGGTGAAAGCGCGCACATATGGAACATATAGCGCGCTTTTATAGTGCCTGTTTTTAAAGTCTTAACACAATCTTAACACAGCATAAACTGCATTTTTACAATATTACTTTATAATCACAATTGTGAACAAGTTGTCTTAATCCGATTTTAAGGAGGAGAATGACCGATATGCTGATTTTCAGAGGGTCAAAAATTGCACTGCTGTTGGTAGTTATAATGGTTGCAGCTATTGCTTCGACAGGCTGCGGCGGGGAGAAGGATTCAGGCACCGGCCTTAGCGGCACTGTAAAAATTGCAGGATCCACTTCGGTACAGCCCCTTGGGGAAGAACTTGCCGAGGCATTCATGGATCAATACCCTGATGTGAATGTAAATGTACAGGGTGGAGGTTCAAGCGCTGGTATTGAGACAGCAAAAACAGGTACTGCCGATATCGGTACCACTTCGCGGGAATTGAAAGATGAAGAGAAGGGATATGGTTTAACAGAAACTATTGTTGCCAAAGACGGGATTGCGATAGTTACTAATAATGAAAACAAGGTAACAGACCTTACCATGGAACAGGTGGCCAAAATCTTCTCCGGTGATATTAAAAACTGGAAAGAGGTAGGCAGCCAGGACGGTCCTATCACTGTTGTAGTCCGTGAAGAAGGTTCCGGTACCAGGGGGGCTTTTGAAGAAATCGTTTTAGGTAATGCAAAGATCATAGACACAGCCATTGTTCAGAACGCCACAGGAGCCGTAAAGACTGCGGTAACAAAAGATGTTAATGCTATTGGTTTTATTTCCCTGGGTTCTATCGACAGCGCAGTTAAGACTATTACTGTAGATGGAAGTGAGCCATCGGAAGAAAACGTTATTAATGGTTCCTATAAGATTTCCAGGCCGTTTATCTTCCTTACCGCCAATGAACCCAGTGAAGCAACAGAGGAGTTTATTAAATTCGTATTAAGCAATGAGGGTCAGGATATTGTGTCCGAAGAATATATAAGGGTCAACAATTAGGGTGGACTTAGTCCGCCCTATCCCTGTCTGGAGCTGAAGGCCTGTGAATTATAAGACAAAAGAAAAAATATACGAAAAAATACTCCTGATCAGCGCTTTTTTCTCGGTAATCACCATCATTTTAATCGGCGGATTTGTCTTTAAAGAAGGCTTTCCCACAATAAGCAAAATTGGGCTTATTGATTTTCTTTTGGGGAAGGAATGGTACCCCACAAAAGGGGTATTTGGTATCTTTCCAATGATAGTGGGGACTTTCGCCGTTACCATAGGGGCATTAATCCTTGGAGTACCGCTGGGTGTTGCCACGGCGATTTTTCTTGCCGAATTTGCGCCGGCCAGGGTGTGCCGGATCATACGGCCTGCGGTTGAACTCCTGGCAGGCATACCGTCTGTTGTCTACGGCCTTTTCGGGATGGTAATTGTAAATCAAATAATTATGCATATTGAGAGGACATACCTGGCTGGTATACTTAAACCCGAATACCAAAGGGGTTACAGTGTCCTTTCTGCATCAATAATCCTGGCCATAATGATCCTGCCAACTGTCATAAACATATCTGAAGATGCCATAAGGTCTGTCCCGCGGGAATATAAGGAAGCATCCCTTGCACTGGGCGCCACGGACTGGCAGACCATATATAAAGTACTTGTCCCGGCCGCCAGTTCGGGAATTATTGCCGCAGTTGTGCTGGGAATGGGCAGGGCTCTTGGTGAAACCATGGCAGTTATCATGGTTGCCGGGAATACGGCTATTGTACCGGACTCTATATTTGCCCCAGTCAGGACCCTGACGGGAAATATAGCCATTGAGATGGGATATGCTGCAGGTGACCATGTAAATGCGCTGTTTGCTACAGGGATTGTCCTTTTCGTGATAATCATGGTCCTTAATACAGTGGCTACCTATATCGCCAAGAGAGGGGTTAGCCAGGGATGATATCAGTCAAGACAACCCAAAAAATAGCCAAAACAGCGCTGTGGATAGCTGGATTGTCAACAGTGGCCATATTGATAATGGTAATCGGCTATGTCCTGTTTGAAGGCATT
The DNA here is from genome assembly GCA_002840275.1 of Firmicutes bacterium HGW-Firmicutes-14. Taxonomy (GTDB): domain Bacteria; phylum Bacillota; class Thermincolia; order Thermincolales; family UBA2595; genus W-Firmicutes-14. The sequence goes on from PHAB01000003.1 coordinate 76,977, forward strand.
CCTGTTATGAGCTGGGAATTTCTGACAGATAAACCCCGAAAAATGGGGTCAAAAGGCGGTATTTTTCCCATCATCGTAGCTACAGTATACTTCACCGCCCTGACCCTGGCCATAGCTGCCCCAATTGGTGTGGGTGCCGCAATTTACCTGACAGAGTATACGAGAGAAGGAAGATTAACAAGGATAATAAGGTTTGGTACCGAGGCGCTGGCCGGGATCCCTTCAATAGTGTTCGGGCTTTTTGGGTTTGCGTTTTTTGTCATACTACTGGAACCTGTCACCCATGGCTGGTCACTTATATCAGGATCCCTTACAGGGGCAACCATGATTCTTCCCACCCTGGTCAGGACTTCGGAGGAGGCCATAAAAACTGTCCCTGTTTCTTACAGGGAAGGCAGCCTGGCCCTTGGCGCCACCAAGTGGCAGACCATATGTAAAGTTGTCCTGCCCAGCGCCCTGCCGGGGATAGTGACGGGAGTCATACTGTCTATAGGGCGGGTTATCGGGGAAACCGCTGCATTAATGCTTACCCTTGGCGGCTCATTAAGAATGCCTGAAAGTATATTTGACCCGGCCCGGACCATGTCCATGCATCTTTACCTGGTGGCCCTGGAAGTTGGGACCCAGGAAGCCACCAAAAAGGCATTCGCTACGGGGGCAGTACTTATTATAACGATATTCTTAATCAACACCACAGCTAACTGGGTAATGAAAAAGTTTATTACCAAGATGTCATAATGCCTGATATTAATGAACAAAAAAGTTTCTTAATAAAATCGATTTTTGAAATAAACTGTGATATAATTTATTAAGTTAAATTTCCATGTATTTCTTAGAGGTGATACATAGAAGTGCGGGTAATTACCGGGATAGCGAAAGGACGCAGGCTCAGGTCGCTGAAAGGGATGGAAACCCGCCCCACTTTGGACCGTATTAAGGAATCTCTGTTTAACATTATAGGAAGCTTATTGCCGGGAACAAATTTTCTCGACCTGTTTGCAGGTACAGGGGCAATCGGTATAGAAGCTATTAGCAGAGGTGCAAACAAGGCAGTATTTGTGGAGAAAAACCACCGTGCTGTCAGGGTAATAAAAGAAAACCTGGAACTGACAGGTTTGGCGGACCGGGCGGAGATTTACTGTTCTGATGTGGACCGGGCTTTGGAGACAATAGCTGAAGGGAAACAGAAATTCGACATCATTTTTTTGGATCCTCCTTATAAAAAAGACCGGGCAGCGGCAGCTCTCAAAAAGTTGAATGAAATTAAGGTTTCTACACAGGGCGGTCTGGTTATTGTAGAGAGCGGAAGGACGGATGTCCTGCCAAGAGAAGAAGGGATTTTCAGACTGATAAGGCAGGAGAAGTATGGTGATACCGTTCTTTCATTTTACCGCGAATCATAACGGAATTTTTTGAGAAGGATGGATTATTTTGAAACTTGCTGTATATCCCGGGAGTTTCGACCCGGTTACCAACGGACATGTTGATATTATTGAAAGGGCAGCCCAGCTTTTTGATCACGTTATTGTGGCTGTATCGAAAAACTCCGGGAAAAAGCCGCTCTTTACCCTTGAAGAAAGAGTTAAGATACTGAACAATGTTCTGGTACAATATAAAAATGTATCGGTGGATTCTTTCGAAGGTTTAACGGTGAAATATGCTTCAATTAAAAATGCTCAGGCCATTATTCGGGGGCTCAGGGCTATTTCTGATTTTGAAAACGAATTCCAGATGGCATTGACCAATAAAAAGCTGGAGCCGAATGTTGAAACTGTCTTTATGATGTCCAGGGCGAAATGGTCATTCCTCAGTTCGAGTGTGGTGAAAGAGGTCGCTTCCCTGGGAGGATGTATAGAAGAATTTGTTCCGGGACTGGTTGAAAAGAGACTAAAAGAAAAGTTTTCTAACCAAAAGTAAAATGATTGATACAAGGGGGAATGAGCATGGATATCCTGGATGTCTTGAATGAGTTGGAAGAGCTGGTTGAAGAAAGCACCAAAGTCCCATTGGTAGGCAAGATACTCATAGATGATGAACTCATCCTGGACATGATTGACCATATCCGTACAGCTCTGCCTGAAGAGATGAGACTGGCCAAGACGGTAGCTATGGAACGGGAAAGGATACTGGAAGAGGCAAGGAACGAGGCCAAACGGATTATGAATGAGGCCAGGGAAGAGTTGAGCCGGATGGCCGGTGAGGACGAACTGGTCAAACGGGCAAAACAGCAGGCAACAGAGATGCTGGACCAGGCCAAGGATATGTCAAGGGAAATAAAAATTGGTGCATACCAGTTTGCCGATGACCTGCTGCAGAAAAGCGAACAAAATCTTGATTTAATTCTGACTCAGGTTAAGAACGCCAGGGAACAGCTCAGAACTCCTCCTGCCGGATCTGCGGAGACGGAAGCCGCAGCTGCTGAATAAATTGACCTTAGGCGGTCTCTTGATAAGATTACTATTTCAATAAGATGATGGGCAGATTCCAACGCGCGGCAACGTCTCCGCCGGCAGCTTCTTCCGCTTCGCGGGTCGAAGGCCGGACGGATGACAGACACGCCCTTTTGGAACCTGCCCATCATCTTATTATCCTGCTAATTTTATCAGCACCCGCCTAATATTTTGAATATACGGAACGGACAAGGCAGACCAAAAGGGCCAGCAAGCCCAGAACGCCCATTGTATATAAAAATATCCCGGAGTACCATAATAAGGTTTCCAGCCATGGGAAAGAAGACGGGTCCGGGGACGAGACCGGCCTGGCCAACCAGGCCAGGACTGTTCTGCACCGGAGCAGAAAATAACAGGTACAACCGGCAATTATGGAGTGGAACAACCGGCTTAAAGCAAAGAGTCCCATTCGGAGGTCAGTCCCGCTAATCATCGCAGCAACCTGGGCCAGAACAGATACTCCGCTCCAACCCAAAATGATACTGGCAGCCACAGCTTTCTGGGCCAAAGGCGCCGTGCTCCCGGCCGCGGCCTTAGCTCCAAGGGTGATCTCAAAAAACCCCCACCCAATGGAACTGATTATCGAATCAGAAAAACCAAGCGGCATGCAGCAAAGGCCAATTATTTTTGTCAGGCATGACATAATGCCTGTAATGCATGATATCTTTATAACTATTGAAAACATGATCACAAAACCTCCGATTAGGAGCAGTTTGGTGACTGAAGTTGTTATTGCATCACCAAGCATCTTCCCAAAAGGACGGGGGTTTGCCAAATAGGCCTTCTTCATTTCGCTGACAGCATTGCCGAGGATGTTTCCCTGTCTCCAAATTACCGGTGAAACCCCAGCCTCCCTTTTTTTATAAAAACGGAGTAAGAGGCCGATAAGAAAGTTCGCCGAATAGTGGCTTAAAGCGATTATAATTCCCAGGCGGGGGCTGCTGAACATACCAACACCGACGGCAACCAGCATAAAGAGAGGGCTGGCATTATTAGTGAAACACAAGAGCCGTTCTGCTTCGGACCTGGAACAGATATTTGCCTTCCTTAACCCTGCGGTCAGGGATGCACTGATGGGAAACCCGGATGTATAACCAACAGCCATCACAAAAGCTCCCGCTCCCGGGAGGTTAAACAGTGGTCTCATGATGGGTTCCAGGAGTACTCCCATGAACTGTACAACCCCATATCCCATCAGCAGCTCAGAGCTGATGAAAAAAGGAAGAAGGGCAGGAAATACTATATTCCACCAGGCATTGACCCCGGCCCTGGAGGCATCAAAAACCTCTGCCGGGAAGGTTACCATACAGAAAACAAAAAAGACAGTCCCGATTATTACCGGGATCTGGGGAGATTTGGGTTTTCTCAGAAGTGTAAGAATCATGACAGGCACCCCGGTTCTTAGTACAAGAATGCACTAAAAGTATATAAGGGATGCCTGTGGGTTAGAACCGGAAAAACGGCATGATTTTATGGTCCAGGCCCTGGCGGGGGATGCGGCTGCCGGGAGAAAGAAGGGTGTAAATATCAGTGGCCCTGACATCGAACCATAGCATATCAGAAACTTCATCCTTGCCGCGTAAGAAGGGTGTAGTTCTGATAATTACCGGGATTTCGGCCTTTTTCTTGAGTTTTTTAAGGAGATTGCGGCCACCTTTGGAAAGACCCAGAATTCTGATATATGCCGGGCCTGTTTCGTCAAAGAAGCGGGCTCTCTCCTTCGTATAGTCCAGGAGTACATATGTTAGAATTCTCTGTACCCTGGTCCAGGTATATCTCTTGGTTTTAATTTCACTAATCAGCCCTGTGACAGATTGGGCCCATTGGGCAATTTCAGAAATGCGGTTCTCCAAACCTTCGGTTACGTCATAAAGGTCTGCCAGTTGTCCGGGAGATGAGGTCCTGATTTTATATAAAAGGATTTTCAGACAATTATTCAGGAAGACAGGGCCGTACCCGGCAGAAATTTCTTCCCTCATGACATCAAGAGAAGCAGAGGGGACCACGGAGCTGACCTTACCGGTCAGCCCGCCCTGAGCAAGAAGTTCTTCCCTTATACTGGTGGCACTGGCTATATCCATGTCCAACCCGATGTCCCGGTCGTGATAACCTGCTGTATGTCGTTTTATGGCAACAGGTTTGATTTCACTCTTAAGCAGCAGGAGAGATTTAAGATATTCAATACCCAGGATGTTGTTGGGTCTGGCATAAATATCAGATACCGGTGCTTCCCTCTGACCTGTAAAGTAACTGCATATTGCCTTTGCCCTGGCAGACGGGAATGAGACCCCCTCTGCCAGGTGCCTGCCCAGAAGGTCACGGAATTCTCCGGGTTCTTCTGTAAGAAGTTTGGCTGCCGGAAGAAGGTCACCGACATTTCCGGCTTCACTGCCAAAACAGATGTGGGTAACTATACCTGAAGAGTTTAGCAGAGAAACGGCGCCCCTGGCGAAGGCCTCGGCGCTCCGGACAGAAAAGGCCGCAGGGAGTTCCACCACGATGTCAACTCCTCCGAGAACTGCCATTTTTGCCCTGGCCCATTTATTGAAAAGGGCGGGTTCCCCCCGCTGCAGGAAATGACCGCTCATCACTGAAACAACGTATTCCGCATCACAGGATTCCCGGGCCTTTTCAACGTGATAAAGGTGCCCATTATGAAAAGGGTTATGTTCAGTAACAAGGCCGACTACATTCATAATAACCTCCGAACAAGAATTGATAATATTATTATTTCCATCAAAAACCATTAAAACCTGCCGGAGAAACTTTTGTGACTGAAATAATGGCCCCGGTGAAATAAATATAATAACTTTAAGTTAAATTAAGGTAGTGGGAGTCACTTTTCCCTTGACAAATTAATTTTGCAGTGAGTATAATGAAGGTTGTGATACAATGAGGTGGGAAAAATGATAATTGATGTCAGTGAAATAAGAAAAAGTCCCTGGCAGAAATTTCATTACGATTTTAAAGAGGAAATAAAACCCCTTGATATGGAATCTGATGAGATATGTTTCAAAGGGCTGGTTGAGGTCTCTGTCGATATCACCAATACGGGCAGGATACTGCTGTTTAAGGGAAGCATCAAGGGAGACCCGGAACTTCTTTGCAGCAGGTGCCTCGAAAAGTATACGTTCCACCTGGAGACAGATTTTGAAGAAAAGTTTTGCCATGTTTCCGAAGTGTCCCAAGCAGCTGAGGAAGGTGGCGATCCGGAAGACCTGCAAGTATTTGAAAACAACCGTATCAGGCTCGATGATCTTATCTGGGAAACTATTAATCTCGGGATCCCGATGAAATCTGTGTGCAGGGAAGAATGTAAAGGTTTATGTGGCCTTTGCGGCACCAATTTGAATTTAAAAGAATGCCAGTGTAAAACGGAAAATATTGACCCGCGGCTTGAAGGACTTAAAAAATTCTATGACCGTTGAATTTAAGGAGGTGTAGACAGTGGGTGTACCGAAGAGAAGACATTCAAAAACCAGGAAAAACATGCGCAGAGCCCAGCAAAAGATAGAAGCTCCGGGATTTATTTCATGCCCGCAGTGCCATGAACCCAAGCAGCCCCACAGGGTTTGCCCTGAATGTGGATATTACAAGGATAAAGAGGTTATTGCCAGCGGTAAATAAGAAAATAATGGGTAAAGACTGGGACTGACTCAATAAATTTGGGTTGGTTTCTTTTTTGTATTTGTGAGAAAATGATGTTCATTAAACAACACTATTCACTCACATATAAAAAAAGACACTACCCGATTACATAATACACGTTTCTATTATCTTTTTCCTTGCATATAATCCCTTGCCATTATATACTATATTTAAGACCAGGTACTAAATAATATATATGGTGGTGTCCCTGTTGGTTGTTTCATCTTTACCAAAGCCCCAGAGGCATAAAAAACTGAGGGAGTTTATAGATGAGAACCCGTTTGTAACTGATGAGGAACTGGCTAAGGTATTTAAGGTTAGCATACAGACAATACGCCTTGACAGGTTGGAAATGAGAATACCCGAACTGCGTGAAAGGACCAAGATGTTTGCGGAAAACTCATATTCCCAGGTTAAATCCCTGGCCGGTCAGGAAATTATTGGAGACCTTTTAGACCTGGAATTGGAGAAAATGGGGATTTCAATGCTAGAGATCACGAAGGAAATGGTTTTTCAAAAGAATCGCATTGCCAGGGGGCATATGCTTTTTGCTCAGGCCAATTCCCTGGCGGTTGCCCTGGTTGATGCAGATGTGGCCCTGACAGGGGCGGCAAAGGTTTCTTTTGTCAGACCTGTGAAATTGTGTGAAAGAATTGTGGCCAAAGCGGTTATAAATAGTAAGACCGGAAATAAATATAATATTTCTGTTACTTCGAGGTCAGACCAGGAAATTGTGTTCCAGGGTGAATTCAGGATTTTCGCCGTTGAGCACAAGGAGGGGCGACTGTGAAAATAGTGATAGATGCTATGGGTGGAGATTTTGCCCCTGCCGAAACGGTAAAAGGGGCGCTGGATGCTGCCCGGGAATTTGGTCTGGAAATCATTCTCGTTGGGGATGAAGCAAGGGTAAAACAGGAACTGTCCAGTTGTGATTTAGAAAAAATTATGGTATCAGTTGTTCATGCCCCGGAACTAATTGAGATGGGTGAAGCTCCTGCCGTTGCCCTCAGAAAAAAGAAAAACTCATCTATTGTTGTGGCGACCAGCCTGGTAAAAGAAGGGGTGGGGGATGCCGTGGTTTCCGCAGGCAACACCGGTGCCGCCATGGGGTCAGCAATCCTGGGGTTCGGCAGGATAAAGGGCATACACAGACCGGCCATAGCGAGTATCCTGCCTACCATCAAAGGATTCACCCTTATTCTGGACGTAGGGGCAAACGCAGAATGTGACCCACAGAACCTCCTGCAATTTGCAATTATGGGCAATATCTATTCAAGCAAGATACTGGGTGTCGAAAACCCGAGGGTTGGACTGTTGAATATAGGGGAAGAAGAGACCAAAGGGAACCCAGTCTATATGGAAGCATTCAAGCTGCTGAAAGATACCGGTCTCAATTTTATAGGCAATATTGAAGGACGCGATATAACCGGCGGCTCCGCGGATGTTATAGTATGTGACGGTTTTGTCGGAAATATCGTTCTCAAATTCGGAGAAGGGCTGGCCAAAGACCTGATGGCCATGATAAGGGAAGAACTCGAAAGAAATGTATTTGTAAAAATTGGCGCCGCCCTGGTTTTTACCCAGGCAAAAGGCCTGAGAAAAAGAATCGATTATGCAGAAAGCGGGGGAGCCCCTCTTCTTGGGGTCAATGGGGTAAGCATTATCTGCCACGGCAGTTCACAATCCAAGGCAATCAAGAACGCTGTGCGGGTTGCCAAGGAATGTGTTGAGAAAAAAGTTGTTACATGTATTAAGGAGAGTATCAGTGAAAACCTGATTGGAGATGATTAAACTGCTGAGGGAGAAACCAGTTTCTGTTGGAATAGTCGGTACCGGTGTCTGCCTGCCCGAAAAAATTCTGACAAACCGGGACCTGGAAAAGATGGTTGATACATCAGATGAATGGATAATAACAAGAACGGGCATAAGGGAAAGAAGGATTACAGAAAAAAGCCGCTCAACATCTGATCTGGCAGCCGAAGCCGGGGCAATGGCTCTCAAAAACGCCAATATAATGCCGGAAGAAGTGGACCTTATCATAGTTGCCACCATTACGCCGGACATGTTTTTTCCGTCCACTTCGTGCCTGGTACAGGATAAACTTGGGGCTTCGAGGGCATCGGCATTCGACATATCCGCCGGTTGTTCCGGTTTTATATATGCCATGACTGCGGGAACCCAATTCATCAGTACAGGTATGTATAATACGGTTCTGGTTATCGGAGCCGAAGTCTTATCAAGGATCATTAACTGGGAAGACCGCTCCACTTGTGTATTGTTTGGAGATGGCGCGGGAGCCGCGGTTTTAAGGCGGGTAGAAGATGGGTTTGGAATCCTTTCCGTAGAATTGGGGGCAGACGGTTCAAACAGTGAGGTACTTAAAATAGAGGCCGGAGCTATCCGGATGCCCATAACTGAAAATAACTGCCACAATCCTGAGAGATATCTGTATATGGCAGGGTCTGAAGTATTTAAATTCGCCGTAAGGATTATTGGGGACAGCACTTTGGAGGCCCTCGATAAAGCGGGGTTGAAGAGGAAGGATATTAACTGCTTTATTCCACACCAGGCAAATATCAGGATAATTCAGGCAGCTGCCAGGAGATTAAATGTTTCCATGGATAAGGTATTTGTTAATGTGCAAAAATATGGAAATACTTCAGCAGCATCAATTCCGGTAGCCCTTCATGAGGCAATTGAAGAAGGAAGGATTAAAAAAGGGGATAACGTGGTACTGGTAGGTTTCGGTGCCGGGCTAACCTGGGGAGCAAGTGTGGTTAAGTGGGCGGTATAGCAATAAGGAGAAAGAGAAGGAGGAATGAGATGTTTAGGACACCTGTATGTGATTTGCTCGAAATCGAATTCCCTGTTTTCCAGGGGGGGATGGCTTGGGTATCAACGGCGAAACTTGCTGCAGCCGTTACTGAAGCCGGAGGCCTCGGGATAATCGGGTCAGGACATAATGATGCAGCCTGGGTAAGGGAACAAGTCAGGAAAACAAGGCAGATGACATCAAAACCCTTCGGAGTAAATGTAATGATGATGTCTCCATATGTAGATGAAGTAATGCGGGTCATTCTGGAGGAAAGAGTGCCGGTTATTACCACTGGAGCAGGAAACCCGGCCAAATATATTCCACAGCTTAAAGAGGTTGGCACCAAAGTAATTCCTTTAATACCTTCAGTTGCACTGGCCCAGCGCCTGGAAAAAGCAGGTGTGGATGCGGTCATTGCTGAAGGGATGGAATCAGGCGGGCATATTGGAGAACTTACCACAATGGCCCTGGTACCCCAGGTGGTTGATGCAGTCAAAATTCCCGTCATAGCTGCCGGAGGCATAGCTGATGGCAGAGGGCTGTTGTCTGCCCTGGTTCTGGGAGCAGCGGGAATCCAGGTTGGGACCAGGTTTATGTGTGCCGAGGAATGTGAAATACACGAAAATGTAAAAAAGATGATAATAAAAGCTAAAGACAGGGATACAATTGTAAGTGGCAGGTCAACAGGCCACCCTGTCAGGGCCTTGAAGAATAAACTTACGAAACAGTACGAAGAATTGGAAAAGGACTGTGCTCCGGCGGAAGAACTGGAACAGCTGGGAATTGGTAAACTAAGAGCTGCTATGATAGACGGTGATGTGGAAAACGGTACTGTTGCCTGTGGCCAGATAGCAGGGATGATCAGGGAAATAAAGACCGCCAGTGACATAATCAGGGAAATTATGGAAGGGGCTGAAACCGCCAGGAAGCTGCTGGGGGTGGGCTGAAATTGAAGACTGCGTTTATATTTCCGGGACAGGGTTCCCAGTATGTCGGTATGGGAAAGGACTTATATGAAAATTATATTGCTGCACGGGAAATATTAGAGGAAGCCAATGATGTCCTGGGTTTCGATCTGATGAAAATATGTTTTGAGGGACCTGAGGAGGAACTGAAAAACACTTCTATAACCCAGCCCGCAATATTAGCGGTGAGCACCGCATGTCTGGCAATTTTAGAAGAAAAAGGGGTTAAACCGGCGGCTGTTGCCGGGCACAGCCTGGGAGAGTATTCCGCCTTGTTGGCAGCCGGAGCAATAGGGTTCCCTCAAGCTCTTGAACTTGTGAGAAAAAGAGGACTCCTGATGGAGGAAAATGCACCTGAAGGCGGAATGGCCGCAGTTCTGGGTCTTGAGAAAGAATCTGTGCTTAAGGCGTGTGAAGAAGCATCTAAAGAGGGTGTTGTAGAGATTGCTAATTATAACTGCCCTGGACAGATCGTTATTGCCGGGGAATCCGGCGCCCTGGAAAAAGCGATGGAACTGGCAAAATCATTTGGTGCAAAACGGGTCATTGCCCTGCAGGTTAGCGGGCCGTTTCATTCCAGTCTGATGACTGAAGCATCGCGTAAACTGGAAAAGGAACTGGAGAAGATAGATTTCTCTGTACCGCGATGTCCGGTTATTTCAAATGTAACAGCAGATATAGTTTCCTCTGCCAAAGATATCGGTCCCCTTCTTGTCAGGCAGGTAAAGAGTTCAGTGCGTTGGGAAGAATGTATGGAAAGGCTTAATTCCATGGATGTGAAGTTCGCTCTGGAGGTTGGACCCGGGAAGGTCTTAACAGGTTTAGGCAAAAAAATTATCAGGGATGGAAGGTTATTATTTAATAATGTTGAAGACTTAGCATCATTAGAAAAGACTCTTGATAATTTTGAGGAGGTTATATAGAATGGTTCTAAGGGAAAAAACAGCCATTATCACTGGGGCTGCCCGGGGCATAGGAAGGGAAATTGCCCTTGTGCTGGCCAATAAAGGTGCAAATGTGGCTATTATGGATATTAACCCTGACCAAATACGTGAAACAGCTGCAGAAATTGAAAAAACGGGCTGCCGGGCCCTGGCCATAGAGGGTAATGTTACCAGGGCAGAAGATGTAGACGAAATGGTTAAAAAAACCATAGAAAAATTCGGCAGAATAGATATTTTGGTGAATAATGCCGGTATTACCAGAGACACACTGTTAATGAGGATGAAGGAAGAAGACTGGGATGCGGTCATGAATGTGAACCTGAAGGGAGCGTTCCTCTGTACCAAGGCTGTAACAAGAATTATGATGAAACAGCGCTATGGCCGTATTGTCAATATATCTTCCGTAATCGGGCTGATGGGAAACGCCGGACAGGCAAATTACGGAGCCTCAAAGGCGGGTATCATCGGACTTGCTAAATCAACAGCCAGGGAACTGGCATCCAGAAATATTACTGTTAATGCCGTGGCCCCTGGTTTTATAGATACAGAAATGACAAAAGTACTGCCCGACGAAATGAAAAAACAAATGCTTCACCAGATACCTCTGGGGAGGATGGGAACCCCGGAGGATGTTGCAAATGCGGTAGTGTTTTTAGCTTCAGATGCTGCCAGTTACATTACTGGGCAGACCATCACGGTTGATGGCGGGATGGTAATGCAGTAATCATTAAATAATCTAAAATTTGTTCGTGGAAGGAGGTGTCTGGATGTCATCTACATTCGATAAGGTGAAAGGGATTATCGTGGAACAGTTAAGTGCAGAAGAAGAAGAGGTGACCATGGAATCCACGTTTATTGACGATTTAGGTGCAGATTCGCTTGATATTGTTGAGCTTGTCATGGCCTTTGAAGAGGAATTCGATATTGAAATCCCCGATGAGGATGCAGAGAAAATCAGGACCGTGGGGGATGCAGTTAAATATATCGAAGAGAGGGAAAATCAATAATCGTGGTTAATCGGAGTCCCGTGGTCAGCTGCGGGACTTTTTCCGAGAAGGCGCCTCTTTGTTTTGAAGATTGGAGGAGAACAATGAAAAATCCGGAATTCAGCATTGGGAATCTTATACCTGAACTACCCATAATCCAGGGTGGAATGGCAATCAGAATATCAACTGCTTCTCTTGCGGCAGCAGTTGCCGAAGAAGGGGGTATAGGCCTGATTGCTGCCACCGGGATGGCAGTTGACGAACTTAAACAGGAAATTGCAAAGGCCCGGGACTTAACAAAAGGTATAATTGGAATAAATATTATGTATGCTGCCAGCCAATTTGCAAACCTGGTTAAAACGGCAATTGATGAAGGTATAGACCTTATTGTCACAGGCGCCGGTTTTTCCAGGGACATCTTTTCCTGGGGCAGGGTAGCAGGTGTTCCCATTGTGCCGATTGTATCCACTCCCAAGCTGGCAATGCTGTCACAAAAACTTGGCGCAGCTGCTGTTGTGGTGGAGGGAAAAGAAGCCGGCGGACACCTGGGCACTACTGTGTCCATGAAAGAAATTGTCCCAATGGTAAAACAGGCAGTAAGCATTCCCGTAATCGCTGCCGGAGGTATTATTGACGGAAAAGCTATAAAAGATGCTTTCAAACTTGGGGCAGATGCGGTGCAAATGGGGACAAGGTTTGCTGCAAGCAATGAAAGCAATGCTTCCGAAGAGTTTAAGAGAATGTATCTTGCCGCTAAAGCTGAAGATGTCGTTTTAATCAACAGCCCTGTGGGTCTTCCGGGCAGAGGGCTTTTAAACAGCTTTGTACAGAGGCTTTTCAGGGATGATGATGGGATCAGGCCTGAAAAATGTGATAACTGCCTTAAGAAGTGCTCCAGAAGGTTCTGCATTTTTAAGGCGCTGATTATGTCACAACAGGGTGATGTCGAAAACGGACTCGTGTTTTCAGGGGAACGGGTAGGTGAGATTAAAGACATACTGTCGGTAAAAGATATTATAAAGAACCTGCTTTTTGAATTTGAAACAGCTGAGAGTGGGGTGTAGTTTATTGAAAAAAAAAGTTGTAATAACCGGGATAGGTATGGTTACCCCGGTTGGTACAGGGAAGGATATGTTTTGGGATTCACTGGTTAATGGAAAGAGCGGTATTGTCCCCATCGCCCGGTTTGACGCCTCTCAACTTGCTACCCGGATAGCAGGAGAAGTCAGGGATTTTGACCCATTGAACTATATTGATAAAAAGGAAGCCAGGCGAATGGACAGGTACACCCAATTTGCCTGTGCCGGGACCAGGATTGCATTGGAAGATGCCAATCTTGAACCGGAATCCGTTAACCCTGAAAGGGCAGGAATAATAATCGGGTCAGGGGTAGGAGGAATTGAAACTGTCGAAAACCAGGCCAGGGTCCTTATTGAAAAAGGGCCTAACAGGATAAGCCCCTTTTTTGTACCAATGATGATTGCTAATATAGCAGCGGCCCAGATTGCCATAGCCCATGGTTTTAAGGGACCGAATTTTACTACAGTGACTGCGTGTGCCTCCAGTTCCAACTCCATCGGAGAGGCATATAAACTTATCAGGGATGGAGAAATGGATGTAATGGTTACGGGCGGGTCGGAAGCCCCAATAATTCCCCTGGCTATGGCCGGGTTCTGTTCCATGAAGGCCATGTCCACAAGGAATGAAGAACCCGAAAAAGCAAGCCGTCCCTTTGATATAGAACGTGACGGATTTATCATGGGTGAGGGATCAGGAATCCTTATCCTGGAATCCCTGGAACACGCTCTTGCCAGGGGCGCTCATATATATGCCGAGGTATCAGGCTACGGAGTTACCTGTGACGCATACCATATAACAGCTTCTGATCCGGAAGGTGAAGGGGCTGCCAAGGCTATGGAAATTGCCATAAAACACGCGGGCCTTAAGCCGGCGGATATTGACTATATTAATGCCCACGGGACTTCCACACCGGTGGGGGATATAAGTGAAACAAGGGCAGTAAAAAAACTGTTCGGGGATTATGCCGGCAGTGTTGCCATTAGCTCAACCAAATCCATGACAGGACACCTTCTGGGAGCAGCAGGCGGAATAGAAACAATAATTTGTGCCCTGGCTATTGAACGGGGACAGATACCTCCGACAATTAATTACGAAAATCCTGATCCGGATTGTGACCTGAACTTTACTCCAAATAAATCGATATGCCGTGAAGTCAGGGCAGCAATATCGAATTCTTTTGGATTTGGCGGACACAATGCGACAGTTGTCCTGACGAAACATGAAAGATAATATTTATCAAAATTCAGGTGTTATAATATGGTAATGGATGGAATAGACCTGCAAAAACTTCAAACTGTCCTTGGTATAGAGTGGAAGGAGCCGAAGCATCTGCTGCAGGCAGTTACCCACAGTTCTTTTGCCCATGAAAACAAGGCTCTGAACCTGGAAAATAACCAGCGGCTTGAATTTCTGGGGGATGCCGTACTCGAACTGGCGGTCAGTGATTACCTGTACAGAAGGTTTGCTGATTATCCGGAGGGCACACTGACGAAAATAAGGGCTGGGATCGTATGTGAACCGTCCCTGGCACATGTGGCCGGTTCAATGGATCTGGGAGAATACCTGCTTATGGGAAAAGGAGAGGAACGCAGCGGTGGAAGAGAGCGGCCCTCTATACTTGCCGATGCAATGGAAGCGATTATCGGTGCGGTATATATAGACCAGGGTATGGAAAAATCATTTTCGTTTATCATAGAAAAACTTGAAGATATCATTGAAAAGGTTATAAGCAATGGCGGACTTCATACTGATTATAAGACCCACCTGCAGGAACTTGTACAGAAGAAATCTGATAACCCTCTAAATTACCGGATTATAGAGGAATACGGGCCTGACCACTCCAAAACCTTTGTGGCCGGAGTCGATTACCAGGGTGAACTGTGGGGGTCAGGGACAGGGAGGACCAAGAAAGAAGCTGAACAGGCAGCGGCAAAGGATGCCCTCGGGAAGATTAACGGAGGCATTCTGAAATTCCAGGCTGGTGACGAAAATGAGTAAATCCTATTATATAATCCCTGTATTTGTTCCAGACCTGGGGTGCCGGCACAGGTGTGTTTACTGCAGCCAGAAGAGGATTACCGGTACGGAAAAGATACCTGCCCGGGAGGATATAAGGGATAAAATATTTAAATACCTGGAAACCATTCCCGGCAACAGGGAGGGAATCACCAGGGAAGTGGCTTTTTACGGGGGCAGCTTTACAGCTGTGAGTCAGAAGCTGCAGAGGGAACTGCTGGCCCCTGCGTATGAATTTCTGGCCAGGGGAGAAATAGACAAAATAAGGGTTTCCACCCGGCCTGATGCTATTTCCGAAGAAATAATGCTGTTACTGTCCAGTTATGGGGTTTCAACAATTGAACTTGGTGTACAATCCATGGATGACGGGGTCCTGATGAGATCAATAAGGGGACATACCAGCAGAGATGTGTTGAGAGCTGCGGCCATGATCAAGACATGGGGAGTAAGCCTGGGCCTCCAGATGATGACAGGACTTCCCGGCGATACCGAGGAGAAGGATATTGACACAGCCCTGGAAATGGCTGCCCTGGGACCTGAGATTGTACGGATTTATCCCTGCCTGGTGTTGAAAAACACTCCACTGGCAGACATGTATAAGGCAGGTGAATATACACCGCAGGGGCTGGACGAAGCAGTTGAAACCTGCAAAAAGCTGCTGGTTATTTTCGAAAAAGCCGGAATAAATGTCATCAGAATCGGACTTCAGCCCAGTGAGCAAATAAACCTGAAAGGTGACATCATTGCCGGCCCATATCACCCGGCCTTCCGGGAACTGGTGGAATCCGCTGTGGCCGGAGAACAGCTGGAATTGTTACTGACACGGGTTCTGATGAGGAACAATAATCGGGTTAGCACCTTTACGGTGGTTGTGGCCGTAAATCCCCGCGATATATCTATTGTCAGGGGGCACAAGAACAGCAATGTGGAGTCTCTCAGACAGAAACTGGGAGTAAACGAATTAATTACGGTGGAACTGCCCGGTGTCAGAAGTGGGAGCATCAGACTTCTGAGTGTTAACGGCAAAGAATATGCAACAGAAATACACAGGAATGAACTTACCTAGAAAAGTGTCTTTGCAGAGGCACTTTTTTTGAATTAAAGCCCTTTTATAGTTATCAGGAATAACTACTGGACCTGGAATACCATGAGTTCATCAATCATGTTTTTGGCCCAGGGTTTCATGTATCCCAGTTTAATAAGTTCCCGGCAATGAAGAATGCTTTTCCTTCCGGCTTCAGGGTCGTACTTGTGATCATCATAATAGAGCTGGGCCAGGTTGGCATGAATCCAGGCTACATCTTCAGGGTCTGTGGCAATATCAAGGGCGTGAATCAAAAGGCGTTCTGCAAACTTCAGTTTCTTGTCCGGGATGGCATTTGCTGCGGTTACCCAGAGAAACTGAGCGCCATTGACAACCATAAAACAGGCGTCACATCCCGGGGAACAGTTATTACTTTTAAGAGGGGCACATGGGAGGTGCCTGGAATAACCGGCCAAGTCAGTCTTATCCTCAACAGTGAGGGAAAAATAGAATTCTGTAAGCCCAAATGATTTAACGGTTTCAAGTAAAGATTGCATCTGTAATTTGTCCCTTCAGATGGATTATTTCTTTACTATCCCCATAAGTATGTAAAAATATGTATATATAGCAACACAGGGGCCGGTATGTTCCTAAGCGGGGCTAAAATCGTCAATCGGTCGGCGATCCGCCTGGCTAAAATGGCGGGAGCCGTGTCCGATTGAGATTTCGCCCAGAGCGTGGAATATACCGGCCCCGGTGTTTATTATATACAATTTTATACCAATGTTTACATACCTATATCCTTAAAGGTGGCCATTTCATGCAGGATTTTCAGGGATGCATCGATCAGGGTCATGGTCAGGGCGGCGCCTGTGCCTTCACCCAACCGCATCTTCATGTCCAGCATGGGCCTTAATCCGATGCATTCCAGCATGGACCGGTGGGCCTGTTCGGCGGAACAGTGGGACGGGATCATGAAATTGACGGATTTGGGTGATAAGCGGGATGCTGCCAGGGCGCCTGCACTTGATATAAAACCATCCACTACAACGGGAACCCTGTTCGCTGCGGCTGCCAGAACAATCCCTGTAATCCCGGCAATCTCGAGACCACCCAGTTTGGCCAGGACGTCAACAGGGTCGTTTATATCGGGTTTGTTGATTTCTATGGCCTTATTAATAACCTTTGCCTTGAGTAACAAGGCCTCATCATCAATACCGGTTCCGCGTCCGGTCACCTCATCTGCAGAAAAGCCTCCAAATACCGACAGGAGCGCACTGCTGGGTGTGGTGTTGCCAATCCCCATATCACCGGTCCCCAGAACCCGGGCACCTTTACTTATTTCTTCCTCAGCAATTTCTATGCCGGTTTCAATGGCTTTAACTGCTTCTTCCCTGGTCATCGCCGGACCTTTAGCCATATTGGCGGTTCCGGATTTAATTTTCCTGTTAAGAACTCCCGGATGTTCGATATTGGCAGCCACACCGATATCGACAGCGGTCAGGGTTGCACCTGCATGTTTGGCCAGGACAGCTACACCGGCACCTCCGTTGGGAAACTGGGGCATCATAACTGCGGTAACCATTGGCGGGAAAGCACTGACACCTTCTTCAACAACACCGTGGTCTCCGCCCATCACGATTATAGCTTTTGGGCTTATTATAGGCATGGGGTCACCATAAATGCCGCTCAGCTGAAGGGCAAGGTCTTCAAGGACACCGAGGCTTCCTGGGGGTTTGATAAGATTATTAAGCCGGTCCTGGGTCTTTTCCATTGATTCCCGGTCAAGGTCACCGATTTTTTGCAGGGTTTTTTCGATCACACTCATTGTTTTGTTCCTCCTTTTAGTTAATATATTAAATAAAAAAGCCCACAACCTGAAAGGCTGTGAACTTTACCGTCATCCACAAATCGTATTTAACCACGTAAATACTGATGATAAGGTCATGGCAGGTCTCCTGGCTCGTGGATCATCACATGCATTCCCCTTCCCCGGAATCCGGGTGGTATATGGAAGCACATTTCTCACTTACAGTGGCGGGTCCGCCCGGGAATTGCACCCGGTTCCCTATTCTCCTCTGTACAGCCCCGGTCTGACGAAGCTCCTGCAGAGGCACCGATAACCCCAAATAAAATATTAAGTTTAACCGTTGTCCCTATTATAAACAAAGATATAAACATTTTCAAGCAAAAAAAAGCATGGTGAAGGAAAGAAATTTCCTGCGTAGAATTGTTAATATGGAAATATGTTGTACATTAATACTCAGGAAAGCCGGTACAATATCCGCTCAGATAAGGAGGAGACCTTTTTTGTACCTGAAGAGACTTGAAATCCAGGGATTTAAATCCCTGGCCGACAAAATAGATTTACAGTTTAACCAGGGCATTACCGCTGTAGTCGGACCCAACGGAAGCGGGAAGAGCAATATAGCAGATGCCGTGAGATGGGTACTGGGAGAACAAAGTGTCAAGAGCCTGAGAGGCGCCAGGATGGAAGACGTGATTTTTTCCGGAAGTGACAGGAGAAAACCGGTGGGAATGGCCGAAGTATCCCTTACCCTGGATAACAGTTCATCGGTTTTCCCCCTGGATTACTCAGAAATAACCATAACCAGGAGGGTATATCGTTCCGGGGAGAGTGAATATCTGCTCAACAAGGCTTCATGCAGGCTGAGGGATATCCATGAATTGTTTATGGATACCGGAATAGGCAGGGAAGGTTATTCTATTATCGGCCAGGGCAAAATTGATGAAATCCTAAGCACCAAGTCCGAAGACCGGAGGACCATCATTGAGGAAGCCGCAGGGATTGTAAAATATAAAACCAGAAAACAAAAAGCGGTTAAAAAACTTACTGACACAGAACAAAACCTGGTGAGGATAAGTGATATTATAAGCGAACTGGAAACCCAGGCCGGGCCCCTGGAAGAACAATCAATCAGGGCGCGGGAATACCTGGGTTACAGGGAAGAACTGTGTGACCTGGAAATAAATGTCCTGGTTAACCAGATTGTTGACCAAAAGCAGAAGATGGAGGAAATGAAGACCACAGAACAGGAGCTCAACAGAAACCAAATTGAATCAGAGACATTTGTCAGAAGTCTTGAATCAGAAATAGAGGAACTAAAACTTGCGGCCGGGAAACTTGAAGAAGAAGTGAGTTCCATGCAGAAGGAGATTTACAGTACCGGAAACCTTATGGAAAAAAAGGAAGCCGAAATAACCGTTTCCCGGGAACGCGCAAAAGATATTGACCGGAGGAGGAAATACCTGGGGGAGGAGATTATCGAACTTAGTGAAAAGGAGAAGGAAGAAAAAGAAAGGCATTCCGGGGACGAAGAAGCTTTGGCAGGCCTGAGAGAAAGGATAAATAAAGATGAAAGGGACCTGGCCGAAAACGAGGAGAAATTAATTTGCGCCGAGGCAGGATTTCTGGAAGAACAGAAGAGGATTGAAGAGCGAAAGGCAGATATAATTGAACTGCTGAACGACATGGCCGGAACAAGAAACGGTATTAATTCAGGCGAGACAGAGATAAATAATTTAAAGAAACGCCTTGGGCAGCTTGAGATGCAGCACGAGCGGTTATTGGCGGAACTTAAGGATAATAAGGAACGGGAGACAGCCCTCAACAGGAAGATCACTGGGATAAATGAAAAAATAGAGACAGTAGAAGACCAAAAACTCGATAGTGTCCGGAAAAGAGATGACCTGGGCAGTAAATTGGTGAAAATGAATGAAGAGGCTGCCGGGAAAAGGGAATTGCTTCAGCAGAAAAAATCAAGGCTGTCAGCCCTGAAAGAGCTGCAGAAGGACTATGAAGGGTATTTTAAGGGTGTCAGGGAGGTTCTGGTCCACTATCGGGGAAAAGATAAAATAAATGGGATTCATGGTGTCATGGCGGAAAAAATCAGGGTTCCCGCAGAATTTGAAACTGCGGTTGAAGTGGCTCTTGGCAGTTCACTCCAGCACATAATTACTCAGACAGACGTGGATGCCAGGGATGCCATAGAATTCCTTAAGAAAAACAAAGCGGGCCGGGCGACATTTTTGCCTCTGAATACCATCAAACCGGCCAGGGGAAAAGATTCAGCGGTTCCCCGAATCGAAGGTGTGTTTGGCCGGGCCGCAGAGCTGGTCCAATATGACGATATATATAAGGATATAGTGGAATACCTTTTAGGAAGAGTAATCATTGTCCGGGACATAAGAGATGCAGTTGAAATCTCAAAAGCAACAGGTTATAGTATGAAGACCGTTACCCTGGACGGGGATGTGGTCAATCCCGGGGGTTCCATGACCGGGGGGTCATATCGAAAAGGCAGCTCAAACCTGTTGGGAAGGATGCGGGAAATAGAAGAAACATCCGGCCTGGCAGCTCATATGGATAAGGAATTGCAGGACCTGGCCGGGCACATTTCAGGATTACAGGTTGAATATGAAAACTGTGAAAAACAGATAAAGAGTCTGGACATTGAATTACATGAACTGTTTATTGAAAAGAATTCCACGGCAAAAGATTTGGACATCACAAAACAGGACAGAGCAAGGATTGACAGCTCACTGAACCTGATAGTTGATGAAAAGACCGTTATCGGGAAAGATATCGAAAATGCAGAAGGCAAAATTAATGACCTCAGGTTGAGACTTAATGAACTCCAATTAATGGATGAATCAGCCAGAAACAGCATTAATGAACTGCTAGAGAAACTGGCAGACAGGGAAGAGGAAAAAGCCCGCCTGGCGGAAACTGTTACCGGAATTAGGGTAAAGTTGGCCGGAATGCAGCAGGAAGAACTCAATTATGCACAAATAATGGACCGGGTGGCCCAAACGATAGAAGAAATCAAAAAACAGGTTCAAAAAAAAGACAGGGAAATAAAAGATTTGGATACCCAGCAGGAGGCTTTGGGCCGCCAAATAGAATGCCTGGAAACAGAAATAAGGGAACTCAGCCAGGAAAAGGGGCAAAGAGAGGAAATCCTGAACCGGTTGAAAAATGAGAAGCAGGCCTTAAGCGGGGAGATTTTCCGGAAAGAGGGAGAAGTTAAAGCTTTATCAAAGGAGATATCCCAGTTAAGGGAGCAGGCCCATGCCTCTGATGTAAGAATGGCACGTATAGAGTTTGACATTGAGAATTCACTGGCCAAATTGGCTGAGGAGTTCCAGGTCACATTTGAAGAGGCTCTCCTGAAAAAATCGGAAATCAAAAACAAGAGGGAAACAATGTCAAGGATCAGGATGCTTAAGGAATCTATATTGGCCCTCGGGAATGTGAATGTGGGAGCAGTTGAAGAATACGAACGGGTAAAAGAGCGTTACGATTTTCTCAGCAGGCAGTATGCAGACCTGGAACAGGCAAAAGAATCCCTGTATAAGGTCATTAATGAAATGGAACAGATTATGACCAGGAAATTCCGGGAGGCCTTCAGTGAAATCAACAGGAATTTCGGTGAAGTGTTTGCCAAGCTTTTTGGCGGAGGTAAGGCTGAACTGATAATGACTGACTATGAGAACCTGCTGGAAAGTGGAATCGATATTATGGCCCAGCCGCCCGGAAAGAAAAATCAGCACCTTTCCCTTCTGTCCGGAGGAGAACGGGCCTTGACGGCAATTTCGCTGCTGTTTGCAATTCTCAGGACGAAACCGAGCCCCTTTTGTGTGCTGGACGAAATTGAGGCATCCCTTGATGAAGCCAATGTTGACCGGTTTGCAGAATATCTCATGGACATTGCCCGGAATACCCAGTTCATTGTGATAACCCACAGGAAGGGGACCATGGAAGTTGCCAACATACTTTACGGGGTGACGATGGATGAATCAAGTGTTACCAAAATGGTATCAATGAAACTGAGTGATGCGGTCAGCAAGGTGAGCTGATTTAAAGACTGACTGATTTTACTGGATATTTTTATATTGAATACTGACAAATACCCCCGGATAAAACTAGTTGTAGACAAATACGATTAACCGGGGGAATTTTTATGGAAATCAGAGGAATTGCAGGGTTTATTGTAAAAAAACTGGTAGATACCACCAGGGAAATCAGCCAGGGCAGGAATGCAGGATGCATTGGGTTTGTTAATGAAGAGGGGATTATTGACAGGATGACTCCCTTTGTTAAAGGTGGTATAAGCGGAATGCCTCTCAGAAAACTGCTGGATAATATAACTGAAATGAAGGGGAAGAGCCTTATTGAAGGACTGGAAATGATTCCGGACAACTCGGTTCTTATAACCACCAGGCCCGGTAAGACAGGTCTGATTACCGATGTGACAGGGGTTGACTTTTTCAACATGCCAATCATCTCAATAGGAGTTAAACACGGTGAAATGGCTGGAATCGCTGTCATATACCCGAAAAATGAATATTTTGACATGGCTACCCAGTCAGAAGAAGTGGACCTTAAAATACTGGCAGCCCATACCCCGGAGGAGGAGAAAGAGGTGTTAAGAGCTTCTACTGAACTCAGTCTTAAATACCTTGATGTTTCTACAGGGCTTGAAATAGTGGAAACACCTGAAACTGAACCTGTCATCAGGCTGAACAGAAGAGAACCGTTCAAATTACCAAAACTAAAAGTAGATTCTATATCAGAAAAATTTGCCGGGGAACTGGTGAAAAAATCAATGGAAATCGGACAGGGCAGGGAAGTGGCGGCTATTGGAGAAGTAGACGATAACGGTCACATCAGTAAAAGGGGTGAAACCGTGGTAGGCGGAATCGGATATGTCCCCTCCAGGGTGCTGGCGTCCAGTTGTGTCGACATTACAGGGAAGTCACTGAGGGAAATATACTCAAAGGTAATTCCGGAAAACGGGGTGATTGTCCATACACACCCGGGCGGAACAGGAGTCATGCACATGGGAGATGCTAATGCGGGGCCGGGTTCCTGGGGCAGGCCGATAGTTGCCATAGGGCACGACAATGCCGGCAGGATGAGGGGCGCAACGGTGATAGAGGCTGTTCATGAAGTATATGACTTTGCCGATGAGGATGAAGAACTGGGACTTAAGTTTTTTGATGCGGAGACCCCGGAAGAGGAATCAGAAATCAGAAACAGGAAATTCGGTGTGGCCCAGGAGTATACTAATTTATGCAAACCAATTGAGATAAGACCTTAATTATGTTAAAATAATTGGGTTAAGGCACATGCCTTAATCCAGTTTTTAATAATGGGACAAAATTATTGTTATATAATAAACAATTAATTCAGGGGGAGAAAAAGGTGGGTTTTTTTTCTAAACTTAAAGAAGGCCTGGCCAAAACCAGGCATGGATTTGTAGAAAAAATAGAAAACCTCGTCAGTGGAGGAAAAAAGATTGATGAAGAGCTGTACGAGGAGCTGGAGGAAGTGCTCATACAGGCCGATGTGGGTGTTAACACGGCCGTCGAACTGGTGGAAGACCTGAGAAAGGCAGTAAGAGATAGAAAAGTTGAGGATTCATCAGAACTTAAAGATATTCTTAAAGAATTAATATCTGACCGTCTGGGTTCCGGAGATGAGGGTATTAATCTTAATGGACATCCGGCAGTGGTAGTGGTTATTGGAGTTAACGGTGCCGGTAAAACCACAACCATAGGAAAGTTGGCCTATAACCTGAAACAGCAGGGCAAAAGGGTACTGCTTGCAGCCGGAGACACATTTCGGGCAGCAGCAATTGACCAGCTGGAAATCTGGAGCGGCAGGACCGGTTGTGAATTAATCAAACACAAAGAAGGCGCCGACCCGGCCGCGGTTGTATATGATGCCATTCAGGCGGCAAAGGCCAGAAATGTTGATGTTTTGATTGTTGATACCGCCGGCCGGCTGCACACTAAGATAAACCTGATGGAAGAACTTAAAAAAGTATTCAGGGTAATTTCCCGGGAAATTCAGAGAGACCCTGATGAGGTATTCCTTGTTCTTGATGCCACTACCGGACAAAATGCCATCAGTCAGGCCAAGCTTTTTAATGAGGCCGCCGGCATAACCGGGATAATCCTGACCAAACTCGACGGCACTGCCAAGGGTGGGGTTATAATCGGAATCAAGTCTGAACTTGACATTCCGGTCAAATATATTGGTATCGGAGAGAAGATAGACGACCTGAAGGAATTCCGACCGGGAGAATTTGCAGATGCCCTTTTTGCCGAATAACCGGCGCAGAAACTGCAGGTATTCGGGTAATCCTGATCAGTGAGCGGGAGGAAAAGAATATGGTCCGTATTGGAATAATCGGAGGTACAGGCGTATATGACCCCAAAATCCTTAAGGATATTTCGGAGGAACATATCAGGACTGACTATGGAAATATCAGGGTTACTGTGGGAAAACATAACGGAATTCCGGTGGCATTTCTCCCCAGGCACGGAGAAGATCATACAATCCCTCCGCACAGGGTGAATTACAGGGGTAACATAATGGCCCTGAGGAAACTGGGAGTGGAAAGGATTTTAGCCACAGGCGCGGTCGGATCCCTCAACCTGAAAATGAACCCAGGCGAATTTGTCCTGGTTGACCAGTTTATTGATTTTACCAAAAACCGGCCCCATACCTTTTTTGAGGACGGGGAAAAGGGAGTAGTCCATATTGACATGACAGAGCCATATTGCCGGGAATTCCGCAAAATAGTTGCAACTGCTGCGGCAACACTGGAAATTCCGCTGAAAACAAGAGGGACATATATATGTACAGAAGGGCCGAGATTTGAAACACCGGCCGAGATAAAGATGTATAGTCTGCTGGGCGGCCACCTGGTAGGGATGACAGGTGTGCCTGAAGTGGTTTTGGCCAGGGAAGCGGAAATGTGTTATGTGACAGTTGCGATGATAACCAATTTTGCCGCCGGAATTTCTCCCAAACCCCTTACCCATACCGAGGTTTTGGAAGCTATGGGTCGAAGTAATGACAATCTGAGAAAACTGATAATGAGGGTAATCGAGATGATTCCAGAGGGAAGAAACTGTGAATGCCAGAATTCTATAGAGGAACTTGGTTCCCTGGGCCAGGGAAGGTTCCTGTCATAAGAAAGGTGTTGCCAATGAAGACAATGGAATGGCGGGATAAAGGCCTTGACCTGCTGGACCAGACAGGACTGCCGCAGGCAGTCAGGTATATCCGGTGTACATCGGCAGAAGATGTAGCCGATGCTATCCGGACTATGAAGGTCAGGGGTGCGCCGGCCATCGGAGCAGCGGCTGCCTACGGGCTTGTCCTTGGCACCATAAGCCTCGAATGTGGTGAGCAAGCGGAGTTTATCAGGGAAACCGAAAAAACAGCTAATATGCTGGGTTCCACCAGACCTACCGCAGTGAACCTCTTCTGGGCACTGGAAAGGATGGTTAAAGCTGCAAGAATGGCCGGTGTGGAAAAACCTGCTGAAATAAAAGAACTTTTGTTAAAGGAAGCAAATAATATATTCCGGGAAGACCTGGAAATGAACAAAAAAATAGGCATGTATGGCAATAAACTAGTGCCTAATAAGGCGGGTATTCTTACCCACTGTAATGCCGGCGCCCTGGCAACCGCCGGATACGGTACCGCCCTTGGGGTCATCCGGGCGGCTCATGAACAAGGGAAGGAAATACATGTATATGCCGATGAAACAAGGCCCCTGTTACAGGGTGCACGGCTGACTGCCTGGGAGCTGATGCAGGACAGTATACCCGTTACCCTCATCACTGATAATATGGCCGGATATGTGATGAAAAAAGGCCTTATAAACCTGGCAGTGGTCGGAGCTGACCGCATAACTGCCAATGGGGATGTGGCCAACAAGATTGGTACATACACTGTCGCAGTATTGTGCAAAGAGCATGGAATCCCCTTTTACGTAGCTGCACCTGGTTCAACCATTGACATGGGACTTGAATCCGGAGAAGACATTATCATCGAAGAGAGGAACCCGGAGGAAGTGACAGGTATTGCGGGACATTTGACAGCTCCGGAGGGAGTGAGGGTTTTAAACCCCGCCTTTGATGTAACTCCAAATAGCCTGGTAACAGCTATTATTACAGACAGGGGAATTATCAGGCCGCCCTATAAAGATAATTTGAAAAAACATTACAATAAGGAGGGTAACAATGGATTATATAATAAGGGATATAAAGCTTGCACCGTCCGGGAAACTAAAAATAGACTGGGTAAAGGAACACATGCCGGTTCTGAATGAAATAAGGGCTGATTTTGAAAAAACCAGGCCGTTCGAAGGGGTCAGGGTTGCGGTAAGCATCCACCTGGAGGCTAAGACCGCTTACCTGGCCAAGGTCCTGAAAGCCGGTGGGGCTGATGTTTCTATTTCCGGCAGCAATCCCCTTTCTACCCAGGATGATGTGGCCGCTGCCCTGGCTGATGAAGGTATTAAGGTTTACTCCTGGTATAATGCAACCTCTGATGAATACAAATCACATCTGATTAAGGTGCTTGAAAATAAACCTCAGATAGTTATAGATGACGGGGGTGACCTGGTCAGCCTTTTGCACAATGAGTGCAGCAGCCTGGCAGAAGAGGTTATCGGCGGCTGTGAGGAAACCACAACCGGAGTCCTTCGCCTTGAAGCCATGGAAAAAGCAGGCTTTCTGAGATTTCCTATGATGGC
The DNA here is from genome assembly GCA_002840275.1 of Firmicutes bacterium HGW-Firmicutes-14. Lineage (GTDB taxonomy): Bacteria > Bacillota > Thermincolia > Thermincolales > UBA2595 > W-Firmicutes-14. The sequence goes on from PHAB01000003.1 coordinate 103,485, forward strand.
AGTTAATGATGCCCTTTGTAAATACCTGTTTGATAACCGCTATGGGACCGGTGAATCTGTATGGACCGGCATCATGAGAACTACCAATCTTATTGTTGCCGGGAAGACCGTTGTAGTCGCCGGGTATGGATGGTGTGGCAAGGGAATAGCGATGAAGGCCAAGGGTTTGGGTGCCAGGGTTATAATAACCGAAATAGACCCGATAAAAGCCATTGAAGCACATATGGACGGGTTCAGGGTTATGACCATGGATGATGCCGCATCAATGGGAGATGTTTTTATAACTGTTACCGGGTGTAAGGATGTTATCAGGGGCAGGCATTATGAAAAAATGAAAAACGGCGTCCTTCTGGCTAATGCAGGGCATTTTGATGTGGAGGTAAATAAGCCGGAACTGGCCGGACTGGCTTCCGGCTCACGTGTAGTCAGGCATAACATCCAGGAATATACCATGGCCGACGGCCGGAAAATTTACCTGCTGGCAGAGGGCCGGCTTGTAAACCTGGCAGCAGGAGACGGGCATCCGGCGGAAATAATGGATATGTCCTTTGCTCTGCAGGCTTTATCCGCAAAATACATGCTGGAAAACGGCAGGAAATTGGATAAAAAGGTTTATAAGGTAGCGGACGAAATTGACCAAAAGGTGGCGGAATTAAAACTAAAATCCATGGGAACCGGGATCGACAGGCTTACTCCCGAACAGGAAAAATACCTGTATGGATGGGAGCACGGCGAATAGACGAAACGGGGTATGTTTAATGTACGGCTGGACCGGAAAAATACTGAGAATCAACCTGACAGACCAAAACATATCGACAGAACACCCGGACCATGACCGTTACCGTGAATTTCTGGGGGGAAGGGGACTGGGGTGCAGGTTCCTGTGGGATGAAGTGGGCCCAGGGACAGACCCTCTATCTCCTGGAAACAAGCTTATTTTCATGACCGGACCGATTACCGGCACCAGGGTTCCCGCATCTGGGAGATTTTCGGTGACTGCTAAATCTCCCCTGACAGGAACTGTCTTTGATTCAAACTCCGGGGGAATCTGGGGTGTGCGGCTGAAAAAAGCCGGTTATGATGGGTTGATAATTGAAGGCAGGTCTGATCAACCGGTCTATTTAGTTATTGATGAAAAACAAGTAAGGATAAAAGACGCCGGCGGTCTATGGGGGTTGGATGTGCCCAAAACCACCGGGCTGATACAAGATGCGGAAGGGAAGGCCTTCAGTGTGGCCTGTATCGGCCCAGCCGGTGAAAACCTGGTAAGAATATCATGTATAATGAATGATAACAACAGGGCTATGGGTCGCGGGGGACTGGGAGCTGTTATGGGTTTCAAGAATCTGAAGGCAATAGCTGTTAAAGGATCCCGGCAAGTCCCGGCGGCAGACGGGGAAAAACTCGATTTTCTTAATTATGAAACAGAAAAATGGCTGAAGGCAAATCCTATAACATCCCAGGGCCTGCCGGAATTTGGTACTCCTGTATTGGTCAACCTGTTCAATGAATATGGCATTTTCCCATCTTATAACTTCAGGGAATCCCAATTCCCTGACGCTGAAAAAATATCCGGTGAGACCCTGGCGGAAGAACTGCTCGTTAAAAAGAAAGGGTGCTATGGGTGTCCAATAAAATGTACCAGGGTGACCAGAACGGGAAGCGATTCCGGTGAAGGCCCGGAATATGAATCGATATGGTCTCTCGGTCCGGAATGCGGAATCAGCGATCTGGAAACCATTGCCGAAGCCAACTATCTTTGTAACCGGCTGGGACTTGATACTATTTCCACGGGTGTGACCATCGGCTGTGCCATGGAGATGACGGAAAACGGAACATTTGATTCAGGGATAAGGTTTGGTGAACAGGACAAACTGAAACCCCTGATCAGTGATATCGCATATAAGCAGGGTATAGGGGCCGAACTGGCGGATGGTTCCCGTATATTTTCAGAGAAGCACGGCGGGAACGGGTTTGCCATGCAGGTAAAAGGCCTCGAACTGCCGGCATATGATCCCCGCGGACTCCAGGGAATGGGTCTCGGATTTGCTACCTCCAACAGGGGGGGCTGTCATTTAAGGGCCTATATGGTTGGCCCGGAAGTCCTCGGTGTGCCTAAAATGGTAGACCGGTTCTCTTCCCGCGGCAAGGCCGGACTGACAATTTTTTATCAAAACCTGAATGCGGCAATCGATTCATTGGTTATATGTAAGTTTGCCGCCCTGGCGGTTTCGGAGGAGTACTTTGCCAGAATTCTGACTGCAGTTACCGGTATACATTACAAGCCCCAGGACCTGCATTTGGCAGGGGAAAGAATCTGGAACCTGGAGCGAATATATAATATTAGGGAAGGGTTTTCCTCCAGAGATGACGGGCTTCCCGAACGTCTCCTGAGGGAGCCGGTTAAAAACGGACCCTCAAAAGGGCATGTTGTGGAATTAGACAGTATGCTAAAAGATTACTACAGGTTCAGGGGCTGGGACAGTACAGGAACCCCTGCCGGGAAAAAACTGTCTGAACTAGGTTTGGAGGGGATCTGATGTACAGGGAATTCAGCCGGATCGGACGGGACCTTTTTATCCAGGGTCTGAACAGCTCTCATAGCGGAAATATGAGTGTACGCCTCGGGGACAGGCTGGTTATAACCAGGAGAGGTTCAATGCTGGGCAGTCTTGAAGAAAAAGACCTGGTTGAGACAGGAATTGAAAAGAATGACAGCCACATAACCCTGGCTTCTACTGAAATCGGTGTACACAGGGCTATTTACAGGAACACACCGGCCCTGGCAATAGTACATGCCCACCCTGTCTATGCCACAGCACTGTCACTGGTAGATGATGAGATAATCCCCATCGATTCTGAGGGGCAATATATGCTGCACCGAATCCCTGTCATTGGGCTGGAACACACTGTTGGTTCTGAGGAAGCAGCCAGGATTCTCCCTGAATACCTGAGGGAATATAAGATTGTCATGATTAGGGGGCATGGGAGTTTTGCCACGGGTCAGCTCATTGAAGAGGCTTACCAGTGGACATCCAGCCTGGAAAACATATGTAGGATTATATACCTTACAAGAACACTGAAAGGTGAAATTAAGGAAGATAAGAATAAAAAATATAACCAATGGTAAGGAGGCTGTATATATGAGCAAAACAGTGATTAAAAATGCAGCCGTCATTCCCATGACAAGGGCCGGAGACCTTCTGGCTGACGGAGAAATAATGATTGAGGGCAGCAGGATTGTCTCCGTAGGTCCCAGGGGAACGGCGCCTGACGGATGGGGAGAAACGATTGATGCCGCCGGAATGGTGGCGATGCCCGGCTTTATAAACTGCCACACCCATACTGCCATGACTCTTCTGAGAAGTTACGCCGATGACCTCCCACTCATGGAATGGCTGGAAAAACGTATATGGCCGCTGGAAGAACGCCTCACTGGGGAAGATGTATACTGGGGAACAATGTTATGCATCCTGGAGATGATTAAATCAGGGACCACAACCTTTGCCGATATGTATTTCTTCATGGATGATGTCGCCCGGGCAGTGGAGGAGAGCGGAATCAGGGCCTGTCTTTCCAGGGGGATGATCGGGTCAGGGCCGACAGCCCAGCTTGCTTTGGATGAAACCCGGGAGTTTATCGGAAGATGGAACGGCGCAGCGAACGGCCGGATCACCACCATGGCAGGTCCTCATGCTCCATATACCTGTCCGCCTGATTACCTGAAAAAAGTTTTGGATATAGCTGACGAACACGGTGTCGGGATACACATCCACCTGGCGGAAACCCGGACTGAGGTTGACGATATAATGAAGCAGTATGGCAAATCACCGGTTGAGTACCTGCGGGATGCCGGGCTTCTGGAGTATCCTGTCCTGGCAGCCCATTGTGTCCATCTGAACCAGGAAGACATAAAGATTATAAAAGAAAAAAGGGTGGGGGTAGCCCACAACCCGGAAAGTAACATGAAACTGGCCAGCGGGATCGCCCCGGTGCCACAGCTCCTGGCAGAAGGGGTGAGTGTGGGGCTGGGGACCGACGGGGCGGCCAGCAACAACAACCTCGATATGATGGAAGAGATGAGGACAGCTGCTCTTCTGCATAAGGTCCATACGGAAGACCCAACAGCCATCCCGTCATACCAGGCCCTGGAAATGGCCACCAAAAACGGCGGCAAGGTCCTGGGAATACCTGATATAGGGGTAATAGAACCTGGATACAGGGCTGACATTGTTTTGCTTGACTTTAATAAACCACATCTTTACCCGAAGCATGACCTGGTTGCCCATACAGTATATGCAGCCCAGTCTTCAGATGTTGATACAGTTATTATTGACGGAAACATTATAATGAGTCACGGCAAGGTACTGACCATGAATGAAGCAGAAATACTTGAAAATGTTCAGCGGTGTGCCTCAAGGTTGGTTAAGGAGAAATAACTCTATAACAGCGGCGTTTTTTTACGGAACTCAGAGTCCCTGTGTAAAGCTTTATCAAACAAGCATTACACAGGGCTTTTTTTTAAAACCAATTTTATAAAACGAAAAAGTATAAATACAAGAAGGAAAATTGTGGTTTATAGAGAAAATAATTATAATAATTACGGTAATTATTACAATATGCCGCAATACATCTAAATAGCGGCTAATTATAACAGATTCCCGCCTAATCCCAGAATATGGTTATCCGGATATACTATAAGAAGAGAGTACGTAAGGAGGTGTGAGCATGAGTATGTCAATAAGAAGTTTACCGGTATTTAAAGGAATAGTCGCATACTTGACACCTCTAATCATTATGATAGTATGTTTTTCGCCGCCTGTGTCTGCAGACACAACCGGACCTGTCCTGGGCAGTTTTTCACCTGCTCCCGGAGCAGCCATAACGAACCAGGGCCAGGCTGTAACCTTTGCCGCCAATGACCCCGACGGGATCAACCAGAGCAGTGTTAAAGTAAAGATTAACGGTACATCCGTTCCTGTCACTGTTAAATTTGCGCAAACCGGACATTGGGAAGAATATTATGATTCCTGCAGCGGGTATTACAGTGTTTGGGTTGTTGACGGTTATGATTATACCAAAGCTACGGTTACAGCTTCACCGGGTAAACTGCCTGATAATGCCGGTATCTGGGTAAGTGTGACAGACAATGCGGTGAACACATCGACAGGTGAATGGTCATTTACCTGCATGGTGGCTCCCACTATCAACAGTTTATCACCTGCAAATAACACAATAGTTACAACCGCCCAGCCGGCAATATCAGCCAAGGTTACTGACAACGGTGTGATTAACGGTCAATCTATTATCATGAAACTTGGGACATCGGTGGTGAACCATTCTTTTGACCAGCAGACAGGAGCTGTTAGTTATGTTCCGGCATCACCCCTGGGAGAGGGGACGCATAGTGTTTACCTTGAGGTAAAGGATACAGCCGGGAATTTAAAGACAGCTTCATGGTCTTTTAGGGTTGGATTGAACAAGACAGGCCCGGTTCTGGGAGGTTTTGCGCCGGTACAGGGAAGTTCCCAGACAAATACCAGTCAAATTATAAGTTTTACAGCAGATGACCCTGACTGGATTAACAGGAACAGTATCCAGGTAAAACTGAATGGTACAGTTATTTCTGCCAGTGTTACTTATCCCTCATACGGCCACTATGAGCAGGTAGCCGACTCCTGTACGGGCCAGTTATATAACCAGTGGGTAATTGACGGCTATGATTACACCAAGGCCACAATAAAGACTTCTTCCGTTAAGTTATCAGATAAGAATACTGTCTGGGTAACCGCATCTGATGATATAGGAAATATTTCAACAGCCCAGTGGTCCTTTGACTGTATGGTGCCACCTGTAATAAGCAGTCTGACACCTGCAAATAATGCTATTATATCGATTGCACATCCAAATATTTCTGCTAAGATTACGGATAATGGGACAATTAATCAACAGTCAATCATTCTTAAAATAGGGTCTGTTGTTGTAAACCATTCTTTTGATCCACAGACCGGGGTTGTTTCATATTTGCCCACAGACCCTCTCCCGGAAGGTGCCAATAACGTTTACCTGGAAGTAAAGGATACGGCGGGCAACGTAAAAAACGCATCATGGTCATTTTGGGTAGGATTGAACAAAACAGGGCCTGTTCTTACGGGCTATAGTCCGGCTAACGGGGCCACAATTACAAATGCAAATCCAGTCATCGGTTTCACGGCTACGGACCCTGATGGGGTAAATAGTTCCGGTATCCAGGTAAAAATTAATGGGGCAAGTTTGCCTGTAAGAGTTACTTATCCCTCAACCGGCCACTATGAAACATTTTATGATACATGTACCGGACAGCCGTATAATCAATGGGTTATTGACGGTTATGATTATACCATTGCTACCGTTACCGCCTCTGCGAGCCAGGTACCAGACATAAACAGTATATGGGTCAGTGCGGCTGATAAACTGGGGAACGTAACAACCGGCACATGGAGCTTTACCAACATGACGCCTCCCACCTTCAGCAACTTCACTCCTGCCAACGGCACTAACGCGGCATCAGCCACACCCACGATATCTGCGAAGGTCACGGATAACGGTGCAGTCGACCAGAATTCCATTGTGCTGAAGGTTTCAGGAATTGTGGTCAACCATACCTTTATTGCCAGCGGTACTTCAACAGGAACTGTTTCATATACTCCCCCGGTACCCCTGGAAACCGGGGTATATAACATAACCCTGGAGGCTAAAGATACCGCTGGGAATGCCGGGACAACTTCCTGGGCCTTCAGTGTCGGCCAGGGAACAGCCCAGTTTACCGGCGAAACACCGGTCCCGGGTTCTGATGTAACTATAGTCGACCCCAATATTAAGGTTGAAGTTACAGATATAGAAAAGCTGGACAAAAATTCTTTAATGTTGACTGTTAACGGACAGCAAGTCAACGCTGCCATTGCTTTTAAAGGGATAGGCCATTGGGAGACAATGACAGATTCATGTGATGGAACAACTTACCAGGTCTGGATTATTGACGGATATGAATATAACAAGGGTACAATCACTGCAAAGGCAACGACTTTGGAAGACGGTACAAACAACATAAACGTTTCTGTGAAGAATATTAACGGAGGTCCGTCAAACCATGAATGGTCATTTGTGGTAAAAGTGCCACCTCAGATAAGCCAGGCCCAACCTGCCGCCAATTCGTCCACAACTAACCAGAGGCCCTTGATCAGTGCTGCGGTGACTGACAATGGAGGATTCCCGCAGGTATCAATGCTGGTTGACGGAATAAAGGTAACGCCGTCATTTGACCCCTTTACCGGTATCGTGAGTTATATTCCGGCAGAACCACTGGAAAATGGTATGGACCATTACATTCAGGTTACTGCTGTTGATGGTATAGGGATGACCACTACCCTGAGCTGGAAGTTCCATATCCAGATTTACCCGGATATGCCTGCGACCAATGTACCGTGCGTGGACTGCCATATCGGATACCCTGCGCCTAACCACCCCATGGACAACTGTGATGGCTGCCACGGCGGATCCCGACCCATAGACGATTGCAGATCGTGCCACGGATGGGGTGCACATTCACCATCACTTATTTCATGGTACAATTGCGATTACTGTCATAACTCTACATATAGCTATAAGATTCCAATTCACCCCGCTGATGTTGGATCTTACCACATTACTACTACTGCGATGGATTCCTGCAGGCCCTGCCACCTGGAATCCCTTACCACGGAACACTACCAGCATACCGATGATTTTGGAAACAGGTATAACTGTGAGACCTGTCATGCCAGCAGCAGGGCTGAAGTACGTCAGGCCATAAGCGGTGGGCAGAAGAACTGTGATGTTTGCCACGGAGAGGACGGCCATGATGAGCTTCATGTCACAACTGTGCTGGACAGCAACTGTGCTTCATGCCACAAAAACAACCTGACCCAGGAACACCTGAATAACCCTGTAACCCAAACAGATTCGGTTACAGGACAGTTAAAACAGTGGAACTGCAGTACTTGTCACAGTAACCAGGCAGATTCAGTAATAAACTCAATTACGACTAATAACAAGCACTGTGCATCCTGCCACAGTGAAGGACACGGCCTGGGGATGGCTGAAATAATACCTGCTGATATCCCGCTTTATGCCGGATTTAAATGGTCAATACCGGCAGAGGCTTCCCTCTGGGGTGGAGAAGCATGGATGCCCAATGAATTCCTGACCGGCGGTAAAATTATTATATCTGATCGCAGGACAGATATCAGCGGAGATGCCGTATGGGAGTTCTATGTTACAGAGATGCAGGTCAATGGCTGGTCACTGGTATCAGAAGTGCCTGATTCAGGGGCAAACAGTTACCCGGCGGAATTCTCCAAAGGCAGCAGAAAGGCAGTTATCTGGTTTTATGGGGGAGAAACCCACGGGGATGTAACGGTTTCAACAGGGGGTTACCGCCTGGAGATTCTGTATAAATAAGCTGGCTTTTAAGGGGTGTTAAACAATAGTTGACACCTCTTTTTTTATTCAAAATTAATATAATGCCATTAAATTTATAATGATTTAGGAAGGAAATTTAAATAGTCTGTCGAATACTACACACAATGATAGTGAAATATATCACAATAATTTAATAAGAGAGATATAAAATTAAGGAGGTGAAGGTTTGATGGCGGGAAGAAGACTGGCGTTTTTAAAAATGGAAAGAAATGATCTGATAGACAGGTTTGTCGGCAACAAGGAATCAGATAGAGTAAAAATTCTGGTCAGAATTATGGACCTTGATGAAGACATAGATAAAGTCTTAAAAGAGGAACAAGCACCTACATATAAAAGGCGTCGATATTATAATTAACTGCTGAAATGATAAGTGATGAAGCCTGAAAACGGTTATTTGATAAATGACTTATATACAGAAGTGTCTCCCAGGTTGATTGATCAGTTCAGGAGGCACTTTTTTTTGTTCTTTTTCATGCCTTTTTTTATGCTTCCTCTTGACAAATGTTATCTATTTGCATAAAATTCTGTATGTAAAGGAGAAAACCTTTACACGAGGAGAGCTGACAATGGTTAAGAAGATCGAACAGGTGGCACTGTTATTTGATTTCTATGGAGAACTGCTTACCGAAAAGCAGCAGGACATACTCTCCCTTTATTACGAACAGGACCTTTCCCTGGGGGAAATCGCCCGGGAATTTGCCGTGAGCCGTCAAGCGGTCCATGACATAATAAAAAGAGGGGAAAAAATACTTGAGGGTTATGAAGAAAAACTAAAACTGGTGAGAAAGTTCACCCTCGAAAGAGAAAAACTGGAGACAGTTCTTAACTTGGTTGATGACCTCAGGGATAACAAACACTTAAAGGAAAAAATTAAAGATATTATAAATGAAATAGTTGACCTGCAGCATAAAGATTAATGACCGATGAATGAATGTAACGGGAGGTTAAGCCGGTGATTTTTGAAGGACTTTCTGAGAAACTGCAAAATACATTTAAAAAGTTAAAAGGCAAGGGAAAACTTTCTGAAACCGATGTCGCAGAAGCGATGAGGGAAGTGAAAATTGCCCTCCTGGAGGCCGATGTCAATTTTAAAGTAGTAAAAGATTTTGTGAAAAAAGTAAAGGACCGGGCCATAGGCCTGGAAGTCATGGAAAGCCTTACCCCGGGACAACATGTGGTTAAAATAGTCAATGACGAGCTGACCGAACTTATGGGAGGCACCCAAAGCAAAATCATGATTTCTTCAAAGCCCCCGACTGTCATAATGCTTGTGGGACTGCAGGGTGCCGGTAAAACCACCACTGCCGGTAAACTGGCCAATATTTTAAGGAAACAGGGGAGGAGGCCGCTTCTGGTTGCAGGGGATATTTACCGTCCGGCTGCCATAAAACAGCTTCAGGTGCTTGGCGAACAGCTTAATATTCCGGTATTTACTCTGGGAAACAAGACAAACCCGGTTGATATTGCCAAAGGGGCTGTTGAACATGCCCGCTCCTATGGTAATGATGTCATTATTATAGATACTGCCGGACGACTGCATATAAATGAAGAACTGATGGATGAACTAAGAAATATCAGGGAGTCGGTCCACCCTCATGAAATACTGTTTGTCATGGATGCAACTACCGGCCAGGACGCAGTTACGGTGGCAAAGACCTTCAATGAACAGTTAGGTATCGATGGGGTTATAATGACCAAACTTGACGGAGATACCAGGGGAGGGGCCGCCCTGTCGGTAAAAGCCGTTACAGGTAAACCGATTAAGTTTGCCGGGATGGGGGAAAAGCTTGATGCCCTGGAACCATTCCATCCAGACAGGATGGCTGCGAGAATACTTGGCATGGGGGATGTCCTGAGCCTTATTGAAAAGGCCCAGTCAACAATTGACACAGAGAAAGCCCAGGAACTTCAGAGAAAGATTAAGTCCCAGGAATATTCACTGCAGGATTTTATGGAACAGATGGATCAGGTTAAGAGCATGGGGCCCCTGGAGGAAATTATAGGAATGATTCCGGGTATGGGTCAAATGAAACAGCTCAAAAACATTAAAGGGTCACTGGATGAAAAGGAATTTGCCCGAATGAGGGCAATAATCCAGTCAATGACGGAAAAAGAACGAAAAGAACCAAGAATTATCAAGGACAGCCGGAAAAAAAGGATTGCCCGGGGAAGCGGCACAAAGGTGAGTGATGTAAACAGGCTGCTGAAACAATTTGATGAAACAAAGAAGATGATGAAACAGTTTACGAGTATGGACAAGAACATCAAGAAAGGCGGAGGATTTAAGCTTCCCTTCTTCAAATAAATAGTATATTAAAGAAATTATTGGAAAACTATATTAAGGAGGTGATAATATGGCAACAAGGATTCGTCTCAAAAGAATGGGTGCAAAAAAAAGGCCCTTTTACCGTATCGTGGTGGCTGATTCAAGGTCACCGAGAGACGGGCGGTTTATTGAAGAAATAGGTTATTATAACCCGATGACAAATCCCGCTGAAGTAAAGATCGATGATGAAAAGGCCGTCAAATGGTTAAAATGCGGGGCACAACCGTCTGAGACAGTAAAGGCCCTTTTAAATAAAGCCGGGGTAATTGAGAAAGCTGCTGAGAAGTAGAACTAGGGGGTGCAGTTATTGAAAGAACTGGTTGAATTGCTCGCCAAATCCCTTGTTGATAACCCTGACGAGGTTTTTGTGGATGTTGAAGAGGGCGATAAGTCCCTGGTATTGAAATTAAGTGTTAATCCCGATGATATGGGGAAAGTTATCGGAAAACAGGGAAGGATAGCGAAAGCTATCAGAACCATAGTAAAAGCAGCTGCCAGCAAAGAAGGGAAAAAAGTTGCTGTAGAAATAATTTAGTTAAACGGGGCTGTTCCAGGCCCCTTTCCTTATATATAATTGCGAAGGATGGTTTGACATGACAAAAGGTTTGACTATCAAAAGGCCGGTGCTGGTTAAAGTAAAGGTAACTGAGGACTTTAAAAACAAAATGGCCCGGGAGATCCGGGATACAATGCAAAAACTTGATTCTGAATTACAGCAGCTGGATTTTCAGGTCAAGCGGATTATAAATGAACTTGAGAGGAAAAACCCGGCAGGAATCCCTGCCGCTAAACAGCATATTGAGAACGAGAAGCAAAAGAGGCTTCAGGCCAGGGGAAAGCTAACTGAACAGTTGAAGAACATTGGCCAGGTGGCAATAGGTTCGGAAATCGTGCAGGGGACCCTTGAATCCATTGCCGAGATAAATGTGGGGGATGACTGGGAAGAAATCATGGGGATGGAAGTTTTGGTATGTGATAATAAGATTATTGATATAAGGAACAACAGGAGGAGAAAATAGCTTCAATGGAAAAGGGAGAAGATATGATAGCCGTGGGCAGGGTTATCAATACCCAGGGACACAGGGGAGAGGTTAGAGTCTGGCCCCTGACTGATTTTCCCGAAAGGTTCAGTCAGGGGAAAACAGTAATACTGCAAAAAGAAGGCACTGCCAGGCGGCTGACTGTTGAGAAGATGAGGTCTCAGAAGAACTTCCTTGTAATAAAATTTGTTGAGATACCTGATATGAATGCCGCGGAAGATATTAAAGAAGGGTACCTGATGATCGGCAGGGATGAACTGACCAAATTACCTGAAGATACTTTTTATATCTTTGAAATACTGGATATGCAGGTTGTTCTTGCTGACGGAACGGTTCTGGGAAAAGTAAAGGATGTTGTCCAGGCAGGTGGAAATGATATTTATGTTGTTGCCGGCAGAATAAAGGATTATCAGATTCCAGCCGTGAAAGAGATAGTGAAGCTTATTGACAGGGAAAACAGGCGAATAATTATAAACCCTCCAGAGGGGCTTCTGGACTTATGACAGAAAAAACCGGGTGGTATTTATGAGAATCGACATTTTGACACTGTTTCCTGAGATGTTTGAAGGTGTTTTTAACGAAAGTATTATCAAAAGAGCCCGGGAAAAGGGGCTGCTTGAAGTTGAACTGCATAATATCAGGGACTTTACCCATGATAAACACAGAATAGTGGATGATTACCCATTTGGCGGAGGAGCCGGGATGGTGATGAAACCCGAGCCTGTTTTTGAAGCGGTCGATTTCGTTATCCGTTCGTCTGTAGATAAACCGAAAGTAATTCTTTTATGCCCACAGGGGCGTGTGTTTAATCAGGAAATTACCAAGTCTCTGGCCCGGGAGAATCACCTTGTCCTGATATGCGGACATTATGAAGGGGTTGATGAAAGAGTCAGAGAAAAGCTGGTGGATGAGGAGATATCGATAGGGGATTTTGTCCTGACCGGGGGCGAAATACCGGCGATGGCTGTTGTGGATGCCGTGGCCAGGATGATCCCAGGGGTTCTTGGAGAAGAAGAATCGTTTAAAAGCGATTCATTCTATGATGGCTGGCTGAAATACCCCCAATATACCCGGCCCAGGGAGTATCAGGGAATAGGGGTGCCGGAAGTCCTATTGAGCGGAGACCATGAGAAGATAAGATTATGGCGAAGGAAAATGTCCCTGTTGAGGACACTGCAAAAAAGGCCGGAACTCTTCAACCGGCTTGAACTGTCTGAAGAAGACAAAAAGCTTATGGAAAATGAAGACGGTGGTGCTGAGAGTTGAACCAGGAGAAAGAACCGAAGGTATACATAGGGCTGCTTCATTATCCGGTTTATAATAAAAGGATGGATGTAATTACGACATCTGTAACCAACCTCGATATACACGATATAGCCAGAATTTCGTGCACGTACAATGTAAAGAAATATTTTGTTATTCATCCGCTGGAAACCCAGAGGAAACTTATACAGGATATTCTTGATTACTGGCAAAAGGGATATGGAGCACAGTATAACGAGGACAGGAGGGCTGCTTTTGAAGGGGTAGCCCTTATTCCCGGGCTGGAAGAGACAAAAGATGCTATCAGGGAAGAAACAGGGACCGCTCCAATAGTTGTGACTACCGATGCCCGTATCTACCCGAACACTGTTTCTTACAGGGAGTTGAGACGGAACCTGACGGATGGGAAGCCGTACCTTATCCTGTTTGGTACCGGATGGGGAATAGAAAAAGACACTATGCTCAAATGTGATTATGTTCTGGAGCCGATATACGGTCCCGGTCAGTACAACCACCTCAGTGTCAGGAGTGCGGTAGCTATTATCCTGGACAGGCTCCTGGGAGAAACATGGTGGAGTGAAACTTGAAAAACCAACTTGATAACCATATACAATTGTGATATAATACCATATGTTAGCCATTTAACCGATAGCTGTTTTTACATGGAAAGTTTTTGTTTAAGAAAGACGGTCCTCTGCCTCGCCAAATGCAGGTTATGAACGTCTGAAGGAAGGAGGGCACAAACAATGGATGTTATTAGATTATTAGAAGAAGAACAGATGAAAAAAGACCTGCCAAGTTTCCGCCCGGGTGATACCGTGAAGATACATGTGAAGGTTGTCGAAGGCGGGAGAGAACGGATTCAGGTCTTCGAAGGAGTAGTTATAAAAAGACGCGGCGGCGGGATGAGAGAAACCTTTACGGTCCGCAGAATATCGTATGGAGTTGGAGTTGAGAGAAGTTTTCCGATACACTCTCCCAGAATAGAGCGGATTGAAATAGTACGAAGAGGAAAAGTGCGCAGGGCAAGACTGTTCTATCTAAGAAAACTGAGAGGAAAAGCTGCCAGAATTAAGGAACAGCGCAGGAGAGTTTAAGGGACTGGTTACAGTCCCTTTTTGCCGTATTCAAGGAGGAAGTATTATTGGCAGAGTATGATTATGAAAACCGGCTTGCGGATGAAGCTTCTGAAAACAAGTCTGAACAGATACCCGGAGGGGGGTATCTGTTCGGCGATATCATTGAATCAGTGGCAATCGCGGTTGTACTGGCGGTGATTATAAGGGTATTTCTGTTCCAGCCTTTCTATATACCATCAGCTTCCATGGAACCAACCCTGGTGGCCGGTGACAGAATAATTGTCAGCAAGATAAACTTCAGGTTTACTGATCCGGCCCGCTGGGATATCGTAGTATTTAAATACCCGGTTGACCCCAGTAAGGACTTTATTAAAAGGATTGTGGGAATGCCCGGAGAGACCCTGCAGATAAGGGACAGCAGACTATATATAAATGGGGAGGTTGTTGAGCAGCCTTTTCTGCCCCCAGACCTTAGGTATGGTGATTTTGGTCCTGTAAAAATTACAGAAAGCCAGTATTTTGTCATGGGTGATAACAGGAACAACAGTGATGACAGCCGGGTATGGGGAACGCTGCCAAAGGATAATATAATTGGTAAGGCACTGATTAAATACTGGCCTTTTGAACGGATGGGTCTGCTTCGTTAAAGGCCGGATTGATTTTGAACCTTTAGGAGACGGTGATTCGGATATGGACTGGGATACGATAAACTGGTACCCTGGACACATGGTAAAGGCCAGGAAGATGGTTCAGGAAAACCTTAAACTGGTTGACCTCGTGGTGGAGATACTTGATGCCCGTATTCCCATGAGCAGCAGGAACCCTGATATTGATTCTATCTTAGGGGATAAACCAAGGATTATGGTGCTAAATAAGGCTGACCTGTCAGACAGGGAAAAGACCGGAAAGTGGGAAGAGCATTTCAGAGATAAACTGGGTATTAAGTGTATATCAATTGATTCACAGCACGGAAGGGGAATAAATGACCTCATAAGTGCAGCCCAGGAACTGGCAGATGAGATAAACCAAAAACTTGCTAAAAAGGGCAGAAGGCCACGTCCGGTCAGGCTTATGATGGTGGGGATTCCTAATGTGGGCAAGTCTTCACTAATCAACAGACTTGCCGGAAAGGGTTCAACCAGGACCGGAGACAGGCCGGGGGTTACCAGGGGTAAACAATGGATAAGAGTCGGCAAAGGACTCGAAATGCTGGATACACCCGGAATACTTTGGCCCAAATTTGAAGACCCTGAGGTGGGTTTTAAGCTGGCAGTGACAGGAGCAATAAAAGACGAAATAATTAATATTGAACAGGTTACCATCAAGCTTATTCACCTTCTGGCGGATTTATCACCTGAAAGCCTCAGGGCCAGGTATAAACTTGATTCTATTGATGATGACCCTTATGAAACCCTGAAGAAAATAGGGGTCAAAAGAGGGTGCCTGGTTTCGGGCGGAAATGTAGACACCCTGAAGGCTGCAATTATTGTTCTTAACGAATTCAGGGGCGGGAAAACAGGGCTGTTTACTCTGGATGAATTAGAGTGCTCTTTCAGAAGAAATTAACCTTGTCACAAATGGGAATTCCTTTTTTAGCTAACACAGGGAGGGGCAGACATATTCCTTACGACGGCTACAATTCAGCCGTCTAACCAATCGCGCTTACGCGCTCTACCCCAAGGGTACCGCCAGCTCTAAGCGCTGAAGCGCTAAGAGCTGCCATGTTGGTATGGCGGATAAAATAGGAAAAAAGACAAAGGCTAGCGATCGTGACAGATAACGCTAGCCTTAATTATTGATGGAAGGAAAAAGGTAAAAACATAAAAGAAGTTGTATTCAAAAAATACAATTTTACCTCCATTTGTTACATATAAAGCAGGTATTTTACCATTGAAGAAGAAAAAATATTATGTTATGCTTTGACTGGTGCCGGAGGGGAAGAATGGATTTATCAGAAAAGACCCTGGGTGAAATAAAGAAATATTTAAAAGAGTGCGGGATGCCGTTAGCAGACAGCATTTTGGTATCTTTGCGCACAGACCCGCGACAGGGCGTTAAAAAGTTATACCGGCAGGTTTGCCGTGAACAGGTCCTGGCTGAAAAGGAAAGATTCAGATTGGAAGGGATGGCTTTATATGAAACGGATGCACGGGCTAAAGGTTACAGCCTGATAGCCGGAGTGGATGAAGCCGGCAGGGGCCCCCTGGCAGGGCCTGTAGTGGCATCTGCGGTGGTGTTTCCGGAGGGTATTGTAATTCCTGGCATAGATGATTCAAAGAAATTAATGCCTTCAAAAAGGGAATATCTTTATAATGAAATAACCGGGCAAGCTGTCTGCTGGTCAATAGGATTGGCTGATGTCCAGGAGATAGACAGGATAAATATTCTTCAGGCAAGCCTGCTGGCAATGCGAAGGGCATTGGCCGGACTCTGCAAGACACCGGATTATGTCCTTGTGGATGCAGTCAGGGTTTCGGGTATTGATATTCCCCAGCTTCCCATTATAAAAGGTGACGGAAAAAGCATTTCAATCGCAGCGGCATCTATCATCGCTAAGGTAACAAGAGACCGGATGATGGACCAATTCGACAAACAATTCCCCAAATACGGTTTTTCAAAGCATAAGGGATATGGAACAAAAGCCCATCTTCAGGCCTTACGGGAATATGGTCTCAGTCCTCTTCACAGGAGGTCATTTACCGGGAAACTTTTTCAGGGCGCTGAACATGGCAGTATTTGGTAAGACCAGGTCCTGAAACCGAAAAAAGTACACAAACATACAAAAGATACTGAATTTTTGGCATTTTTCATCTGACAAGAAGGGATTTTTGGTATCCATATAGAATATATATTATTTAGTAAATAAATTAACAAACCATCTCCTGAAGGAGAAGGCTCGTATGAAGAGGATAGCAATATATAACGCAAAGCCGGGAATGATTCTTGCAAAAGAAATATATAACCGAAATGGCCGGCTTCTTTTGCGTGAAAATGCGGTGCTGACAAAGCGCTGGATTGACAAGTTAGCTGGCTACGGAATACCGACAGTCTTTATCAGGTCAGGTGGTTATAATCCCCGGGAAGTTGTACAAAAGAGGGTTCAACCTAGCTCAGGTAAAAAGGCAAAAAGGTTTTACCAGAGCGAAATTCCTGACATGATACCTGCAGACATAAGGGAAGAAGCCGAACGAGCAATCCAGGAAATCATGCATAATGTGAAAACCGGAAGGCTCATCAGGACAGAAAAAGTTAAAAAAGTAGTTGAAAAAATACTAAGCCAGCTGATTAATAATGTTCATATTATTGGCAAGCTCGCAGATATAAGAATCCTAGATGATTATACTTTTGCCCATTCAGTAAATGTATGTATCCTTTCAATTTCCACCGGAGTGGTTATGGGATATTCCAAAAACAGACTCCGCGAACTGGGTATAGGCGCCCTTCTTCATGATGTAGGGAAAATGAACATACCTGATGAGATTCTTCAGAAGCGGGGCCCGCTTACTGAGAAGGAATTCGAAGAAATTAAACGCCATACATTACTGGGTTTTGAAATGCTTAGTCAGTATGCCGATATTACATGGAATGCGGCAAGAATATCATTACAGCATCACGAATGTTTCAATGGTTCAGGTTACCCGTGGGGAATCAACGATAAAGATATTCATGAATATTCAAAGATAGTCGCCGTGTCCGACGTTTATGATGCCCTTACAGCGGACAGGGTGTACAAGAATGCAATTCTCCCATATGAAGCAATGGAAATTATTATAGCATCAAGTGGGTACCAGTTTGATCCCGAGATTGTGAAGTTATTTGTCGAACATTGTGAAATTTATCCGGTTGGAAGTATTGTGGAACTCAATTCAGGAGAAACAGGAGTGGTCATAGATGTTAACAGGGGATTGCCGACACGTCCTATGGTTCAGGTGATAGCCGATATAGAGGGAAATGAGTTGGACAACGGCCCTGAGATTGACCTTATGACAAATCCCACAATCTTTGTTAACGCAATATTAAGTTTCAGGAGAACTATCGGCCCATAACCATAGGAGCAGCCCATACTAAGGAGAATGAATTTTGAGAATTTTCAGAGAGTCACAAAATTCAAACTTGCCTTGGCGTGGGTGCTTTTATGGATTTAAATAAAGGGAGAGTTTTATATAAAAAAATGTCAGCGAAAGGAGGGAAACAATGTTAACAAGTTACGCAGGGGTAGTTGTTGTTTTAATTATCGGGTTTATCTTCCCGGGGATATTGCTGGGGATTTCCCGTATACTGCAAGCCAGTCACAGGAATCCTACCCCGGTAAAACTCCAAACTTATGAGTGCGGTTTGGAAACTCAGGGGGAAACCTGGGTGCAGTTCAAAATCAGTTATTTCATGTATGCACTTGTGTTTGTAGCTTTTGATGTGGAAACAATTTTCCTCTATCCCTGGGCAATTAAGTTCCAAAGCCTGGGGCTGTTTGCAATCGTTGAGATGTTTATTTTTATTGCAATTTTGGTAATTGGATTCTGGTATGCTTGGAAGGAAGGAGCGTTAGAATGGATGTAACTAAACAAATACAAGTTGAAGATGACCTGATCAAAACCAATATTACTTTGACTACTGTAGATAAGTTATTAACATGGTTCCGGTCAAGGTCTATCTTCCCGGTTACATTTGGTCTCGCATGCTGTGCTATCGAAATGCTGAACACCAGTAGTGCCAAGTTTGATTTTGCCAGGTTCGGATATGAGGCGTTCAGGGGTAGTCCCCGGCAGGCTGACCTCATGATTGTGGCAGGCACTATCACCAAGAAAATGCAGCCTCTTGTTGCCCGTCTTTATGAGCAGATGGCAGAACCCAAATGGGTTATGTGCATGGGAAGCTGCGCCATAAGTGGAGGACCTTTTGTTGACTCTTATAATGTAGTCCCAGGTGCTGACACATTCTTACCAGTTGATGTCTATGTCCCCGGCTGCCCACCCAGGCCGGAAGCTCTGATTTTCGGGTTCCTCACTCTTCGGGAAAAGATTCTTCATCCCGAAAAATATCCGAGAAGGCTGAAGAAAATTGGATAAAATCGTTAACCGTGAGGCTCTGGTGGGGGAGCTTAACCAGAAGTTTGGCCAATGTGCCGAAATATTTGAGGATAATACTAATCAATCTATCAAGGTAAAGCCTGACAAAATTGTTGAAGTTATGAAGGAATTGAGAGATAATCCGAATTATGAATTCAACCTGATTATGAACCTGAGTGCTGTTGAATATCCTGAAAATTTTACTGTTGTATACCATCTCAATTCACTCACTTATCTGCACAAGGTTACTGTGAAGGTTGAACTTGACAAGGGTAATCCCCAGATGCCTTCAATATCTTCAGTATGGAAGGCTGCAGATTGTATGGAAAGAGAAGAATATGACTTAATGGGTATTGTGTTTACAGGTCATCCCAACCTAAAAAGAATTTTACTCGCCGATGACTTTGTAGGGCATCCGCTGCGTAAGGATTTTAAACTGCAGGCGTAGGAGCAACTGTGGACTTTAATTTCGGGATTGTAGAGGTGTAGAGATAATGTTAAAAACAGAAGAACTTACCCTGAACATGGGACCTGTACACCCTAGTACCCACGGTGTTTATCGTTGTGTGTTAACCCTTAACGGTGAATATATCCAGAATGCGGTTAACCACATCGGCTACCTGCACCGGGGACTGGAAAAACTGGCTGAGTCCCGGACCTATAACCAGTTTATTCCTTACACAGACCGGTTGGATTACTGTTCAGGGCTGGCTAATGAAATGGCCTATGTTTTGGCTGTTGAGAAGCTGATGGGAATCGAAAACGAGATCCCAGAAAGAGCTCAGTATCTGAGAGTTATATGTGCTGAGCTTCAGCGTTTAGCAAGTCACGGTATCTGTGTCGGAAGTTTTGCGCTGGATATTGCCGGGTCGACCGGGTTCTTTTATTCATTCAGGGACAGGGACAGAGCTCTTGAATTGATTAATATGATTGGGGGAAACCGTCTTACTCCTAATTTCATGAGGATAGGCGGAGTGGCCCATGACCTGGATGAATATTTCTTAAATGAACTCAATCAGTTTTGTGATGACTTGCCGGCTTGTTTTGATGAATATGAGGGTCTGCTGGCAGGGAATGAGATTTTACAGACCAGGTCAAAAGGGGTAAGTGTTGTCTCCAAAGAAATGGCCCTGGATTATGGGTTTACAGGACCGAATGCAAGGGCTTCAGGAATTGATACCGATTTGAGAAGGGATGAGCCATACGGAATTTACGACCGTTTTGATTTTAAAGTACCTGTGTTGCAAAACGGCGATACCTATGACCGTTTTGTAATTCGGGTTATGGAAATGAGGGAAAGTGTCAAGATTATCCAGCAGGCAATAAAAGATATGCCTGAAGGACCGGTTATGGCCAAGGTTCCCAAGGTTATCAAACCACCTGTCGGTGAAGTATATCACCGGATCGAAAACGCAAAAGGTCACCTCGGGTTTCACATCGTTAGTGACGGTTCAACCAAGCCTTACCGGACACGTATTTATTCACCGACATTTGTTATGTTGAGCGCTTTTCCGGAAATGGCCAAAGGGACCCATATCATGGATGCGGTATTAATACTGGCTTCAATCGATATAGTTCTGGGGGAAGTTGACCGTTAACATATGTGTAAACCAAAATTATAGGGTTTAGGGGAGAAGAAGCATGAAATTTTTTATTGATCTGGCCAATAGTATGAGGGCTGGAATTGAAGGCATGGGAGCTTCTGCTACAACTGCGGAAATTATTTTAACTGCTATAACCACACTGGCGGTTGTTATCTTCATACTTCTTCATGTTGTCGTCCTTCTTTTGGCAGAACGCCGCCTTAGTGCCATGTTCCAGCTTCGTCTTGGCCCAAACCGGCTTGGACCGCTCGGTATAGGCCAAGTTATTGCTGATGTTGTAAAGACTCTGGGTAAAGAAGATATCATTCCGGCCGGCGCAGATAAGTTTGTGTTCAAGCTGGCCAGTACCACTCTCTTTGCAACTGCGCTTCTTGCGTGGGCTGTAATTCCTTTTGGTAACGGCATGATTATCCAGGACCTGAACATCGGAATTTTCTATTTCATTGCGATAGGTTCCACTGCTACCATATCAGTAGTAATGGGTGGATGGGCATCTAATAACAAATACGCCCTGATAGGCGGTATGCGTGGTGTTGCCCAGATGATCAGCTATGAGATTCCGATGGTATTTTCTTTATTGGGTGTTGTGATGCTGACAGGCTCTATGAAAATGTCAGATATTGTTGCAGCACAAGAGAACATGTGGTTTATAATTCCACAATTTATTGCATTTTTCATTTATTATGTTGCAGCCACGGCTGAAATCAACAGGGCGCCCTTCGACCTGCCGGAAGGTGAGCAGGAATTGGTCGCCGGCTATTTTATCGAGTACTCCGGTATCAGGTGGGCCCTCTTTATGATGGCTGAATATGCCAATATGGTTGCCGTTTCCGCAATTGCTGTCACAATGTTTCTGGGTGGATGGAACGCTCCCTTTGGACTCACATTCATTCCGGGCATAGTATGGTTTTTAATCAAGCTGTACCTGATGTTATTCACATTCTTTTGGGTACGCTGGACATTCCCAAGACTTCGTGTTGACCACTTGATGCACTTCGGCTGGAAATTCATGATCCCTGTTTCCCTGGCCAATATCGTTGTTACAGGGATAGGTATTTATGTTTACAGAATGATAACAGGTTAGGTGGTGATATAGTGTTTGGAAAGGGGCTAATAAAAGGACTCAAGATTACAATGGGACACTTTTTTGATAAGAAAGTCACAGAGCAGTACCCCGAAGAAAGACCTAACTTGCCTCCTGCGTTCAAGGGTTCCTTTAAACTAAACGTGGCTAAGTGCATCGCCTGTGGACTCTGTGCAAACGGATGTCCCAACAATGTTATTAAAATCGAATCTGTCAAAGATGAAAACAACAAGAAGAAACTAACCGGTTATAAGATGATGACTGAAAGGTGCCTGTACTGCGGTTTCTGTGTAGAAGCATGTCCCCCCAAGGCACTTCAGTGGACAAAGGATTTCGAGTTGGCTGTGCATCTCCGGGATGATGTCAATCTTGACCTTTTCGCAAATTATACTCCATCTCCCGATGATGAAAAACCGGCTGAGCCTAAGAACGAAGAAGATTCGGCACAGGCTAGTTAAGGGGTGAAAATATTAAATGAATTTCATGTTTTGGATTATTGCCATAATCACATTAGGGTCGGCACTAATGATGGTTATGAACAAGAACCTTTTTCACAGCGCCCTCTTTATGCTGGTCACCTTCATTGGTGTAGCCGGTATGTATGTTATGCTGTATGCTGACTTCATGGCTGCCGTGCAAATACTGGTATACGGAGGAGCTATTACGATCTTTATAGTATTCGGTATCATGTTGACCCAGAGGGGAAACATGAAGGAAACAAACTTGTTCTCAAAGAATGCTGCAGTTGCAGGTCTTGTTTCCCTGGTGCTGATTGTGATAAATGCTGTTATGGTTATCAGCACCAATTGGCCGGTCAGTAATCAGGCGCCACCGGAAGAAACCGTGGGCCAAATTGCCGAATTAATGTTAACCAAGTATGTTGTTCCCTTTGAAGTAGCTGCCATTCTCCTGTTGGTTGCTTTACTGGGGGCGGTTATAATTGCGAAAGAGGTGAAAAAGACCTCATGATAGGATTAAACCACTTCCTGATTTTTAGCGGCACACTATTCTGTATAGGTCTTTTCGGGGCTTTGTCCAAGAGAAATGCCATTGCAATTCTCATGGGACTGGAATTAATGTTAAATGCTGTTAACATTAACCTTGTTGCCTTTGCCAGGTATGTAACCACGGGAATTCTTACAGGCCACGTATTTGCTATCTTTGTTATTGCAGTTGCCGCTGCCGAAGTGGCAGTCGGCCTGGCTCTGATCGTTGCTATTTACCGTGCGCGTATATCTGTCAATGTTGAAGACTTCGATTGGTTAAAATGGTAGTTTCTACTAATAAAGGTAGGTGCAAAGAACAAGATGATTGATTTTGCTCTTCACAACGCTTGGTTGATACCCCTCCTACCGGCAATTGCGTTCTTACTCATCGTACTGGTATTCAGACCACTTCCCAAAGCAAGCGCTTTTGTAGCGATTACGGCCATGTTGATATCGTTTATCCTGGCCATACACGTCGGTATTGGGGTAATCCAGGCCGGAGACGCGTTTGTTGAACACCCACTCAAATATGCGGTTACCTGGTTTGAAATGAGCGGATTAAAGATCGAAATGGGTGTTCAGATTGACCCGACTTCTGCCATGATGCTTTTTGTTGTAGCCCTGGTCGCCTCCCTGGTTCAGATTTATTCCCTGGGTTACATGCATGGCGACCCTGGTTTTGCCAACTTTTTTGCTTATTTATCACTGTTTGCCATGTCTATGCTCGGATTGGTTATTGCTCCCAACCTCCTGCAAATGTTTGTATTCTGGGAGCTGGTGGGTTTGTGTTCTTACCTGCTGATAGGGTTTTGGTGGCACAAGTATTCTGCAAGGGAAGCTGCAAAAAAGGCCTTCATTACAACCCGTACCGGGGACTTCGGCCTTTTACTCGGTATCCTGCTTCTGCAGATTAACTTTGGCACCCTTGACCTGCAGGAATTAGGCAGAATGATTCCAAACTTTACCGAGTATACAACACTTACTTTAGGCGGCCTTACAGCCATTGCAGCTATACTGTTCTTGGGTCCCATCGGCAAATCAGGCCAGTTCCCGCTTCACGTGTGGCTGCCTGATGCCATGGAAGGTCCTACCCCGGTCAGCGCGCTGATCCATGCTGCTACCATGGTTGTCGCCGGTGTCTACTTGGTGGGCCGGACTCTGATTCTGTTCAAGACTGTCCCTGGGGCGATGGCATTTGTTGCATTCATGGGGGCATTCACCGCCATGTTTGCGGCGAGTATAGCCATAACCCAGACGGAAATGAAAAAAATACTGGCATATTCGACAGTATCCCAGCTGGGATACATGATGCTGGCCCTTGGGGCAGGCAGTCTGACGGCCAGTATGTTCCACCTGATGACCCACGCCTTTTTCAAGGCTCTGATGTTCCTTGGAGCCGGTAGTGTCCTTCACGCAATGCATAATGAGGCTAACATATGGAAATACGGAGGCCTTAAGAAATACATGCCGATAACCTACTGGACATTCCTGATTGGATGCCTGGCCATTGCGGGGATATTCCCCTTCGCCGGGTTCTTCAGCAAGGACCTGATTCTGGAAGTGGTATGGGCTGCTTCAACCCTTTCAGGCCATGCTCACGGACCGTTCCAGGGGCTTTACACAGTGCTGTATATTATGGCAGCTGTTACAGCAATGATGACTGCCTTCTACATGTTCCGGATGTTCTTTATCTGCTTCCACGGAGAACTTCGTGACAAGCACGCACATCCCCATGAATCACCGTTCTCCATGGCTCTGCCTCTGGTAGTTCTGGGATTCCTTTCTGTTGTAGGCGGGTTAGTAGGGTGGCCCGGACTGGGAGAAGGGAAAGCCTTCGGATACTTTGTCCGGCTTGGGGAATTTGAAGTTGTTCATGCTAACTGGTTCCTGATTATAAGCTCAACTGTGCTGGCTCTTATAGGAATTGGCGGTGCAATGGCAGTCTATTTGAAGGGTGCAATTTCCCACGAAGCTATTGCTAAGAAATTTGCTCCGCTTTACAAATTGTCTTTCAATAAGTTCTATATTGATGAAATATACTTGTGGCTTATCCATAATGTACTGGACGGTCTCGGCAAACTCCTCTGGTGGGTTGACCTCAAGATTGTCGACGGAATCGTTGACGGTGTCGGTCAGGGAGCTAAAATCACCGGCAGTTCCCTGAGACGTATTCAGACAGGTCAATTACAGCAATATGCGCTTATCCTGTTTGCCGGAATAGTGATCCTCGTGATAATCATGGGTTTTGCTGATACCAGCCTGGCTAAGCTTAGCCTGTTAGGAGGTGTGAGGTAATGAGTTTTCCCGTATTGACCGTAATCCTGCTGGCACCTGTAATCGGAGCATTAATCGCTGTATTCATTCCCAAGGAAGAATCCAAGATAATTAAAGCCGTTGCAGGGGTTACTACCTTCATCTCCCTGATTCTAACCATTATTATTTATATCATCTATTATACACAGCACCTGGCTGTTGGAGGGTTTGCCTTCACTGAAGACATTCCATGGGTTACCGACCTTGGTGTGGTATATTCCCTCGGGGTAGACGGTTTTAGCCTTCCAATGCTTTTACTGACTAATATCATCGGGTTTACCGCAGTATTTTCCCGCTCATGGAGTGTTGAGAAGCGTGCCAAGGAGTTTTATATTCTCCTCCTGATCCTGATAACCGGGGTTATGGGTACCTTTGTAGCACGTGACCTGTTTATCTTCTTCCTGTTCTATGAGGTAGTGGTAATTCCCATCTATATCATGGTTATTATCTGGGGCAGTGGCAGTAAGACCAAGGCAGTTACCAAAGAATATGCCGGTATGAAACTGACCATATTCCTCCTGATAGGAAGTGCATTCCTGCTGGCTGCCATGATCTGGATGTATATGGAAGCAGCAGGTCTTCGCGGAGCGCCAACCTTTGATATTGCCACACTGGCTTCTCTGTCAAGTCAATTCTCGGGGTGGTTCCAGATAGTGGTGTTCGGTATGATGGCATTCGGATTTACCTGTCTTTTGTCAATGTTCCCGTTTCACTCCTGGTCACCCGATGGGTACGCAGGCGCGCCTACAGCGGTATCTATGATCCACGCAGGCGTATTGAAAAAGATTGGGGGCTACGGTCTGGTTCGTGTGGGACTGTTTATTCTGCCTATTGGAGCTAAATTCTGGGCCCCGTGGATTGCTATCTTAGCTGTTGCCAACGTAGTATATGCCGCATTGATTTGCCTGGCTCAGAAGGATATGAAGTATGTTGTCGGTTACTCCAGTGTCAGCCATATGGGATTCGTCCTGATAGGTATGGCATCCCTCAATATCATCGGTCTTAACGGCGCCGTCGCCAACATGTTTGGCCACGGGGTAATGTCAGCCCTCTTCTTCTCAATGGTAGGCTATATCTATGGTGCAACCAAGTCCAGGTATATCCCGGACCTGGGCGGCCTGGCCCACCAGATGCCTATAGCAGCTACCGGTTTTGTGGTAGCAGCCATGGCTTCGGCCGGTCTGCCGGGACTGGTAAGCTTCGTTCCGGAGTTTACCACATTTGTAGGAGCATTTAGTGTGCCTGCATTGCGGATTCCTGCAATTGTTGCCCTGACGGGTGTTGTCCTGGGTGCGGTTTATGTATTGAGAATGGTTGCAAATGTACTATTCGGACCACGGAAAGAAGAATGGGATCATGTAGAAGACATCAAGGGTTCCTATATGATTCCGGTTGTTGTATTGATCATTTTCATCGTTGGATTCGGTGTATTCCCCTCACTGCTGATGGATATGGTAAACTCAGGGCTTGAACCTATAGCGGCTAAACTGGCTGAAGTGACAGCCGCTTCCGCCGGCCAGATTGGAGGGAATTTATAATGGATGTAAACCTTTCATTGCTCTCAATTGAAATCGCCACGGTTGTCCTCGCTTTAGGTGTCCTGATAATAGGGTTGCTGGTTCCCAAGGAACAGAAATACGGGCTTGGGTACCTCGTTACCATAGGGCTGGCCATCATCCTTTTTGTCAGCTTCAGTTTCTATGGTATCAATACCAAGATGTTTGACGGGATGTATATAATTGATGACTACTCGGTCTTCTTCAAACAACTGTTCCTTATATCTGCGACCCTGGTTACCCTGGCTGCCACACTGTATGTCAAGAAGATTGGCACCAATTATGGTGAGTTCTTTATTATGATAGTCTTTGCAACCCTGGGAATGATGATTCTGTCATCCGCAGGGGACCTTATAACACTTTACCTGGCTCTTGAAACCATGACCATTTCCTTTTATATCCTGACCGGTTTCAGGAAAGGGGACAGCAAGTCTATAGAGGCTGCGGTTAAATACCTTATCCTTGGAGCCCTGTCGTCCGGAGTTCTCCTGTTTGGTCTCAGCCTGGTATACGGCATGACCGGGACCACAGTTATCAGTGAAGTAGCCCTCAAGATAGGGGAAATGGCTTCTATGCCCCCCGCGCTTGTAGTAGGTGTTGTATTCCTGGTAGGTGGTTTTGGATTCAAGATTTCAGCCGTGCCGTTTCAGATGTGGTCTCCTGACGTTTACGAAGGGGCCCCCACACCGGTTACAGCCTTCCTGGCCGTTGGTTCTAAAGCAGCTGCCTTTGCTGTACTCATGAGGGTATTCCTTATAGCCTTCCCAGATTTCAGCGCCCAGTGGAGAGTACTCTTTGCTGCCCTGGCAGCCCTGACAATCATCGTAGGGAACCTGGTAGCCATACCGCAGACAAATATCAAGAGAATGCTCGCTTATTCCAGTATAGCCCAGGCCGGTTACATCATGACCGGGGTTGTGGCAGCAAACACAGCCGGAGTAAAAGGTGTTGCCTTCTATGGAATGCTCTATGTATTTGCAACTATCGGAGCATTTACTGTTGTAATGAATTTCTCAGCCAATACAGGCAGTGATGAGATTAAGGATTATGCAGGCTTAGCCCAGCGTTCACCGTTATTGGCAGCGGTGCTGACGGTATGCCTCCTTTCAATGGCCGGCATTCCTCCGCTGGCAGGGTTTGCAGGCAAGTTTTACCTGTTCTCATCAATTGTCAGCCAGGGATACCTGTGGCTGGTAATTATTGGCCTGTTGATGAGTATGGCATCCGTATACTACTATCTTAGCGTTGCCAAGGTAATGTATATGGCTGACCCGCAGGATGACACACCGATTATTGTTCCTGCCGGCGCCAAGGCTACGCTGCTGATTACCATGGCAGTTACAGTGTTCCTTGGGGTTTACCCGCAACCGCTGTCAGTTTTAGCCAATATGGCTGCAAAGGCTTTGTTCTTTTAAGAAAGAGATTTTAATGCCATAAAAGAAATACCATAAACAGAGGGTGTTCCGTCGTGAACATCCTCTGTTTTTCATAAGAGGTGTTTTGTATGGAGAGAATGAATAATAAAGCACTGGGTTCACTGGGAGAGGAATTGGCAGCTGAGCTTATAATGACTAAGGGAATGGAGATAATTGAAAGGAATTTCAGGTGTAAAATGGGGGAAATAGACCTTATTGCCAGGGATAAGGATGAAATGGTATTCATTGAAGTAAAAACCCGTACCAGCTATACATACGGATATCCCCAAGAGTCAATAGACAGGCGGAAAGTTGCGAAACTAAGGTCTGTTGCTGCTTATTACTTATCAGTGAACAGGTTAGCAGACCAAAAATGCAGGTTTGACATCTATACAGTTTTTATGACCAGAGAATATACTCTGGAAAATATAAGTGTATTTAAAAACTGTTTTTAATGGGGCGATAATTTGAAAACAACAATGGTTCTGGGAATTGGCAACCGGTTAATGACTGATGACGGTATCGGGGTATGGATAGTTGAAAAACTTATACAAAATAAAGATGCAGTCAATAAAAGTGGAGCTGAAGAGGTTTTATACATTATAGGAGAAACAGACTTCGACTTTTGCCTGGACCAGATTGAAAATGCCGGGTACTTAATCATTATTGATGCCGTGAAAATGAATAAAGAACCTGGAGAAGTAACAGTTTTTCCGTTGAAAGAGGTTCTGGCGGGACCCCTGCAGGGTCATTCGGCTCATGATCATCACCTGCTAAGCATGTTAAGCTATTTAAGAAAAGATTTAGATGGGATTCTTATCGGCATTGAACCCTGTGAAGTGGCGTTCCATATCGGGTTAAGTGATATCTTGTCCCGGAATTTTCCGGAAATTCTACACAAAGTAGAAAATATAATAATCGAAATATGATGCAACTTGACATTCATTGTCGAAGGTATTGCAAAATATAGTAAAAATACCTATAATTGGACGTGGTTTCAACTGGACTATTACAGATCTTGGAGTGAGAGTTTTGCTGGCAATTGTGAGGAGTGTTGGACTAACAGGGCTGGAAGGATATATTGTTGACGTCGAGGTTGACATCTCCAGAGGGCTTCCCGGGCTGGAGATAGTGGGGTTGCCGGATACTTCGGTCAGGGAATCAAGAGAACGGGTAAGAGCTGCCATACGAAATTCGGGGATGGAGTTTCCAATGGGGAGAATTACTGTCAACCTGGCTCCTGCTGACTTAAGAAAAGAAGGTCCGGTTTTTGACCTGCCAATTGCCGTGGGATTAATGGCGGCTTCAGGCCACCTCAAAAACAGTAATTATAAACGATACATATATTTCGGTGAACTTTCTCTGGATGGAGCTATACGGGGAGTGACCGGTATTTTGCCATCTGTGGCGGCCATTAACCAGGCCGGGGGAAAAGCCGGAGACATCGAAGGAGTGATTGTACCGGCTGTGAATGCAGATGAGGCAGCCCTTCCAGGGAATGTTTGTGTGTTTCCGGTAAAACACCTGGCCCAGGTAATCCGTTTTATCGAGGGCCAAGAAACTGTTGAGAATCATTGGGTTGACATAGAGAATATGTTTATTTCTGAAAGCCTTCCTTTAGATGACGACATGTCTGATATATCAGGACAGGCAAGGGCTAAAAGGGCTTTGGAAATTGCCGCTGCAGGGGGTCACAATGTCCTGATGATCGGACCTCCGGGTTCGGGAAAAACAATGATGGCCAGAAGATTGTCCCGGATAGTGCCGCGCATGTCCCTTGAGGAAGCTATTGATGTAACCAAGATATACAGTGTGGCAGGCTTATTGAATAACAGCGAAGCTCCCCTTGTAACCGCCAGACCCTTCAGATCTCCCCATCACAGTATAACAAAGTCTGGTATGGTTGGAGGCGGTACATATCCTAAACCGGGTGAGATAAGCCTTTCCCATTGCGGGGTTTTATTTTTGGATGAACTCCCAGAATTCAACAGGGATACTCTTGAATCTCTCAGACAGCCCCTGGAAGACGGAAGGGTACGTATTTCAAGAATTGGGAACAGTATATTATATCCGGCCGATGTGACTGTTATTGCCGCCATGAATCCTTGTCCCTGCGGTTACCATGGAGATGAACTGAATGAATGTTCATGCACTCCGTTGCAGATATCCAGGTATAGGAATAAAATATCCGGGCCTCTCCTGGACCGGTTTGACATTCATATTGAAGTACCAAGGGTCAGTTATGCTGATATAAATTCCAGCCAAAAATCTGAGAGTTCAAAGGAAATCAGAAGACGGGTGGAAAAAGCCCGAACCCTGCAGAAAAAAAGGCTTAAAGGAACGGGAATCTGTTCAAATGCAGGAATGGGGAGCAGGGACGTAAGGACCCACTGCAAAATAGAAGGGAACACCGCAGATTTGATGAGGGAAGCATTTGACAAACTTCACCTTAGCGCAAGGGCATACAGCAGGGTGTTAAAGGTAGCGAGGACAATTGCTGACTTACAGGACAGCGAAAGGATTATGGAAGTCCATATTGCTGAAGCCCTGCAGTACAGGTGTATAGACCGGAACATTTATCAATAAACCGTTTACCGCTAAAAATCAACTGCTTATAATTGTAAGAGTCCGTTTACCGTCCAAAACCGACCATTGCGGGAAAAAGTAAAGTCAACATGCTTCATGGTGAGATACAATTAAGTTGACACAGTCTGTATTTTACTCATGGAGGTCTTAATATGACTTTATCAAAAAGGGCTCTCAGTGATGTTAATTGGGAATACAGCTTAAGCTTTATTCTGGATTCCACCTATAACGGAATAATTGCAGTTGATAAAGACGGCTACATAGTTATCTTTAATGATTCGGCAAAAAAATATTTTAATCTCAGAAGAGATATTACAGGGCTGCATATTCAGGAAGTGGTCCCCGAATCCCATTTGCCCACTGTTCTCCGGTCCGGGAAGCCGGAACTTGGCAAAAGGATGGTGTTAAACAATAAAATATGTCTCGAGAACCTTACCCCCATTGTAAAAAACAACGAGATTATCGGAGCGGTATCTGTTTTTGAGGATATCAGCGCTGTACAGGGCGTAATGGATGAACTGGCATCAGTTAAAGATACCGGTCTTATATTGCAAAACCTGTTAAATAATGCTCATGAGGGAATAGTCATAACAGACAGGCATGGACATATAGAAATGTGCAATGAGGCATTTTGTGCTTGCCTTAAGATTGATAAAGGGAAGGTTATCGGAAAAGACATATCATCTATCTTAACTGATTTAGACCTGCGCAGTATAATCAGGACCGGTGAGCCTGAATTATCTGAGACGAAACAGGTCAAAGGTTTAGATGTGATTATTACAAGAATCCCTGTCCGGAATGGGAACGAAGTAACGGGAGCAATAATAAAGATACTGTTTAAAAACATCAATGAAATGGATTCCCTGATTAATAAAATTAATACCCTGAAATCAAAACTGACCTATTATAAAGAACAACTGGAAAAGGTATCAGGCGCTAAGTATAAGGTAGATCATATCATAGGAAAAAGCCAGGTAATAATTCAACTTAAGGAAACCATCAAAAAGGTTGCCCAGGGGAATTCTACAGTTCTGTTGCGTGGCGAAGCAGGGACTGGGAAAAAATTATTTGCCAACGGACTTCACCTCGAAAGCCCGCGGAAACACGGACCCTTTGTTGTTGTGGACTGTGCGGCCGTTCCGGGAAATATGCTTGAAGCAGAGCTGTTTGGGGTTGCCGAAGGGGCTTCTTCTAATACAAAAAAAGGCTCCCAGACAGGTAAACTCGAATTGGCTGACGGAGGTACCATCCTGCTTGACGAAATTGGGGAAATGTCAATAAAATTGCAGGAGAGACTGCTGGAAGTACTACAAAAAAAAGAGATTCACCGAATCGGAGACCATCAGGTCAAGACAGTCGATATAAGGATTGTTGCAACAACAAAAAGGAACCTGGAGGACCTGACCAGACAGAAACTTTTTAGAGAAGACCTTTATTACAGGCTTAATGTTTTAAGCTTTTATATTCCTCCTTTAAGAGACAGGAGAGAAGATATAGAACCCCTTATAAATTTCTTTATTGATAAGTTTAATAACGAATTTGGCAAAAAGGTTATCGGGATATCCTCAGAGGCTTATAATATTCTCATTAAACACACATGGCCTGGGAACGTCAGGGAGCTGGAAACCGTTATGGAAAGGGTTTTTAGCGTTGTTGAAGACCAGATTATCCAGCCACACCATCTCCCTATATACCTGAAGAAGATTTCCCATACAAAATTTAAAATCAATGATATTGCCTCACTTAAGACAATAATTGAAGATACAGAGCGAAATGCCCTTATCCAGGCCCTGCAGAGAACCGGAGGAAACAAGGTTAAAGCCGCAAAGCTACTTGGTATTTCAAGGGCCGGACTCTATCAGAAACTGGAGAAATACAACTTGCTTGATGATTAGAAAAATGATAAATACGGTGAATTTGCAGGAGATCCCCAATATTTTATAGAAAATAATTACAGACTAATTCAAAGGAAGGGATGTAACAAGACATGGGATTCTGGCTAAATGAAAAACATACCGGGGGTTACAGTGTCAACTGGAAATTCACTGAAACCCTCTATACCACAAATACCGATTATCAGCAATTGGCCATCATCAATACCGTTGAATTTGGGAAGGCCCTTGTTCTGGACGGTATTATTCAGACCACAGAATACGATGAATTTATATATCATGAAATGATTTCCCACCCGGCCATGATCACCCATCCTAATCCGAAAAAGGTGCTGGTCATCGGCGGAGGGGATGGCGGTACCATCAGGGAAGTAATAAAACATCCGTCAGTTGAACAGGCAGACCTGGTGGAGATCGATGAAAAGGTCATCTGGGCGTGCAGGGAATACCTTCCCGAAATCAGTTGTGCCCTTAATGAGCAAAGGGTAAGGATTTTTGTGGAAGACGGTTTAAAGTTCGTTAAACAGAAAAAGGAATATTATGATGTTGTCCTGGTTGATTCATCAGACCCGATAGGTCCTGCGGTAGGTCTGTTTGGAGAGGAATTTTACCGGGATGTCTATGATGTACTCAAGGAAGACGGGTTAATGGTGGCCCAGACGGAATCACCCCTATTCAATAAGCAGTTATTAAGAGATGTTAACAAAGTTATGTCTGATATTTTTCCCGTCACCAGGACATACCTTACAGCAATAGCTACATATATAGGAGGATTCTGGTCCTTTACCACCGGCAGCAAAACATACGACCCTGTGTTAGTGGAACCTGACGAAACATTAATCAATGGTATGGAACTGAAGTATTATAACATAGATGTGCACAAGGCATGTTTTGTACTGCCGAATTTCGTGATGGAGTTGTTTAAATAAAAAACAAAAATACCCAGACCCTGTCTGAGTACATTTCATGCCTTCAAAATATTTTTAAAACCTGATAAAGCTTGTTTGTGTTAGACCTTCAAACGAACCTTTCGCGGGTAAAAACCTTTACCTGCCTTTTTTATTATCAATTTTGACACAGCTAATTCACAATCATTGCAGATGCCTTTGGCCTTTTCATTTAAATCAAGTCTCTCGCCACACACCTTACAATCCCGCACATCCCCACCTCCAACACCGTTTTTATTTTAGATATTATCTTAAAATTCAAATAACAGCTATAATGTTTCGCCGAATTGAAGAAATTGGGTGGTGAACGGTCATTTATACGACAAATTATGCAAAAATTCTTATTCAGGTTTTCATCCTACGCGCTCAAGCATATAATGTTTAAGAGGAAATAAGCACCAAAAAACAGGTGATTTGGGGGGAAATTTCATTGGAAATTCTTCACGAACTAGCCGAATATAAGCAAAAAATGAAAAAATTGAAGTGGGAAGGCACTTTAGTGGAATATCTGGAAATGGTCAGAAATAATCCTCGGATAGCCCAATTATCTCATGCAAGAGTTTACGAAATGATAAAAAGCGCGGGTGTAACGGAAAGTAATGAAAAAAAGAGATATCACTTTTTTGACAAGGAAATATTCGGTTTGGAAAAGACATTAGAAAGGCTTGTTGAAGAGTACTTTCACCCCGCTGCCAGGAGACTTGATGTCAGGAAAAGGATACTTCTGCTGATGGGTCCCGTTAGCGGAGGGAAGTCAACTATTGTCACCATGTTGAAGAGGGGTCTGGAGAATTATGCGAAAACCGAAGAGGGCGCTATGTTTGGTATTAAAGGATGCCCTATGCATGAAGAACCGCTGCACCTGATACCGAAAGAGATGAGAGGGGATTTTGAAAAAAGATACGGTGTCCATATAGAAGGGGAACTCTGTCCGGCCTGCAGGATGCTTCTGGAAGAAAAGTATGAAAATGATTTATCCGAAGTCAGGGTAGAGAGAGTGATACTATCTGAAGAAAACAGGATAGGCATCGGTACATTTTCTCCTTCTGATCCCAAGTCCCAGGATATTGCAGAATTGACGGGGAGCATAGATTTTTCGACTATCACCCAGTATGGAAGTGAATCTGACCCGCGGGCATACAGATTCGACGGTGAACTTAATATTTCCAACCGGGGTATTATGGAATTTCAGGAAATGCTGAAATGTGATGATAAGTTTCTGTATAACCTGTTGAGCCTGTCTCAGGAGGGCAATTTTAAGGCTGGAAGGTTTGCCTTGATATCTGCTGATGAAGTTATTATTGCCCATACAAATGAATCAGAATTCAAGAGTTTTATAGCCAATAAGAAAAACGAAGCGCTTCAGTCAAGAATTATCGTCATGCCTGTACCGTACAATCTAAAGGTTACAGAGGAAATAAAAATTTATGAGAAACTTATTGCCCAGAGTGATATGACAAATATCCATATTGCCCCCCATGCCCTCCGTACAGCTGCAATCTTTTCGGTATTGTCAAGGTTGAAAGAATCCAAGAAACAGGGCATGGACCTTTTGAAAAAAATGAAACTCTATGATGGAGAAGATGTGGAAGGTTTCAAACTGAAAGATGTTGCTGAACTGCAGGCGGAATTTGCAGAAGAAGGGATGAGCGGTGTAGATCCGCGATATGTCATCAACAGGATATCCACAGCGCTTATCAGAAGCGGTACTGTCTGTATCAATGCCCTTGACATCCTGAGGGCCCTCAAAGATGGGTTGGACCAGCATCCATCTATAAGCAAAGAGGAGAAGGAAAGGCTTCTTAATTATATTTCTACGGCAAGAAAAGAATATGACGAAATTTCCAAGAAGGAAATTCAGAAGGCTTTTGTATATTCCTACGAAGAATCGGCCAAGACATTATTTAATAATTATCTTGATAATATAGAGGCTTATTGCAACGGGGTCAGGGTCAAGGACCCGATTACCGAAGAAGAGCTTGACCCGGATGAAAAACTGATGAGATCAATTGAAGAACAAATCGGGATATCTGAAAGCTCCAAAAAAAGTTTCCGGGAGGAAATACTTATAAGGTTGTCGACTTATGCGCGGCAGGGCAGGAAGTTTGACTATAATTCCCATGAACGTCTGAGAGAAGCAATAGAGAAGAAACTCTTTGTGGACCTGAAAGATGTGGTTAAAATCACTACATCCACCAAAACACCTGATGCCGAACAGCTTAAGAAGATAAATGACGTTACAGCCAGACTTATCGATGATCATGGGTACTGCCCGGTTTGTGCCAATGAATTATTAAAATACGTTGGGAGTTTGCTTAACAGGTAAAGTAAGCGCCGGGAGGGGATGGCGTTGTTTAACAAGAGTTTTATTGTATCAAAAGATGACTGGTCTCTGCACAGGAAAGGATATATTGACCAGCAACGCCACATGGAAAAAGTAAAAGAGGCCATAAAAAAGAACCTGGCTGACATTGTAGCCGAAGAGAGTATTATAATGTCAGACGGCAAAAAGGTTATTAAAGTGCCGATAAGATCCCTGGAAGAATATCATTTCAGATACAATCAGAATAAGCAGAAATATGTTGGACAGGGGGACGGGAAAACCAAAAAAGGGGATGTGCTGGGTAAGGACGGTTCGACAGGTGACGGAAAAGGGCCGGGAGCCGGGTCTGAACCGGGGGTTGATTATTATGAAACCGAAATAACAATTGATGAATTAGCAGAATTAATATTTGAAGACCTGGGGCTGCCGAATTTGAAAGAGAAAAGACAGCAGGAACTGACCACCGAATCCTTTCAATTCAGGGATGTGCGAAAAAAAGGGGTAATGAGCAATATCGATAAGCGAAGGACATTGCTGGAAAGTATTAAACGCCAGGCGATACAGGGTGAAGAGAACCACAACATAACACCCGACGACCTCAGGTTTAAGACCTGGGATGAAGATGTCAGGTTCCAGTCAAATGCAGTGGTAATAGCCATGATGGATACATCAGGCTCCATGGGGCCCTTTGAGAAGTACATTGCCAGAAGCTTCTTTTTTTGGATGGTCAGGTTTTTGAGAACGAAATACCAGAATGTCAAAATAATTTTTCTGGCCCATCATACTGCAGCCAAAGAAGTAAGTGAAAATGAATTCTTTACCAAGGGAGAATCTGGGGGAACCAGGTGTTCATCGGTTTATGAACTGGCCCTGGACATTATAAGTAAAAGATACAGTCCCGATGACTATAATATTTACCCATTTCATTTTTCCGACGGTGACAACCTGCCGTCCGATAATGAAAAGTGCCTGGAACTGGTAGGTAAACTGCTGGAAGTCTGCAATATATTCGGGTACGGTGAAATTGAGGGATTATATTATAACTCCAGTTCTTTGAAGGGAGTTTACAGAAAGATCAATAACCCCAGGTTTACCAGTGTCCTTATTAAAGACAAAAAAGGTGTTTATCCCGCCCTGAAAACATTTTTCAGGGTAAAAGAGGAATTATAATCCTTTCGTTAGGTTGTGATAGGATGTCACCGGAAGAACTTAAACTGTTTGAGGAATCTCTTGCTGAAATTTCCGAAAAGGCCAGAGAATTCGGGCTTGATTTCTATCCAATGAGGTTTGAGATATGTCCTTCAGATATAATTTATACATTCGGGGCATATGGTATGCCGACGCGATATTCCCACTGGTCTTTCGGCAAATCCTTTCACCGGATGAAAACCCAGTATGACTATAACCTGAGTAAGATTTATGAACTGGTAATCAATTCAAATCCCTGTTATGCCTTTCTCCTGGACGGGAATTCCCTGATACAGAACAAGATGGTTGCCGCCCATGTATTTGCCCACTGTGATTTTTTCAAAAACAACCAATGGTTTAGGCACACATCAGGGAACATGGTGGAATCCATGGCCAGAAGTGCAGAACGTTTAAGACAATATGAATTCACATACGGCAAGGACCGGGTGGAGGAATTCCTTGATGCGGCTATGGCGATCCAGGAGCATATAGATCCCAGGTATGATATTGGAAGAAAAAAAGAGGAGAAAAGTGATGACTTGTCAAGGGAGAAGAAGAATAAGGATAAACCTTCTCCCTATGACGATTTATGGAATATAGGTCAGGCTAACTTTGATGAAACAGGGCCAAAGATTAAGAAATTTCCTCAGGAACCGGAGAAGGACATTGTTGGTTTCATAGCCTGCAATGCCAAGGAGCTTGAAGAATGGCAGAGAGATATCCTTTTTATTGTCAGAGACGAGATGCTGTATTTCTGGCCCCAGATTGAGACCAAAATAATGAACGAAGGATGGGCTACCCTCTGGCATTCCAGGATAATGAGAGAGATTGATCTGTCTGTTGAAGAGACAATAGAGTATGCAAAGATGCACGCAGGTGTGGTGCAGGCTTCCAGGATGTCTTACAATCCGTACATGCTGGGATTGAAGATATGGGAGGATATCGAAAAAAGATGGAATTCACCGGCCGGGGAAGACAAGCAAAAATATGGAAGGAAGGAAGGAACCGGCAGAGAAAAGATTTTTGAAGTAAGGGAGACAGAAAATGATGTTTCATTTATAAGAAACTACCTGACCAAAGAACTTGTGGAAGAATTGGACCTGTATCTGTTTCAAAAAGTTTATACCAAATGGCAGGTTGCAGAAACAGAATGGGAACAGGTCAGGGAAGGATTCATCACCCTTTTAAATAACGGCGGGAACCCTTATATTGTTGTGGAAGACGGAAATTACAGGAGAAACGGGGAATTATACCTGAAGCACTGCTATGAAGGCAGGGACCTCGACCTTTATTATCTGGAAAAAACCCTCCCTTATGTTTACAGGTTGTGGGGGAAGCCTGTAAACCTTGAAACGGTTATTGAAGGAAGAGGGGTTATATATAATTTTAGCGGAGAAAAGATGAATAAAAAAGTGTTATAATCAAACCGGCCCAATTTTAAGAATTTTCTCAGTAGTGTGTTTTTTTTGTGGGACAAATATGTTATAATTCAATTATATAGGATACTAGGCGATAAATGGTATCCAGTTTATTTTAGGGAGGGGTAGTACTTGAAACTGATGATTATGGGACCGCCGGGGGCCGGTAAGGGTACTCAGGCCGAAAGACTGGTTAAGGAACTTGATATCACCCACATTTCCACCGGTGATATGTTCCGGGCTGCCATCAAAGAAGGAACGGAAATGGGTAAAAAGGCCAAAGAATATATGGATAAAGGCCAATTAGTCCCTGATGAAGTTGTGGTCGGTATGGTCAAAGACAGGTTGTCACAACCTGATTGTGCCAAGGGGTTCCTGCTTGATGGTTTCCCCAGGACCGTTGCCCAGGCTGACGCTCTTAGCAAGACCCTTGATGAGATGGGGATTAAGCTTGACGGGGTTATAAACATCGAAGTACCCAGGGAAAGGCTGATGGCCCGGCTGACCGGCCGCAGGGTATGCAAAGCCTGTGGAGCCAGCTTCCATGTATTATTCAATGCTCCCAAGACTGACGGTGTTTGTGACAGTTGCAGCGGCGAACTTTACCAGCGTTCCGATGACAATGAAGAAACGGTTTCAAACCGCCTTGATGTGTATGAGGGTCAGACACAGCCGCTTATAGATTATTATAAAGACCGCGGACTGTTGCTGAATATCAATGGCGATCAGGACATTACTAAAGTGCTGGATGAGGTTATGGCAGCACTCAAGAAATAAATAACGGTTTAAAATAAAAACTGAAAATAAAAGAAGGGGCAGGGTCTGCTCTTGAAACCTAAGTGTGTCTGCACACGTGGTTTTAGAACAAACCCTGCCCTTTCTTTATTTAATCAAATATAACAAACCAAACTTTGATGAAATTATTTTATATAGAAGGAATATTTCCCCAGAATGTCGAAAAAAGTCCCTGAATGTAGTAATGTGTAATATTGGGTGAAGGGGTGGGCCTGGTGAAGGAAAATTTTGCCAAGGGCGCCAGGGAACTGTGGGACAGGGCCGACAAAAAAGCATCAGAAATGGGACACGACTTTTTGGGTCCTGAGCATATAATGCTTGCGTTTTTTGAATCAAATAACGACCTGGCGGTCAAGGTGATTGAGGAATTTATCGGAAATCCCGAAAAGCTTTTTTTAAAGGTTGTTGATTTTACGCAAGGGAAAAGATATGACCAATCACTTACGGAATCATTGCTAAAAAGAGCTCAAAGGGAAGCAAACCTCTCTTTTTCTTCATACATAGATGTTTCCCATATTATGACAGCGGCATTTGATGAAGGTGAAGAAAAGAATATCCCGAAAAAAGTCCTGACAAGCTTTGGAGTTGACCTTGGCTGGTTCATCAAGATGATTAAGTACCCCAGAAATATCAAAAAGGACGTTTCCCAAAAATCAGCAATTTCGGAGGCTTTTTATTCTCAAAACAGTGATGGTGCAGGATGGTCTGCACCGTCGCTCCTGGATAAGTACGGACGAGACCTGACTTCTTTGGCCCAGAACCAGAGCCTTGACCCTGTTGCCTTAAGGGACAGTGAAATTGAGGATATCGTAGAAGTGCTGTGCCGGCGGGTTAAAAGCAATCCTCTTCTGATAGGTGAACCTGGGGTGGGCAAATCTGCACTGATGGTTGGTTTAGCCCAAAGGATAGTCAACAAAAATGTCCCTCAAAAACTGAAAGACATAAGGGTTTTTGAGCTCAACCTGACTTCAGTTATTGCCGGAGCTTCATTACAGGGTGAGTTTGAAAAAAGGATGTCCAATATTATTAATTATCTCAAACAGGAAAAAAACATTATTCTTTTCATCGATGAAATTCATTCAATTATCGGGACAGGAGGTGTCCCGGGACTGGCGGATGCAGCTAATATTCTTAAGTCACCTCTGATTAATGGGGATATCAGGTGTATAGGCGCAACAACTATGAGAGAATATAGAAAATATATCGAAAGGGACCCTGCCCTGGCCAGGAGATTCCAGGTTATTGAAATCCGTGAACCTTCAGCAGAAGAAACTATAGATATTATCAGGACTATTAAAAGCCTTTATGAAGAGTTTCACCAGGTCAAGATACCTGACGAAATTATAAAGAAGACTGTTGAACTTTCTGTTCTTCATATAAAGGACCAGTATCTGCCCGATAAAGCAATTGACATTATTGATCAGTCATGTGCCCATCTGAGTCTGTCTGGAAAATCATGTGAGGAAAGTACTCTGTCGATTAATGATGTGGCCTCCGTGATTTCCCACAAAACGAAAATACCTGTTGAAAAAATTAAGTCAGATAAATTGGAAAAGCTGCTTCACCTGGAAAAACATTTAAAGAAAAAGATAATCGGCCAGGATCATGCTATAAGCAAGGTTAGTGACATAATAAGACTGACCAAGAGTTCCCTTGCCCTTAAACCGGTCAGACCGGACGGTGTCTTTCTTTTCATAGGACCTACCGGGGTTGGGAAAACGGAGATGGCCAGGGTTCTCGCAGAGATTCTTTTTGATGATGAGGAAAAGATGATCAGACTGGATATGTCGGAATATATGGAACCCCACAGTGTTTCAAAAATTATCGGGTCACCTCCGGGATACGTTGGCTCAGACCAGGAAGGAGGTCTGACAGGAAAAGTCAGAACTGACCCGTATTCAATAATTTTGCTGGACGAGGTTGAAAAAGCCCATCCGGATGTGGTAAATATATTCCTCCAGGTATTTGAGGATGGGAGGCTTACTGATTCTCATGGCCGGACAGTATATTTCAGCAACTCTACCATTATAATGACCAGCAATCTGGGGGCTTCAGATGCCTTTTCGAAACGGAAGAATATTGGTTTTAATGAAAACGGGGTATTTGATAATAAAGAATCTGAAAAAATATTTACAGAGTCTTTAAAAAAGTATTTCAGTCCCGAATTTATAAACAGGATAGATGAAATTGTATATTTCAAAACCCTGGATAAGCAGGCTATCAGAGATATCGCCGGCATGAAACTTAATGAGATAAAAAGAAGGTTTGCCTTTGACGGCAGGAATATAGACATCTCCGACGAAGTACTGGACCTAATCAGTGAAAAAGGCTACAACCCGGAATACGGGGCCAGGTTCCTAAACAGGACCATTGAAAACGTGGTTTTAAAACCCCTTTCCAGGAACATACTTTCAGACCCGGAAAACAAAAACTACACAATCTATGCCGATGGAGAAGAAGTTTTAATCTCAGGAAGGAGCGGATATTCAGCGTGACAAACATAGAGGTTGAAACATTGCTGAGGCGAAACAAAGTACCCTATACATTCATGGAAGACGGCTACTGGAGGCTTAATTGCGGGGACCATGTAATACTTATGTTCCATAATGAAGAATCAGAGTTCCTGCGTTTCGTAATGCCCCTGATTCCTGTGCCACAGTATAACAGGGAGGATGTTTACAGGTATCTCCTGGAACTAAACTGCAACGGAGTATTCTGCGGCTCATTTGCTATCCATGCAGACAGTGACTCCATAATCTACATAGACCAAATACCGACTGCCGATCTGGAATTTTCGGAGATTATTACCACTCTAAATTCCTTCGTACATATAATAGATAACCACCTTCCCAATATAAGGGAGATAATCGAAGAGGGTGAGGGACAATAAATAAACAGCCTTGAGAAAGGCTTTTTTCTTTTAAAGCGATATGGTATTATAATATTGTTTCATGAGGTTAATTACAATGACTAGATGCCGGGAGAGAAGTAATGAATAATCAACAGACCAAATTACCTATTGGGGTTTTCGATTCAGGAATAGGCGGAATCAGCGTCTTGTCACATTTGGTCAGGTGTATGCCAAATGAAGAGTATATCTATCTTGCCGATTCGGCTCATGCTCCATATGGCACTAAAGACAGGGAATATGTCAGGATATGTTCTGTAAATGCTGCCAGGATGCTGCTGAACAGGGGGGTCAAAGCCCTGGTGGTTGCTTGTAACACTGCTACCAGCGCCGCAATAAACAATATCAGAAATGAGTTTGATATACCGGTCATCGGCATGGAACCTGCGGTAAAACCGGCTGTCGAAGCCGGAAAATCGGGAAATATTGTGGTAATGGCCACCCCCCTTACACTAAAAGAGAATAAATTTAACAGCTTATTCCGCAGATTCAACCTGGAAACGTCCATCATTCCGCTGCCATGCCCGGGACTGGTTGAACTTATTGAAAAAGAAGTTCAACCAGAGGAGATAAAACACTACCTGTTCAACGTGTTCCGGGATATTATAAATACAGGAATTTCTTCTGTGGTCCTTGGTTGTACACATTATTGCTTTATTCGCAGAGAAATTTCCGAAGTTGCAGGTCCGGGGACAGACATCTTTGACGGTAATGAAGGTACAGTTCGTCAAGTAAAAAGGAGCCTGATAAATGAAGGGATTTTAGTTTCCGAAAAAGAGAAACCCGGAGATTCTGAGGTGGAGTTTATGACAACCGGTGACAGCAACTCGATTATTCCCCTGTGCAGGCGCTTTTATAATAAGATTTCCAGTTAATAATTCCTATAATTCTTATCATAAGTGAACACGGATGTCCAGACCAGGTTATCCGTGTTTTTATTTATGATTTAATATTAATTTGTTCCGGAAATGCATATTCTATCCTTTGAATAGAATGAACCAATGGATAAGAATGAACCTGAAGGATGGAAGAAACATGTTGCATTTGTTGTGCGGTATTCCGGGCAGTGGAAAATCAACATTGGCCGCGAGAATGGACGGTTATGTTGTTTCAACCGACAGTATCCGCAAATATCTTTGGAACGACGAATCTGTTATAAAACACGATGAACTTGTATTCAAACTGGCAGAGGATATTGTAGGGTATATGTTAAAAAAAGGACACAATGTAATATTTGATGCCACAAACCTTACTGCCCAAAAGAGGAAGAGGTTTGCCGCAATAGCTGCGAAAAATGATGTGAAAGTAACTCTCCACTGGGTAAATTGTCCGCTGCAGACAGCATTGGAGCGAAATGCCCTCCGTGACCGTAAAGTACCT
Organism: Firmicutes bacterium HGW-Firmicutes-14; assembly: GCA_002840275.1. Classification (GTDB taxonomy): domain Bacteria; phylum Bacillota; class Thermincolia; order Thermincolales; family UBA2595; genus W-Firmicutes-14. The sequence goes on from PHAB01000003.1 coordinate 147,153, forward strand.
GTAGAAATAATAGGGAATCTCTACAATTCGTTTCAGTTTCCAACCTTCGGGGAGGGGATAAATGTCATTAAGGTTTATGACAGTGACCTTAATATTAAACAAATTGTCATTCCAGGATTCATCCTGGGAGAAAAAGCAGGATATACAAAATCCCCAACGAAATATTAAACAATATCGTTTGAGAGGGGATACCGTATAATGTTTAGCCTGCGCCAGCTTAAGGCTTTTGTAACTGTGGCGGAAAACAAAAGCTTCACAAATGCTGCCAAAATATTATTTATGACCCAGCCTGCAATTAGCGCCCAGATTAAAGCTCTGGAAGAAAGGTTAGAGGTTAAGCTTATAGAGAGAAACGACAAGACAATAGCGCTGACGGAGGCCGGTGAAGTTCTTTTTATAGAAGCACAAAAAATTCTGGACATATATGACGGCTTTATGGAAGCCATAGATGAAATGAAAGGAATCCACAGGGGTAAACTCTTCATTACAGCCAGCACCATACCCGGAGAATATGTTTTGCCCATATTAATCGGCGGGTTCCACCGGGTTTATCCGGGCATAGAAATTTCCCTCAAAATAGGTGATACAGGAGCGGTGGTACAACAGTTACTGAAAAGGACTGTGGATATCGGTATTATAGGGGCCCCGGTAAAGAATGAATCAATATCCCTAAAGGAATTTATTAAAGATGAACTGATAATCATTGGCCCGCCTGGCAACACAAAAAATGTGCAGGAAATAAGTGTTGAAGAACTGGTAGAAGCGGACCTGGTATTAAGGGAACCGGATTCTGGAACCCGGATGATGTTCTATGAAAAGATTTCCTCGGCAGGTGTTGAAATAAGACAGCTAAAAGTAGTAATGGAACTTGGCAGTACAAGGGCAATTATTACTGCAGTTGAGAGCGGCCTGGGCCTCAGCGTGGTATCCAGGCTGGCTGCACAGGAAGCCCTGGAGTTGGGGAAAATCACTGAATACAGGGTGAGGGGGATCAGTTTTGAGCGGTATCTTTACCTGGCCTGGAATAAAAACAAATATGAAAGTTTTGCGGCAAAAGAATTCTTCAGTTTCCTGGACAGCCGCAAGCATGAAATAAGCAGTAAAACGGTGAAATGTCAATGAACAGGTTAGGTTTGTTATTACGGGCTTTAATAATAGCAGCCAGGGATATGTTTATAGGCTTTATCCTGGGCATGTGTGCCGCTGTCTTAATGGCCAAAATCAATCCGGAATCTCAAAGAATAGTTGCTCTTTTAATCCCTGCCGGTATTGCCGCCGGGTTCCTAAAAGGAATAGCCAAATTCGTTTTTATTAACCTTTACAGCGCCCTGCCAAGCAAAGGTTACCGGTATAACTACCCAAAATATAAAATACTCTTTTTCTGGGTTTTGATTTTTGCCGGTGTACTCATATATGGATACGGTTTTAATCCCTGGTCATGGTTTTATGGCCCCTTGCAGCTACTGCAGAACAACGTGTTTTTAGGTCCTGTCCCGAAACAGACCTGGGTTTTCCTGACCCTCCTGGTTTCGGCAGCAGGAATCTTTTCTTACCTGTATGAACCGCCATATAACCCGGAAGAGACCCTGCCACCACAGGAAGATTTATAAATACAATATTTCTACATACTATTTAAAAAACAGACAAGGAAGGTTAAGGGAAGGTAATATATGAAGTTAGGGAAAAGTGTTTTCATGTCATTTTTTGTTGTTCTAATCCTGTCAATTGGAATGTATTTATATAAACCTGTGAGCCTTGAAGAAATATCTACTGTCAGGGGATTAACATCCTATGTGAGGTCTTTTGGAACAATAATGCCTTTGGCTGCTTTTGCCATTACTGTAATACAGGCGATTGTCCCGGTTATCCCTTTTATAATCCTGTGCAGTACCAATGGGATACTGTTTGGGATGGGAAACGGGATACTGCTGACTTGGACCGCTACCCTGACCGGGGCAACTATCATGTTTTTTGCAGCCCGGCGATTTGGATGGGAAATTCGGGATGGTCAATCGGAAGAAAACAGTAATTTCAAGTATCTGAAAGATTTGGATGGACCAAAGGGGTTTATGGCAATCCTGGCCCTAAGGCTCCTTCCATACTTTCCGGCACCTTTGGTAAATATCGCATCCGGTATAGGCAAGATAGGATATGTCTGGTTTCTGCTTGCTTCTGCTATCGGAAAACTCCCATTCATTGTGGGTTATACTTTTCTGGGATACAGCCTGCTTCACAGGCAAAACTTAGCTCTTACGGCGGTATTGTCTATCCTTTTAATATTAATCCCATACCTGATTGCCAAGAAAACGAAACACCGGCTGGCTTACCGCAGGGAGGAACCATAAAGAAGGAAAAACAGCGCCGGTGTCGAAAAAATAACAAAAAACTGTTAAGTGGAGGTTAATGTGCCTGTAAAAAGATGTGCCATTTGTAAAAAACCTTCCTACACTGATTCCAGAACAGGGTCTGCGAACTTGAAATGGACATGTTCAGCATGTGAAAAACGTTTCGAAGAAGACATAAAAAATGTCAGGACCCATGAAGGTGGTAAGATCTGTGAAAAATGCATAAAGAGAAAAAGGAACCAGTGTCCCTTTTCTTCATGGCAACGCAGCAAAATTCTGGCATGTACTGATTGGGAAGGGAAAAACACGGAACATAACAGAAAAAGATGGGCTAAATTTGAACAGGACTAGATTGAGGACATATAATGACCGTTAATAATGCAGAACAAATAAAAACACGTCTCATGGAAATATATAAAAAGATGTTTGAACATTTTGGTCCCCGTGGGTGGTGGCCGGGTGACACTGATTTCGAAATATGTGTTGGGGCCATATTGACCCAGAGTGTTTCCTGGAAAAACGTTATGAAGGCAATTAACAGCCTAAAGGCCTCCGGACTTCTTGATGTCAGCAGGATGTATTCCTGTAGTAATGAAACCTTAGAAAAACATATCATTCCCACTATGTATTACAGGATGAAGGCCAAAAAACTAAAGGCTTTTGCAGGTAATATTGTTGAGAAATATAATGGAAACCTCCGGCAAATGCTGAGCAGACCCCTGGAAGAACTTAGAGAGGAGTTGCTCAGCATTTACGGGATAGGTCCTGAAACAGCAGACAGCATTATTCTTTATGCAGCAGGGAAACCTGTTTTTGTGGTGGATGCATATACCAGGCGCATTTTTTCCCGGCTTGGGATCTTCAGGGAAGATGTTGCCTATGACGAAATGCAGAGGTATTTCATGAGACACCTGCCCCATGATGTGCAATTATTTAATGAATTTCATGCCCTTATTGCCGGTACAGGCAACAAATACTGCGGCAACAAAAAACCTAAATGCAGCCGGTGTCCTGTGTTACAGGAATGTGGTTTTACCCGGTAAAATTCTATTCTATAACAGAAAAGGTTTCCATCTTAGGTTCCCCGGTTAGATGGAGTAACAGCTGAAATACTGTTTTCCTGGCCTGCGGGTCTTTTTTTATTGATTTCCTGGCTTCTTCAAAAAGGAATTTGTTCTTCCAAATCGTAAAAACAAGAATTTCATCATTGTTCTCATCATTACATCCAAGATAACTATTAATATATCCTTCCCTGGCAGAGCCCATCCTGGAGTTTTCTTTTAACACTGGCAGTACTTTATCTTTGTGCCCGCTTCTGACCTTTATCTTACTTAATGCTATATACATATAGTAAACCTCCCGGTTCAGGATATTACATTCTATTCCAAGAGGTAAAATGTGTTAAGAAAAAAATTGATAATATTTTTAACCAGTACAAATCATATTTTTAACTATTGGTTCATATTATATTTTATCTGCCGGTTTCAGCCGGAATAAAAACAGCATGGAGGGGATATTGGTTGTCAAAGGAAGTTATCAACAAGATTTTGGAAGAGATAGGACTGGAATCTTTAAACAGGCATGAACAGGGGGAAGGGGAAGGGAAAAAAGATGTAACCACCAAAATACCAAGAGAAAGAAACACAGAAGGGAGTGTCCCGTAATAGGCCTGTTGACAAATGGTCACTAGGTAAACTTAGGCAGGAAGGGTGTGTTCCAGAGAGCGAGTCTGATGTCTGCCGTCCCAAGAGCGCGTGAGCGCGATTGGTTAGACGGCTGAATCGTTGCCGCTCGAAGGAATTCACCCTTCCTGCCTTGTTCTTCCCAAACTGTATTTGTCAACAAGCCCCGTAATGGGCACTCCCTGTTTTTATTTATGAAATCCAGTTAGTAGCAGACATTTATTAATATAATGGTGCGCCCGGTAGGAATCGAACCTACGCTCCAGGTTCCGGAGACCTGTGCTCTATCCACTGAGCTACGGGCGCAAAACCTCTAACGAACAATAATTAATATACCTGAAAACCCCCATAATGTCAAGATGGTAACATTATCAAGAAGGATTTATCTAAGAGAATGTAGAACCTTTAGACAGTTTATCCGGCAAAAAATTATTCTGTCATTGGTGGGGAGAATATGGGACGGATCCTAAAACAAGTCTCCAAAATATCAGGAGTTTATGGACAACCCGGCGAGGAAAAGGTGTCCCGGATTCTTGCTGAAAAACTGCCGGATGATTATGTTGTTTTAAACTCACCGCGTATATATTACCATGGCGCAACTATTGATATTGACCATATTGTGATAGGCCCTAACGGGGTATTTGTTATTGAAACCAAAAACATGCAGGGACTGATTATGGGCGGTCTCATGGGGAACTGGGTCCAGGAGAGAAAAAGGACCGGGAAGAACAGGAAAGTAAAGATAGGTAACCCCGCAAACCAGGTGAACCAGTATGGCAAAATTGTCAGGTCATACCTTGGTTCCCGTTTTTCTTATGAAACAGGCAGCAAGATTAATATAAAGGTATATCCGGTAGTGGTGTTCGTAAATGAGGACATAGACCTGTCCCAAATAGTGCATACAAAACCAGGGTATGTGGGAAGGGTAAAGGTTTTAACAATAGATGAACTTATAGACTTTATTGAACGGCGGGAAGGAGGGTCATACTCTCCTGAAGAGATCAGCATGTTTGCCGAACTCGTTGTACCTGAAAACCAGAGAGACCAGACGGTTTACTATTCCCTTGAGGAACTGAAAGAATATAATGAGGGTTCTGATTCCCGGTATGAAATTTTTGAAGAACTTGGCCAGGGGAGTTTTGGCGTTGTTTACCGTGGCTTTGATTATAAACTTGATGAGGAGATTGCTATCAAAATCCTGCCACTGTCAAAACAAAACATCCAAAATGCCGTTGGCCGTTTTTACAGGGAAGCAAGAATAGCATCAGGGCTTCATCATGAAAACATTGTCGGGGTCAATGACTATTACGAAAAAAACGGTGAATATTATATTGTCATGGAGTTTATTGATGGTATGACTCTGGATAAATATAAAAGGGAAAATACGGTATCTGTCCCTGAAGCCCTGAAAATAACCGGAGAGGTCTGTAAAGGACTGGTATATGCTCATGAAAAACAGGTCATTCACAGGGATCTGAAACCGTCAAATATTTTAATTTCTTATGACGGTAATGTTAAAATTACAGATTTCGGAATTGCCAAAATTGCAGATTCAAAAGACTTGACCCTTGAAGGTACAGGAGCCGGTACACCTATTATCATGTCTCCGGAGCAAATTTCCGGGGCACCGGTTACTGAAAAATCGGACATATTTGCCGCCGGGTCCCTGTTATATTATTTAGTAACCGGTAAAATGCCCTTTGATGGAGAGCATATCGGGGAGATCTTGCAGAAGATTACCCGAATGGAACCTGTATCTCCCAAAAAATATAACAGTGAAGTGTCAGATGACCTTGAATATGTTATTTTGAAAGCCTTAGAAAAAAATCCGGAGGACCGTTTCAAAAATGCCGCCGAATTTCTGAAGGCGGTGGAAGAATTGTTAAACACAGGGAAGCTCACTTCCCGCCCAGGTAAAAAACGATGGCTAAAAATATTTCCGGGAAAATTCAGACCTTTTATGAGGTCTGAAAGGAGCCTGTTCACTACCGTTACAATAGTAAGCCTGGTAGTTTTTATCGGAATCCTGGGTTTGCAGGTATACAGGGATTCAAGGGAACTGGCCAGAGAGGCAGTCCTGACAAAACAATACGGTTTTACCAATGAAAACCTTCAGCTTCTTTATGAAAACCCCAGGTTGTATATGGGACTGCCGATAAATGTGGTGGGGAGGATTGACAAGGTTATCCAGGTAAACCAAAACAATACCCAGTTCAGCGTATCAGTCAAGATAAGCGGACAATCAGGAAACGAGTCTTTAATAATCAGTTACAATCAACCCCATTTTTCCCTGCAGTTTGCTTCATATGTCAAAATAACCGGCAGTATCCAGCATATCAGCAGAATTCAGAGTAATAAAGAAACACCGGTGGTTATTGCCGATAAAGTTGAAGCGATAGAAGACCCATGGTCTATTCTGGCGCCATCGCAATATACAATATATCCTGACAAAACTGCTCAACAGAACGGAAAAGTGGTCCACCTGGAAAAGGTAGAATTTGCGGAACAGGAAACCAGGTTATATGTGCGGGTAAGGAATGAAGCAGATACCAGCGAGGTACTGGTGCTCTCAAACCCGGTCGGTTTTCAGGAGGGGACCGAATACCACGAGACAAAAAATAATTATGGGTGGGATTTCCCGGCGATAATCCAGCTGCAGCCCCAACAGGAAGCAAGGGGAGTGATGTTCCTGGAACCAATGGACAGGCACAGAAACGCTGTAACTTTTGTCCTGGGGTCAACCAACGATATTTTAATGGGTCAGAAACCTTACGTCTTTGACGTAAAATGGTAGAACGAAATCCTGTTTTGGAAGAATGACTTGTTTTGGAATAATATAGAGGGGGTTAATGTTTCTACAGATGGGTCTGGAGAAACATTAACCCCCTTTTTCCAGTGTCCTTATTCAGGGTTTGCGGATAAGATACAGTAACAAAAGGGGGTTGCTCTTATTTAATTGTATATAATCGGATTTTACTACCAAAAATAAAAAAGCCTTTAAAATAATAATAGCGACAGGTGGTAACATGGGCACAAATCCGGCCGGAAGCCTTCGAAAATATATCGGGCTGTTCGATAAACAAAATAAAAAGGTTGCTCTGGATTATGGGTCGGGGAACCTTAGAAATGCTGTTTTTCTGCACAGAAAAGGCTATGAAGTATATGCCGTTGACCTGCCCCACAAGATAAAGATCAGGTCTCTTCCGAAACTCTCCTGTATCCTGCCATGTGAACTCAGGGATCTGAATATCAGAGCAGATATAGTCATATGCACCTTTGTTTTAAATCTAATCTCCGGGGAAGAACGCAAAGAGGTGTTAGACCTGATTGCAGAAAAGATTGTCCCAGGAGGTTATCTGCTCATTGAAACCAAGGGTTTCTCCCTGCTGCAGCTGGACCAGATGATAATTCCAAGGGGTTTTGTCAGGGTCCACAACCATAGGGGGAGATATACAGTCATCGTTCTCTATCGCTATGTGGGCTGTTGATTACCCGCTAAAGGTGTTTACAAACTTTTGCAGTTGTTTTAACATAAATGTAAATGATTTTACTTGCAAATGCTGTAAGCACCGCAAGTAATGGGAGGGTCATAGGTGGAAATAAAAGAAATGCAGCAGGAAGTGGATAATTGGATAAGCCGGTTTGAGGAAGGGTACTGGCAGCCTCTGGTGATGTTAGCAAGGATGACCGAAGAAGTGGGCGAACTGGCCAGAGAGATCAATCACAGTTTCGGTCAGAAACCCAAAAAGAGCAGTGAAGAAGAAGGAAGCATTGCCCTTGAACTGGCAGATATACTGTTTATCATTCTCTGTTTTGCAAACTCTATGAAAATTGACCTGGATGAGGCATTCAAAGAGACGATGGAAAAATACAGGAAAAGGGATTCTATGCGTTGGACTCCGAAAAGAGGGAACGCCTGATTGGAAACAGGTCCAAGCTCAAAAGGGGCGCAACCTCATGTATGTCCTTATATAATTTATCAAAGCCAACAATGAAACAAATCCGGCAATAACAGCTAAAACAAAATCTCCCGCAGTTCCGAAAGCGCTGGCAAACAAGGCTGCGTAAATCGTAATCGTAGCGGCTTTGCCAAAGTTATTGGCACTTATTTCAACCTTCTTTTCAACTACCAGGAAAAAGCTGCCCAGAACCAGAACAAGTTCTTTGAACACTATTAAAACGACCAGCCATACAGGAAATTTGCCCACCAGGAATAATGACAGCATAACAGAAACTACCATAAGCTTATCAGCCAGTGGGTCCAGAATTTTACCCAGAGGTGTGGTAAGGTTCAGTTTCCGGGCCAGGTACCCGTCAATCAGGTCGGTTAGACCTGCTGCAGCAAAAATAATCATTCCCCACAAAAGATTATTAGCTTCCGAATACCAAAATACAAACAGGAAAACCGGTACCAAGAGGATTCTTAATACAGTTATTGCATTAGGAAGGTTTAGCATGGATGTACCATCCTTTTTATGATATATCTTTATTATAGAACAAAAGTTTCCTATTGAAAAATAAAACAGGAAACTTTTCTTTGGGCATTGACAATCATCTTCCTCAAACATATAATCTGTTTTAAGGGAGAATATATTATACATATGACTTTTAAGGCGGGACATAAATATATAATAATTTATGTGAAAGTGGTGAAGTAGTTGAATGCCAAAAAATGTCCTCACTGTAATGAATTTTCTTATTCCGCCTACATTGGCGCCCAGTGGATATGTCCAAACTGCGGAAAAGATATCACAGATGTAATGTCTATACCCGCTGAAAATCATTCGGAAGATTGATTGAACTACAGAAAAAAACAAGCGATAAAGGCCTTAAGGCGAGACATACCTCGTTAGGGCCTTTTTTACTAGATATGATATATTCCCGGCAAAAAAAGTTGGTGTGAAAGATGGAAATAAAGGCTTTAGGGGATAATGCCCTGGTAATATTTTATAACACCGGGGATTATATTCCTGAATCCCTGGTTCAAAAGGATTATTTAAAATTAAACAGGGCAAAGCCGGACTGGATAACCGATATTGTACCGTGTTACAGCAATATAGGTATATATTTCAGGCATGATGATATAACTGTTGAAGAAGTATGGGAATATATAACATCCAGATTAAAAGAACAACGATTGCCGGAAGCTGAATACAAAGAAAATAAAGTAGCGGTGCCGGTATATTATGGCGGCGAGTTTGGGCCGGACCTGCCGCATCTTGCCGGCCAACTGGGCATGCCGCCGGAAGAAATAATAAAAATCCATTCTTCAGCATTATATAAGGTTGTCAACATAGGCTTCCTGCCCGGATTTCCTTATCTGGCAGGTCTGCCTAAAAAGCTGGCTGTGGCGAGGAAGAAAACACCCAGCCTGAAGGTGCCGGCCGGTTCAGTGGCTATAGCCGGAAATTATACAGGAATCTATCCCTTTGAATCTCCGGGCGGATGGCATATAATAGGCAGGACCCCGCTTAGAATGTTTGACCTGAACCGTTCTGAACCTTGTCTTTTAAAACCCGGGGATACAGTAAGGTTTCTGCCCCAAACTAACTATTAAGCGGAGGATGGCTATGTATCGCATTGACCTGAACTGTGATATCGGAGAAGGTTTTGGAATTTACAGTTTTGGACAGGACAAAGAACTCCTTGGGCTGATAACTTCTGCAAATATTGCCTGTGGTTTTCACGCAGGTGACCCTAATCAAATGTTTAATACTGTTAAGATGTGCTTAGAACACGATGTGGCAATTGGGGCTCACCCCGGATACCCCGACTTGCCTGGTTTCGGAAGAAGAAGTATGGAATTTGATTATGATGAAATAAGAAACATGATCTTGTATCAGGCCGGCGCCCTTGCAGCTATTGCCGGCAGCCTGGGAGGAAAGGTGGAACATATAAAACCCCATGGGGAGTTATATAATACAGCCCTGCGAAACGATGGTGTGGCAGCTGCTGTTGTTGATGCGGTTGCCGGTCTTAAAGGGCCTGCTTTGGTAATGATGGCTGGTTCAAAAATCGTGGAAATGGCGCAGAAAAGAGGCGTAAAGGTTATCCATGAAGGCTTTGCTGACAGAAATTATGGCAGTGACAGAACACTTCTCAGCCGTAAATTCGCGGATGCTGTAATCAATGATCCGGAAAGGGCTGCCAGCAGGGTTATCAGGATGATAAAAGAAAACAGGGTTGACTGCTGCAACGGTTCAGATATGCCCCTTTATGCAGATACAATATGTGTACATAGTGACAACAAGAATGCTGTGAATATATTAAAACAAATAAGAAAAGAACTTGACAGAAATAATGTACAGCTGTTAAAACCATCCCATGAACTTTAACATGAACCTTGGGTGATATGAATGATTGCGGCTGAGGTAAAAAAACCGGGTATGCTTACAACAGTACAGGATATGGGCAGACACGGATACCGGCATCTTGGTATTCCTTTGTCCGGGGGAATTGACCGGTGGTCATTAAGAACGGCCAACGTTCTGGTTGGAAATGACCCCGGCGCTGCCTGCCTGGAAATAACCATGAGAGGCCCTGAAATGATATTTCTTAAGGATTGCGTGGCAGCAGTAACCGGGGCCGAAGCAGATGTGACTTTGTCCGGCATCCCGGTTCCTATGTGGGAAGGTATTTTCTGTGGCCCGGGGGATGTATTAACCCTTGGCAGCCCAAAGAAGGGAAGCAAAAGTTACCTTGCTGTTGCGGGCGGCCTGGACGTTCCCGTGGTGCTGGGCAGCAGGTCAACATATTTGACAGGCTGTTTCGGCGGGATTGAGGGCCGCAGGCTGCAGAAAGGTGATTTGATCAGGACACTGTTCAAAAGGCATGCTTTGGATTGTTTGGGGAAAAAATATCCCAAACGGTACCGCCCGCGATTTGAAGATGATATTATGGTAAATGTAATTAAAGGTATCAATGCCGACAGCTTTACTGAAAAAGAATTTAGGCGATTTCTTGATACAGAATTCGTGGTAACCCCCCGGTCTGACAGAATGGGGTGCTCCCTTGAAGGTATATCTGAAATCAAATCAAATATCCCTGCGGTGTCTGAATCCTGCCCCGTAGTACCGGGTTCAATACAGATACTGCCATCAGGCTGTCCGGTGGTGCTTCTCAATGACGCGCAGGCAACCGGAGGTTATCCCCAGATTGCCTGTGTTACTTCTGCTGACCTTTGGAAGATTGGACAGGCAGTTCCCGGGACAAGAGTATTTTTCCGGGAAACAGATGTCCGGACAGCCAGAAGTGAATACCAAAAAAAGTGGGTTGAAACAGGAATAACAGAAAGGAATCCAGAAGTACGTTTTTATAGCAAAACTTCAAAGTATCATTATGAAATAACTTTAAAAGACTGACAAAAAAACTAAGAGGTGAGTCAATTGACAGATTATGATGTGGTAATTATCGGAGGAGGTCCTGCCGGGTTATCGGCAGGTCTGTATGCGGCGAGGGCTGCATTGAAGACAGCGATTCTGGAACGGGGTATGCCCGGGGGGCAGGCATCCACAACTGACTGGATTGAAAACTATCCTGGTTTCCCAGATGGCATAACAGGACCTGACCTGATGATGAACATGGATTTGCAGGCAAGGAAATTCGGGATAGAGCCAATGTTTGACGAGGTTCTGTCAATCGACCCACTCCCTGACAGCAGATTTCAGATAAAAACCGGGGAAGGAAATATAACTTCAAAGACAGTCATTATCGCCACAGGAGCCCAGTCAAGGCCTTTGGGTATCAAAGGGGAAGAAGAGTTCAGGGGGAAAGGCGTGTCATACTGTGCCACCTGTGACGGGGCTTTTTTCCAGGGGAAAGTTGTTGCTGTTGTGGGGGGAGGAGATTCTGCGATCCAGGAAGGGATTTTCCTGACCAAATTTGCTGAAAAGGTATATATCGTCCATCGCCGGAATGAACTCAGGGCAACCAAAGTTCTGCAGCAAAAAGCCCTTGCCCATCCAAAGATTGAGCTGATCTTTGATTCGGTTTTAACCGGTATTCTAGGAAATGATAATGTGGAAGCCATTAAGATAAAAAACCTTCATACAAATGTTGAGAAGGCAGTGGCCGTTAACGGGGTTTTTGTATATATTGGCAAAGACCCGATTACCGAACTGTTTAAGGGATTGATAGAAACTGATGAAAGAGGTTATATCATAACAGATTCCAGCATGAGGACCTCCCATAAAGGCATATTTGCAGCAGGGGATGTCAGGCAGACACCGCTCCGCCAGGTTGTAACAGCTGTTGCCGACGGTGCCGTGGCGGCTGTTTCTGCGGAACAGCTTATTGCCGGGCATTGATCCACAGTCATATTTATAAAAAGTAGCAGCCATATAAACGGCGGGGCCCTAGCCGGGTCCGGCCGTTTTAATTTTAAGTGTTGACAGCAGAAGTGGGAAGGATTAAAATATAAGAGGTACCCCCTGGGGGTATATGCCCAGGGATATATCCTTGGGAAATGCGCCTGATCGCATAAGGTTGACGGGAGTGATTGTTGTGTCAGTTAAAAGAGCTGTGATAGATACGAAAAAATGTGATAAGTCTCCGGGGTGCCCAGCCAGGAGAATATGCCCTGCAGATGCCATCGAAAGGGAAGAATCCAATGAACCTTACTTTGTAAATGCATACTGCCAGGGATGTGGCAAGTGTATAAACTTTTGTCCCAGGAGGGCAATCAGCATGGTGTAAAATCTTGAATTGACATCAGGCCGATAGTCTTATATAATTTCCACAATCGAATTAATCATAAAAACTATATGGCTACAGGGAGGTGGCAATATGCCTGCATATGATTTCAAGTGCAAAACGTGTGAACATAAATTTTCCGTTAGGATATCCATTAATGAAAGAGATCAGGTAAAATGTCCGGAATGCGGCAGCCCGAGTGTCCAACAGTTGTTCACACCATTTTCCGTTTCTGTTAAAGGTGAAAAGAACACATGTGATTTGGGCTGCGGGGCCAGTACAAGATTTGGCTGAGGTTAATAACAGGGAACAGGATGTTCTTTGTAAAGAAACAGGGCTGTCCAAATAATGGGCTTGTTGACATAATAATCAGTCAAAAAAGGGGATGGGCATATTCCAACGGGCGGCAACGTCTCCGCCGGCAGCGTCTCCCGCTTCGCGGGTCTACCCCAAGGGTACCGCCAGCTCTTGGCGCTTTAGCGCCTAGAGCTGGCATGGTCGGCCGGACGGATGACAGACTCGCCCTTGTGGAACATGCCCATCCCCTTTAAGTCCTGCTAATTATGTCAACAAGCCCATAAGTGCTGTTTTGTTTTTAATCAGAAGGATTATAAGGGTTTAATTAAACTATATTGAATAATAATAAAAACGAATAATTCTCAATAAAGGGGTACTGTTATGAATCAGGCCGGAAACATTCTTGTGGTTGACGATGAACCTAAAATAAGAGACCTGATAAAATTGTATCTTGAAAAAGAGGGGTTCAAAATTACTGAAGCTGGCGACGGGGAACAGGTGCTTGATTTTCTTGGAAAAAAGGATTTTGACCTGGTCATTTTGGATATCATGATGCCCAGGATTGACGGCCTTACCGTTTGTAAAGAGATCAGGAAAAATTACGATATCCCGGTAATAATGCTAACAGCCAGGGGTGAAGAAATAGACCGGGTACTTGGTTTTGAACTTGGAGCCGATGATTACGTAGTTAAGCCATTTAGTCCCCGGGAACTTACAGCCAGGGTAAAGGCGCTTTTGAGACGTGCCGGTCCCAAACAGTCCGGTTCACCCGAAAATGTCCTTCAATTCCCCGGATTGACAGTGAATAAGGACGCGAGGGAAATTGAGGTGGAGGGGAACAAGGTAAACCTTACCCCAAAAGAATTTGAACTCCTGTTGTTTCTTGCAAAAAATGCAGGCCGGGTCTTCACCAGGGATCAACTCCTGGAACATGTATGGGGGTATGACTTTTTTGGTGACGCCCGGACAGTTGATACCCATATAAAAAAGCTGAGAGAAAAGATGTCCCGTTTCGGTGACGCTTCATCATATGTAGCAACCGTCTGGGGTGTCGGATATAAGTTTGAGGTGGGGAAATGATCAACAGGAGCCTGGTTGGCAGGTTGTGGTTTGCCATGGTGGTCCTGGTAATACTGGTGATGTTCTTCCTGGGCATATTTCTGTCCAACTTTTTTGAGGACTTTTATTTCAGTCTCAAGACCAGGGAACTCATAGACTACAGCCAAAAGCTTGCAGTCATGATATCGTCTGCCCCGGACAGGGAGGGATGGGAATCTGAACTGTCCATAATCAGCAAGTATATTGATGCAAAAATTATAATAGTCGACAGGAGAGGTCTAATCCGTGAATGCACTATTCAGGGCAGGGGAATGCATCGGGGGCAGAAGATAGAATACCCGGAAATTGAAAGGATACTTCAGGGAGAAACTGTGGTTAACCGGGGAATTGTTCCCGGCCTTGATGTGACGGTCCTTACAATAGGGGTTCCGGTCGAAAACAACGGAGAGATAATAGGGGCTGTGTTTTTCCTCTCTCCTGTGGAACCGGTTACTCAAACAGTCCGAACTGTGCAGTCTTATATCCTGTATGGGGCAATGGGGACGATAATTCTGGCTACCGTTCTGGGGTTCATCATGTCAAAAAAGATAACAAAACCTGTTTTGGATATGAACAGGGTAGCCAAGGAAATGGCTAAGGGAAATTTCAATGAAAGGATAACGACCGAGTCAGAGGATGAAATCGGACTTCTGGGGAATAGCCTTAATCACCTGTCATCAGAATTACAGAAAAGTATTGAAGCTCTTTCTACGGAAAAGGACCAGCTGAAAAATATCCTGGCAAGTATGACAGATGCGGTTGTAACCTTTGATGTAAATGGCAATATCCTGCTTATGAACGACCCTGCCGTTGAACTTTTCAGCATTAAAGAACGGGATAAGGGAATTAATATAGAAAGTATTTCAGGTATGCCGGAACTTAATGAACAGTTTAATTTAGCGATGAAAGAAAAAAGCCATATAAAAAGCGAAATACCATTTAACGGTAAGATTTTCAAAACAGGGGTTACCCCCCTGAGAAATGATAAAGGAGATATAAAAGGAATTGTCGCGGTCCTTCATGATATCACCAGGGAAAAACGTCTTGAATCACTGCGCAGGGAATTTGTGGCCAATGTATCCCATGAACTGAGGAGCCCCTTAAGCCTTCTTCAGGGTTATGTTGAAGCACTTGCTGACGGATTGGCCGGAGATGAGAAGGAACGTCAGAAATATCTGGATATCCTGTTGGAAGAAACCCACAGGCTGAGAAGGCTGGTTAATGACCTCCTGGACCTTACCCAGATGCAAACCGGGAACATGAATATGAATTTTGACCGGGTTTCGATAAAAGAACTGGTAAACAGGGTGACTGACAAGTTTACCCCGCTTTTTACCGAACAGAACAAGAAACTTGGTATATTCGTTGAAGAAGACCTGCCCCCGGCGTGGGGGGATGAGGATAAGCTGCAGCAGGTAATGATAAATCTCCTGGACAATGCTGTCAAATATACCCCGGAAAATGGGACAGTTAAGGTAGATGCTTTCGCCAGGGAAGATACTATTTATGTCTCAGTTGAGGATTCAGGACCCGGAATCGCAAAAGATGACCTTGAATTGATCTGGGAGAGGTTTTATAAAGTTGACAAGGCCCGTACAAGGGAAGAAAAGGGAGGCACAGGCCTGGGACTGGCAATAGTAAAGAATATCATAGATGCCCATGGCGGCAATGTCTCAGCTGAGAGTGAACCTGGAAAAGGGACAAAAATTACGTTCAGCATAAACACTACAATTAAAAAACATCCCTAAAAAAGAGAAAGAGACCCTGTGTTCGGGTCTCTGCTTTCTTATTAAATTAGTTTTCAGCCGGAGTTATTCCCAGCGACCGATTCCCACATACTGGTCGCTGGAGGGACATGCTTCTGGGAAAAAGATGCCGGATTGGCCTCCACATATGGTACCCTTGTTGCTGCAACAGGCACACTGAGAACAAATTTCATGCGACATTTTTGGTCCTCCCTCTGCAACTGGACATGTCTAAAGATTCTGAAAACTTTTACCTTTTAAGCTTTATTTTATCAGGATGAGCGGTGTTGTCAAGGTAAAATATGACAAAAACATACTTTTTTATGTTTTGTTTGAAACTATCATCAGCTGTTTGTATAATGACAGTAAGTGGGAACGAAAACTTTCCGGGGGTGTTTGAATGTTAAAAGAATTACGGGTATCAACCCGCTCCCAATCGCAAATGCTGGATATTACCGGGCAGGTAAGTGAAGTTGTTGCCGAGTCAGGAATAAAATCCGGGGTCTGTTACGTATTTGTCCCTCATACAACGGCAGGTGTGACAATCAACGAAAACGCAGACCCATGCGTAGTCTCCGATATCTTGACTGAAACCGATAAGATAGTGCCATGGAAGGATGGCTACAAACACATGGAAGGAAATTCTGCGGCACACATCAAGGCGAGTTTAATGGGATTCTGCCAGACGGTTCTGGTAGAATGCGGAAAACTAATTTTGGGAACATGGCAGGGAATATATTTCTGTGAATTTGACGGCCCCAGAAACCGAAAGGTCTTCATCAAGATTATGGAGGCTTAGAACCGGGGGTGGAAAACGAAATAAAGAAAAAAAGTGACTGTACCGTCAGATACAGCCGCAGAGAATAGGGAGAGGAGTTTTAGCATGGATTATTCCATGTGCTATGTTTAAATGATACTGGTTATTTATAATTTTTGCCATGGTTAGTCTTTTAAATGTAAAAACTGAGGGGTTAATGGTGTCATATCAGGAAATACGGTAGAAGGCCGCAGGTTAACACCTGCATATAATAAGAAAGCCGGTGAAAATGTGCCTGTTTCTGTATGAAATAATCCATTCAGTTTAAAATATGACCTGTCATTGGTTTTATTGCCCGGTAACCAGTGTGATTAAAAGATGAATTTTTATTTTTTAACTTATAAAAAATGCTGTTCACCGTCTATTTTTGCAGGTTAGCGGTAAAATCCTTTGAAAAACTATATTTGTAGTATAAAATCTTATTAACAATATGGTGAAAAAACACTTACAAGAATATACTAAGCGAAATATGCAGTATTCAACATTGCTTTTAAGGAGGTCTTCAAATTGGGAGCAGGGGAGAAAAACGCAGAATGGATGACATTAGATGATATAACTCCTGTTTCTCAACCCATAAAGAAAATTCTTCTGGCCACTGACGGTTCTGTATCCTCGGTAAGGGCGACAAAATTCTGTGTCGGATTGGCAAAAAAGATAAATGCCCAGGTGCTGGCAGCTTATGTAAC
Source organism: Firmicutes bacterium HGW-Firmicutes-14 (assembly GCA_002840275.1). Lineage (GTDB taxonomy): Bacteria > Bacillota > Thermincolia > Thermincolales > UBA2595 > W-Firmicutes-14. The sequence goes on from PHAB01000003.1 coordinate 164,514, forward strand.
AGGCCAGGAAGACAATATGGAATTACCGGGAGAACTCAAGGGAAGAAAGTTCTTCGGAGGGGTTCACCCCAGTGAAGCAGGTCTTGCCGTTGCAAAAGCCTTTGGTCAGAAAAACGGAGTGGAAATCAATACTACAATTCTGAGAGGAAGTGTTCCCAGGAACTTAATTAAGGCGGCTGAGGCAGACAATGTTGACCTGATCATCCTTGGAGATTCAGGCAGGTCCGGTTTTTCAAAGATATCTCTGGGAACAGTTGCCGAAACGGTAATGCGGTTATCCTCCTGCCCGGTTTTAATTGTTCGCGCAGAAAACGAAAAGTAATATAAATTTTTCATAAACAGGTACGGGCTGACCGGCCCCCGGAACAACTGTTACGGGCAACGGTATCAGCCCGTACCTGTTTTTAGTTGCTACTGACTCCTTGTTGGTTTAAAATGAGATAGAGAATTATAGAAGGAGTTTGTCACCCTATGGGAAAAACCGAATTATTTCCGGATGACCGGTCATATGCCTTTCTCGACCTGGAAACAACAGGCCTTAACCCGGATACAGATGAAATTATAGAAATTGGAGTTATCATAGCCAAAAAGGGAAAGATAAAAAAAAGGTATAATACCTTTATCAAACCGGCGGGGAAACTGCCTTTTAAAATTATTAAACTTACCGGAATAACAGATCAAATGCTGGAAGATGCACCCCGTATCTCCGATATCAGGCACGACCTGTTAGGAATCATTGGCAAGTTACCTGTTGCAGGGCACAATGTTGCCTTTGATATTTCATTCTTGGAGAAAAAACTGGGCCATCAATTTACAAACCCACTGCTCGATACAATGGATTTAGTCCAGTTTCTTATTCCGGGAGCAGAGAGTTACCGCTTGCAGACAGTCAGAAATATTCTTGGGATCGACAGCGCCACATCCCACAGGGCCCTCGAAGACGCGGAAGCTGCCTGCAGGGTGTTTTTCGGGTGTATTGATATATTGGGTGGACTCAACAGAGAAATTCTTTTTCAGATTAACACTTTATTAAAAAACAGGGATTGGAGTTTTGCCCAGGTTGTAACAGGAAGTATTTTAAAAATACTCTCCGGCTTTCCGGCGGGTAAATCAGAACCCCTGTTTGCATTTATGAGCACAGAAAGGCCTGAAGAGGTATCCCTGTTCTCCGGAGAAGAAATAACGCCCGAAGAAAATAATGTATATACCATTTCAGACCTGGCAGTCCTGCTTGGGCAAGATGGGATTTTTGCCCAAAAAAACCCGCACTACAGGTTTAGGCAGGGACAGGTGGATATGCTGAAGACCGTTACAGATGGTTTTAAGAATTCAAAGCATATGATTATAGAAGCCGGGACAGGAACGGGAAAAACCCTGGCCTACCTTCTGCCGTCGGTTGTCTGGGCCGTTTCTGAATGTGAAAAGGTAGTGGTTGCCACCCATACAATCAATCTCCAGGAACAGTTGTGGAACAGGGACCTCCCTGATATCAGGAAAATTACGGGGATTGATTTCAAGGCTTGCCTGGTAAAAGGGAGGAGCAATTACCTCTGCCTCAGGCGATGGGAGGAACGAATAAATGAAACCGGCCTGATGGAAAAAGATGAAATTATTTTATTATTAAAAATCCTTGTCTGGCTGACAAAGACTCTCACTGGTGACAAGTCTGAAATCAATATCATGCCGGCCCAGAAAAGGTTTTGGAACGAATTGGTTTCTGAGCAGGATACCTGTCTTGGACCCCTGTGCAGGAGGTTTAATAACGGGTGTTTTGTCTCACAGGCGAGAAGGCGGGCTGAGGCGGCAGATCTACTTATAGTTAATCATTCCCTTCTGATGGCTGACATTAAAACGGAAAACCGGCTTCTCCCACAATATGAATACCTTATTATTGATGAGGCCCATCACCTGGAGGACACTGCCACCGAACAAATGGGTGACACTATTGATTTTAACAGCCTTAAATCTGTACTCCGGTCATTAAACAGAGGATTTGCCAGGGGAGGCAGACCGGGCCTGTTAAGCCTTGTAAAACAGGTCTTCAGAAATCTAAGGGAAAAGACCGGGCAATCTACAGACGAAGTTTCTAATACAATTGAAGAAGCTGCTGATAAAGTTTCAGGTGTTATTGAAGGCCTTGAAGAAATAGAGGAATTTCTTGTTGAGTGGGCAACAGACAAATCCGAGGAAGTTGATGAGAGTCACTGCCTGACGGTCAGAATCAGGGAAGCCTTCAGAAGTGACCGGGCGTGGGAGGTTTTAGACACCCTTAAGGCAAACTTCGTGCTCCGGTCGGAGGTATTGATAAAGTCTCTTAAAAAACTAAATAACCTGATAGAGTCAACAGACAGGGAGGACCAGAAGGCCTTTGGTTTTCTGGCCAAAGATATTGGAATTCATCTCAAATTTCTGTCTCATACAAATGAACTTTTCAGATCTTTTTATGAGGGTGCAGAAAACACGGTCCACTGGATAGAAATATATACAAGCCCGAAACCCTCCCTGAATATCAGGAGCGCTCCGGTTTCTGTCAGCAGGCTCCTGACTGACCTGCTATTTGAACGAAAAAGAAGTGTTCTTCTTACTTCAGCTACGATGTCCGTGGGTAATGATTTCGAGCATTTTACCGAACGGGTTGGGCTGTCGGGATTTCAGGAGGAGCGGGTTATCAAGGGATCGATTCCCTCACCCTTTTTATATGAAAGGCAATCCCTGCTGTGTGTGATAAGAGATTTGCCTGACCCGGGTGAGGCTGAAGAGTGTCATTATACTGAGGAAATAGCGCCGGTAATCACTGATGTGGTAAAAATATTTGACGGCAGGGTTTTAGTCCTTTTCAATTCCCATAGAATGCTCAGAGATATATATGAAAGGATACGCCCTGTGTTGGAATCATCAGGCATAACACTCCTCGGGCACAAGATTGACGGTGGAAGGTCAAGACTCGCGGAAGAGTTCCGCTTGAACAACAAGGCTGTTTTACTTGGTGCGCGGAGTTTCTGGGAAGGGGTTGACCTGCCAGGCGATATGCTTAAATGTGTTATTATTGTCCGGCTTCCTTTTGTCCCGCCCAATACTCCGGTGATGGAGGCCAGGATAGAGGAAATCTCCGGGGCGAAAAGAGATGCCTTTTACAGTTATTCCCTTCCGGAAGCGGTTATAAAATTCAAACAGGGTTTCGGAAGGCTTATCAGGACAGAAGAGGATGAAGGCATTGTGTTAGTACTGGACCGCAGAATTGTTGACAGGAAATACGGGCGAAAATTTTTGCATTCCCTGCCAGTTAAAACCCATTTTAAAGGAGACTCATCCACCGTGCTGCAGAAGATGTCCGACTGGATAAACGGAGAACGGCAGGAAGGAATGTATCTAAACATTTTGGGAAACAGCAAAGATATCGAAAAGTACCTGAAAAACAGGCCGGGAAAATGAACGTGCTGACCCGCATTCCACATTGCTCTTTTATTATTCAGAAAAAAGTGGTAAAATGAAATGAGTCATTTGGTTCAGGAGGGTTTAAGGTATATATGAAACGGCATTACATTATCGTAAGCGATGCGGCACCATATCTTGCTGTACTTGCAGTTCTGACGGCCATTTCTTTTTATTTTTACCCCGTTTTTGCGATTATACCGGGGATTTTGTTCTTCTTCACTGCCTTTTTCTTCAGAAACCCGCCGCGCAGGATTCCCACAGAGGCAGGGGCGCTTGTTTCACCTGCCGACGGGACAGTTGTAGAAATAAAGGAGATATATGAAGACAGGTTTATCAAGGACAAAGCAATTAAAGTAAGTATATTCTTATCAATATTTAATGTACATCTGAACAGGTCTCCTATGGGCGGGACGGTAAAGTACCGGAGTTATCGCCCCGGCAGGATGGTCCCCGCTTTTAAAAGTCATGCATCCGATATCAACGAAAAAAATTATGTGGGTATTGAGAATGGCAGCATCAGGGTTATGGTTACCCAGATAACCGGCTTCATCGCCAGACGAATAGTCTGCTGGGCTAACCTCGAAGACAGGCTTACCGCGGGTGAGATCTTCGGGCTGATTAAATTCGGTTCATGTACAGAGCTTATCATGCCGGTGGATTATGAAGTACTTGTGAGAACGGGACAAAAAGTAGTAGGCGGAGAAACAGTCATTGGGAGGCTCAAAGATGAACTTTAAGATTATTCCCAGTGTATTTACCCTGGCGAACCTGCTGTTAGGTGTTATTTCACTGATTCTGACCATGGATAATGAATATATTATATCAGCTGCTATGATACTCTTTGCCATGATTCTTGACGGAATGGACGGGCGGCTGGCCAGGAGGCTGAATGCCACATCAACTTTCGGCAAGGAACTTGATTCTTTGGCAGACCTTGTGTCATTCGGAGTAGCCCCGGCAATTCTTGTTTATGCCCTGGAAATGAGAAGATTAGGTATAGCAGGCCTCGTAATATGTATAATTTTTGCCCTCTGTGGGGCGGTTAGGCTTGCCAGGTTCAACGTCCTCAACATATCCGACTACTTTGTAGGAGTCCCCATTACCGCAGCAGGCAGCCTGATGGCCTTGATAGTCCTGGTCGGGACAAGGGTGGCGGTTCCAAATATAGTTTATCCTGTAATAATGGTCCTGTTATCATATCTCATGATCAGTAATATCAAAGTGCCGAAAAAATAACACGCGCCGGTTTCAATTAAATGAAACCGGCGAACAATCGGATTGATGTATAATGCGGTTATCAATTAAACATTTTTATCAGCATTTTTCTTAAAAATTGTGGAAGCTTGATATAATATACGCGCAATTCGTGTCACCCCTTTGTTTTAGTAACTCTGTATATATTCTATTTAAACAAACAATATATTGTGACTGTCCAGCACTTTCAATGGGAAATAATTAGAAGGTGCTTTTTGTTTGTATCCCTGATACTGTTGTTTTTCTGGTGCCCCTTCAGGCAGTATTGACCTGTTTCTTTTATGAAGTCTTTTAAAATCGTCGTATGAAATTTTCGTATAAAACTTGGTATTTATAAGGGTTGATATATATAACGAATTTACTCTTGGTTCCATTGTGCGCCTCTAAGGCGAAACCACTGATTCCGCCTTCGGTTTCACCCGTCCAAGCGACCTCTACCCGCAGGGGGTACGCCGGATCCGTAAGGCGCTAAAGCGCCAACGGCTCCGCAGCATGTCGCTGGACGGCTCCGGCATCCATGCCTTCGCCGAAGGCTCCATCAGAGTTTTCGCTAAGAGGCGCAGCAATGGAACCAAAGGCAAATCCTTTTATATATATCAACCCTTATAAGCACATTAATATACGATAACCATAGAATTGAAAGAGCAGGTCAACATTACCGTATAGGGCATTGGATGTCAAATATTGTATATAGGGTAAAACATTACATGTACTAAAGTACACATTTCGACATGGATGTTTAGCTCTTAGTTCCTTATTATTTATCCACGATGCTATGATTTACGCGGGTCTACAATTTTATTTAATTTTCGAAAAATTATTGCTTGGGAAAAAGGAATTATCAGGAGCACATAGAATAAAATTATAGAGGACATACTGTGCTTTTTTCCTTATATTCTTTAGTACTCCTTTTCACATGGAAATTTATTCAAATTTTATGATTTAGGAGGTGTATGGCCTGCTTATTTAAATTTTGTCTGTTTTTAATTCTAGGTAAAGAGGGGTTTTTTGATGAGCGCAGAAGTAATAAATCTTTCGCAATTGCAAAATGACCACGGCGACTTTGTTGAACGGGTACGTAAGATGAGCGGTCAGGATGTCCGCAAGTGCTACCAGTGCGGAAAATGCTCAGCCGGCTGTCCCGTGCACAACTGCGAGGGAATGGATGTATCACCGAACCGCATCATGAGAATGGTCCAGATGGGTATGGAGGAAGATGTCTTAAGGACCAAGACCATCTGGATATGTGTTCTCTGTTCTACCTGTACAGCCCGCTGCCCAAGAGATATTGATATCGCCAGGGTAATGGATGCCCTGAGAATAATGTCCTTTGAACGCAAAATAACTGAACCAGCCAAGACAGCAAACATCTTCCATGAAATGTTCATGAATAACATCAAGAAATACGGGCGTATGTACGAGTTTGGATTTGCTGTCGGATATACCATGAAAACCGGGTATATGCTGAACCTGCTTGATGTTGGACCGGCGACACTGCTAAAAGGCAACCTGGCCTTTTTCCCTCCTCATATGAAGAATTCCAGTCAAATCAGGGAAATCGCTGAAAATGTCGAAAAAATCGAGAGAATGGAGGGAGAACACTGATGAAATATGCATATTATCCTGGCTGTTCCCTCCACTCAACGGCCAAGGGTTTTGATATGTCTGTAAAGGATGTATGTAAAAAGCTTGATATTGAACTATGGGAAGTTCCTGACTGGGCTTGTTGTGGAGCCAGTTCAGCCCATAGTTTCGGGCATCTGCTGGGTTTGGCAGTACCTGCCAAGACCCTGGTACCGGCCGAAAAAGAGGGACTGGATATTGTTGCCCCATGTGCAGCATGCTGGCAGCGGTTGGTTTGGGTAAACCATGAGGTTAACTCCAACCCTAAAATGAAAGAGAAAATTAATAAGGCCATCGGAGCTGAACTAAACGGTACCAGTAATGTTTTGTCCGTTATGGAAGCAATCGCTGCTGCCGGGGAAGAGAAAATCAGTCAGGCTGTCAAAAAACCCTTAAAGGGGTTAAAAGTGGCTGCTTATTACGGATGTTATTATGTAAAGCCACCCAAGATAGCCCATGTTGACGACCCGGAAAGGCCTCACATGATAGATGACTTGATGGCTGCCGTAGGCGCTGAACCGGTAGATTGGCCGTATAAAACCGAATGTTGTGGAGCTTCACTGAACTTTGTGGATTTCAACACCACTTTGGCAATGAGTAAAAAGGTTGTGGATATTGCGGTGAAATCCGGTGCTGATATTATAGTTACGGCATGTCCGATATGCCAGATGAACCTTGATATGCTCCAGGCCAAAATGAACAAGAAGTTCGGCACTAATTTCAATATTCCTGTTTGTTATTTCACCCAGTTGATGGCGGTTGCCATGGGTTCATCTCCGGCTGATGTCGGTATGAACAAAAACTATGTTCCTTTTGAATCGACTCTGGCAAAGAGCGGTTAATATCGTTTCACATTTAAATTAAGATACAAATTTCCAGACAGGGAGCGATGCAAATGAAGAGAATTGGGGTGTTTCTTTGCTGGTGTGGCTCCAACATCGGTGGGGTAGTGGATGTTCCCAAAGTGGCCGAAGCTGTTCGGACATTCCCCGGTGTTGCCTTTGTCCAGGAGAACAAGTATACTTGTTCTGAACCGGGACAACAAGCCATGGTCCAGGCAATTAAGGAGCACAAGATTGACGCAGTGGTAGTTGCCTCCTGCTCACCACGGATGCACCTGCCGACTTTCCAAAAGGCTGTTGAAACAGCCGGTCTCAACCCATACATGGTTGAAATGGCAAACCTCCGGGAACACTGCTCATGGGTCCATGCCAGTGAGCCCGAGAATGCTACAACAAAAGCCATGGATCTGGTCAGGAAGGCTGTCGCCAAGGTAGCCAAACTGGAGCCGCTGTTTGAAAGCTATATCCCGGTTACCAAGCGGGCGCTTGTAATCGGAGGCGGTATTGCAGGCATTCAGACTGCCCTGGATATCGCAGATTCCGGTCATCAGGTAGTTATCGTTGAGAAAGAAGCCACTATCGGGGGACGGATGGCCCAATTGGATAAAACCTTCCCAACCCTTGACTGCGGCGCCTGAATTCTCACGCCAAAAATGGTTGCTGCGGCGCAGCATCCTAATATTACACTTTACACCTACTCTCAGGTTGAATCAGTGGGTGGATATATCGGTAACTTTGAAGTAAACATCAAGAAAAAAGCCAAGTATGTGGATTATTCCAAATGTACAGGCTGCGGTATCTGTGAGACCAAATGTCCGACCAAAAAGGTTCCAGGTGAATTTGACTGTTTTATGGGTGAGAGGACAGCCATATACAAACCGTTTGCCCAGGCTGTACCCAACAAACCGGTTATTGACAACAAATCCTGTAAGAAACTTATCGACGGCAAGTGCGGAGTTTGTGCCAAGATGTGCCCAACCGGAGCTATCAATTACGAGGACCAGGATGAGATTGTAACCGAGAATTTCGGCGCTATTGTTGTTGCTACCGGTTTTGATCTTATTGAATGGGGCAAGTTCTATCCTGAATACGGCGGCGGCGAAATTCCCGATGTTATCGATGGTCTCCAGTTTGAACGGCTGGTTAATGCCAGCGGCCCGACCGGTGGCAAGATCAAACGTCCATCTGACCATGAGATTCCGCAGACTGTCGTATTTATTAAGTGTGTTGGCTCAAGAGATGTGCTAAAGGCCAAGTCATACTGTTCAAGGGCATGCTGCATGTATACAGCTAAACATGCCCACCAGGTCAGGGAGAAAATCAAGGGTTCCGATGTCTATATCTTCTACATGGATGTACGGACTCCCGGTAAAATGTATGACGAGTTCTACATGCGGACCAGGGAAGAAGACGGGGCCAAATATGTTCGGGGCCAGGTATCGAAAATATTCCAGGACGGCAATAAAGTTATTGTCCGCGGTGAAGATACCCTGGTCGGCAAGAGCGTGGAAATCACTGCTGACATGGTCGTTGTGGAGACCGCAATGGTTCCGCGTCCTGATGCAACCCAGCTGGCTCAAACCGTTGGCTTTTCCTACGACAGGGACGGCTGGTATACTGAGGCCCACCCCAAACTTCGCCCGGTTGAAACCAATACCGGGGGCGTATTCCTGTCCGGCTGCTGCCAGGGTCCCAAGGACGTACCTGATACAGTTGCCCAGGCCAGCGCAGCAGCAGTTAAGGTGGTTGCCATGTTCTCCAAAGACCAGATGGCTACTAACCCGCAGATTGCGTCTGTTAATGAAGCAACCTGTGTGGGATGCCTCCTTTGCAAACCAATCTGTCCGTACAAAGCTATTGAAGCCAAAGAAATTACCGAAAGAGCACATGGTGAAACTGTTACCCGTACGGTGGCCAGCGTAAACTCCGGCCTTTGCCAGGGCTGTGGAGCCTGTACAGCTGAATGCCGTTCCGGTTCGATTAATCTTAAAGGGTTCAGCAACTTACAACTTCTTGCGGAGGTGGATGCTGCATGTCTGTAAAAGAAAAAGACCTGTCCAACTGGCAGCCAAAGATACTCGGTTTCGCATGCAACTGGTGCAGTTACGCCGGTGCAGACGTATGTGGCGTCAGCCGTTTCCAGCATCCGTCTACAGTGAGGGTTGTCCGTGTTCCATGTTCCGGACGTGTTAACCCGCATTTTGTACTAAGGGCATTTCAACGGGGGATTGACGGTGTCCTTGTAGGTGGCTGACACCCGGGTGACTGCCACTATGTTAGTGGTAATTATTACACCAGGAGAAGGTTTATGGTCCTTAAACGCCTCTTGGAATATGTAGGTTATGAACCTGGCCGCTTTAAAGCACGCTGGATCTCCGGTTCGGAAGGCCAAAAATGGGCAGACACCACTAAGGAAATGACTGAAGCAATCAAAGCCCTCGGCCCGAACAAGAGATTCAAAAAAGATTAAAAGGATGAGGTGTGCCAGATGAATAAAGTTACTGAGAATTTAAGACAAACAGCGGCCAAGCTGCTTAAGGACCAAGAGGTGGAAATGGTTATAGGGTACGGTCTCGGATCTGAGGCTGTAAGGACCCAACCTGTCTTCATCACTTCCCCGGATGATGTTGACAAACTGGTTTGGAACCCATTCTGTGTGAATGGCCTGACAAAGTATCTATCGGATTTAAAGACTCTTTCAGGGAAAATTGCCGTTTGTGTCAAAGGTTGTGATTCCCGCGGTGTTTTCAGAATTACCCAGGATAATATCATCCCCAGGGATAAGGTAGTTGTTCTCGGTATACCCTGTGCCGGACAGATGTCCTATACCAAACTTGCTTCTAAGATGGATGTCACCGGCCAGCTGAAAGAAGTGGATGACAAGGGAGAAACCCTGGTTATTAAAACATCCAATGGAGATTTCACAGTCAAAAAGAGTGAAGTAATACTTGACAAGTGCTTAAAGTGTGAAAGCCATAATCCGGTTGTTGCTGACCATATGGTTGGTGACAAGGTGAGTGTTACCGACACTCCTGACGATTATGATGAGATTAAGAAATATGAAGCCATGTCACCGGAAGAAAAGGCCAAATTCTGGCTGAGCCAGTTTGACCGCTGTATCCGGTGTTATGCATGCCGCAACAGCTGCCCAGGCTGTACCTGTCGTGAATGCATCTTTGATGCCATTAAACCAGACTGGGTGGGCAAGGAAATGAATTTAGACGAAAACGAACTGTTCCACCTGACCAGGGCGTTCCACCTTGCCGGGCGCTGTGTCGACTGCGGTGAGTGCGACAGGGTATGTCCCATGGATATTCCTATAAGGCTTCTGAACAAGAAACTCTTAAAGGACTGTAAAGAACTTTTTGGCATGGAGACCCCGGGTTCTGCCGAAGAAGGCGGTTCCGTCCTCGGACAATACCGCCTGGAAGACCCCGAGGAATTCATGTAGGATGGAGAGGTGATAACAGATGGCGAATAAATCTTTAAAGAAAGACCAGTTAAAAAACCTTCTCAACAAGGTTGCCCAGAACAGTCAGCTCATCGCCCCCATCCAAAGTGACGGTATTACCCTGTTCAGACCTGTTAAATCAGGCGAAGGCGTTGTGCTGGAATATCAGAATTCGGTAATGCCTCCCAAGGACTACTTCTTTCCCATGAGTGAGAAGATGTTCAGTTATGATACAAGTGATCCTTCATGGGCGATTAAGCTTGAAGAGGGCGTACCCAGCAGGGTTCTGTTTGGAGCCAGACCCTGTGATGTAAAAAGCATTCTCCTTCTGGATAAGGTTTTCGATGCGGAATTCAGGGATGATTTATATCTTGATAAAAGAAATAAGACAACTATTATAGCCTTAAGCTGTAATGAATGCAGGCATACCTGTTTCTGTGGAGCCTTCGGCATCTCACCCGGAGAAGCTGAGGGAGCCGATATTCTAATGACTGACCTGGGTGACAGGTACCTGGTGGAAGTCCTTACCGAAAAAGGTGAAAAACTTGCCGCCACTTGTTCAGACCTGTTAACCGATGATGACGGGAGCGGCGCCGGCGCTAAAGAAAAGGCCGTTGCTCCGGCTAAAGAAAAACAGTTGAATATTAGCATCGAAGGTGTTAAGGCCAAACTTGACAATATGTTTGATCATCCCATTTGGGCAACCGAGTCTCTTCGGTGTATGGGATGCGGAACCTGTACTTTTGTGTGCCCGACATGCCACTGCTTTGATATAGTTGATTTCAATAACCAGAGTTCCGTTGGTTACAGATACCGCTGTGCAGACTCCTGCCAGTTCGGCAACTTTACCAGAGCAGCAGGAGGCCACCAACCCCGGCCTTCCAAAACGGAGAGGATTCGCCAGCGGTTTATGCATAAATTAAGATATTTTGTTGACCGTTATGGTGATACCGCATGTGTCGGTTGCGGCCGCTGCCTGGAGAAGTGCCCTGTCAACCTCGATATCGCACAGATAATTAACAAAGTAAAGGAGGTTGGCTAATATGTCCTGTAACTGTAATACCAGAGAAGTAGCCAGTCCTTTATTGCCCCAGACAGCTACTGTACAAAAGATTATTGATGAAACCCCAAATATCAAAACCTTCCAGGTTACCTTTGATGAACCGGGGGTTTTAGAAAACTTTGGTAATCGGCCGGGACAATGCTGTATGCTGTCTATTCTTGGTGTAGGTGAATCCATGATTTCAATTACTTCTTCACCCACCAGGAAAGGCATGCTGGAGTTTACCATTATGAAAGTGGGACGGCTTACCGATGTTATCCATCAATTAGATGTTGGTGACAAAATGGCCATTCGTGGTCCATATGGCAACCATTTCCCCTTTGAAATGATGAAAGGCAAAAACTGCCTGTTTGTGGCCGGTGGTGTAGGTTTAGCTCCACTCCGTTCCCTCATTGACTATGTTCTGGATAACCGTGATGATTATGGGCGGGTTGATATCTTCTACGGCGCCAGGACTTATGACCTCTTGTGCTTTAAATATGACCTTTTTGACAGGTGGCCAAAAATCAAGGACACACATCTTCATATAACCTTAGATGTTGAAGATCCGAAATGGGACGGCCGTGTTGGTTATCCTACATTGGAATGGATCCAGGAGGGTATTCCATCCATCGAAAATACCGTTCCGGTAACCTGCGGACCGCCTATTATGATCAAAAATGTGCTTAAGTTCTTCGGGCAAATGGGCTTTAAGCCTGAAGAGATTATCACTACTCTGGAAATGAACATGAGATGTGGTGTAGGTAAATGCGGTCGCTGTAACATAGGTGAAAAATACATCTGTGTTGACGGGCCGGTATTTAACCTGGCCCAGATTAACCAGCTCCCACCTGAATATTAATTCTTGCATTTAGAATTACTTCTCGTATTTGAAGAGGGACTGACTCATAATTAATGAGTTAGTTCCTTTTCTTTCGGGCCAAAATTCGGGGTCTTTATATTCATCAGATAAATCGCCACTTGCAGCTGCTTTATCAGCTGCATATTGTTCTTTTCTTCTGGTATTCTTCATAAATAGTTAAGAGGAAAACATATTAAGATTAAGGAGGCCTGGTGATGAATAACGGATTGGCAAGAGTCCTCCCGAGATTCGTCCCGAGAAACGTTTCCGGCCCGGCATTGTCGGTCAGAGGCAGGCGGGCAAGGTTCCGGCTCTTTTTCGGGACCGTGTCACTAATTTCCGGAAGTACCCTTATAATAATTGCACTGATAAAGTAATCTCTGAATTCACATAGTATCTATATATTCCGCCAAATTTTTTGTTGTTGCAGGAGAAGAGGGGAATAGGATAGAAAATCATAATTGCAGGTAAAACCTAAATTCAAACCCTTTATGGAGGTAACCGAATGGCTCCAATAGACGATGCCAGGGACTCTCTTCTTTTAAGTAAAAAGTACTTTGCTGAAAAATATGTTGATAATTCTTCTTCTGCAATTATTGCCATTGACATAAATGAAAAGGTTGTGATATTTAACCAGGCTGCAGAGGATATTATGGGCTTATGTGCTGAAGATATCCTGGGCAGGCCTTTCTCTGAACTGCTGGAGAAGAAAATCGGCACTCAGGACAGCATACTGCTTAACACACTGCGCATCGGCAGACCTTATACCCATGTTGAGGCAAACATTGAAACCCCTATGGGACTTATGAATGTTATGGCTTATACCACTCTGGTCAGGGATGAGAACGAAAAAATTATCGGCGGGATCCTTAGTATAAGGGACATTACCGGGCAAAAACAGCTGGAGGAAAAGGTTGTCAAGGCCGAAAAGTTTTCCGTAATAGGTGAACTGGCAGCCGGAATTGCCCATGAAGTGAGAAATCCCCTGACATCTGTCAAGGGTTTTCTACAGCTTCTGGCCCAGAGATTTGGAAAAGAAGATCCTCTACAGCAATATATACAAATAATGCTTGATGAGATTTCCCGAATTAATCGTATCATATCCGAGTTCCTTCTGCTTTCAAGACCAACAGTTCCAATCAAAAGGCCTGCTAACATTCATAGTGTCCTTGATGAAATACTCCTCCTGTCAGAAGGAGAGCTTTTGATTAAGAATATCGAATTAGAAAGAAAATATGATACCGGTTGTCCCATGGTCACTATAGATGTAGAACAGATAAAACAGGTTTTTCTGAACCTGGTCACAAATGCCGTAGCCGCTATGCCTGAAAAAGGCAAGCTTATCATTTCCACAAACCATGACAGGTTCGAAAATGTGCTCAGGACATTTTTTACCGATACTGGAATAGGTATAAAACCTTCATTGATTGATTCAATTTTTGACCCCTTTTTCACTACAAAGGAAGAGGGAACAGGACTGGGTCTTACGGTATCATACAGGATTATAGAAAACCACGGAGGCAGGATAGATGTTATCAGCTGCCCCGGTGAGGGTTCAACCTTTGTGATTACTTTACCTATTGTAAAAACATAATCATAACAACAAAAGCTGCCGGTAAGTTTGAAAATTCATTCAAACTTACCGGCAGCTTTTTTGATACAGGAACCATGCCCTTGCTACTTTCCGACACCCCATATACCGCCCAGGCATCCAGCCACCACAGAGGCAACGATTTTCTTGAATACCGGAAAGCCAAAAATACCGCCAGGCACTGCTACATTAAACAGAATGGTCAGGAAAAGAAACACCAGTCCGACGGCTAATCCGTGAAACCAACCAGATCTGCCGGCCTTACGGGCAGAAATCAATCCTCCAATAAAAATACTGAGAAACAGGATTGTCAAACCGATAACAGGGATGAGCCGTTCGTTAAACACTTTATAATACATGACTGTGCCACCAATAGCCATAAGTATTATCGATACTATTACAGCTAAGAGAGTTCCATACAGGATTGCTGTCCAGTGGATATTTCCCTGCGGTTTCAGGGTTGAGGAAAATTTAAGGCCCATTTTTTCACCTCCATAATTTATTGGGTTTATTACAAAAATATTGCAACAGACCCCAAAATATGTCCATTATTCACAAAAAAACATATTCGCTGAAATTGGATTGACAGCAGAATATAAGCAGGTGTAAAATATGTAGTGAGTACTCACTCATTTTGCTTTGACATATTGGAAAAAAGGAGGGCTCAAATGGATCGGGTTATTATCAGCAGGGAACAGCAGATTAAAGATGCTGCAATCAGGGTCTTCTCAAAAAAGGGGTTTAACGGCGCCACAACAAAGGAAATTGCCAGGGAAGCCGGAGTGGCTGAAGGGACAATATTCAGGTATTTCAGGACAAAGAAAGATATCCTCCTGAGCCTTGCCGGGCCTTATATCGTGGAATCCCTGAAAACCACCCTGATCAATGCGGCCGGGAAATCTGATGAAGCAGTATTGACATCTATTATAAAAAATCGACTCGAACTGATTAAAGAAAACATTGACCTGGCCAGGCTGCTTTTCACAGAAGCCCAGTTTCATCCTGAATTGAGGGAAAATTTCACCGAAAATGTGGTTATGCGTGCTGCGGGAGTTTTAGAAAAATATATCGATGAACGGATTAGCTCAGGTGATTTCAAAGCTGTCGACCCCCGGATTGCATCCAGGGCGCTGATAGGCATGGTTGGTGCTTTTGTGCTTTGGAAGGAATTTTTATTAGGAGACAAATATATTTCATTTGACGAAGATGAATTGATCAAACAACTGGTTGATATATACCTTACCGGCATCAGGGCGGAGGAATGGGAAGGAGGAATGGGGTCATGACAAAAGAAAATAACGGATTTGGGATGAGAAGTATTCAATTCTTTTGCCTCATTGTTATCGCGGTATTTATATTCATTACCCCAGGCTGTGGAGAAAAAAACACAGAGCATATCAGAGCTTCAGGTACAATCGAGGCTTCTGAGTTAAATGTTCATGCAGAATCAGGGGGGAAAATTGTCGACGTAAAAGTTGCTGAAGGAATTATCGTTAAAGAAGGTGACATATTAGGCAACCTTGATTCAACAATTAAAGCGCTGCAGGTACAGCAGGCTGAAGCTGCCTTAAAGTCTGCCCAGGAAAAATCGAAAGAAACGAGGACCGGTTCAAGGGAACAGATGATTGCCCAGGCTGAAGCCAATTTGCAGCAAATAACAGCTCTCCGGCAGGGAGCAGGGCAGTCCATGGAAAATGCAGGAGAAAACCTGGCAAGGATAGAGGCTTTGTACAACGAAGGAGGGACCACAATCCAGCAGTTATCTGATGCGCGAACCCGCTATGAGACTGCAAAAGCACAGTATGAAGCATATTCAGCCCAAATCAGTTCTGCCAGGGAAAACCTTGATCTGTTAAAAAGCGGCGCTACCCAGGAAACCATAAACATCGCCGATGCCGGGGTTGCCCAGGCCCAGGCCGGCCTTTCAATTGCCAAAAACCAGTTAGATAAGACGGTTATATATTCATCCATAGACGGAATAGTCAGCACTGTAAATTTCCAAAAGGGGGAATATGTCAATCCCGGAGCTGCGGTTTTTACCATTATAGACATGGAGGACTTATGGGTAAATGTTTATATAACTGAAAAAGACCTGCCCAAGGTTAAACTGGGTCAAAAAGCTGAAATATATATTGATGCCTATCCAGATAAACCTTTTTCGGGACAAGTTTCATATATATCGCCCAAATCAGAATTCACTCCTAAAAACCTTCAGACCAAAGAAGAACGGGTGAACATGGTTTTTAAAGTTAAAATCAATATTACCGGCGAAAAGGAAAACATTAAACCGGGTCTGCCTGCAGACATCAAAATATTGACCCATTAAGGGGGCAGTGTCAGTGAATATAGCAGTTGAAATAAATGGTCTGACAAAGAAATTCCGGGAGCATGTAGCTGTGGACGATATATCATTTCACGTAAGGACCGGCGAGATCTTCGGATTTCTTGGTCCTAACGGTTCAGGCAAGTCCACCACAATTCGTATGTTATGCGGAATACTTACACCCACATCAGGCTCCGGTAAGGTACTGGGTTATGACATCTATTCTCAGTCGGAACAGATTAAGCAAAATATAGGGTATATGTCACAAAAATTTAGCCTTTATGAAGAACTTACCGTAAGGGAAAACCTTGAATTCTATGCCGGCATATATGGTCTTAATGCTTCTGAAGCGAAAGAAAGAATGGAGGAACTCATTGAACTTGCCAGTCTTAAAGGCAGGGAGAACTTCCAGGCAAGGATGCTGTCCGGTGGATGGAAACAGCGGCTGGCCCTCGGCTGTGCGCTTTTGCACCGGCCGCCCCTGCTTTTTCTTGATGAACCGACTGCCGGGGTGGACCCGGTTTCCAGAAGAATTTTTTGGGAAATAATCAGGTATCTTTCCAAGAGCGGAATAACCGTCCTTGTAACGACTCATTACATGGATGAAGCCGAGCTCTGTGATAGCATAGGATTTATCCACAACGGGAAAATCAGAGCCTTTGGCAGACCGGCAGATTTAAAAGACGAATATGGTCAAAAGACCCTTGAAGACATTTTTATTTCAATTGTGGGGGAAGATGAACTGCACCAGGTGAGGGACATTTTCGAAAACAACAAAACCTCCGTTTCCGGAGGTGAAGGGGCATGAACCTGCAAAGACTGATATCTGTCAGCAGAAAAGAAATAATTCAGATAAAAAGGGACCCCCCAAGTCTGATAATGGCATTTGTAGTCCCTTTAATGATGCTGCTGATTTTTGGTTATGCCGTGACAACTGATGTTGAACACATAGAGACAGCTGTCATGGACCAGTCCCGGAGTCTTGAAAGCAGGCAGCTGATAGATATGTTCAGAAACACCGGTTATTTCGACCCTGATACTCATGCCGGAAATTTCACTGAGATGACACATCTTCTTGACACCGGAAAGGCCAGGGTAGGTCTCATCATCCCTGCTGATTATGCGGTCAATATCCGCAGGAACGAACAGGCCCAGCTGCAGATTATCGTAGACGGGTCTGACCCCCTGGTAGCAAGAACCGCCCTCTCAACCGCCCAGGTTATTGCCCAAGCGAGGTCCTTTGACCTGAAGGTCAAGAATCTTCAGCAAAGCGGCCTCGGTATCAGCGTGGAGCCGGCCCTTGATTTGCGTTACCGGGTTTGGTATAACCCCAACATGGAAAGCATGAAATTCAATATTCCGGGTCTCATAGGTCTTATTATGCAGAATATTACAATGCTTCTTACCGCATTTGCCATGGTCAGGGAACGGGAAAGGGGAACCCTTGAACAATTGATAATCACTCCTGTGAGACCCGTGGAACTTATTATAGGGAAACTCATGCCATATATAGTCATAGCTTTTTTCGATGTTCTTTTGATACTGGGTTTCGGAGTCTTTTGGTTCAATGTCCCGGTTAACGGGAATGTTTTCCTGCTATTAGGCCTTTCATTTATATTTCTAATCGGGGCGCTCGGCTTAGGGATGTTCGTTTCCACCGTTGCCAAAACCCAGCTGCAGGCAATGCAGATTGGTTTTGCGATTATTCTGCCCAGTGTGCTGCTATCAGGTTTCATGTTTCCCAGGGAATCCATGCCCCAGATAATCCAGGCCATAGGTTATGCCATGCCTCTTACCTACTTCCTAAAAATACTGAGGGGTATTATCCTGAAAGGGGTAGGAGTGGAATATCTGTGGAATGACATACTGCTCCTGGTAGTTTTTGTTGTCGCCATTGTAACACTGTCAATATTCAGGATGAATAAGCGTTTGGATTAATAAGCGCCCTAATTAATAACCGTCTATTGATAGTGAGATTATTCCAGGAATTCCGGCAGGTCGTCCTCCTCTTTAATAATGTGATGCCTGAGAACCTGATCCAGGGTACCGCTGACTTCAACAAGACTGCCGGTATCCTTTTTTTTGACAGCTTCAAGATAATTATCGAACAGGGCATATAAGGCTTCGTGTTCTTGCAGCATTTTATCAATGAACTCTCGGCCTTTGATTCCGGTATCACTGACCCTGACATAAATATCCTCTTCTTCGTTTTTAAAATGGGGAATAATCACATTACGGATAACATCACCGAATTCCTGAAACTCCACAAATGTATTGGGTGTTGCCAACCCGGCCTTTAAATCCAGGATATTTCCCTCCAGTTTGGCCAGCAAAATCAGTACTGCCTTATGGTCCTCGTGATAGTTTTTCATCCAGTCCATTACATCACTCCTTAACTATTTGAATTACTACTTTCCTCTTGATATTAACATTTCCTCTGTTATTCGTCCAGACACTTATTTTCAGGACACACTTACCGCATTTCAAACCATGAATGCCGTATTTCAAACCTCTTTTGAAGGACTTATTTCCTGAATGTGGTAATATTTAAATTAAAAGAAAATCGGTTATCACAGGGGTGGAGAGAATATTGCTTGCTGAATATACCTTCTGGGGTCTGAAGACAATTTTCCCTATTTTAATTTTGGTATTTTCGACAATAGTATACGTTAAATTGAAAAAAAGATGGCTGAACAAAGTGCAGTGGTCCATTATCATCGAAAATCCAGGGCTCGCTTCTTCAGTGACATTTCCTGTCAGGTGTTCGGTCGACACACAGGGACTGTTTAAGTTACTGCTTATTAAAATATCAGGGTTCCTTAGCGTCAATAACAGGGGTTTAGTCTTTTTGGGGATAGAGAGCTCCAATGTACCTGTTAATATGTCTTTCAGTACCACTGATTCTGAAATTGCCTGGCTCGGCAGGATATCAATACTGAGCCCGTCCCACTGGTTTTCAGTTAAAACAGGGGATAAGACGTACTATTTCACAGTTGAAACAGGAAAATTAATGCCGGCTAATGAATCCCAGTCAAGAGCCTGTTATGAAAAACTGAAGGAATTCCTAAATTAGCTGCTTATCCCCGAATTCCTTTTTTTCATACCCATAAAACCGCTGTTTAACCCTTTTCAAAAGGATTAGTCTGCATTATATTGAATTAGCCATGTGCGTCTTGGAAGATTCAATTTTGACATTGTGCAGACAGAAGGGTATGAAATGGATAATAACACCTTGAATAACACTCTGAATTACACTCTGAATAATACCGTAATTGGGAAAATACGGTCCTTAATATATCACCCGGTTTTTAACCATGGACCTCAGAAACCCTTCATCCTCGATGATGCCGTTATGGATATCAATTCTGAGGGCAGTAAGGCCAGCATTATCGTTGGCTTTAGGCCGGCCGTCGTCAACAGGCTGAATTTTAGCCAATTAAATAAATTTTGGGTTATTAACTGCTGTGATTCGAATTTGGTTACGGCATGTTCTTTAAAAAAATTCATTGAGTTTTGTAACAGTATATCTGCCCACAGGGTCAAGGGTACAGTCATTACTTCCAGGTTCCCTTTTAAAAGAGAAGCTGTGAATATGGCCATACAAAATAACATTGGGATTGCCCGTGTTTCCCCTTTGTATCATGCAACCCATAAGGACTTTGCCGGACACCGGATTCTCGGACCCAATGTCCTTGAACTGAAAAAAGCTTTGTGTGACACCACTTTTGGTAATAGAAGGATGTGTTTTTACGGGTTTACCACCTCGGGTAAAACCGAGCAGTTGGGGTCCATGGAAAGCTACTTGCGATTTGAAATGGTTAATTTCTAAATCACAGAAAATGTTAACAGGTCATTTACCGGCCTGTTTTTCTTTTACTACAGGTATATTTTATGACTTCCAAATCAAAGGAATAACCGCACAAAATATAGAATTATTATTGAATGACTTATCAATCGATATCCGGAGGTGCTGGATTTGAATCTTCGGTTCCTGTTGGGCCGGGCCGGTTCAGGAAAAACTCACTATATGCTGCATTCGGTTAGGGAGCAGTTGCTTCAATCCCAGGAAGGCTCCCCGGTTGTTTTATTGGTTCCTGAACAGGCAACTTTTCAGACGGAATATACCCTCACATCCAGGATGGGCCTTAAGGGTTCAATCAGGGCCCAGGTTCTAAGTTTCCGGCGCCTTGCATACAGGGTACTGCAGGAAACGGGAGGGGCCACCAGGGTTCCCATTGGAGAACTCGGCAAACGGATGGTCCTGCGGGGAATTCTGGAAAAACGTAAATCCGAATTGCGTATCTTCGGAAGGCTGGCCGGGCAGCCAGGTTTTGCGGACAGTCTGGCCAGGACTATAGGAGAGATGAAAACCTACCTGGTCAGCCCTGATTCCCTCACGGAAGCAGCGGAGGGCATTGATACGAATTCTGTTTTTCTGCATGACAAGATTGCTGACATAGTTATGCTTTACAATGAAATGGATGAATACCTGGAGGACCGCTATACAGACCCTGATGATTATCTCAGTCTGCTGGCAGAGAGGATTGCCCTGGCACCCTCCTTTAAATCGGCAGAATTCTGGATAGATGGTTTTAAGGGTTTCACACCCCAGGAGTTAAAAGTTATAGAAAAAATATTTCCTGTTGCCGGTACTTTGAATGTTTCGATATGTATAGAGCCTTCCCTGACCGGCGCCGGTCTTTCACAGGAGGACCTTTTTTATCCGACCTGGAAGACTTATCAGGAAGTAATCAGAGCAGCATCCCAGGCCGGGGCAACAGTCCTAAAACCAGTCATTTTAGATAACCGGCCCCCTCCGAGATTCTTAAATGCTCCTGATATTGCCCACCTGGAGCAAAACCTGTTCAGCTACCCCGCCAAGTCATACAGTCAGCAGGCGGGTGGCGGGATAACCATATTGGCTGCCGCCAATCGCCGTGCTGAGGTTGAGGCCTGTGCCAGGGAAATCGTCAGACTGGCCAGGGACGAGGGGTTCCGCTGGCGCGATATTTCTATTTTAACCAGAGAACTGGAAGTTTACGGCGAATTGATTGCCAACATCTTTAAAGACTATGACATACCTGTTTTTATTGACACAAAGAAAAAAGTGATGCATCATCCATTGGTGGAACTTATCCGGTCTGCTCTGGAAACGGTCATCAAAAAATGGTCTTATGAGCCTGTTTTTCGTTATCTTAAAACTGACTTAGTCCCCGTTGACCGGGATGAGGTTTTCCTTTTGGAAAATTACTGCCTCGCCCACGGGATAAGAGGAAACAGGTGGGTTGACGGAAAAGACTGGCAGTACCGGCGCCATTATACCCTGGGTGAGGATAATGATATAAGCGAAAAAGAAAAAGCAGACCTTGTTCTGATTAATGATATCAGGGAAAAAGCTTCCAAAGCCCTGGCGGACTTTAACGATAGAGTTTCCTTATGTCATACGGTTCGCGGGGTCACAGAGGCTCTGTTCATTCTTCTGGAGGACCTGAAAGCACACGAAACTATAAATGAATGGAAAACCAAAGCCGAGATGGAAGGGAACCTGGAAAAAGCCAGGGAACACGCTCAGATATGGTCCGGCCTAATAAGCCTTTTCGATGAACTGGTTGAAGCCCTGGGAAATGAGGAAATGGCCCTTGACACATATGCCGGAATAATTGATTCCGGTTTGGAATCCATGACTATCGGTATGATTCCTCCCGGATTGGACCAGGTTATTGCCGGTTCCCCTGACCGATCCAGAAATCCCGATACTGCGGCAGCCTTTCTGTTAGGCGCTGTAGAGGGAGTTATTCCGGCCAGGATTTCAGATGATGGGATTTTCAATAACACCGAAAGAGAAAAACTTGCTTCGGCAGGAGCTGCCATTGCCCCGGGAAGCAGGCACAGGGTATTTGAAGAAAACTATATCGTCTATATGGCTGTAACCCGGGCAGGGAAAAGGCTCATATTAAGCTTCCCCATGGCAGATGATGAAGGAAAGACCCTTCTGCCATCCCCCGTTATATCAGGAATCAAGAAACTGTTCCCCGGTGTAAAAGAAAGATTTATTCAGGTCGAACCCCTCACCGGTGATACAGAGGAATGCACCGGATTTGTTGTCCATCCTGTTCCGGCCTTAACCTATCTTACATCCAGGCTGCGGGAAGCAAAAAGCGGGAACAAAATGAATCCTGTCTGGTGGGACCTCTACAACTGGTATATGGGAAGCAGTATAAAAGAAAAAGCTGCCAGGGTCATAAGTTCCGTTTTTCACTCAAATACTGCCAGGACCCTGTCGGCAGATAAATGCCGGTCCCTTTATGGAACCCCGGTAAAAACCAGTGTTTCCAGGGTTGAGAAATACATATCCTGTCCTTTTGCTCACTACTCAGCATATGGTCTCAGGTTGCAAGACAGGCAAATATATCGCCTGGAGGCCCCTGACATGGGGGAATTCTTTCATGCGGCCCTTAAGTGTTTTACCGAAGAACAGGCCAAAATGCAGGTGGACTGGGGCCGGCTTGACCGGGAAGAATGCATCCGTATCGCCGGGAAAATCGTTTCCGAACTTGCTCCCAGTCTGCAGAATGAGATTCTCTTAAGTTCCGCCCGGTACCGTTACCTGACAGGTAAGCTTAACAGGGCTGTAACCAGGGCGGTTTTGACCCTTGGTGAACATGCCCGGTTAGGGAATTTCAGGCCGGTAGGGGTTGAGGTGTCCTTCGGCCCCGGCACCCGGTTCCCCCACACGCAGATTGAGCTTCCCGGGGGGGATTCTCTGGCCCTGACAGGCAGGATTGACCGTCTGGATGTGTTCGAGGATGAAGATAATATTTACCTGAGGGTTATAGACTATAAATCAAGTGATCAGAATATAAAGCCTGAAGACATCTTCCACGGGGTCAGGCTTCAACTCCTGACTTACCTTCATATAGCCGTAGAGCATTATTCCATGCTGACAGGCAAAAAAGTGAAGCCTGCAGGGATTTTTTACTTTACCGTTTTGGACCCCTTTGTTACAGGTGCGGGCCCGTTAGCCCCGGAAGAAGTGGAAAGGTCAGTACTGGCCAGGCTTAAAATGAAAGGTCTTCTGCTGGAAGATTTAGATGTATTTAAAATGATGGACTCTTCGGTTGAATCGGGATGGTCAACCCTGTTCCCGGTCGGCATCACAAAAAACGGTTCATTTTATGAAAGTGCCCCTGTTATCAGTGAGGAAAAGTTTGAACTGCTGCGCAGCTATCTGAAAAAAATGTTTGCCGAAGCGGGATCAAATATTCTTAAAGGGGATGTCAGAATATCCCCTTATAAAACCCGTTCGGAAGATGCATGCAGGTACTGTTCCTTCCGGCCTGTATGCAAATTTGACCTGTTGGTTGAGGGGAACAAATACAGGGTTCTGCCGCAGGTCTCAGACAACTTATGGGACCTGTTAGCCGGAAAGGAGGTAACCAATGGGTGACTCCAAGTGGACTCCTGAACAAAGAGAAGCAATTTCTGCCAGGGGCTGCAGCCTATTGGTGGCCGCCGCTGCCGGTGCCGGTAAGACGGCAGTGCTGGTTGAGCGTATTATCAGGCGCATAACTGATGAAACAGACCCGGTTGATGTAGACAAACTTCTTGTGGTTACTTTTACAAAAGCTGCTGCTGCGGAAATGCGGGAAAGGATAAGTTCCGCCATCACGGCGGAATTGACTGCAAAACCTCATTCCCGACATCTCAGCCGCCAGCTGACCCTTCTTAACAGGGCCTCAATTACGACGATACACTCCTTCTGTCTCGATATCCTGAAACAGTATTTCCATAAGATAGACCTTGATCCTGTCTTCCGGGTAGCAGATGAAACAGAAACCGCCCTCCTGCGGCTGGAAACCCTGGAGGAGATGTTTGAGGACTTTTACGCCCATGAAAACCAGGATTTTTTTCACCTGGTTGATGCCTTTGGCGGGGACAGGGATGACGTGTTTTTGCAGGGAACGGTGCTTAAACTCCTGGACTTTGCGCGGAGCAACCCGTGGCCTGAAGAATGGCTGAAGAACCTTCCGGAAAATTACAACTGCACAGAGGGGGTACCCCTGGAAGAACTGCCGTGGGGCAGGACTATTCTTGATTTTGTCAGCATTCAGCTGGCCGGCTGCCGCAGCAGGCTGGAACGAGGTCTGGTCAAAGCCTCGTCTCCAGGGGGACCGGCTTCTTATATTGAGAACCTGGTCCATGACCTGGCTATAGTGGATGACCTCATCAGGGCGGTTTCGATTTCCTGGGAGGAAGCATATACTGTCTTTTCAGGTATAGAATTGATAAAGCTGAATTCATGCCGGGACAAGAATGTTGATGAACAGTTAAAGCAGGGGGTTAAAAACCTCAGGGATGAAGTGAAAAAAGCCTTGACAAACATAAAAAAAGATTACTTTTCCAGGCCCTCCGGAGAACTTCTTGCAGACCTGAAACTGGTCGCTCCCATGGCCAGAACCCTTTCAGAACTGACACTGGAGTTTGGCTCCCGGTACCAAAAGGCCAAGACAGAAAAATCAATTCTGGACTTTTCCGACCTGGAACACCTTTGCCTTAAAGCGCTCCTTGATGAAGGTTCAGCGCCTGGCAGGTTAATACCATCCCAGGCAGCGTGTGAATTAAGGGAACATTTCATTGAAGTCCTTGTAGATGAATACCAGGACATCAATGATGTCCAGGAGTCAATATTGCAGCTCGTTTCCAGGGATGATTACAGTGGTCCCAACCTGTTTATGGTGGGAGACGTAAAACAGAGCATTTACCGGTTCCGCCTGGCTGAACCTTCTCTGTTCATGAAAAAATATGCAGAATACCCCAGGGACAAAGGCGGTCTGTCCCTGGGCATCGACCTGTCAGTGAACTTCCGCAGCAGAAGGGAAGTTGTGGATACGGTCAATTACATATTCCGCCAGTTGATGACAGGTGGGTTAAGTGAAATCAAATATGATGCGAAGGCGGAGCTTGTATTTGGCGCTGATTACCCGGAGGAACCGGCGGATAACGGACCGGTAAAGAACCCCGGGACGACCGAGATATACCTGCTTGACCGCCTTGAAGATGCGATGCCAGGGGCAGAACATGGTGAAATTGACGCTGTACAGAGAGAAGCCCGGCTGATAGCCAATAGAATCAGAAAAATGGTTTCCGGGGACGAAGAACACCCCGGTCCGGAATTTTATATTAATGACAGGAAAATGGGCTGTCCGAGACCTGTGAGTTACAGGGATATTGTGGTCCTTCTGAGGACTACCAAAAGCACTGTCAATACGTTCCTGGAAGAATTCCGGGCAGCTGGGCTGCCAGCCTTCGCTGATACAGGAACAGGCTATTTCGAGGCAACCGAGGTCCATACAATGATGTCCCTGCTTAAAATTATCGATAACCCCAGGCAGGATATCCCCCTGGCAGCGGTACTCAGGTCCCCGGTCGCCGGCCTCGATGCCGGAGAGTTGGCGGAAATCAGGCTTTGTGACACCGAAGGAGGCTTCTATGACGCAATCATCAGGTTTGCCGTCATGTACCTGGCAGGAAATATCTCCGGTGAGACAGGGAAAAAGGTTTCCGGATTTCTGGCAAAACTGGATAGTTGGCGTACAATTGCCCGCCAGGGGACTCTTTCCGAACTGGTGTGGCGGCTCTATAATGAAACGGATTTCTATGCATATGTGGGCGGACTGCCGGGGGGTTCCGACCGCCAGGCTAATCTCAGGTCATTGTACCACAAGGCCAGGCAGTTTGAATCAGCAGGTTTCAGAGGATTGTTCAGGTTCCTCCGTTTTTACGAACGTTTCCTTGATACCGGCAGTGACCTGGGCACAGCCCGGGCACTGGGAGAGAATGAGGATGTGGTAAGGGTTCTCAGTATACATAAAAGTAAGGGGCTGGAGTTCCCGGTCGTTTTTGTTGCCGGACTGGGGAAACAGTTTAATTTTACCGACCTGACCCAAAGGTTTCAGGTCCACAAAGAGCTGGGCCTGGGCCTGCCTGTGGTGGACCTGGACCTCAGGCTTGTCTACCCCTCAATTGCCCAATCTGCAGTGAAAAGAAAGCTGCACCTGGAACTCCTGGCGGAAGAGATGCGTATTCTTTATGTGGCCCTGACCCGGGCCCGGGAAAAACTTATCCTTGCCGGTTCTGCCCGGGACCTGAAGAGATCTGCGGAAAAATGGGGTGAAAATGTTCCCCTCAAAGGCTGGCCCCTGCCTGAAACGGAACTGGTCCAGGCAAAAAGTTATCTTGATTGGATTGGCCCCGCAATTATGCGGCACACAGACGGCGCACCACTGATAATCTATGCCGGTGAAATTGATAAGTCCTTATTCCTGATTCCTGAAACATCCCTTGCCAACCCGGAATTATTGGAATCAGTAAAGGAATTCAAGCAGGTAGATAAAGGGGGCGGCCACCTGGATACCCTGTCCAGGCAGCTTAATTGGCAATATCCGTTCAGGAACCTGGCGGCCAAACCGGCAAAATCATCGGTAACAGAACTAAAAAGACTGTTTGCCGGGGACCTGGCAGGGGAGGAAACAAATATATTATATTCTTCCCGGCCTGTCACCAGGCCGCAGTTCCTGCAGCAATCAACAGGCCTTTCCGCAGCAGAGAGAGGAACCGCAATGCACACGGTAATGCAGCATCTTGACCTGGGTTCAGAAATAAACGTGGAAACTGTCAGCAGCCAGCTAAACCGGCTTGTGGACAGGGAAATTATTTCCGCGGAAGCAGCCGGATCAGTTGATATAAGGTCAATCACGGCATTTTTCGAATCTGACCTGGGACAGAGGATGCTGAAAGCGGAAAATGTCAGAAGTGAAGTACCCTTTACCATGGCTGTCCCTGTCTCCATTGTTTACAGTGACCTGGAAGGCTGTGAAGATGAAATGCTTTTGGTACAGGGCGTCATTGACTGCCTTTTGGACGAAGGGGACGGAGTGGTGATAATCGATTATAAGACTGACCGCGTGTCAGCAGGAGAAACAGAGGAGGCTGCCGGGAATTACAGGGGACAGTTGAATCTTTATGCTTCCGCTGTAGAAGATATTTTAAGGAAACCGGTCAAAGAAAAGTACCTGTATTTTTTTGTTCCGGGAGTGGAAATAAAATGCTGTTAAACAGTATTCAACAAAGCGGAGGGGACCGGCTTGAAAAAAGTAAGTTTTATCCACACCAGTGATATTCACCTGGGGCATCAGCAATTTAACCTGGAAGAACGGTTTCATGACTTTGCCCGGGCCTTCCGGGATGTGGTTGATTATGCCCTTGATAAAAAAGTTGATTTCATGGTTATTGGAGGTGACTTTTTCCATAAGAGGGCCATAAATGCCGAAACCCTCAGGCAGGCCATGGAACTCCTTCAGCCTCTTAAGGAGTCCGGAATTCCGGTAATATGTATCGAGGGCAATCACGACAAGGCCTTTTACCAGGACCGGAGCTCATGGTTAAAACTACTAAACAGCCTTGGTTATATCCGGCTGCTTAAACCAGTGGTCTCTGAAGGGAAAATGGCTGTCACAGACTGGGTTCCTGAAGGGGATGGGTGTGTCACCCTTGTGGGCGGAATCAGGTTGATAGGACTTGGATACCTGGGGGTGACGACAGAGCAGAGACTTCTGGAAATTGGGGAACAGATTGAACCATCACATAACTTCACGGTCCTCGTTCTGCATGCCGCCGTCAATAAGTTCCTGGAAAAAGACCTGGGCGGGATTAGAAAAGAAGCGCTTGATCCCCTCAGGGAAAAAATAGATTATCTGGCCCTCGGGCATATCCACACAAGGGAAGAAGACGGGTGGTTTTATAATCCCGGTTCCCTGGAAAACTGCCACATTGATGAAGCCAGGGAAGGTCGTGAAAAGGGCTTTTACCATGTTACCGTCACGGCCAGGGAAAAAGAAGTCCTGTACATACCCTCCGGGCCCCGTCCGGTCAGACTCATCAGTATTGATATATCCGGCGCTGAAGACCCAGAAGAAGTTTACAGTATAGTCCGCCGGTCACTGGATGCACTTGTTCCGGAAACAGGCGTCAGGCCAATGGTCCAGGTTATACTTAAAGGGGAGATAGATTTTTCCGCCCTGGCAATTGACACAACAGCCATCTCCCGGGAAATAAAGGAAAAGGGTGACTGCCTGTATGTTGAAGTACAAAACAATGCCAACCTGCCTGAAAGCGACGGGGCTGACCCCTTATCGGAAACAGTAAACCGGCCCCAGATAGAACGCAAGGTGCTGGGCCAGCTGGTTCGCCGCAGGTTCCCCCAATATAAAGACTGCCAGGATGACCTGGTAAACCTGATTGTCCGGATCAAAGAATCGGCCCTTGCCGGGGAAAGTCCCGAAGAGATAATTGAGGAAATATCGTTAATAGCCAGGGACCTCCCTGACTTGGACAGGGATTCTTGCGGCGAGGGAGAAGCAGCCGCATCCGCAGCCGGGGGTGAAGATATTGAAGATTAAAAAAATCAGGCTCCAGAACATTAAGAGTTATACCGACCAGGAAATTACTTTTCAGGATGGAGTAAATTTTATTTCCGGCATTAACGGCGCCGGTAAGTCAACAGTTATCGAGGCTTTGGGTTTCGCTCTGTTCGATTTTAACCCCGGGACCGTGGGAGAATTCATCCGCTATGGGGCCAAATCAGGGTCAATTACCGTGGAATTCTGCGGCGATGACGAACGTGAATACAGGGTTATTAGGAAACTAAGGAAAGTGGGGACAAGCTCCCAGTGGACCGTTTATGACCTGGAAAACGATAGTGAGCTTGACCTCCACGGTGCCAAAGACGTAATTGAATGGCTAAAGGAGGCCCTGGGTGTTGACAGGGATATAGAACTTGACCAGCTGTTCCAGGACGTTATAGGTGTCCCCCAGGGCACCTTTATTGGTCCTTTCCTTGAAACACCCGCAGTGCGCAAAAAAAAGTTTGACAGTATATTAAAAGTAGAGCAGTACAGGGATGCCTATAATAATACAGCCAGATCGGTCAGCATTTTAAAAGAGAGGTTAAACCAAAAAGACCGGGAGAAGGCCATTAAGAATGAACAGGTGAAAAACTACGAAATAGTCTCTGAACAGGCTTTGGAGATCAAAAGACAGATTGACCTGATTACAGAAAAGATTGCCCGCCTTGAAGAACAAATATCCCTGAAGGAAAAGAAGGCCGGCGATTTGGATGAGGTTAAAAAACGGATTGATGAGGCCGATGGCGAAATAAAGGTCCTTAAAGCAACCGGGGAAGCGCTGGCCCAGAAGAAAACCGACCTGGATAAAAATCTGGCCAGGGCCCTGGAAGCAAGAAATATGGTGCAGCATTCTGAGGATGGATATAAGAAATACCTGGAAATTGAACAGGAACTTCTGGGTTTGGAGAAAAAGAGAAGGACCAGGGAAGGCCTGGAAAAAGAATACAACCGTCTCAGACAGGAAATAGTTGGTATCTATTCATCGATTAAGGAGAGGGAAGCGGGTCACTCCAGGCTCAGACAGGAGATCACAGCTGAAAAGGAAAGCATAACTGTCCGGATGAAAGAACTGTCATTAAAAACAGAATCTCTGCAAATTGAACTGGAACAGGCTAAAGCAGGGCAAGCCAGGCTGTCAAACTGGAAACAGGCAGAGAAGACCATAGAAAGCCTTGTCCGGGACCTGGGAATAATCTGCCGGGATATCAAGTCAAATCTCACCCAGGCCAAAGAAATCCAAAACGAACAAAACCGGCTAAAGGCCCGCCTTAACGAAATGGAATCAATAGAAAAACTTGCTTCAACTTATGAGGAAAAAGAAAAATCCCTGGCCAGGGCGAGGGAGGAATATGAGGTTCTCAAGTCACGCATTCAGGCTCTGGAGAAAAACAGGAAACAGTCGGAAGGTGGATTGTGTCCCTTCCTCAACAGTCCGTGCCTTAATGTTGAGGGAAACCTGGATGAATATTTTTGCTCCCAGATAGAAGAAACCAGGAACAAAATGCAGTCTCTCAGCGAACGAGGGCAAATGCTGAAACTGGAATTTTCCGAAGCGCAAAAGGCAAGGGATATACTGATAACAATGCGGGCAGAAAAGGAGCGCCTGCTGGATTTGGCCTCCAGCATATTAAAATTAGAAAAGGACAATCAAAGGCTTTTCGATGAAGCCTCTAAGTTACCTGTTAGGAGGGAAGCAGAAAACTTAATCAGGGAATCAGGAATACCTTTTGATAAAAAAGACTGCCTGTTTAATGATATTGACAGCATTTTAATCTCCCTGGAAGGTTTCCTGGAACAATCGGCTGAGAAAAGGCATGCTGAAGAAAAAGCCCTTTTAGAAGAAATAAATGAAAGGTCAGACAGACTTGCCAGGACGGAATCTGATTATCAAAATGCTGAAAAACGCCTGAAACAGATTTCAATCAGGGAAGACGAACTGGGGCGGGAAGAGGCTGCAGTCAGGGAAGAAGCCGAAAGGTCCCGCAAAATGCAGGAACAGGCTGATTCTATAAAAACAAACCTGGATTCATATACAGGTCTTAATGAAGAGTTGGAAAAGGCCAGGGATGAGCAGTCGGGATGCAGGACTGATTATGAAACTTATATGAAATATAAATCTGAAGCTGATAAAACTGAAGTCCTTGAATTCGATAAAAAAAGAGTCATAGACCAGATTACAGAAAACAGCGATCAAATAAAAAGGCTCCAAAGCGCCAGGGACCAACTATTATCGGGGTTTAACCCGGAAGAATACCTTAAGCTGAAGGATGACCTGGATAAAACAAGGCAGGAACATGCTGCAGAAAAACAAATCCTTATTGAACGAAGGAAGGATTACGATGAACACAAGTCCCTTTTAGGAGTGATGGAAATTACTATTAAAGAGATTGAAGTACTGGAGAAGGAAATGGCAGCTGACCACAGGACCATGAACCTCCTGAACATAGTAAGAAGTGTCCTGAACTCCGCAGGACCGCCTATAGCCAGGATATACCTGGAAAACCTGTCCCGGGAGGCCAATGACCTTTACAGGCAGGTTTCCAGAGAAAATGTCATCCTTGAATGGCGGGAGGGTTATGATGTCGCCCTTATGGACAACTTTGACGGCCGGAAAAGGGAACGGGTCTTCAGGCAGTTCTCCGGAGGTGAACAGATGACTGCCGCCCTGGCCATAAGACTGGCGCTTCTAAAGCAGCAATCCAGGGTCAATGTGGGATTTTTTGATGAACCCACTGCCAATCTGGATTCCGAACGGAGGATGAACCTTGCGGAAACAATTCCCCTGGTAACCGGTGGTTTCAGTCAGATATTCATTATAAGTCATGATGATACTTTTGACGCCATGACAGACAATGTTATCCACCTGCAGAAAGACAACAATGATGGGTCCCATATTTCGGGATAAAGATATTCAACATCCAACCCCCAGTCATGATTCAACAACTTTCTTCATATGTTTTAAATATACACCAAAGTAAGGGGGGTTGTGATTGAAACTGGAAGAAACCAATAACCTGGAAGATCAGATAGAACATTATTTAAAGGTGGTTGGCAGCAACCCTCAGGATATATGGTCCCTTATCAGACTTGGATACACTTACACCAGGGCAAATAAATTTGCAGAGGCTGTCCATGCTTACAAAAAAGCCCTTGAGGTTGACCCAACAATGTATTTTGCCCATTATGGCCTGGGATACTCTTATATGAAATCCAGGAAGACAGACCTGGCTGTGGATTGTTTTAAAAAGGCTCTGGAAAATAACCCAAATTATGTGCAGGCCCTTTACCGGCTTGGCTATATAGCATGTGAACAGCAGAGGTACAATGATGCCATAACCTATCTGACAAGATTAACAGAACTGGAACAAAAACACGCAAAGGGGTATTTCTGTCTGGGAAAAGCATATAATGCCCTCGAAAAATGGGATGAGGCCATTGAATCCTTAAAAAATGCAATAAGTCTTAATCCGGGCTTTGAATTTGCCTGGTACCAGCTCAGCCTTTCTTATTCCGGCAAAAAACAATTTAACAAAGCCATTGAAACCCTCGAAAAAGTAGCCGGAATTAACCCTAAGCTGGAATATGTCTATGACCAGATGGGGCGTATCTACCTGAAAACCGGGAAGACGGGGGAAGCAGTTGAGATGCATAAGAAGGCGGTGGAAACAGCCCCGAAGCTGGCTTACCTCTGGAAAAACCTTGGGGTAGCATATTTAAGGAACAGGATGTACTGGGAAGCGGTTGCCAGTCTCAATAAGTCCCTGGATATAAATAAATCCAACGGGACAGCCCATTATTACCTGGGCTGTTCATATAAAAACCTGGGGGAAGATAAACTGTGTATAAAACACCTCAAAGAAACGCTGCGCCTGCTGCCCAACCACCAAAAAGCCAGGTCAATGCTGGAATCCTTCGGTGAACATGTGGAACCCGCAGAAAATAAAGAACAGGATAAGTTATTTGAAAAACTTGAGATTCTCAGGGATAAATGGAAGGAGAATACCCCTTAAAAAATCGAGCTTTGTTATTTCGGGGGCAGGTGAATTCCGGGAAATTCACCTGCCCCCTTTCCATTCAGAAATTCTATTACAGAAATAAAATATTTTAATTGTTTTTTAATGCAAAAAATGGTTAAGCAAGGCATCAGGAAAAGGATTGATAAGAAGATTGCCGAAATTATAAAAAAAGCTTAAATATTGACATTGAAGGAGGTGAAACTGATGAAACAGATTCTTGTTGATATCAAGAAATGCCTTGCCTGCAAATCCTGTGAAATTGCATGTGCTGTTACCCACTCCGAATCCAAAAGCCTCATAGGCGCTGTCCTGCAGGATAAGAAACCCAGGCAGAGGGTCTATGTGGAAGCAGGGGACGGCATTTCCTTCCCTCTCCAGTGCAGACACTGTGAAGACCCCAGGTGTGTCTCAGCCTGTATGTCAGGTGCAATGTATACAGATGATCAGACAGGTCTTGTTGCCAATAATCCTGATAAATGTGTCGGCTGCTGGATGTGTGTAATGGTATGCCCGTTCGGCGCAATCACCCAGGATACCGAGCAGAAAATCGCCCAGAAGTGTGAACGCTGTGTTGACCTTGAAGAACCTGCCTGTGTCATGGCATGTCCTACCAAGGCCATAAAGTTCTTGGATATAGATGTATTCAGCAAAGACGCAAGATTGCAATACCTCACCAATTTCCATTTAAAAGAGGAGGGTAAATAATGAAATGGGAAAATAAGTCCATTGACCCGGCGGTAAGAACTATGCTGGGTAAAGCTGACAAGGACGGTATAGATACTGTATGGGACCGTTATGAAGCCCAGCAGCCCCAGTGCGGGTTTGGCCTGCTCGGTATCTGCTGCCGGAACTGTATTCAGGGACCGTGCAGGATTGATCCTTTTGGCAGCGGACCGCAGAAAGGCGTATGCGGGGCCGGGGCAGACCTTATCGTTGCCAGGAACCTCTTAAGGTCCCTGATGGGAGGGACCGCAGCCCATGCGGACCATGCTTATGAAGCTGTTGAAGCCCTTTACATGGCCGCAGATGGACTGGCACCTTATGAGATAAAAGATGAAAACAAACTAAAATCAGTTGCTTCTAAACTTGGAATCGATACTGAGGGCAAGGATAAAAACCGGCTGGCCAAAGAGGTCGCTGAAACAGCATTTGCGGATTTTGCCAATCATGGTTCCTCACCAATGAAATGGCTGACAGCTACGGCTCCCCAAGAGAGGGTAGAAACCTGGGGCAAACTCGGGGTCCTGCCCAAAAACCCGGACAGGGAAATCCGTACGGCGATGCACCAGACAAGCATGGGTGTGGATTCAGACCCCGTTAATCTTATCCTGTCAGCTGTGAAACTTTCCCTGGCCGACGGATACGGCGGTCTTCATCTGGCTACCGATATACAGGATATCCTTTTCGGCACGCCAACCCCGGTCGTTTCCGAAGCCAACCTGGGGGTGCTTAAGGCAGACCATGTAAATATCATTATCCACGGCCATGTTCCCCTTCTCTCAGAAAAAGTAGTTGAATGGGCCAGAAAACTTGAAGATGAAGCCAAATCTGCCGGTGCCAGCGGTATCCAGCTCTCCGGATTATGCTGTACCGGAAACGAAATATTGATGAGACAGGGAGTTCCCCTGGCAAACAACTTCCTGGCCCAGGAACTGGCCATTACCACCGGTGCAGTGGATGCCATGGTAGTGGATGTCCAGTGCATCATGCCCTCCCTGGCTGATACCGCTGCCTGTTACCATACTAAGATAATTACCACCATGCCAATTGCCAAGATGCCGGGAGCCGAACATGTGCCTTTTGAAATTGAAAAAGTGGATGAAACAGCCCAGCAGATAGTAAGAATGGCCATTGAAGCATATAAGAAAAGGGACCCCGGTAAAGTCAATATCCCGGACGAAAAGTCCTCTGTGATGGCCGGGTTCAGTGTGGAAGCAATAGTTGGCGCCCTTTCCAAGCTGGATGCATCCAATCCGCTGAAACCCCTGGTTGACAATATAGCAAACGGCAATGTCCTGGGGGCATGTGCAGTGGTTGGCTGCAACAATGCCAAGGTCACCCAAGATGCTTCCCATATCGGTCTGGTCAGGGAACTCCTGAAGAATAATGTCTTGGTCGTAGCCACCGGTTGTGCCGCCCATGCCCTTGGAAAAGCAGGTTTCCTCACCTCAGAAGCTGCGGAAAAATACGCCGGTGAAACCCTGAAGGCTGTCCTGACCGCCGTCGGTAATGCAGCAGGATTGAATGCACCCCTTCCGCCAGTCCTGCACATGGGCAGCTGTGTGGATAATTCCAGGATAGGAGACCTGGTGGCAGCTCTTGCCGGTTACCTGAAAGTTGCTGTCAAAGACCTGCCGATTGCGGCATCGGCACCCGAATACCAGCACGAAAAAGCTATTGCCATCGGCACCTGGGCTGTTTCCCTGGGCGTATTTACCCACCTTGGGGTTGTACCTCCGGTCCTCGGCAGCCAGCAGGTAACCACTTTACTTACATCAGACCCTGTGGAATCTCTTTTGGGTGGAAAATTCTATGTGGAGACCGACCCCATAAAAGCTGCCGCGGGAATAATTGCCCATATTAAGTCCAAACGCGCCAAACTTGGCATTTAACGGGGTGATATCCGTGAATTATGTTATTATTGGAGCCAGTGCGGCCGGTCTGAGTGCAGCCGAAACTCTCCGGCGGCTGGCCCCTGATGCGGAAATTACATTAATTTCAAGGGAAAAGGAAATCGCATACTCCCGGTGTCTCCTTACATATCTTTTGTCAGGCACGATATCCAGGGACGATATTTATTTTCGTTCCCGGGAGGCCCTGGCACGTCTGAATCTTAACATCGTGTCAGGCACAGAGGTCAAGGGTGTCAACATTGAAAAAAGGGAAGTCAGTCTTTCAGACGGCAGGCAAGTGCATTATGACAGGCTCCTGGCCGCATCCGGCGCATCACCGGTGATACCCGACGGCATAAAGGGGGTCAGTGGACAAGGGGTCTATACCCTGAGGACCCTGGAAGATGCCGACAGGATTACAAAGAACCTCGGGGAAGTATCGGGTGCAGTTATCCTGGGTGACGGGCTTGTCAGCGTGACAGCGGCCCAGGCCCTTAATTCCAGGGGAGTTAAGGTTACCATTGTCGGGATCGCCCCCCATATCCTGGCCACATTCCTTGACCGGAGGTCAGCAGAAATCCTTCAGGAAAAACTGACCGCTTCCGGGATAGAACTTATGCTTGGCAGGACATTTGCTGAGGTCCGGAGGGGAGCGGACGGTAAATTAAAGGGGGTCGCGGCAAGTGACGGAAAAGAATTTCAGGCAGACATAGTGATAATCGCCGTTGGGGTTAAACCTGAGTTCAGTTTTTTAAAGGATTCCGGAATTAACTCTGACAGGGGTTTAACCGTCAATGAGTATCTGGAAACCTCTGTTCCGGGAATTTATGCTGCCGGAGATGTCGCCCAGGGTTATGACCGTGTAAGGGAAACTATCGCCTGGCAGCCCCTTTGGCCGAATGCGGTCGAACAGGGCCGGACCGCTGGATATAACATGGCAGGGGTGGAAAAGTGTTATGGAGGCTGTACCAATCTGAATTCCCTGAACATCGCCGGAACCCCGGTAATTTGCGTCGGTCAGGCCAACACTGACCGGCCGGGGCTTGAGAGCTTCGTCCTGTCAGATAATGGCTCAACTTATGAGAAAATAGTTTTTGCCGGAAATAAGTTGGCAGGGTTTATTTTGTTGGGAAAGACCGAAAAAGCAGGAGTTATAACCTCTCTGGTTTACCAGGGTGACCTCTCACCGACACAAAAGGAAAAACTTCTTAACAGGAAATTTTCCTACACCTCTTTATCCGGCCTGACACCAGTAGGGAACTAAAAAATATGTAAGATAATTCCATAATAACCCCTGGGAATATGGCAGATTCCCAGGGGTTATTTGTGTCATTTAATGGGGGTATTTGACGTACGATTCTTACTCTCCCAAGCAGGGAAAGGCATTTTTTCAATAGAACCTTAATCTTGAATCAATAAAGCAATCCTTAAAAAGAAGGGGAGAATTGAAAAAATGAACAACCTTGTTTTCGAATATGAAAAAACCCCATTTCTCAAGCAGTTTGCTGACAATACCAGAACCTTTTGCAAACAGTTTTTTTCAGTGTCCACGGTTTATACCCTGGCCGGAATTTTTTATGAAAAAACCGGGAATGAACCGAAGGCATTAGAATGCTACAAAAAATCTGTGTCTATCTGTCCTGAAAAGAATTATCTGTATTATAAAATAGGCCAAATCCAGTTTAAAATGGCCAGGATAAAGGAAGCTGCCGATTCATTCCGCAAGGCTGCGGCTTCAGGGGTACAAAACGGTTCTATCCACTGGCTGTCAGCTTGCCAGACCCAAGACCACCGTTCTCTCCACATAGATACCGGAGTTATAAACACAGAACTGGTCCAGCGGCCTAATTCCGTCAAGGCTCTGCTGGCCAAAGGCAAAAATTATTACAACCATGGTTTTGTTAAGGAGGCCAAGGCATGTTTCACCCAGGCTTTGGATTTTGATCCGGAAAACCCGGAAGCCCTGCTTCACCTGGGGCTGTGCCTGTGTTCGGCAGGTGAGTACAATAAAGCCCTGAATTGTTTCAGAAAGTCTGCCTTTATTCAACCGGGTAATGCAGCAATCTATGTGAATATGGGACTATGCCTGAACAAAACCGGAAATGACCGCAAAGCCCTGGAATGCTATAATACTGCAGAACAAATGGGTTTGATAAATGTTGAACTGCTGAATAACAAAGGATTTTCCCTGGCAGAACTCGGCTGTTATAATGAGGCCCTGACATGTTATGACCTGGCCCTGGAACTAAACCAAACCGATCTGACACTATTGTCCAATAAGGGTACATGTCTTGTCAAAGCAGGAAGGCATGCAGAGGCAATCACATGTTTTGACCTGGCAATGAACATAAACCCCCATGATGTTACCCTGATTAATAACAAGGCCCTCTGCCTGGAGGCAATGGGCCGGTACCGGGAAGCACTGGAGACATATAACAGGGGTCTTGAGATTGAACCCAGGAACACAATGCTGAACATTAACAAGGGAGGCTGCCTGGGAAAACAGCAAAGGTACCATGAAGCCCTGGCATGTTTTGATAAGATGATTAAATACGATCCCTTCAGCCGGGATGTCTGGAGCTATAAGGCTGAGATAATGGATAAGATGGGATACCATGAGGAAGCAGTAAACTGTTACAACAAAGCCCTGGGCCTGCAATAACCTGAATTAACAGGAAAACCGGCTGCAACCGGTTCTAAAGTCTCCTGTGGATTTTGTTGCGGCCCTTGTGTTTGGCCGAATACAGGACTTCATCTGCTATTCTCAAAAGCTGTTCACCATTGCTGGCATCCAGGGGGAAACATGCCACACCGCCACTGATGGTGACCTTAAGCGGTTCCTGATTGTAGTCAACTTTTATGGGGTAATGCTGGACTGCCTCCCTGATGCGTTCGGCACACCTGTAAGCCTCCTCAATACCTGTAGTTGGAAGGAGTATCAGAAACTCTTCTCCACCATATCTGCACAGGACATCTTTATCCCGGATATTCTTTTTGAATATCCGGGATACTTCTTTTAAGGCTATATCTCCTGCCGGATGCCCATATGTGTCATTGAAGTCTTTAAAATGGTCAATATCCAGAATAATCAGGGATAGAGGCTTGTTAATCCTATTGAACAAATCGATTTCCTTGTCCAGCCGTTCGGTAAAAAACCGGTAATTATATAACCCGGTCAGTGGATCTGTGTTAGCCATTTCCTCCACCTGGGCATTATATGCACAGAGTTGTTGATATGCAGCCTGAAGTTCAGTGAGAAGGTCTTCCTTTTCCAATTGCTGCTGGTAATTTCTTTTAAAAATATAAGCACTCATCAAACCAAAAGCTGTATAAAACATTACCTGTAAAAGAAGGTTGACCGGCTCCGGTGAAACACCCGTAAAACGATTTACAGCAGCAGTACTACAGACATATAAAATACTGCTTAGTATAACCATCCAGTGATACCTGGCCATTCCATAACGTATCCCCATGACCAGGATGAGAAAATAATACATTTGGGGAAGCCCGGCCCCTTTCAGCAGGGAAAGAGAATAAAAATAGGCCAGGTAAGCGGTATCTATGATTGAAAGGGCAACATTAAACCTGTATATGCCTGTCTTTCTTAGCATATAAAATTGAATGATGCCGTTATAAAACGCCATTAAAACCGATAAATAGAGCAGTTGAGGAATAACCTCATGGGTATGAAACCATAAAAGGGCAGGAGCCCCGATTATTGTCAGCCAGCGGACCTTTGTAATAAACAATTCATTTTCGACCTTATTAAAACTATCCACCTAATCACCACCGGCAAAGCATACGAATTGCTTTTATTTTTCTTCAGCCCATCTGGTTTTATTTTAAAAAGAGGAAATTCAGTTCGGCTCAAGAAAATTATTAACCAATATAAAGGAGGAGAAGCTGATGAATAAACACTCTAATTTATGGTTAATAGCAGGAATGATAACTTTGTTCCTTATTCCTTTAATTTCCGGATGCAATAACAGCAAACATATTGAAACCCCTGATACATACCTTAAGAACGATGCTGCAGCCGGCCTGAAAGGAGCCTATGCAGAACAATTTACGCGGCTCACCATAATCAGGGGAGCCCTGAACAAATATCTGGTCAGCCCGGGCAATCAACAGCATCTTGGCACAGTTATCGGCGCGGTCGAAGCAACCGTGTTCCCAGAGGAATATGAATTGAAACGATTTGAACACCTGGAAAACCTTCCGGCGGAAACAAGAAAGGAAATTATCAGTCAGCCAATGCTGAACATTACTCTTAAGACCAGGGAGGTCTTAAACCACATATATACAGCTGTCCTCAAACCTCTGGCAAGCAGGGTGGAACAGGGCAAAACTCCTGAAACGAGGGAATCAGCTGTATTAAACAACCTGACGGGATACCTGGATAACCTGGCCCAGGATTATCATCTTCTTTCAAACGAGGAAACAGACCTGAACAGCATTGAAGCACAGCATGCCTTTATCTCCATTCAGAACACCCTGAGGGAACTGCAGAAACTTGATCTAATTAAACAGCAAGAAGGTTCTTGAGTTCCTCCACAGATTTCAGAGCAAGGTCCGGGTATTTCTCTGCCAGCAATTCTATGATAACCTTAATGATCTCCGCATCCTCAATCCTGGCCCCATGGTATTCAAAGGAGCGCTGTACGACATGCTTAAGCCATTCAGCCTGCTCATGTCCTAAAACGATACTTATTTCAACAGGTTTCATTTCTTTTTTTTCTTCCTGTGGTTCACCGGCGGAGCCTTTTTTATGTTCTTCCCTGGCGACTTCCCACTGGTCCCTGATGAGTCTCTGCAGATCAGGTTCGACTACCATGTTCCTGTTAGAGAGTATCCGGCTGAACCATCTTACGGCATCATCGAAGTTCCCGAGCTTTCGATTTAATTCGCCAATCAAATACATAACCCTGGCCTGGCCCATCTGTTCAAGGTAACGGTTCGATTCTTTTTCGAAAGAGTATTCATACAACCTTTTGGCCTTGCCAAGAAACTCTTTTTCCATTTCTGTATTGCCAATTTCCCGGAATATCCATGACCCCCTTAGAAACAGGCCTGCCATTACTATTGCCGGCGCCTGCCTGATTATGGCCGAGCGCAGGGCCAGGTGCACTGCCCTTAATGCTGTCTCAGGTGTCCGTTCATGCCAGAGGTCGGGTTCACTGGATTTCAGGGGCGGCAACTCTGTTTTCAGCTTTTTCTTGTCATTTTCACTTAAACCTTTGACAAATTCATTTTCCATATTGGCATATTGACAATTAGGACAGACCCATATACTATACAAAAGAGGGTCTAAATCCCGGTATTTTACGCGAAAATCACTTTCCCTGCGCAACACAAAACAAGCGGAACTGCGTACCCTTGTTATAGTAAATCCATTTTCACAGACAGGACAAGTGATCTTCTGCTCAAACAAGGCTTTTTTAGCCACTGCAATCATCCTTTACACATATAATATTAAATATTTTCGATTTTTTTTGACAATATCCTCCTTATAGAAAAATTTCAGTGTTTTTAGCAGGAGGATTGATAAAAATCTCGAAAATAATGATTTAAATTGAAAAACAATTCTAAATACTTAGCAAAGGGGAAACTCTATTGAGAGCCTATCTGGTTGAGATTTTTTCTTCAATCCAGGGTGAAGGGCCGTATGCAGGTGTAAGACAGGTTTTTGTCAGGTTCGCCGGGTGTAATCTCAAATGCAGTTATTGTGACACGCCCCATGAACGCGAAGCCGAATATCGTGTGGAAACGGTTCCGGGGTCAGGCGTTTTTGACCGGTTTCCCAACCCCGTGGATGAGGAAACAGTATCCTGTATTATCAACAATTTAATTTCCGGAAATATTCACAGCATCTGTCTCACAGGCGGGGAACCGCTCCTTCAGACAGAATTCATCAGGAACCTTGCCCAAATTTTGAGAAAAAACGGTCTGAAGGTTTATCTTGAAACAAATGGTTCGCTTCCCGGAGCTCTGGAGGAGGTGCTGCCTTTTGTGGATTATATAAGTATGGATATTAAGCTGCCCGGAAGTACAGGCATTGAAGTTGAGTGGAATACCCATAAGGAATTCTTGAAAAAAGGCCTGCAGAAAAACATCTTTGTTAAGGCAGTTGTCTCTTCAGATACTTCTGATTCCGAGATAACAGCTGCCTCCAGATTAATCCAGGGCGTAGATACACATATACCGCTGATTATTCAGCCTGTGACCCCCCATCCCGGGTTTCCCGGTGAAACACCGACAGCGGGGAGGTTACTTAAACTGCAGGAACTATCCCTTAATCACATTAATGACGTAAGGGTAATACCACAGACACACAAGATGATGGGCCAATTGTAAGGAGGATTTTTTTATGTTTGATGGGGAAAAATTAGAAAAAGCGGTTCTCATGATCCTTGAAGCCATTGGAGAAGACCCGAACAGGGAAGGTCTTAAAGATACCCCCGCGCGGGTTGCCAGGATGTATAATGAAATATTCTGCGGGCTTGTTGAAGACCCTAAGGAGCACTTGCAGGTTCTTTTCACAGAGGATCACGAAGAGATGGTCCTGGTAAAAGATATCCCTTTTTATTCCATGTGTGAACATCACCTGCTGCCGTTTTTCGGGCAGGCTCATGTTGCTTATATCCCCAGGAAAGGGAAGATAACCGGTCTTTCCAAGCTGGCCAGAACGGTAGAGACAATTGCCAAGAGACCACAACTACAGGAAAGGCTTACCTGTGCAATTGCAGATATGATCACTGAATGCCTCAATCCTCTTGGGGTGATGGTTGTGGTGGAAGCTGAGCACATGTGCATGACCATGAGAGGGGTTAAAAAACCTGGCTCAATGACCCTTACCTCAGCTGTCCGGGGCCTTTTTCAGACCAGTGAAGCCACCAGGGCGGAAGCTTTCTCCCTTATCAGAAGCCGGTAATAACCCACAGTTGTTTCCGGCGGGTGTCCATCCCATTTATTTTTTTCCGGAAAACTGCATACATTATTATTGGCTGAATGGTGGAAGGAGTATTATTTTTTATGGAAGAGCAAACTAAGGGCAAGCTTGAATTAGTGGCGACAAAAAGCTTTAAGCCATATGACGACATGTATAAAATAGTTGATTATTTGAACAAAAGCCTAAAACACAAAAACCTCATGTTTGGACTTACCAAAAACGATGACGGATTCATGACAATTACCATATATGAAGTTTAAAGCAGGTAACTTCCTGCTTTTTTTATCCGGCTATGTGCCGCTATAACTAATGACTTACGAGGTGAGAACAGATGCTGATTCTGGTCAGTAATGATGACGGTATCCATGCCCCGGGAATTAATGCCCTAAGGACCGCCCTGGAAAAGTATGGCGATGTATATGTTGTCGCCCCTGACAGGCCAAGAAGCGCCACAGGACTTGGTATTACAATTCACAAGCCCCTGAGGGCAGATGAAATAAACTTCCCCGGAAGCAGTGCAAAAGGGTTTGCCATTAACGGGACTCC
Organism: Firmicutes bacterium HGW-Firmicutes-14; assembly: GCA_002840275.1. Lineage (GTDB taxonomy): Bacteria > Bacillota > Thermincolia > Thermincolales > UBA2595 > W-Firmicutes-14. Next base: position 207,524 of record PHAB01000003.1, read on the forward strand.
TTCAGACTGTGTAAAACTCGGAATCCAAGCCCTGCTGCCCAATAAACCGGACATAGTTGTATCGGGAATAAACCTGGGCCCTAACCTGGGTACCGATGTGCTTTATTCCGGTACAGTGTCAGCTGCCCTGGAGGGTGTAATTAACGATGTGCCTTCCATAGCTGTGTCCCTCGCATCCTGGGAATGCACCGATTTCGGCTATGCAGCAGATTTTGCGGCAGGGCTGGTAAAAATCGTTACAGGCAAAGGACTCCCGGAAGAGACACTTCTGAATGTAAATATTCCGGTTACCAAATGTGGCAGCAAACCTCCAAAAGTCAATGTTACCAGGCTGGGTAAAAGGAGGTATGAAAACACCTTTGAAAAACGCCTTGACCCGCGGGGAAAGAGTTATTGGTGGATGGGCGGGGAAGTCATGGATATTCAGGCCGAGCCCGATACAGACATAGCATCGGTAAAAAGGGGGGAGGTCTCGGTAACACCCCTTTTATTTGATGTAACAGACCACAAATTCATGGACCTGATTAAAGAATGGGACCTGAACCAGATTCTTTAGACTGTTTTTTGTACTACCGTATCAATTTCCGCAAAAAACTGATTCTGCGAAAATCGTGTCTCGTTACTGCCCCGAATAAGACCAGGGCCACCAGGTAGGACAGGAAGCCTAAGGCAAGGGAAAAAGCCACACCGGCGCCGGTGCCCGACAGCCCGTAAAAAATGGCATATACCCTGGAAATTACTATTCCAGCTATTATACCGGCCCAGGCCGGTTTTAGTATGTTATTAACAGGGTTTAAAGCAAACCCTGTACTGCTGGCCAGGCATTTCAGGTTGAGACCTGCCGATATAAAAAAAAATGCATTATAAGCATATACTACCCCCATTATCCCCAAGCCTTTCCCGGCAGCCAGGATGGTGATTAAGGCGGCTTTTATAATACCGGCTGCCGCAATGCTGATCATAGGTATTACCGGGCGCCCCATCCCCTGCAGGACTCCTGAAGTGGTCTGCTGCAGATAGGCAAAAATACACCCAAAAGCCAGCGCTCTCAACATCCCTCCGCTCTGGGGAGACCCGAATACCGCCTCACAGAGACCGTCCGGGATAATAAGAAAAGCAGTTATAAACGGAATGCCTGCCAGCAGGGTTACCCGTATAGCTTCCCCTGTCCTGGAGCTGACCAAAATTGGACGGTTTTGGGCACATGCCTCAGAGATGGCCGGTACCAGGCTGGTAGCCATGGATATGGTAATTACCGACGGGACGAAAAGAAGGGTGAGGGCCACTCCGGTAAACTGGCCAAACAGGGCAGTTGCCGCTGACGCGGTATATCCTGCTTTGGTCAGCATCAGGGGAATGAGCACCGAATCCACCGAGATTATCAGGGTGGCAACTATTCTTCCCAGGGTTATCGGGGTACATAATTCAAACAGGTATCGTAATATATTGAGTGACACGTTTATATCCGGCAGTTCAAATCTGAGATTAAGGGGTTTTCTCCTGAAAAAAATCCCCAGGACCACCAGGAGGCCTGCCATCTCTCCAATTACCGTCGCCGCTGCGGTCCCGGCAGCAGCCATGTGCAAACCTTGCGGGAGCAATAAGGCTGCCAGGGAAACGCCGGCAATCACCCTGACCGTCTGTTCCGCAATCTGGGCCAGGGCAGGAGGTTTCATATCCATCATACCCTGAAAAAACCCGCGGAAAGCCGAACTTACTGATATTATAAAAATACCCGGTATCAGGCATAAGAAAACCGGATAAACCATTTCATTAACGAAAACATATTTTAAGAGTATAGGAAGAAACAGATAAGACAGCAGAGAAAAAAGGGATCCGGAAAAAATTAATAAAATAACCGATAACCAAAGAACATAATAACAACCTCTCAGGTTGCCCATTGCTTTTTCCTCGGAAACAAGCTTGGATATCCCCAGGGGTATGCCGGCGGTAGCCAATACCAGTATCAGTATGTATACCGGGTAGACGGAATTAAACAGGCCCACTCCTTCAGGGCCTATATAACGATAAATTACAGCCTGGTAAATGAACCCCAAAACCCTGTTAACCATTGATGCCGCCATTAAAATAAATGCCCCGTGAATAAATGACTGTCCCATGATAACCTCCGCAGTATGTTTCCAGTTAATATTTATTACTGCGGAATTTGATTATGTCATTATATATTGGAGGAATCTTTAAACCTTCTGTCAAAACAATAACATGGATATGCTATTGAAAACAGGTTGTAATGGAGGCTATCATAGATAATGAATCTTACAGGGGAAAGGGTAAAAATAAGAAAAATTACCAGGGAAGATATATCACACCTGGTAAAATGGAAAAACGACCCGGAAATTGCTGATCTTATTAAGGGGGGACCCATTAACACCACTTTTGAAATAGAAAAAAGGAGATACGAAAAAGGGTTAGGGGAGTATGACATCATCAGGTTAATAATTGAAACCTTTTCAGGCAAACCTATTGGTTTCATCTCTATTACCGACATCGACAAACAGAACCGGAAGGCTCAAATAGGCATGCTCATTGGGGAAAAGGATTTCTGGAACCGGGGCTATGGTACTGAAGCCCTGGTACTCCTGCTGAAACACATGTTTTTTGGACTCGATTTCAACCGGGTGGGCCTGGAGGTATTTGAATATAATCTCAGAGCCCAAAAGGCTTATGAAAAAATCGGTTTTAAGGTTGAAGGGATCCAGCGGCAGGGGCTGAAGAGGGGAAACAGGCATTACGATATTCTAATAATGGGTATCCTAAAGGAGGATTTTGCACGCAATTTATAGCTGTATTGCATAAAATAAAAAAACCGCAGATACCTGCAGTTTTAATTTGCTTATGGCAGGGGAGACAGGACTCGAACCCGCAACCAACGGTTTTGGAGACCGCTACTCTACCAATTGAGCTACTCCCCTTTATATAGAATCATATAAACTCAAGCAACATTTAGTATAAACGAAAAACTTTTTTTAGTCAAGAGAGAACATCTGGTGAATCGGAGGTTAATATGGCTATTGACCTGCACATTCATACTACCGCATCCGATGGGGATATCGAACCCGCCACAATCGTAAAAATGGCCACCGCTGCCGGACTGGAGACTATAGCACTTGCCGACCATGAAACCACCTCCGGTTTCGAGCCGGCCTGCCAGGCAGGTTTTCTATATGGAGTCAAAGTTATTCCGGCAGTGGAGATTCTCACCTATTACAAAGACCTTGAAATCCATATTCTTGGTTACTTCAATGACCCCAATAACAAATCCCTGCAGAAAGAACTTGCCGGACTCCGCAGCCGCAGGACTGCGTGTACCAAAGCAACAGTAAAAAAACTCAGGGAATTTGGTTTTGATATATCATGGCCTGATGTAAGAAGACTGGCCCAGAAAGACTGCTGTATAAGCAAGGGACATATCATTCAGGCTATAAATAACGCCGGGTACATAAGAAACCGTTCAGATGCTATAGAAATTCTGAAGAGGTACCTGAACCGGGAAGGACTGGCTTATACTTGCCACACTTACCCCTTCCAACATGCCGTAGATTTGATCAAGACCGCAGGTGGTATTCCTGTACTTGCTCACCCCGGCCTGGTCAGAGATGACGATATTGTTGAAGACCTGTGTTCAATGGGGGTTGAGGGCATTGAGGTCTATTACCACTATTTTGGCCCTCAAAAGGAGGAACGGATTGCCCGGTACAATAAACTGGCAGAAGAAAAGAGCCTGCTGAAAACCGGAGGCAGTGATTATCATGGAACATATACCCCCGTGCGACTGGGGGATAACCACGTACCCTTTGAAGAAGTAATTGAGTTTCTGAAGCTGTTTGAATAGAATTTCTATTATGGAGGTGCTGTATGTCCAAAAAGGTAGCAATTCTCTATGGAGGTCTCTCTACAGAAAGGGAAGTGTCCCTCAACACAGGCAAATCTATATTTAAAGCCCTAAAAACAAAAGAATATCATACCGAGTTAATTGATGCCGACAGAAACCTGGCCGAAAAACTCAAGGAATCCAGCCCGGATGTTGCGGTCATTGCCCTTCACGGGAAATACGGGGAAGACGGATGTGTCCAGGGCTTGCTGGAAATCCTGGGTATCCCTTATACCGGGCCTGGAGTTATGGCCAGCTCGCTGGCTATGAATAAAATAATGACCAAAAAGATTCTTGTTTTTGAAGGAATCCCGACTCCCGATTTCATGGTCCTAAACGGCAGGGATGCCGGGCCGGAAGAACTTACCGGCCAAATACTGAAGAAAATGGAGCCGCCCTTGGTATTGAAAGCTGCCAGCCAGGGATCATCCATAGGAATTTGTTTTGCCTTTGATAAACATGAAATAGGAACCGGTTTAACAGAATGTCTCAAATATGATACAGAAATTCTGGTGGAACAGTTTGTCAAGGGAAGGGAGTTCACCGTATCTGTTATGGGAAACGAGGACCCGGTTGCCCTTCCGATACTGGAGATTGTCTCTTCCACAGGGGTCTATGACTATCACGCCAAATATACCCCCGGGGCAAGTGACCACTTTGTCGCCGGTCTTCCCGCAAATACGGAAAATACCATTAAAGATCTTGCCCTCAGGACATATAAAGCTATTGGGTGTATAGGGCTTTCAAGGGTTGATTTCCTGTTGGCCGAAGACGGCAAACCCTATGTCATTGAAGTCAATACCAGTCCCGGAATGACTGCAACAAGCCTGTTTCCGGATGCGGCCAAGGCTGCCGGTATCAGCTTTCCTGACCTAATTGAAAAACTGGTTAATTATGCCCTTGAAGCCCATAAAAGCCGGAAATAAACTTTCATCGAAAAAATGTATTAACTTTTTGAAGGATTTTAAGATTTTTTGTAGAATAAGATATACATTCTAAAATATAGACGCACTTATTTACGCCCGCCTTCACCTTATATATTTAAGGTGTTTGCCTTGAGCTTTTGCTTAAGGCTTTTTTTTAATAACCGGATACGGGCAAGCCTTAATTTGACCGCTGGAAAGGAGTATTGCGCAAATGTTGAAAAAGCCTGCCGGTTTCGATTCTGCCAGAAAAAAGGCTGAGACATATTCGGGTGATATAGTAAAAACAAAAGAACTTCTCAATGAAGCTATTGCCAAATCAGAGAAACTGAAGGGTAAAATCGAAAAAGTAAGCGAAGAACTAAATATGATGATAAAAATGGTCAGGGCATGGATCAGGGGAGAATATAAAAGTGTTCCTGCCAAAACCCTGGTTACGGTCATGGCAGCCCTGATATATTTTGTCAACCCTATTGACATCATACCCGATTTCCTTGCCGGGCTGGGTTTCCTTGATGATGCAACAATAATATCATTTGTCTTCAGTTCCATCCATTCAGATATAGAACATTTCAAAGAATGGCATAAGAGCCAAACAGGGTAATCTAACTACAAAGAGAATTTTCAAAAGAAGGTAGGATCAATGAAAGCTAAAATTATCTGCCTTGGTGACAGTATCACATGGGGATACCCTTATGGTCCTGAATATTCATGGGTCAAAATATCTTCCCATGAACTGGGAATTCCAATGGAAAACAGGGGAATCAACGGTGAAACCGCAGATGACCTCGCGCGCAGGTTTGACCGTGACGTTGCAGCCCGGGTGCCTTCCCATGTTTTTATAATGGCCGGGACCAATGATGCCAGTATAGGTATACCCTTGCAAAAATACAGTGATAGTATTCTTAAACTGGGTTCCCTGTCTATCTATAATGAGATTACCCCAATATTCGGCCTGCCTGTCCCAAGTGCAGACCGCTGGCTGGAACATAAATTGGAAAAATACCGCATTTGGCTCAAGGGTTTTGCTACAGCCAATAAGCTGGGAATTGTTGATTTTGCAGACGCCATGCTTATGGATAACGGGCTTCCCAACCCTGAATGCTATATGGATGAGGTACACCCCAGTAAAATGGGCTACCGGGCAATGGCCGCATGTTTTACCAAATATATTAAACAGGTTGTTTTTTAACCATTCCTTTATTTTTTGAAGGAATTTCTTTTTTTTTGCTGAATATTACAATAATACAAACATTATGTGTCTTTGACCTGCCCGGCCGCATATAGTAACCAAAGGAAGTGATTGCCTTGGAACTGCATAATTACACGGAAACGGTCGTCAAAGAAGTCCTTAACGAAATTCTTTCTAAAAGAGACAATATATGCAAATGTGAAAAATGCCGCCTTGACATTATGGCCATAGCTTTAAATAATCTGCCTGCCCAGTATTATGTATCCCGGAAAGGCGAGGTGTTCTCTAAGCTGCTGGCCAGTTATATGGAAACAAGAACAAGGGTTGTGACTGAAGTAACAAAAGCCGCCATACAGGTGGAAAGAATGCCCCATCACCAGCAATAAAGCCGCGAAATTTTTACCCAAGTTACATACTTTATGATATATTATAAATAGGGAGAGCCGCAAAGGGGGGAGTTGAGATGGAAGTCAGATGCATGATGTGCGGAAAAAAGGAAGGCATCAAAGAGGACCATATAGACTACAGGAAATTACAAAAAAACCCAAAGGCCGTTTACATCTGTACCTTATGCATGGCAAGGGCATTTCATGAAGCAAAAGAAGGGCAAAAACCCAACAAACCAATTTAATACACAACATCATGCCTTAAACAGAATTCTGACAACGATGAACTTATCATTATATATGCACATGTTTCCTTAATCTATTCAGAGGGGGGTATGAAATGTTTAATTCATGGTTGGACGGACTTATTTTTGGAGTGATAGCAACGTTTTTTACAGGTGTCCTGGTCAGTATTATCGCAAGAGCAGACCTTAAGAACATAAAAAATTAATGTTAACGCCTTTACAGGCGTTTTCTTTTTGTTTTGCGCAAATTCTGTAACTTGCTAATTTATCTATACTTTAGAAGGATTTCTCTAACTTTTGTCTAAATAATATTATTGTTAGCAACATTTAACATTATTTTTCATTATTCGACATCTTACAGGGACGTAGGGGTGTAGAATACAGGGAGGTATAATGCAGTGTCAGTTGATATGGCATGGCAGGACTTTGTTAAAACAGGCAGTTCTGCTGACCAAAACATAAGGCAGGAGATTGTGGAATCGTGGGTTAGATGTCGTGAAAAAGGTATCAACCCCCTTAAGCCAGCCGGTTCAATGCATATTTCACAGCAGGAACTTGAAGAAAAATGCAGTCTTAAACAGGAACTTCTGTCCTCTGTCAAGCCATTTGTGGAAGGACTCTTTTCGGTTATCAGTGATAGTGAATATTTCATCATTTTAGCTGACGAAAACGGATTCATCCTTGAGGTTTCCGGGGAATATGATACTCTGATTGCCGCCAGCCATATAGATATAGTTCCAGGGGCAAACTGGAACGAGGAAATAAAAGGGACCAATGCCATAAGTGCCTGTCTTTCCTTAAGAAGTCCGGTCCAGGTAGCGGGGGCGGAACACTATCTAAAGGCCCTTCATAGCTTCAGTGCCAGTGCAGCACCGGTTCTGAACTCCGATGGTTCAGTAAGAGGCGTGCTGGTGATAGGAGCATATGACAACCCAGTGCCCCATCCTCATACCCTTGGCACAGCAATAGTTGCTGCAAAATCCGTGGAACACCGTTTAGCACTAGAACGACAGAACTTAGTACTTAACGTTGTAAATCATCACCTGCTGGAAAGCTGTCCCCATGCTATTATATCTGTTGACAGCATGGGTATTGTAACATCCTTTAACAAAGGAGCCGAAGACCTGTGCGGAATCCCTTCGTATTCGGCGCTGGGAGAAAATGTTGACCTGATTTTCGCCAGTGAAAAAACCGGCACCGGGAATATGGCAAACCTGCTTAAGTCTACCCTGAAAACAGGCCGTCCGTTAAAGGACCTTAATTATACCTTCAAACTCCAGGGCGGGCGCAGTCTGACTTGTATGGTTGACAGCCATCCCTTAAATAATATATCAGGAGAATTGATTGGAGTAATGGCTGTCTTAAGAAAACAAGCCACAAGAAAACAGCCGGCCAGGAACGACTCAGTTTTTCTGCGGCATTCCAATTCACCGGCGATAATAGACAGCCTTACAGGTCTGTTCAACCATAAGTATTTCCATGAACGACTGGAAGAAGAAGTTGACAGGGCAAAACTCCAAAACACTAAATTATCCCTTTTGATGCTGGATATAGATTATTTTAAACATTATAATGAGGTGCTTGGATATCCGGCGGGTGATAAGCTGTTGAGAGAGTTTGCTGAAATCCTGAAAGGACTCGTCCGGAGTAAAGATGTAATTTCCAGGTACGGGGGCGAAGAATTTGCTATTATCCTTACCGATACAGACACAAAACTTGCTCTTGATGTGGCTGAACGTATATGTTCCTGTGTGGAAAACCATCCCTTTGACGGAAGGGAAGTACAGCCAAAAGGCAAGTTGACTGTCTCTCTGGGAGTGGCAACTTTCCCTGATAACTCGGTTAACCGGGAAGAACTGCTTAAAATGTCGGAAGAGGCGCTTTACCGGGCAAAACACATTTCTAAAAGCAAGGTCGCCCTTTATTTCTCGGTATTTGATGACCTTAAAGCTGAACTAAACCATTCAGACTTCAATCTCCTGAATACCATCAAAACCCTTATTACTGTTATCAATGCCAAAGACAAGTATACCTTCGGCCATTCAGAAAGGGTGCTGAAATACTCCACCGCTCTTGCCGGGCACCTGGGCCTGGATGAGGAACAGGTTAAGTTCATTAAATATGGCGCTTACCTGCATGATATTGGGAAGATTGAGATCAGCCGGGAAATCCTTAACAAAAAGGGCACACTGACAGATGACGAGTGGCTGGTTTTAAAATGCCACCCTCAATGGGGAGCCGATATTATTAAACCGGTCAGCGCACTTCAGCAAATTCTCCCCCAGATTTTATATCACCATGAACGGTTTGACGGCAAAGGATATCCGGTCGGTCTGGGAGGGACAGATATTCCGTTAAATGCCCGGATTCTTGCTATTGCAGACAGTTTTGACGCTATGACGACAGACAGACCCTATAAGAGAGGCTTAACCCTTAAAACTGCTGTAAAAGAACTTTACCGTTGTTCAGGGGCTCAGTTTGACCCCAATCTGGTAGAACTTTTCGTCAAAGCCCTAAATAAAATGGAATTAGGAAACCATGTCCTGGTTTCCTAATTAAGACGCTATTCCACAGGTATGGCCAGCCTCTGGCCTATATAAAGGTTGCTGGGATTATATATATTATTACACCTTCTTTTACTTAAGAGGCATTTTCTGTTGTATTCTATAATTTAGTATTTATTACCTTCTTGAGCAAGAAATTTGTTTTGCTTTTTTTCATTAGGTATAAAGTAAAGCTTATGTTTTGACGATACCTATGTATAGTGAGGTATCAAAGTATCAACCAGTTATCACCTGTTTCCGGAACCGTTCAAAAACTAGGAAAGGTGGGTAACACCGGTGAAATTGCTTTCCGAACTGTATAACTGTGACGACGGCCAGGGATTAACGGAGTACGGTCTGCTCCTGGGGGCCTTTGTCATAGCTGTCGTCGGGGCCCTGATGTTACTGGGGCCAAAGGTTTCCGCACTATATTCCAATACCAGTTCCCAGTTTAATTAGCTTGAGCCGCAACAGCGGCTTTTTTTATGTGCTTTTCGGGAACTTATTCATCTAAGGGCAGGGAATCAGGCTGCTTCTGTCGAAATAGAAGCCAGATATCCTATGCAAATTATGATTTCCATTTTATTCAAAGGGGAGAGATAAGTGAGAAAAAGACTTGTCCTTATTACAGCAGCTTTCTTGTCACTGGTGCTTTTTGCCGGCCTTTTTGCCGGGTGTGGAACTAATAAAACAGGTTCTGAAAAAAAAGACCAGTCACTTAAAATAGGGGTTTTGTATATTGAAGACAATCTTCCCCTGTTCGTTGCCGAGGCTGAGAAGAGATTTGAAAAAGCAGGAATCGATGTTGCATTAGTGCCTTTTCCCAGTGCTGCAGAACGGGATGCAGCTATTCAGGCAGGCCAGATTGACGGTGAAGCGGCTGATATAGTGGCAGCAAGTCTGCTTAAAAAGGGCGGAACAGATGTGCGTATCACTTCGATTACCCTCGGTGTAACCCCGGAGGAAGGCAGGTTTGTGCTGCTCGGTTCACCTGATTCTGAGTTTAACTCTGTAAGCGACCTGGCCGATGTAGATATAGCTATTTCAGAAAATACCATTATCGAATACATTACAGACATGCTTTTACTCCGGAACGGTCTTGAAAAAGACCAGATCAAGAAACTCGGGATTCCCAAAATGCCCATAAGGTTACAGATGTTGGTCAATAACCAGGTTAAGGCCGCACTTCTTCCTGACCCTCTGGCTTCCCTGGCCGAAAAACAGGGCGCCAGGGTCATCCTCGATGATACCATGTCTGACATGAATGTCTCCCAGGTGGTGATGCTCTTCAGGAAGGATTCAATTGACAGCAAGAAGGAATCCATAAAAAAACTTATTGATATATATGGGGAAGCAGCTGCTGCCCTGACCCAAAACCCTGAACAGTACAGGTCTCTGCTAATTGAAAAAGCACGGATTCCGGAACCGGTTAAAAACACATATAAATCTCCCACCTTTTCACCGCCCCAGGCTCCTTCCGAACAGGATGTGCTAAACGTGGTTAACTGGATGGTTGATAAAAAACTCCTCGATAAACCCTTTACCTATGATGAATTGGTGGATGATACCCTGATATAGAGTGTTATTTTACTGCCATTTATCCTGACTATTAATGGTTTAAAGGAAAAAACATAATGATCTTTGTCGAAGACCTTGCGCTGACATATGAACAGCAGAACAATAATATATATGATAATGGAGTAAAAGCCCTGGCAAACGTGAACCTTAAAGCCCGCAGGGGGGAAAGGGTTTCAATAATAGGCCCTTCCGGGTGTGGTAAGAGTTCCCTTTTGTTTATCCTGGCGGGTTTAATCCGCCCAAGCTCGGGAAATGTCCTGATTGACAGCTGTGAGCCTGACAGCAGGCGGACTGACACAGCCCTAATCCTCCAGGATTACGGGCTATTTCCCTGGAAAACGGTAGTTGAAAATGCCAGCCTGGGCCTGGAAATCCGTGGATTGGGTAAAAGGGAACAGTCAGATATCGTTATTCCTATACTGGAAAAACTCGGTCTGTCTGAATTCAGCACTGCCTATCCGGCCCAGTTGAGCGGCGGGCAAAGACAGCGGGTGGCAATTGCCAGGTCCCTGGCGTTTAAACCCAGTCTCCTGCTTATGGATGAACCCCTGTCATCCCTGGATGCCCTTACCCGGGAAACCCTTCAACAGTTCATCCTGGAAATTTGGCGGGAACACAATCTGACACTGGTGCTGGTCACCCACAGCATTGAAGAAGCAGTTTTTTTGGGCAGTACAATTGCCGTTATGTCCGAACGCCCCGGCACCATTATTGAAACAATCGTTAACCCCCTGGCCGGAACTCCGGGATACAGGCAGAGACCTGAGTTCCACAAAGTCTGTTCCAGACTTCGCAGTTTATTGGGGGTGGGGAATTGAGCCGGAAAAACCCTTTGCTCAAGAAATCTGTCGATGTATTTATTGCAACTACAGTGATTATGGCATTCTGGTATTTTTTGGCCATTTATGTCAAAAACAATATGCTGCCCACCCCTTGGGCGGCAATGAGAGAATTCATGTCCATTTTTCGTTCAACCATCCTGCAGCACTTTTATATCAGCGGGCTCAGGGTAGTGGTCAGCCTATTGGCCTCAACGGTCATTGCCGTGCCCCTGGGACTGTTCCTCGGGCGGGAAGACAAATATGACAGGTATGTTTCACCGGTTATTTACCTCTTATATCCCATTCCCAAGATAGTGTTTTTACCCATTGTTTTTCTCCTCTTTGGTCTCGGTAATTTTCCGAAGATATTTATGATAGGGCTGATTGTATTTTTTCAGATACTGGTCACCACCAGGGATGCCTCCAAGGGTGTGCCGGTGCAAAACATCTATTCAATGCTGTCCCTGGGGGCTTCCCGGTTTCAGATTTACAGGCACGCGGTATGGCCTGCCTGCCTGCCAAAAATCCTCACTTCCCTCAGGATAAGCCTGGGAACAGCAATAGCTGTGCTTTTCTTTGTAGAGTCTTTTGCTACCAGTGAAGGACTTGGATATTTCATCATGGATTCCTGGAGCACCGCATCGTACAGCCAGATGTTTGCCGGCATAATGGGGATGAGTTTTCTTGGCCTTATCCTTTATATTGTCCTTGATATCATTGAATCCAGATGGTGCAAATGGCAATATCTTTAGAAATCAGAAAAGAGGGGAAGGGGGTTAAACCATCGGTGAGCCGGCTAAGGAAGCTGATAATTTTTTCTGCTGCAGGATTGCTGCTGCTAATAACATCCTATAACCTGTGGGCATATCAGGGAACACTCCTTGGCCCCTTCATCAGGAACTCAGCCACAGATGACCCTCACAAGGAACTTGCCGTGGTCCTGGAAGACCTTGGTATTCTGAAACCGGTCCCTGATTTGTGGCTTGAGGTGCTTAAAACCACTCATACCCTTAATATGTATTCAGGAGAAACATTAATTAAATCGTACAAAATTGCTCTCAGCAGAGATTATAGGCTGGATAAGGAGAAAGCCGGGGACGGGAGGACACCGGAAGGAGATTTTCTTATTTCAGAAAAGGAAGAACTCAGACCTGCCAGGCGCTTCTATGGTTCAAGGTTTCTCCGCCTGGATTATCCCAGTGAGGAAGATGCCCTCAGGGGTCTCCGTGAGGGTTTGATAACCGGCAAGGATTTTCTTGCTGTCAGTAAAGCCCATGAGAATGGGGAAACTCCTCCCCAGGATACCCCATTAGGTGGCAACATTGCTATTCACGGGGGCGGAGGGCCCTTAATGGGCATTTCATGGACCAATGGTTCAATAGGCATGTACTCCAAAGATATAGAGGAACTTTATGAATATGTGCCTGTTGGGACCAGGATAGTTATTAAAAAGTAAACCTATTTTAATGTAGGAGGAATCGGCATGGAAACTGTTTCCCTTCCTGATGACTTAATGGACCTGATGGGACATCATGGTCACCTCTGTTTTGGAGTATTGACAGGGTATAAAGCATGCAAATATGCAGTTGAAATTATAGGAGTATCGGAAAACATGAAAGCGGTTACTGAAAACGGCAGCTGTGGTGATGACGCGATCAGGGTTATCCTCAATTGTACCGAAGAAAACGGCCGGCTTACACAAAAAAAAGGCCGGCAGCAATCATGGTCATTCTATAATCCTGATGAGGAAGAGGGTATTCAACTAACCCTTAATCCCCATCTCCTTTCACAGCTTCCCGCAGATAAGGACCAGGCAATACGATTCATTCTGGAACTTCCGGGAAACCTCCTTTTTATGGTCGAATCGTTTTCCCCTGACATGTAAAAGGTTACTAGTGGGTTTCATCATAAGACAGGGTAGTTACCCTGGTAGACTCACCCTCTTTAATCTCTTCCGGATCGGCATCTTTCTCCAGAAAATCCCTCATCCCCGGTGCAACTGCCGGTTCTGCATCTCCTTCTCCCAGGTCTACCCCCGGATAATCGCCATGGACACCGGAATACCTGTCATGTACCCCTGCATACATATTATGGACACCATGATATTCGGCCTTATTTTCCGGAATGCCGGCATTTACTTCCCTGTCATCCTTCATTCATATTCCTCCTGAAATTAATATACATCCCTTCAGTCTTATTATCCCATACATTTATGCCTTTCATTCCGCAGATAATTGAACAATTTTATCAGCGAGAAAATCCGCATCTTCTTTATTGTGTGTGACAAGAACAGTGGTGATTTTTTGTGATTTAATAATCCGCTTTAAATCCTTTCGTAACTCATCCACCAAATTTGTATCAAGGTTGCTAAAGGGTTCGTCCATGAGGAGAAGGGCGGGCTTTGAAGCGAGGGTTCGGGCTAAAGCTGTCCTTTGTTGTTGTCCACCGCTCAATTCGTGAGGATACCTGTTTTCAAGCCCTTTTAATTGTGTCAACTCCAGCAATTGATGTAACTGTTCAGAACTTGGCTTTTTCATACCAAACTTAATATTTTGCTCAACTGTCATAAAGGGAAAGAGGGCATAGTCTTGAAATACGAAGCCTATGTTCCGTTTTTCAACAGGCACAAATAACAACTTATTCTGAAAAACAGTATTTCCAATTCTTATCGATCCTTGAGCATTCTCTTCCAGACCGGATATGATGCGCAGTAATGTGCTTTTTCCACAACCGCTGCTTCCTAAAACAGCCAGAATTTCACCTTCCTCAACCGAGAGACTGAATCCGTTAAATATCTTTTCTGCCTTTGGATGGTACCTAAAGTGTAAATTTTCGATTACAAGTTTCATCTTTTTTTTATTCCTCCTTTACCGGAGCTGATCCTAACAAGCAATATTACAGCCAGGGTACTCAGGGAAATTATTATAAGCGCGGGTACCGATGCCTCATGAATCCTTTCATCGTTGGCATATTCATAAACCCTGCTGGCGAGGGTGTTATAATTAAATGGACGCAAAAGCAGGGTGAGGGGAAGTTCTTTTATGATATCAATAAACGTAAGTATAAAACCTGTAATCAGAGAACTTTTGAGCATGGGAAGCTCAATCTTCATCATTGCTTTGGTTCTCCCTATACCTAAAGTTCTTGCAGCATCATTATACTTTACTCCGATTTTGGCAAATGCAGAGTTCACACTGTTGAATCCGATGGCCATATAGCGGACGACAAAGGCGAAAACAAGCATAGTTATACTGCTGCTCAGCAATAGTTTTTTGCTGTTCGGATCAAAATAACGGTATAATGGATGCAATAAGCCGTCTATAGCAACAAAGACTGTAATAGTACCAACTGCTATGATTGCCCCAGGCATTGAGTAACCTAACTGAGTAAGCTTACTCATAATAAGACCGGATTTCGCCGCCATCCACCTCCGGCTATGGGCAATCCATACATTAAGTGCTAGAATCAGCACAGTAGCCAAAATGCAGTAAATCAGGGTATTGAACAGGATCTGGTTTAAATTTGAAAGGTTTACTTTATAGAAAGCAAGCATTGCCCAAACCAACATCTGGCCGACAGGGACTATGAAGGCAATACCGATAAACAGAGTTATTAAGATAATTACCGCATATCCCTTGAAACCCTTCAGCTTTACTGGCTTTATCGGCCTTCCGCGTCCACTGCCTATAACGTATTTTTTTCTCCCTCTCATTATTTCTTCTATACCCTGCAGGGCAATTATACATATCATCACATAGAAAGAAAGCCGGATAGCGACACCTGTCTCTCCCATACCAAACCATGACTGAAAGATGGTGGAGCTCATGGTTTGAATATTAAAGTACTTTACAACACCATAATCGCTCACAACCTCCATCATAACCAACATCAGTCCGCCAATGAGAGGAATGCGGATCAAGGGAAGGATCACTTTACCAAAAAGCTTTATTGGTTTGTAACCAAGCACCCTGGCAGTATCGACAAGATTTCCGGAATGATTCTCCAAGAAGGATTTCACTGCACCGTAGATATAAGGGTAGAGTGTGATAGAATAAATAAAAACGGCACCTCTCAGGTTCATGATATCCAGCCATTGGGGCTTAAGGTCGATACCCCAGCTCCTGCATAAGCGCTGAATAATGCCTGTATAGCTCAGCATTCCCGCATAAACATAAGCAGCTATATAAGGCGGAATAGTTATTGGAATATAAAGAACCCACTTAAACAAATGTTTTAATGGGAAGTCAAAAAGGGCAACGATAACCGCAAACAGCACCCCTATAATACCTGAGAGCAGCAAAGTGAACAGCACAAGATAAAATGTATTACTTACAGCGTCAAGCAAAAGATATTGCTTAAAATGTTCCCAGTTATCATTTGATGAAAAATTGACCCTGCTGATGATAGCAATAATAGGCAGATTGATAATAATTATAAAGAGAAAAGCCAGCAAGGTGCGTATGCTGACTTTTCTTTTTATATTGGTTTTCTTTAAAATATTCATTATTTCCAACCAACTTCATTCAAAATCTTTACTGCCTTTTCATTGAGTTCACCCAGTTTTGACAAACTTACCGACTGTTCTTTGAAAGAGCCCCACGATTTCAGGAGGTCGGAGGAATCAACACTTTTTAGAACAGGATATTCATAGTTTGCTTCTGCATAAGACTTCTGAGCTTTTTCGCCGGCCAGGAATTCAAGAAGCTTAATTGCATTTTCCTTATTCTTGGCATCTTTTACGACCCCGCCGCCGGATACATTGATGTGTGTGCCACTGCCATCCTGGTCAGGGAAAAATACGGCCAGTTTTTCTGTGACTTTCTTTTCTTCCGGATCAGATGAATTCAACATGAGGCCAAAGTAATAGGTATTCATGATTGCGATATCACCTTCGCCCGCAGCTATTGCTTTCGCCTGATCCCTGTCACCGCCTTTTGGTGCCCGTGCCATGTTAGCTACGATTCCTGCAGCCCATTTTTTTGCATTTTCTTCACCCATAATTTCTATAAATGAAGCAAGGAGTGATTGGTTATAAATACTGTCTGAACCTCTGACAAGAATTTTCCCTTTCCACTTAGGATTTGTTAAATTCTCATATGTAGATAATTCTGCCGGATTTATTCTATCCTTAGCATAAACGATAACACGTGCTCTTTTAGTAAATCCAAACCAGTAGTTTTCACTGTCTCTAAGATTTTCCGGGATGTTGGCCTTAAGTATTTGACTATCAACAGGCTGCAGCAGGGAAGATGACTTGGCTCTATGCAATCGTCCGGCATCGGCAGTAATAAAAAGATCAGCTTCCGTATCAGCACCTTCAGTTTTGAGCCTTTCAATAAGCTCATCCGATTTACCTTTGACAATATTTACTTTGATACCTGTTTTTTGAGTAAAAGCATTATAGAGACTGTCATCGGAATCATAATGCCT
This sequence comes from Firmicutes bacterium HGW-Firmicutes-14, assembly GCA_002840275.1. GTDB lineage: Bacteria > Bacillota > Thermincolia > Thermincolales > UBA2595 > W-Firmicutes-14. The sequence goes on from PHAB01000003.1 coordinate 224,534, forward strand.
GTCAGTATACAGATTGACGTATTCGGGCTTTGTTTCATCACCTTTTGAACCGCTTTCCGTGGCCTTCTGAGAAGTGGATGAGCATCCTGCAAAAAGCATCGTTGCAGTTAACCCAATGGCTAAGAGTTTAGTAAATTTAAAAGCTTTCATATGTACCTCCTAATATGTTTGATATTGATTCTTATTCTCAATTATAATTCAAGATTATATTTTGTCAAGGACTAATATTATGATATAATAAAAAATTATTTGGGATAAACGTCCGGAAGGTGATTCGGTGATGTTCAAGAAACTTTTGGCCGGGCTGGGATTCGGTGGAGCCAAAATTAAACTTTTTCTGCCTGATGTCCAATTGAGACAAGGGAACACGGTAGAGGGTAAAATTATCCTGGCAGGGGGGAATATACCCCAGGAAGCGGCCCAGGCTTATATTCATCTGGAAGTGACATCATATTTTGACCCAGGCACCGGGGAAAAAATGTTTACCGATACCCTGGACAGCTTATTGATTAAATGCCCCCTGGAAATCGACGGGGAACACTTCTGGGAAGAAATACCCTTTTTTTATACAGTACCGACGGGTATTCCGTTTTCAGCCGGATCAACCAGGTATGAACTTATATCAGGTCTTGATATCAGGGATGCCATAAACCCTGTTGAAAGGCTTGACATAAAAATTCTCCCGATTGCCGAAATAGAAGCAGTTACAACAGCAATAGAGAAGATGGGGTTCCTGCCTCAATATCCCCACGGCAGTTTTGACGGAAAAGTCCAGCGCCTGGTTTATAAACCGCCGTCTGATTCACCGGGCAAAAGAGGTCCAATAACTGTAAATTTTAGAATCGTTTCTTCAGGCATTATGATCTGTTTTAACGGTTCATCATATAAACTGGAGAGTGCATCCCTGCTGACAGGCGGCTATCCTGACCCTGATAAGGCTGAAGCACTTATTAAGGATTATTTTTCTTGATTGTTTGGACAATATAGAATACAATATATATAAATTGGACAGGGGGAGTAACTACCCGTTTATCAACGGGAACAAAGTCGTCAGGACGGCCTCTGGCCCGGCTTTGTTGACTTATAAGTTAAGTGAGACTCTGCATCCTCTTATGAATTGTGGGTGCAGGGTTTTTAATTTTCCAAATCATAACATCAAAGTGATAATCAGAAGGAGGGTTTCACGTGTCTTTAAAGAATGCATTAAAATGGGTGGTATTTTGGTTTAGTATTGCCATGGCCTTCAATACCGGTGTTTATTTTTTTAAGGGGACTGAAAAAGCCCTGGAATTCTTTGGTGGATACATCATTGAACTCAGCCTCAGCATGGACAACCTTTTTGTATTCCTGCTGGTTTTCTCATGTTACGGTATTCCCGCGGCATATCAAAGAAGGGTACTTACGTACGGAATCGCCGGGGCCGTAATCCTTAGGCTGATTTTCATAGTTTTGGGTGTGGCTGTAGTGGACATGTTCCACTGGGTGCTTTACATCTTTGGTCTTATTCTGATTTTCAGTGGCATAAAAATGTTTGGCAAAAATGATGAATGCCAGGATTTCAGTGAAAGCCGTGTCCTGAGGCTTCTTGGCAGAGTGCTGCCGAATACAAATGAACTACACGGTGAGAGGTTTTTTGTCAGGGAAAAGGGAATTCTTTATGCAACACCCCTGTTTGCCATCCTGGTCCTGATTGAAGCATCAGACATTATGTTTGCTATTGATTCCATTCCGGCCATATTCTCCTTAACCACCGACCCGTTCATCGTTTACAGTTCCAACATTTTTGCCATACTTGGTCTGAGGAACCTCTATTTCGTGCTTGAACGCATGCATTCCGCTTTCTGTTATGTAAAATACGGAGTTGGCCTGATCCTTGTTTTCACCGGGATCAAGCTATCGGTTTTGTTCTTCCACATTGAAATTTCCCTTGTCACCTCTATTATTGTGATTGTCTCCACCCTGGCTCTCAGTATCATCATTTCAATACTGTATCCGGATAAGCGCGGCCTGGATTGTAAAATTAATTAATCTATCCCTGATTCGGATATTCGGAGGAAAACATGTTTTCATGGCTTGAACATATTTTGAAGACCGACATCGAACAATACAGGCTGCTCGCCATTTTTATTACAATGTCCCTGGAGAGTGCTTGTATCCCTATCCCCAGTGAAATCGTCATGCCATATGCCGGTCATCTGGTAGCAAAAGGGAGCCTGGGTATGTTCGAAGCAACACTTACGGCAACAGCAGCTAACCTGACAGGCAGCTGGCTGGCCTATGCCGCAGGCAGGTTCGGGGGAAGGTCATTTATTGACAGGTATGGCCGATACATCTTCTTGTCAAAAAAGCACCTGGCCATGGCCGACCGGTGGTTTGCCCAAAAAGGGGAGGTTACGGTATTTTTCTCGAGAATGCTGCCTGCTGTCCGTACTTTTATCTCCCTTCCGGCCGGTATAGCAAGAATGGACATTTTAAAGTTCAGCATCTATTCTTTTTTGGGGGCGCTGCCCTGGAACCTGGCCCTGGTTTACCTGGGGTACGTATTTACCGGCAATTGGGAACAGCTTCAAAACTACTTACATGAATTCAACATCGTAGTCTTTGCCGTAATCGGGCTGTTGGTCATATCGTACCTGGTATGGAAAAAGTTCAGGAAGACTTAGATAGCAAAAGCCGCCCTATTGAAAATAGCTGCGGCTTTCGCTTTACCGGATTAAAGGTTCTTCTTAGCCAGTTTTACCATACAGTTGGCAATAATCTTTTGCTCCTCAGGGCTTGCCACCTCCCATAATTCCTTAATGGCCCTGTTTTCAGCCAGGTCAGCAGGCACGTTATTGGTCAGGTAGTTACCGAACTGAGCGGCAAAGTTAGAAATAGTGTCCTGGGAAATACCCAGTTCTTCTGCAAACTCAACCGCTACCCCCAGGGAGTGTTTCCATCCCTTCCAGCTGGAAAGATCCATCCTTTGAACAATCTCGTTCAATAAATCCACTCTCCTTATTATAAAATTACATTCTGTCACAGAATAGTATTAGCCGGGTACAAAAAAATATAAGCCCTGTTAAAGGAAATGTGTTAAAGGAGCTGGTAATATGGAAGGTTTCACAAAAATAGCTGTCCTGGAAAACGAGATTGAAGCACAACTTTTGGGGTCGATTCTTAAGGAACGGGAGATACCTCATGGAATCAGGTCATATTATGACCTTGCCTATGACGGTATTTTTCAGATGCACAAAGGCTGGGGGGCCATTTATGCCCCTGAGGAATTCAGTAAAGATATCATTGAGGTCCTTGAGGAAGTTCGTAAAAATATATGATTTGTTTTTTGACGAAAAGTAATGGCGGGTGCCGGGGACCCGCCATTTCTCTGCCGCTTACCTGTTAAAAAAACATCTGGGTCATCATTCCGGGTATACAGATTACCTGGCCGATACGCAGGGCATTCGGGTTTACTCCCGGGTTTGCTGCTATTATTGCTGCCACAGTGGTGTTAAACCTGTTGGCAAGGTTGAAGAAGGTATCTCCGGCTCTGATGGTATATGGTGTCGTCCCGGCCGGGCAGACAGGAGGTGCAGCAACAGGTATGCAGATCACCTGGCCAACCAGCAGGGCATTGGGATTAACTCCCGGATTTGCGGCAGCTATTGCTGCCACAGTAGTGTTAAACCTGATGGCAAGGTTGAAGAAGGTATCTCCGGCTCTGATTGTATAAGGTGTCGTCCCGGTCGGACAGGTGACCGGCGGGACTGCGACAGGAATACAAATTACCTGTCCGGGGATAAGGTTTTCCGGGTCGATACCCGGATTGGCCTCCAGAAGGTCATCAAGGGACACATTAAAAAACCTGGCCAGGGCAAAAAGGGTGTCTCCGGGCTGAATCGTGTAAAAATTCCCCTCAGGGCACGGGGGGAATATCGGCTGCCTGGGGACACAGATTACCTGTCCAATTTGCAGAAAATTCGGGTCAACACCGGGGTTTGCCGAAATAAGCGCCGGTACGGTGGTATTGAACCGTCTCGCAATACTAAAGTAAGTGTCTCCGGCTCTAATAGTGTATGGCACAGTATTTGGGGGACACTGCTGCCTGTAGCCGTAAAAATACATTTTATCACACCTTTCTCAATGAGGTTTTGTTCAACAGAAATGGTCAACAAGCTGCTAAACTTTATGTCAATACAGTATATTCAGGAAAATATAATTTGTTAGGGGTTTTAGCATAAAACATCACCTGCCCACAAAAAATATTTTTAAATTGACGCAGGGAGGTTGTTTTTTTGCGCAGCTACAGGGATATTGACACATGGAAAGACGTGGAACCTGACCAATGGAATGACTGGCACTGGCAGGTGGCCAACCGTATCACCGGCACAGTGCAGCTGAAAAGAGTCGTAAACCTCACACCCGAAGAAGAAAGCGGTATAAATAACTGCCTGGAGACCCTAAGAATGGCAATAACCCCATATTATGCCCTGTTAATGGATCCGGACAATCCGGAATGCCCTGTCCGCAAACAGGCCATTCCTGTTACCTGGGAACTGGATGAAAGCCCCTGTGACCTGGAAGACCCGCTCCTGGAAGATACCGATTCACCTGTGCCGGGGCTTACCCACCGCTATCCTGACAGGGTTTTGTTCCTGATTACAGACCAGTGTTCCATGTATTGCCGTCACTGTACCAGGCGGCGCCTGGCAGGCACCACTGACAAGTCTATGCCGGGAGATATCATCGAAAATGCCCTGGAATATATCAAAAACACGGCTGGTATAAGGGATGTGCTTATTTCCGGCGGAGACAGCCTCCTTACAGAAAACGACAGGCTTGAGTACCTGCTGACAAGACTGCATAATATTCCCCATGTGGAAATAATCAGGTTTGGGACAAGGACCCCGGTTGTATTGCCGCAAAGGATAACCGATGATTTGTGCAGTCTCTTGCGCCGGTTCCATCCGATCTATGTAAATACCCATTTCAACCACCCGCAGGAAATCACCCCGGAAGCCGAACGAGCCTGTGCTATGCTTGCAGATGCAGGAATTCCCCTGGGCAACCAGACAGTCCTGTTAAAAGGGATTAATGACTGTCCGTACATCATCAGGAAACTGGTCCATATGCTCCTAAAAATAAGGGTCCGCCCTTATTACCTTTACCAGTGCGACCTTTCGGAAGGGTTGGAACACCTGCGCACATCGGTGGCCAAAGGCATAGAAATAATTGAATTTCTTCGGGGTCATACCTCCGGGCTGGCAGTACCCACATATGTCGTGGATGCTCCCGGGGGCGGGGGTAAAATTCCCGTATCACCCCAGTACCTTATTTCCATGTCAGATGAAAAAGTAATCCTGAGAAATTATGAAGGGGTTATCAGTGCATATACTGAACCCGCCGACAGGTCCGGCAAATGCCTGGAATGCGGTTTATGTGAAGATCAGCCGGTCTTCAGGACCGGCCTGCAAAAACTGTTTTCCAACAGGAAGGTCAGCCTGGTACCCAAGGGGAACATCAGGGAACAGAGGAGAGAAAACTACATTCAATAGGAGTTGTATATGGGATGACATATACCAAAGAAAAGGATGACTTTTCAGTCAAGGTTTTTATAGACTGCACAAATGAAAGAATTAAGGTGCTGGACTATAAGGGCCCGTCCATACCTTTCCTGGCTGACTACCTAAATTACCTGGCACAGGAAAACGGGTTTGGGAAGATAGTCCTGGTAGCCAGGGAAGGGGACTGGGATAATTTTATTTCCCGGGGTTACATCCTTGAGGGTTTCATAAAAAATTACTTCAGGGGAGAAAACGGCTACTGTCTTTCAAGGTTTTTCGGCATGGAACGCAGAATCAGCCCGGCGATAGAAGAGGAAGATGAAATATTACAAAAGATTCTGGCCCATCCGGTAAACTCGTCTTTGAAGGAAATTCACCGCGATTACCGCCTGCGGCAGGGGACCGCCGAAGATATTCCAATGCTTGTGGACCTTTTTACATCGGTGTTTCCCAGTTACCCCACACCCCTGAACAGACCGGAATACCTGGAGCAGGTAATTGGTGAAAAGGCGTATTTTATGGTGATTGAACACCATGGCAGGATAATCAGCGCCGCTTCCGGTGAAATCAACCACGACCACCTGGCAGCAGAAATAACCGATTGTGCAACCCTTCCGAATTACAGGGGCCAGGGGTTGATGTCCTATCTTGTACAGGCCCTTGAGAAAGAACTCGGAGATATGCATATCCGGACTTTTTATTCCCTGTCCAGGGCCAGGTCCTATGGAATTAACCTTGTTTTTCACCGCCTGGGATATGTGTTCTCAGGACGTTTGATAAATAACTGTGACATCATGGGACAATTTGAGGACATGAACCTATGGGTAAAACCGGCAGAAGAAAATAAACATTTTCATTAATTTTTTGCTCAAATTTGAAGGGTTTTTTTATAAATTATATAATCTTTATACCAGGCTTTGTAATCAGAGCCGGATTGTATATTCAACTTATTATTTCAACGGGGGGAAAGAATTTAATGAAGAAAAAACTGGCATTTTTTCTGGCGGTACTCATGGTCTTCACAATCCTTGCCGGCTGCACTTCCGGGACTGATACCGGAACCAAAACAGGGACAGGGGCTGAACAGCCAAATGACGGAGAAAAGCCGCCCGCTGTGGAAGATAACAAGGTGCGCGTTGCATATGTGGCCATGACTAACGGCTCTGCCCAGGTATTTATAAACCAGAAATACAATATCTTCTCCGAGCAGCTTGGTACCCTTGGCAAAGAGGTTGAGTACATTGCAGCTCACGGTCTCCAGGAAGTATACCCTCTGCTGGACAAAGAAGAAGGTGCCCCGGACTTTATGTATTTACCCCACACGGCATTTTCCACTTATAATACCAAGAAATCAAAGTACGGCGGAAGTGAAAAATACATGCTAATCGCTGCCAGTGTCAACTCCAATGATATCAATCTGGTAACCAGGCCGGAAATCAAGTCTCTAAAGGACCTTGACGGTAAAAAGGTGGGGATTGCCAACCTCAGATATGCCGATGATTACCAGCTCAACAAAGTCCTGTCTGCGGTGGGGCTCAAGACAAGCACCTACGGCGGGACTGTGGAAATTGTCTGGGACAATATCGTAAGTGACCTTTGGAATAATTACGGAGAAGGTAAGTATGCGGCTATCGTTAATTTTGACAATGCCAATAACCTGCCCAAGGCCAAGTCCATGGTCCCCGGCAGCAAGGTATACAGCCTCAACCCGGATGGGCTTTTCGGCAGGGTCCAGCCCAGGCTCTGGCTGGTTGCCAAAAAGGAACTGGTCAGGGACAATCCCGAACTTGTCAAAGCATTCCTTAAAGGGCATATCCTCTCCACTGAGAAGGCAATTGAAAAGATTCATGAATTACCTGAAATAAACAGAGAACTAAGGATGGCCTGGTTCGAGGGCAAGGGTGTTCAACAGGAAGTGATTGACAAGGAAAACGAACTGGAGATCTTCAGAGAGTCCTGGAATGAAGCAGAAATCAGCTATGACCCCAACATGGATTACATAAAAGGCTTGTTTGATTACATGGTTAAAGAAGGGCATTTCTCTTATAAAACCCTGGATGAATTTGCTTCAGTCGAACTGCTGAATGAGGTTTTACAGGAAATGGGCAAACCCCCGGTAAAACAGGAGGTCTGGAATGAATAAATATTCCCAAATACTTATTATTAATTTCGTTATTATCAACGTAATTGCAGCCCTGTTTAATTCAATTTTTGCCTCCAACAGCATTGTACTGGGATTGCCGGTGATAATGGCGGTCACTCTGGGGGTTGTTGTTTCAATTGGCAGATCACTGATAAACTTAAACCCAGGCGCCAGAAAAACGGTCACAATCTTCGCTATTCCCGGGTTCTTAATCCTGATGATTATTAATACCCTCGTGGCCAATGGCACCGCCAATGTTGTCAGGAAATTATTCTAGTTTCTAAAGCAGCCGATGCAAGCAAGCGGATACCCTGAATCCGCTTATTTCTTTTTGGAGGGGTAACTGTTTATGGCAAACGATAATGAATACTGGAAAACTCCCCTGACTCCTGGACAAAAAAAAGAACTTGACCTGGATCTCATTGAAGAAATTGACAGGAAAACCGGGGATGATGACCACCGAAACAGTGACTATCAGGATACAGTAACCCAAATGAGAGAATTCAGACAGATGATGTTAAGAATGATAGGTTTCTTAACAGTCCTGGCCTTCATTTTTCTGGCTTTAAACAACTGGACCAGGCTGGTGAACATGCCATCCCTTGATTTCCTTATGAAATCCCTGGAAATCACCCAGGACCCGGCAATCCGGGAGCTGCAGCATGGGGTGGCCGCGGTCAGCGCCGGCGGTCAAAGGGGTACAGGATTTAACATTCACCCTGATGGAATGATAATTACAAACTACCATATTGTCAGGGAAACCCCGGATGTGTTTGTCACCTTTTCTGACGGGCCGCCATACCGGGGAAAAGAAATCTTCCGCTATCCCGAATCCGACCTGGCAGTCGTAAAACTCGAGGGCAGTGATTTGCCGGTCCTGACCCTGGAAAAAAGACCTGAAACCCAACCCGGGGATGAGGTTGTAATAATCGGCAACCCGCTCGGATTTCCCCAGGTGGCAAGTACAGGTGAGATAATAGGGAAAACCAGAATTCGGGGATGGGACAACCCGGTTCTTATGATCAGGGGTCCTGTCCATAAAGGGAACAGCGGCAGTCCTGTATTCAATTCAGAAGGGAAGGTGATTGCCGTAATATTTGCAACTCTTTCCCAGGAAAGGCTGTCCAGGGAAGAAAGGAATCAGGACCCCATCGGTCTGGCTGTGCCTGTGGAATCCATTCTGGATTATACAGAAGCTAAGGTTGATGAAGACACATCGCCGGAGAATTAGAAATGTAAATAATTTGTAAACATTCATTTGGGTCGGACACCTTATTTTCCTTCGTCCCGAATTATGTAGTTATATGATAAAGGTTTCCTACAAACAAGGAGGCGCTGAGATTGAACAATCTAAAGAAGAAATTTATCATGCTGCCGGTTATGTTGCTGTTTTTGTCCCTGAATGCATTACCACTCATGGCAAACCGTTCTTTTTCAGACCTCAGAACAAACCACTGGTCATTCAGTGTGGTCACTGAATTGGCAGATATGGGTTACATAAAAGGATATCCTGATGGCACCTTTAAACCCGGAGGAAACATAACCAGGGCTGAATTCATTGCTGTGATGAACAAACTGGTTTCTGATTTGTACCCGGACGGGACTGAAGCTGACAACAAATGGCTGCTCACAGATATCAGTCCCAACCACTGGGCATATAATGCAGCTGACAGTGTGTTAAGCCACATGACCAAGGAAGATGTAAAAAACATATTTGGAAGCAAATTTTCCCCTGACAGGAAAACTACCAGGGAGGAAGTAGTGGCAGTCATTCACGCTATAATCAGGCACCACGCCGATTTTTCCGGTATTGACCTGTCCAAAAACAGGTTTTCCGATATCAGTGACGCGAGATTCAGGGAAAGCATCAACCTCTGTGTTGAACAGGGCATAATATCAGGTTATCCTGACGGCACATTTAAACCCGGAGGAAACATAACAAGAGCGGAGATAGCAGCCATCCTGGTCAAAGTGGCTCGCGGGTAAATATATTTTTGAAGGAGGCGCCTCCTGGGGCGCCTCCTTCAGGTACAATTTACCATAAAATATTTCTGGATAAAAAAGAGTGATTCGGCATATTTTGTCGAATTTTTTTTATTAAGTATTTTGGGTGTCCTGATTCATTCATTATTAAATACCGGAGGGGGAAACACAATGTTGTCCAATCACACAAAAAAACAGCTGGCAGCATTCATTATTTTAGCAGTTCTGGTTACCGGTATTCTCTCTGGATGCTCAAACAAAGACACCCCTGCGACAGCGGGAGGAGGAATCCAGCTGCCCCCAAAAAGCGACCCTGCTGTAGCGGATGCAAAAGAAGACCCGGAAAAAATCCGCAATGAAGCCAGGGAGGCCGGGGCAAATGAGCTGGGGGCCGTACCTATTCTGGTATACCATTTAATAGGGGAAAAGGAAGGCCGCTGGACCAGGACTCCCGAAAACTTCCGCCGTGACCTGGAAGAACTCTATAACAGAAATTATGTACTTATCCCTCTTAATGACTATCTGTCCGGTGATATCGATATACCGGCCGGTAAATCCCCGGCGATAATTACTTTTGACGACAGCTCCCTTGGGCAATTCAGGCTATTGGAAGAACAGGACAGCACTGAGGTTGACCCAAACAGTGCAGTTGGTATCCTCAGGGATTTTGGCTCCAAACACAAAGGGTTCGGCCATGCAGCAACTTTTTTTATCAATGCCCAGCCCTTTGGTCAACCCGGTTTGTGGCAGAAAAAGCTTAAGCTTCTGGATGAGTGGGGCTTTGAAATAGGGAACCATACATATGGACATAAAAACCTCGGCGGACTCACCCCGGAGCAGGTGGCTGATGAAATCGTGCGTCTTCAGGACCACATAAATCAAGCTGTACCCGGTTATGAGACCAAGTCTTTTGCCATAGTCCAGGATGGTATGCCTAAATCCTACGATTCCCTGTTAAGCGGCAGTAAAGACGGTAAAGAGTATAATCATACGGGAGTGCTGATGTGGGCCTGGAGCGCTGCCAAGTCTCCTTTCCACAAGGATTATGATCCTAAACGCATTCAGCGTATCCAGGTCTTTCAGGATAATGGCAAAAGTTCCCTGGTTAACTGGCTTGAAAGGATAACCGCAAAACGGTATGTCAGTGACGGTAAAAAAGATACCATAGCCCTTCCGGAAGGATGGGAGGAATCCCTTGGCACCATCAGCGGAAAAACCACAGTTATATATCAGCCGGAAAATGCAAACCGTACCCCCGGCCAGGAGAAACAAGCCTCCAGGGCAAAAGGTATCCATGTTACTTTTTCCTATGCCTCTTCCCAGGATAGGAGAGATGAGATAATAAATTTGATTGAGAAAGAAAATCTTAATACAGTCCAGTTGGATGTCAAGGACGAATCAGGCCGTATCGGCTACTTATCAGAGGTAAAACTGGCCAAAGAAACAGGTTCGGGCCGTAAAATGGTACCCATCCGCGAGTATTTAACACAACTGAAGGAACAGGACATTTATACCATTGCCAGGATAGTCGTATTCAGGGACCCTTTTCTTGCCCGGGCAAAACCCGGGCTCAGGGTAGTTAAACAGGACGGGTCCCCGGTTCTCAAAGGAGAGTGGGTAAGCCCTTATTCCAGGGAAGTTTGGGAATATAACATCAGTCTGGCCCGCGAGGCTTATGACCTCGGTTTTGATGAAGTTCAATTTGACTATATCCGCTTTCCGGAAAACGCCCGTACTGCGAATTATGCTGAAAATGACGGAAGGCACAGGGTGGAAGTCATCAGTGACTTCCTTAGTTATGCCCGGCAAGAACTGGGGTGGGATAAAATCATGTCAGCCACTGTATTCGGTTTTACCGGATTTGCTGTTGATGATATGGGAATAGGGCAGCGGCCGGAACAGTTGGCCCCTTATATAGATTATATTTCACCCATGGTCTATCCCTCCCATTACAGCAAGGGAAACTACGGTTTTCCCAACCCTAATGCTCATCCCTATGAAGTAGTTGACGGTTCGCTCAAAGATATCAACAGCCTGGTTGAATCTTCCGGATGCCGGCTGCGCCCCTGGCTGCAGGCTTTTTCACTGGGCCGGCCGCCCTATGGGAAAAAAGAAATAGTGGCTCAGATAAAATCCACAGAGGACAACGGGATAAACACATGGCTTCTCTGGAGTCCTATTGTGAAGTACCCCGATAATTTATTGTCAGCTCCATAATAGAAGTGGCAATAATCAGATAAAAGTCAAAAGGGGGCTTAAGTATGGACAGCAAATCGATAATCATTATTGGCGGGGGGCTGGCCGGGCTGTCAGCCGGCTGCTACGCCCAGATGAACGGTTACAGCTCCGGCATATTTGAGCTGCATTCTCTCCCCGGAGGTGTATGTACTGCCTGGAAACGGCACGGGTATACCATGGACAGCTGTATCCACTGGCTGATGTCCTGTAAGCCCGGTTCTTCATTTTACCCCTTATACCGGGAACTGGGAGTTATGGACGGAAGCCCGATCCAACCTATAACAGAATTTGCATCATTCCTTGACGAAAAAACCGGGCAGACCCTGTCTGTCACCTCTGATCTGAACAAGCTGGGAGAGGACATGAAATCTATTTCTCCTGAGGATACCGCTGTTATTGATGAATTAATACGTTGTTCCAAAGCATTACAGGGTTTTGACTCGGGAATACCCAAACCGCCGGAATTATCAGGTGCAGCAGATACCCTTAAAATGTTGTGGAAGTTCCGGCGGGTCCTGAAATACCTGTTCCGCTACGGAATGCCCGTTGAAGAACTGGCCGGCAGGTTTAACCACCCATTTCTACAGCAGTGTATAAAAAACATTTTCCTGCCAACCATGCCTGCCTATTTCCTATTTGCCATACTGGGACAACTGGCTGACGGTCAGCTTTGCCGGTACCAGGGCGGTTCCCTGAGTTTTTCTGAAGCCATTGCCGCAAGGTATGCAGATCTGGGTGGAACGGTAACATATAACACCGAGGTTGCGGAAATCCTGGTCGAAGATGACACGGCCGTTGGTATTCGCCTTTCCGATGGCACTGAACACCGGGCCGATATAGTTATTTCTGCGGCTGACGGCCACAGTACTATCTTTAATATGCTGGGCGGCAGATATATAGACACGGCCTTGGTCCACCGGTATGATAACTGGCCTCTGTTCTCAGGTTTAATTATCTGCAGTTTCGGCGTTGCCCGCAGTTTTGCCGGTGAATCCCCGGCAAAAACTATTTTATTGGATAATCCCCTGGATACCGGGTGTAAAAGGCCGGACAGCTTACTCCTCCGCATCCTGAATTATGACCCTTCCCTGGCGCCGGATGGCAAAACCGTTGTCCAGGTTGTCCTGGAATCAGATTTTGACTACTGGAATGAACTGTATAAAGATAATGACCGCTATACAGCACAAAAAACCCGGATTTCCAATCAGGTCCTCGCATGGCTGGAATCCCTTTACCCAGGGGTCACTTCCCAGGTGGAAGTGGCGGATGCAGCCACTCCATATACGTACTGGAGATATACCCGTAATTTTAAGGGTTCTTATGAGGGTTGGATGATGACTCCTGAAACTATCCGGACCCAAATACCCAAAACCCTGCCAGGCCTCAAAAGTTTCTATATGGCAGGGCAATGGGTCGAGCCGGGTGGCGGCATCCCGCCGGCTTTATATTCAGGCCGCAATGTTATACAGATTATCTGTAAACAGGACGGAAAACGGTTTACAGCAGTACGTTCATAACGTTTTCTGTCGAAAACCGGTGTTATCACTAGTTTTTTTATCATAAATAGAGTTGTTATGTAATTTTCATGCTTTTTACAGGATTTCGGTATTATTTATAGAAATCTGCTCTCTAAGAATACTATTTCAAGGGGAGAGATAGCATGGTGACAACAAAAAAAATACCTACTGACGAGTTCCGGCAGAGAAAAATCAGTGAGAGTAAATCCAAAGTTACAGAAGCGGTGGGCAGCTTTAAAGGAGCATTTAACAGTGTCCTTGACGAAGCTGTTGCCCCAGTCTATGAGAAAATTGAAGAACTCTATAAAAACGCGGTAACCATTTCAGATTTCGCCAGGGCCGAGATAGTGACCCAGAAAATCATGGCAGAGCTTATCGATATTGTTGACAATAAACTTAAGAGACTGGTAAGCTGAAATCGGTTTTAACTAAATTTAACCGCCTGACTGTCTTGAAGCATTTTGGGGCAGTCTTTTCTTTTTAGCCGTAATAATTCATACTATATTACATTTTTTCTTCATTGTTGATATAATTAGTAAACAGAGTTTGTAAGCATTTTATATTAAGGAAACGTTACTATGGACATAATTATTCTGAAAGTCATTCCAATCCTGTTAATCTTTTTGCTGGGAATCCTTCTAAAAAGGCTCAGTATCCTAAATGACGATTCTGCTGATTCTTTTTTAAAATTCGTGTTTCATGTCTCTTTCCCAGCCTCAATTTTAATTTCTATTCCCCGGATGGTGCTAACCAGTGAACTCCTGTTTCTACCGCTCACCGCTATTGCCATAATAATCCTGTCTTACTTCGCGGCAAGGGCTGCAGGTGCCTTTTTCAACCTGTCCGGCCCTGCTTTAGGGGTGTTTTTGGTCGGGTCTATGATAATCAATACAGGTTTTACATATCCCTTTATTATTGCGGTCTTTGGTCAGGAGGGTTTTGCCAGGGCTGCTCTCTTTGATTTTGGCAATTGCTTAATTATCTTAACTTTTGTTTATTATGTTGCAGTTAAGTATGGACGCAATGGTGAAACCAAAATTATTAATAAGTTTTTAGGGTCCACCCCATTATGGGCATTATCCATAGCAGTTTTCCTCAATCTCACCGGTACAAGCATTCCGGTGATGATTGACGATTTTTTACAGCTGCTGGGCAATACCCTTATCCCGTTATTTATGATATCCCTGGGACTTCGCTTCAGCCTCAAAGTTGTGAATTTTAAAGCCCTTTTTGCTGTCATTTCCATCAGAATGTTTTTTGGGCTTCTGCTGGGTATTGGTTTTGTCAATATCTTTGGGATAGAGGGGCTGAGCAGGTCTGTTGTCCTGATCAGTTCTGCCGCCCCGGTTGGTTTCAATACATTAATGTTCGCTACACTGGAGGACCTGGACAAAGAATTTGCAGCCAGCATTGTTTCCTTTTCTATTTTAATCGGAATTGTCTTGACAACAATCATGCTGTTTTTTCTCGGGTCATCTTGACCGAACACTTGGAGGTGGATTTGCTTGGGCAATATCTTGTTGGCAGATATGAATTCCTTTTATGCTTCAGTCCACCAGGCAGAAGATCATTCCCTTCGGGGCAGGCCTGTAATAGTCTGTGGCGATCCGGAAAAAAGACATGGGATTGTGCTTGCTGCATCCTATGAAGCGAAAAAATTTGGTGTCAGGACCACCATGCCCCGGTGGGAAGCGGAGAGACTTGTGCCCAATGCCGTCTTTCTCAAACCTGACCACCGAAAATACCTGGAGTTTTCATCCCGCATCATGAATATATTAAGGGACTTTTCGCCCCTGGTTGAACCGTATTCTATTGATGAGGCATATATAGATATTTCCGGATGCAGACTGTTCGGCTCCGGTATTGAGACCGCCAAACAGATTAAGAAAAGAATCAGGGAAGAGATCGGTGTCCAGTGTTCAGTAGGTATCGGGCCCAACAAACTGCTGGCCAAGATGGCTGCGGAAATGGAAAAACCGGACGGACTTACTGTGTTAGCCCTGGAAGATGTCCCGGACAAGCTCTGGCCCCTGCCGGTGAATCAGCTGTTTGGCGTAGGAGCAAAAACAGAAAAGAAACTGCGTTTTCTTGGGATAAGGACAATCGGCGATTTAGCAGGTTACCCGGAAAAAGTACTGCAGGAACGTTTTGGTAAAATGGGTCATCATCTGCACCTGTCGGCAAACGGCATAGGCAGCAGCCTGGTCAGCAGCGGTTCCCACCACGAAGTCAAATCTATAGGGAAGCAGCTTACCCTGAGCAGGGACTGCCAGTCTGAAGAAATTATACCCATCCTCATAGACCTGGCAGAGAAAGTGGGTTACAGGGTGAGACAGGGAGGGTATATGTACAGGACCATCACCCTTATCCTGAGGGATACGGGATTTATCAACCACACCTGGTCCGTATCCCTGGCTGACCATACGGACATTACCGAAACTATTTTCAGCACATCTATCAGGCTCCTGACAGAAAACTGGCCAAAATCCAAAAAGGTCAGGCTGGCCGGCATCAGTGTATCTAACCTGGTAAAAAAAAGCACGGAACAACTGGAAATGTTCGCAGAAAAAGAAAAACTGCGCAAACTTAATGTTGCCTGTGATGACATCAAAAACAAATATGGCCATAAAATCATATTCCGGGGAGCATCCCTGGCCCTCGGCAATGAGGACCGTCCAATGAAAAAAGATCATCCAGTGAATAGGGAGACATAATAACTTTGACGGCATTTTCTTATCCAGATATACTGCCGGCCATCCCACCATGTTAAAAGGGCAGGTTTTTATAAACTATGAAATGTCCTTAAAAATGTCTCAGTACAAAACCATTTTTGGAGGCGCGTTTTCTGTCCTTGGGCTTTCGCTTTCCCATAAAAGCTGGTTAAAGTGGCATATGCTAAATGAAGCCACTGGAAATACTGAAACCAAGGCCGATGATTAGAAGGATGTATCTTTCATAGTTGATATTTACTCTTGAAAAAATAACACTTATAGTGTAATATTACACTATAAGTGTTATTTTTTACTGGAGTTGGTGTTATGGACCGGGAAAACCTGATTAAATTAATAAGTGAAAAAATGAAACTTGTCCGGACAGAGGCTGATTTTACCCAGGACCATATGGCAGAAATCCTTGGCATTTCAAAGAAAACCCTGGTACAGATTGAAAAACAGCGGATCACTGCCAATTGGACCACTGTCGCAGCCTTTTGTTCTTTATTCCGGGACAGCCAGTTACTCCAGTCGGTCTTAGGAGGTGACCCGCTGGAAGTGGTATCAATTGTGGCCTTTGAACACTACGAAGGTCCCTTGGAAAAAACCATGGGCGGGAAGGTGTGGTGGCGCGAAATTAAAAACAAAGGGCGTTTCCGCCTGCAGCAAAACCTGATAAGCAAACACTACCGTATCTTGGATGAATTTGACCGGCGCTGGTCAAGTTCCTTTGATGAAGACTATATAAATAAAAGGCTCCGGGAATTAAGCAGTGATTAAAAGAGGGAGGCAAAAAACAGTGGATGAAAATATTAAAAAGTGGCAGGGGTTTGCCCTGGGAGTCTCGCCAACCCTGGTGATTTTGGGATTATCCGTCGGGACACCGCCGGGCGCTGTATGGGCATTTTTCGGGACTCTGATTTACCTGGTGGCCGGAAGTATTGCCGCTGCGGTCATCCACAGGAAGACCGCGGAAGAAACCACGGGTTCCAACCCGGTCATTATCGGTATATTCACAGGAATATTTGCTTCAGCTATTTTGACAGTGGTACTCTGCTTTTAACAGCAGTACTTTGCTTTTAATTTGGAGGGATTAGGCTATGGAACCGGCGCAGCATAGAACCGATAAGGAATATATCTTTCATGAATTGACCCGGAGCGTCTGCCCGTCATGCCTGAAGCTGATAGACGCCAAAATAGTAATTACCAGGGACAACAGGGTAAAAATGCTGAAAAGATGCCCTGAACACGGGAGTTTCGAGGTCTTATTATCCTCTGACGCGGGTCACTACTGTGACACCCTTACATATAACAAACCGGGAAGCATCCCCTTTCATTTAAGTACTTCTGTATCTAAGGGCTGTCCCCATGACTGCGGGATATGCCCTGATCATGAACAGCATACCTGCCTGGCCCTGATGGAAATAACCGGCAGGTGTAACATGAAATGCCCCATCTGTTATGCTGACAGCGGTGCTGACAGCGGTTCTGTCAGCGGTGCTGACAGCGGGACAGGGAAGGACATCTCCCTCGAACAGGCCCAAAAAATGCTGGACAGTTATACTAAAGCCGAGGGGAAACCTGAAGTACTGCAGATAAGCGGGGGGGAGCCGACTCTCCACCCTCAGCTTCATGAAATCCTGGATATGTACAGGAACAGCGGTTTGAAGGCTTTTCTTATCAATACCAACGGGGTCAGGATATCAAGGGAAGAAGCATTCGTAAAAAGCCTGGCCGGGTACGGGTCTGAACTGGAAATATACCTGCAGTTTGACAGCCTGAGCAGAGACGTAGGTTTAAAACTCAGGGGGCAGGATGTCAGCGAGCTTAGAATACAGGCCCTGGACAACCTGGAAAAACACGGAATCCTGGCAAACTTAGTTGTTACCCTGGTAAAAGGGATAAATGAACATGAAATTGGACCTGTTATCAATGAGGCAGTAAAAAGGCCGAACGTTACGGGGATAGTTTTCCAGCTGATTACAGGGGTCGGCCGGGCGGTCAGCTTCAGACAGGACATGTCCGACAGGCTGACTGTCCCTGATGTCCTTGGCCGGATAGAACACCAGACAGCAGGGATGTTTCGCCGGGATGATTTTATTCCACTTCCTTGCCCCCACCCCTCATGCTGTTCCCTTACATACGCATTTGTTACAGGAGACAAAAAGAAAACTGTAAAACCGGTGACACGGTATATAGATGTGCGAAAATACCTGGATTATTTTAAAAACACTATCTGTATCGATGCCAGGGATATTCTTAATGAAGCATTATATCATTCTGTGGACAGGTTGTGGTCAGCCTCGGCAAGTCTCAGGCTAACCGAGGTATTGAAGGATTTCAGCCGCTGCTGTGGAATCAAATTCAAGGCAACCGGTGAAAGTGACCCCTTGAAACAGATACCCGGCAAACCTCTCCGTATTTTAATCAAACCCTTTATGGATGCCTACAATTATGATTTGAAGAGAGCCAAAAAATGCTGTATTCATGTCCTGACAGGGGATGGCCGCCTGGTGCCTTTCTGTAATTACAACATTTTTCACCGGGGAGGATGAACCGATGTACCCGGTATTATTTCACCTGGGCAGCCTGGAGATTAACTCATATGCCTTTTTCAACGCCCTGGCCCTGCTGACAGGTGCCGGTATATATTTGCGCCTGACTTACTCCCGGGGTACCCCGGAAAATACAATGTTTTTACTGGCCGGGGCCCTTTCGGGCGGGTTTATCGGTGCTAAAACCATTGATTTAATACTCAATTTTAAACTGGTATCAGCAAACCTTTTTCCCTATCTCAGCCAGGGGATAGGTTCCAGGACTATACTGGGAGGTCTGATCGGCGGATGGATTGGGGTTGAAGCGGCCAAAAAGATAAGAGGCATCAGGGAAAAAACAGGGGACCCTTTTGCTTTGTCAGCCCCGGCAGCCATGGGTATCGGACGGATTGGCTGCCTGCTGGGCGGATGCTGTTTCGGCAAACCTACCGGTGAATGGTACGGGATTTATATGGCAGGTCAATACAGGTATCCGACACAGCTGATCGAAATAGTATTTGACTTCAGTCTTTTCCTCCTGCTTTGGGTTATCCGTAATAAAATGAAGTATCCCGGTGACCTATTCAAGCTTTTCATCCTGGGCTATTCAGTTTTTCGTTTCCTGATAGAGTTTATAAGAGCCGAACCTGTTGTCTGGCTGGGGTTAACGGTTTACCAGCTGATTGCCGTCCCCCTGATTTTAATTACCGGTATTTACTTTTTCAGAAAAGGGGATTTGTATGGATTTAACCGCCGGTAACCGGTTATTGTTTTTATTTGGATTTCCGGTAATTATCATACTTATGCTGTATATAAGCGCCCTGATAGGATTTAAGTGGCAGGGGGCCTGGGTGCGTTCCCCGGTATATTCGATGGTCAGCAGGTCGCCCCGGCCGCTGAGGCTGGCCGCTGCCGGCGCCGCCGGGGCAGTAACCCCTTTTTGTTCATGTACGACTGTTCCCGCATTTGCCGCTATTATTGAATCTGAACTTGGTCTTGATACTGCTATGGCTTTTTTAATCGCCTCACCCTTAATTGATCCTGCCGGGATAATCCTTTTGGTCCTCATGTTTGGTATAAAACTGACAGCCGTTTATGTTGCCGGATGTTTTGCCGCTGCGGTGTCCGGCGGCTGGATTTTGGGCAGGGTTTTTTCAGTACGGGATATCAATCCGGCGCTTTTGTTTGGCTGTATTGAGGATTCCGGAAATATAACATGGCGGCAGTCATCATCCCACGCCTGGTCGTATATCAGTAAATTCTGGTGGGTAGTGGTATTAAGTACTCTGATTGGTTTTCTGATTTATGATTATGTACCGTCCGGGCTGGTAGCATCTTATTCGTCCTTCGGAACAAATGCCGCTGTTCCCGCTGCAGCTGTCACCGGCGTGTTTGTGTATGCCCATTTTGCCGTACTGGTACCTGTGGGAACCGCCCTTTTAACAAAGGGTATTGCCCCTGGGATTGTCCTGGCTTTTTTGGCTTCCTCGGCAGGCATAAGCCCCCCGGAAATTGTTCTGTTATCAAAGCTGCTCAGCTTCCGCCTGACAGTATCCTATATAGCTGTCACGCTGACCCTCATTTCACTGATGGGTCTTATCGCCAACATGATAGGAACGTGAATAACATGTTTTTTAAGAAAAAAGAGCCGGAACCCAAGGCCCTGCTGCTATATACAAACATCCAGGATGTCATATACAGCCACTCAGTTCTGCTGAAAGAGGGATTAGGGGTCAGCCTTGTCCCACCACCCGCCGGTATAGCGGCAGGATGCGATCTGGCTGTCCAGTTTAACCCGGCCGAAGCTGAAACAGCAAAAAGCCTGATGCACAGCGGCCATATCCTTCCCGGGCAGCTGCATTATGTGGCCTGTTCCATTGACCCTGTGGAAAACGTGGCCATGATAATTGAAATTGAACCAGGTTACCTGATGGCCAAATGTAACAATATCAAGGTAACCATTGATCAGGCAAACGGTGAAATAGTTAATATTTCCGGGGGAGGTTGCCCTGATATTCCCTATGTCGCCCAGACGGTCACCGGGAAAACCCTTTGGGACTGCCCGGAGCCGGTCGAAATCGGTTCTACCCTGTGTACATACATGGTGCAGCTGGCCATCGATACCCTGAGACAGGAGGTGGGAAGATGCTGGCTGTAATCGGGACTGTTCCCATGCCTGAGGGTATTTACGAGGGAGAAGCGAGTTTTGAAGGCAGTTCTATTAAATTAAACGGTGTCCTCCTGCCGGCCGGGATGGGAACCATGGCATCAGCCGCCGCAGCCCTGCGGGTTTTGCAGCATTTTGGCAGTGAAAGAGTTTATTGTCTGCTGGCCGGGGACCGCAGCGGCCAGGGGAGCAGTATGCTCCTGGAGAAAGCTGTCCATTACCTCCCCTGCAGCGGCAGTGACACAATAGTACTGCATTACATGTTTGTCCTGATCAAGTATGGGGAGGTCATTAGAAACACCCTGGACAAAATGAAATCAAAGCCTTACCTGATCGCAGATGCGGGTGGAATGTACCTGGCCAAAGCAGCCGGGATAGCCGGTGTTTTCGACCTGTTTACCCCTGATTCCGGGGAAATGGCCTTTCTGGCTGATCCCAAGGCCCTGCACCCGATGTATACCTCTCCCCGGTTTTTTTCTTTGCCAATCCCTGACCTGGCGGAATCAGCCCTGAAACACGGGAATGCGCCGGATAACCTGCTGGTAAAAGGCAGGACCGACTTCATCTTTGCCGGGGGGAAACTGAACAAAACTGTCGGCAGCCCCGTAATAACGGCCATGGAAGTGATAGGGGGGACAGGGGATACCGTAACCGGGATTGTAGCCGCCCTGCAGCATCTTGGAATAAAAGACTTCAGCTATAAGGCAGCATTATTAAACAGGCTGACCGGACAAAAAACCGGCTGCACTCCGCGGACCCGGATAGGAGAGTTTATCGGCAACCTTGACCCGGCCCTGTTGGAAAAGGCTGGTGTTGAAGTTTGATATATTTTATATATCCGTTATTGTTAGCTTTCTTCCTCTTTGTGCTTTATATGGTGCCAGAAAACTTTATCTCAGGTATCCTGGCAAATCCGGTCATTACTTTCGGTTTTGTTATAACAGGCGCTTTTCTAAGTGCAGCATTGAGCAAAAGAAACAGGATTATTATCCCCAATTACCCGTTCACAGCAGTTCAGGGGCTGTTGGGCGGAATCCTGATGGGGTATGGTTCAGGCATGGCATTACTCCCCCAAATGGGAAACACCCTGTCAATGATACACGGTGTTTTCTACTGGCTGAGCCGGTTAATGCCCCAGGGGTTTATTTACCTGGCAGGAATGCTGGCAGGTGGATATGCGGCCCTGGCACTGCAAAAACGTTGTTTTTCGAAAGTCCGGCTGAAACCCCTTTCTCCGGCAACGATGGGTCTTGCAGCCAGTATTGCTAAGGTATTATTCATTTTGCTTCTGTTTTCCCTGGTGTTTATTAGTTATCAGCTGTTTATGTCCTCCGGCATCGAAAACGGCCTGCTGGGAACCGGCCTGGCCCTGATGTCCGGTTTTTTGCTGGAGCGCAACAGGATGTGTATGGGACTGATGATGAAAGAAACCTTCTATACCGGGTCCCGGGGAACACTGGTGAAAGCTGCGGCAATAACCGTATTGCTGGGAATCTCATGGCAAATCCCCTGGCGAATCCCCGGGGTGGAGCAGTTCTCCCTAAATTTGCCGACTCCGAATTCCGCAGTGTTAACCACGTTTTTCGTAACGTTTTGCGGGTCGTTGTTAATGGGTTTCGGTTACATAATGTCTGACGGCTGTTTTATGGGAAGTCTGTGGAAAGCAGGGCAGGGGATCCTGACAAGTCTCATATCCGTGTTCGGAATATTTATCGGGGCGGCAATATCAATTATATTACCTGATCTGGAATCAGCCTTTCCCGGTTGGCAGGATATAATTCTTAAAACCGGTCTGTTGGTCCTGCTGTTAATATGGACTGGGGCTTATTTAATGGAACCACCCAATAAAACCGTCAAACGTGGTTCGTTGTTTAAGTGGCTTTTTTCCGAGGCCACTATACTGTTAACCTTATTCGTAATATTTGCGGGTCCAAAGAGTTCTTTCCCGTTAACACTGCAGGGATTAGGGGCATTTTTGTACTTATCAGGCATAATCCTTTACGTGTTATCCAGAATATACCTGGGGAAAAACTGGGGTGAAGCAATCGTCATCAGGGAAGGCCATAAAATAGTCACTGAAGGACCATACCGCATTTTTAATCACCCAATATATATCTCAATGGTTATAATGCTTGTTGGAATCAGTTTTCTCAATAACAGCCTGTGGGGAACTGTTGGGTCTGTTGGTTTTGTAATGCCGTTTCTGGTTTTGAGGGCCAGGGAAGAACAGCGTATCCTTAAAGAGGTACCGGAAGAAAATGACTTATCCTCATAATATTTAAAGACATTTGATCGTTAAAGAAATTTCGTCAATCTTACGATTTTACAGTGAAGAGATACTTTTCTGCAGAAAACATACATTTTTCGGAGGCCCGGCTGTGAAAGGATCGCAAAGGATTACCGAACTTGACGCTTTAAGAGGATTTGCTGCAATTGGAGTTGTCCTGTGGCACTATTCCGGACATTTCGATTCGCGGCCATGGGAGGCTGTGTTTGGCCCATTTTATTACCAGGGGCTGTATCTGGTAGACTTCTTTTTTGTCCTCTCCGGTTTTGTTCTGAGCAAAGCCTATTTCAGAAAATCCCGGCAGTACAATTTAGCCGAAAATATAATCAGAAGGGCGGCAAGAATATATCCCCTTCACCTGTTCACCTTCGGACTTGTGTTTATCGGGCAGTTTATTATGACCCGGGTCCTGAGAGAGCCCTCTTTTGTTTACAGCTTCAATGACTTATATCATTTTTTCCTGAACCTTACTCTAACCCAGTCCCTTGGTATCCAGAAGGGGCTGTCTTTTAACGGCCCATCATGGTCTATTTCGACGGAATTTTATGTAAGTATCATATTTTTTATCATTCTGGCTACCTCCAAAAAGCCCGTGCTGGCACTGATAAGTTTACTTATCGTAAGCGGTGGCCTGTTGACAACTCTTATCATGTCCGGGCACATGCGTTTTATTGAACCCAGCATTTTCAGGACATTAGCAGGCTTCCTTGCCGGTGTTGTCCTTTTTAAAATTTGTTCCCCCACGAAAATACTAAAAACACGATGGTGTGACCTTGCCTTTTTACTGCTTCTGTTCCTCCTGGCAGCAGGCGCCAAATATGGAAGCATGAATTCATATTTTACTGAATTTATGCTGGTTATATTGGGTTTTCCGCTGATCATCTTTACCGTTCTTAACGGACGGGATATACCAGGTTTTTTGAGGCTCAAATTCTTTTCTTTCCTTGGAGACATATCATTTTCCATATACCTGATCCATTTTCCCATTCAGCTGTTTTTCCACATAGCCAAATCTGCCGGACTTATCTCACCGGATTTTAATCAACCGGTTACCCTTTTAGTTTATTTTGCTGTCACAATTGTATTATCAGGTATATGTTATTACTATTTTGAACATCCTGTGCAAAACCTGATAAACACCTGGTGGACAAAAAAATATGTGGTTATCGATAAAAAACGTGCTGGAATTTGCAGGTAATTATGACTTTTTGTAGAAGAGAATAAGTAAATACAAACATATATGAGGAAGCAAGAGAGCGATACACTTCGATGCATATAACAGGCACTTTTCCGTAATTACCGGTCAGGTGCCCTTTTCATACCGGTTGAACAGGAGGTGTGGCATAGTGCAGTGCATTTTGGTATTAGAAGATAACGTTTTTATGCGGGTCGTTCTCCGGGATAAATTAGAGATGCTGGGCTATGATGTCCTGGATGCCCCGGACGGGGAATCAGGTATGAGATTGTTTCATAAGCACCTCCCGCGACTGGTAATTACCGATGTCTTTATGCCGGGGAAAAACGGTCTGCAGGTTATTACAGAAATAAAGCTGAATAATCAGGAAACAAAAATAATTGCCATAAGCGGGGGAGGCATAGCAAAAAACTCCAATTGCCTGGAGGTTGCAAAGGCAATAGGCGGAGACCGGGTTTTTGACAAGCCGATTAAATGGGAAGAATTTTTGAATGCCGTGAATGAATTAATGAACTCCGAGGGATAAATGTTGATGTTAGAAAATTATAAAAAGGTAAAACAGGTCCTCTGGATAATTCTGTTGGCAAACCTTGCAGTTGCCGTACTTAAGATAATTGTCGGGACCATCATTAAGAGTGCAGGAATGACAGCAGATGGATTTCATTCACTAACAGACGGTTCGTCAAATATTATTGGCCTTATTGGGATCAGTTTTGCTGCAAAAGGGGTAGATGAAGATCACCCCTATGGGCACAAAAAATATGAAACCCTGGCCGGGTTATTTATTGCAGGTATGCTGTTAGTTATCAGTGGAAAAATTGTTTTAACCGCGGTATCGAGAATCCTGAATCCTGTTAAACCTGATATAACGGTTGAAAGCATTATAATCCTGGTTGTCACCCTGATAATTAATATATTTATCAGTATATTTGAACTGAGGCAGGGGAAGAAACTTAACAGCCTGATTTTAGTCTCTGATTCAATACATACAAGAAGTGATGTTTATGTTTCAACCGGGGTGCTTATAAGTTTATTCCTTATCAAGGCCGGTATGCCTGTTATAATCGACCCTGTAGTATCTTTGCTCGTATCTGGTTTTATCCTTTATGCAGCATATAATATTTTTAAATCTGCAAGAGATATTTTAGTAGATAGGGCAACAGTGGACACAGAGAAAATCAGGGCAATTACTATGAACTTTGAGCACGTGGAAGATGTTCATAAAATAAGAAGCCGGGGCTGTCAAAATGATTTGTTTGTAGATATGCATATTAAAACTGATGCCGGCATGACGGTCGAAGAATCACACCTTCTGATCCATAATATCGAAAGAAAGATACAGGAAGAAATAAAGGGAAATATCCAGGTGATTATACATATTGAACCATGTGATTCGGATGTTTATTAACTTATTCGGGGGTTTATAAATTTGCAGGGAAAAGGATGTTTGGGCTGTGTGGGGACAATAGCGGTATTTATCATCCTGGTGGTTTTTGCTCAACCAATATTCGGTTTTTTGGTTGAACATTATGCAGGGGTTATCATTCTTGGGTTTATAATGGTAGGTGGTTTTACCTACTGGTATGAAAAACACTATTTGCGCGCGATACCCCAAATAACAAGGTTTATAGAATCTTTTTATGACCGGGAGGCAGTATGGCCGCCCACCAGTATGCACATCGGACAGGATAATATCAAAGCCCTGGGCAGGGAGCTCTCAGAACAGCACGGCATTATTTTCACCGAAGATGTCCTGAGAAAGGTTGTCCACAGGCAAACTAAAAAAATCATGGATCAGCATTTTCAGCTATCATTTGAACGTTTGAATAATTTACCGGCCAACCCGTCTCCAAAGGAGTGGGCAAATGCGTATGTCAACACCTTTGGGAACAATCTCAATTTTCTGGGATATGTGTTTAGGATGGCAAGAAAAAAGCAGCCCTTTATCACTGGACATTCCCTGGCAGCTTCGATTCGTGAAGAAATGGCCAGGCAGGGATATTCTTAAGCCGGAAGCCAATAGAGAATCACAATAGTAACGGGAGGGAAACCCCTCCTGTTTGTTTTGGTTTATGAAGTTATTGCTGTTATTTTGATGTAAAAAAGGTAATTAAAAGGAATTATAGAAGATAATATAGGAGGCTGTAACAATGTTTTTTGTCAAGCAGTTACCACCCTTTCCGGGCTTTGGCCCGGATGCAGACATTGAATTTCAGGCCGGTTACCGGGTATTATATATCTTCATTTGGAATGGCAAGCGTTGAAGATAACAGCCCCGGAGAGAAATTTGAAGGGCATGGATACACGGATTACTTTTTTTTGATTGATAGACTAAATTTCAGGTGGAGTATAAAACTGTCTTGAGGGAAATCTCCATCGAATAAGGGTTGAATAGAATGGATGATTATTACAAGGTACTGGGTATCGAACAGTTTGCCACTCCCGAAGAGATAAAAAGAGCATATAGATTGTTAGCAAAAAGGTGGCATCCCGATTGCAATCAGGGTAATGTTAATTCTACTGAAATTTTCAAGAGGATTAGCCAGGCATATTACGTTTTGTCCAAACCTGCTCTAAAATCTGAATATGATAACCGCCTAAGGGTTTATTTAAACGCACAAAAAGAAGCTGCACGATATGATCATGAAAAAGCAGAGAAAGAGGCCGAAGTCGATGAGCAATTGAACAGCCTTAATGTATTTATGCACAAGATGAAGGCTGCATTTGAAAACATTGTCTATGAAGACGAAGACTCACCAACTATATTTAACAAATTAGATTCTAAACTCGCCAAAATCAGATGTAATGCTAAAAAGACAATAATTAAAATTGTAGACCTAATGTATGAAGAAGCGGACTAGAGATATTGCTGAGCGGGTAAATATGTACGTTCAGATAAAATTGTGGCGCTGGAGCCCATAGAAAATGATAGAGGCCCCGGCCGTCGTACCTTCGTCTATGTTGAGGAATTAATAAACCCTATGGTAGCTTCTCGAACGGAAACCTCAATCGTCGCAAATATTGCAAAGGTGCCCAAAGAGGTAATGGAGTCAACGGCTGCAATGGAGCTTTTGCAGGACATACTTGATGATATCCTGCAAATAGGGCCTATGCTTAGAAAGAGTATTAAAAAAGAGGCTGGGCTGGATATTGGTAAGATAGAGAAGAGGATAGAGGAAATTCTTAGACATGAGATAGAAATAGAATTTAAGTGTTGAGGAATTTTTGTTCAGTTTAGAACTTTTTGAATTTAATTACATAATATATAATGAGTTATTCTTCAACCAAAGGAGCGTTTGTCAATGAGCAGAAAAGACATTTCCCTAAAGACCGTAACGGGTAAGAAAAGTCGAAATAAAAATAGTAGTGCCATAGCCATGGTTAATAAAGGTGGAAAAACGGTAGTGGTTACAAAAAATTCACCTGAATCGTCTCTAGTGCTGGTTACAACATAGTTTTGCCCACTCCTTCGGGAGTGGGCTTTTTATCCGAATTTCGCATTTAAACCAAATACAAGGCCTTGCAAACGAAACCCTGAAAAACAGCCTGAACGAAAAATACCTGAGTGAAAACAAAGAATTATATAACAAGTTTATGACAGAAATGCAGGATATGAAGAAAATTGAATCTGGCAATTACGGGGTAACCAGCGGGTATAAAGTCATTACCGATAATGACATTATCTTTTCGGTGAGGCGCTATGTTGTGGAAATTCAGGCCTCAGGGAAGGAAACTGTCAAGTATGATACCATAGTTGGAAGTGAGTATATTAAATAATCGCCTCCATCGAAACGCCGCTTATATGCAGGGATGCAGATAAGCGGCGTTTGTCCACATCCAGAAGGCAAACCCTGATTAAAGGGTTTGCCCTTGCGTGATGCAAGCTTTAAAGTAAAGGTTGGCAGAATACCTGGCGGTTTACTAAAATTTGCCCGCTGAAGGTTCCGTAGAAGAATAATTGTAACCCATCAGGGCATGTAACGTTGAATGAGCCAATCCATTGGTTAGAGTTTAATCTGGTTGCGTCAATTGTTGCCCGGCAGCCTGTAATTGGTGTGAATTCGTCTTCCTGGACAGTCACGTTATCAAAGAGCGCTCCTAAACTTTGGAGGTTTCTCAAAGTAGCAACAATTAAGGCACTATTCGAAGAAAATGTGAATCTTCGGGTGTCAGGACCACCAGAGAAAACTTCAGCAGTCCCCGATATATTACCTGTGGGAACACCGTTAACACATGTAACCTGCGCCTCAACACTGGCGCTATTGCCATTTCCGATTGTACCCTGAACTACACCGTCGGCTTGAATAACTTGGTTTATTTTCAATTGAAATCCCCCTTTTAGAAATATATTACGCTCTTAAGGGATAAAACGTTACATAATAAAAACATAAGGCAATCTGAAACGGATTAGCAGCCGATTATTCCCATTTACCCAGATAAAATGACCATTGACAGTGAAAAAATTGTACTTCTTCATCAATTAACCTAAAATTAAAACTGAGAGGTGATTCACTTGTCACAAAAAGACCGTTCCAACAATATACCACCACTTACCAAAAAGGGAATGAAGACCAGAAAAAAACTGATTGACACAGCAGAAGAGATATTTGGGACGAAAGGCTTTTTTAATACATCTATTGTGGACATAACACAAAAAGCCGGGGTAGCCCAGGGAACTTATTACCTTTACTTTTCCTCGAAAGAGGAAATCTTTCAGGAAATCCTCAAAGAACTGGTTAATGACTATTTTAATAAGCTTCAAAGAGAAATGGCTGGGGTATCAAACCCTAAGGAAGAATTGGCAGTAAAATACCGTTTTTATTTCTGTTGGGTAAAAAAACGCCCTAATCTCAACAGGTTAATCAACCAAACAATGCTCGTGAACAAGGAACTTTACCGGTGGTTTCTTGAAGCTACGGTCAGTCATCATTATGAAGGGCTGCATGAAGGAATTGAATCAGGGGAGTTTAGAGACCTGGATGTGAATACCATGGCTCATTGTATAACCGGAATCTATGCCTTTATCGGGTGGCGCTGGGGCTATTTGGAGGATAAACAGGCACCGGATGATGTTGTGAAGGATGTTTTGACATTCGTATTCGGTGGGTTGGAGCAGAGAGAAGGTAAAAATAATAATTCAGCATTTGTTTCGCCTGAGATCCCCAAGAGTCAAATTCAACTGCCGGTAACAAATGATACCGTCAAACAACCGTTAACCCCCAAGGGGATCAAAACTCATAAAAATTTGCTGGAAGCGGCGGAAGAAACATATGCATCTAAAGGATATTTCAATACCTCCATTGTGGAAATAACCCAAAAGGCCGGGGTGGCCCAGGGAACCTTTTATGTTCATTTTTCCTCCAAACAGGAGATTTTTGAAGAGTTGATCAAAAAGTTAAGCCGCGATTTTGCAACGGAACTATACAAAGAGACGGTAAAAGCCGACAATATAAAGGAAGAACTGGTAATCAGAATACGCTTTCTGTTTCGGTGGATGAAAATCCACCGCAATCTGTTCAGCTTGGTTGAGCAGGCTATTCTGGTTAATGAAGACCTGTACCGGAGGTTTTATGAAAATGCAATTAGCAGCTATGAGAAAGTGCTGAAGGCAGGGATGAAAACCGGAGAGTTTAAACACCTGGATACGGAAACTATGGCTTACAGCCTGATAGGCCTAACCGGTTTGGTCGGAAGCCGCTGGATTTACCTCGAGGATAAAGAAGTTCCGGATTACATTCTGGACGATGTTTTTAAGCTTATATTCCATGGCCTGGAACAAATAAATGAAAGGGGGTAGTAGAAAAACGGGTTTAAACCTTGAAAAGCGGGGGGATGCGGCGCCAAATTAAAAAGGGGGTTCAATGGTGAAAAAAACCGTTTTAATTATTTTTTTGATTTCCATTATGGTATTTTTCTCCGGCTGTGGCGGGGGAACCACGGGAACCGGTGCGGATTCGGGAGATTCCGGTCCCATCAAAATCGGTTTACTACAGTCAACGTCAGGTCCTTTTGAATTCCTGGGCAGAAATATTTCCCAGGGCTTTGAACTAGGGCTGGAATATGCAACCGGAGGAACGAACAAGGTGGCAGGGCGCAGTATTGAAATAATCAGGGAAGATTCCCAGGGGAAACCCGAGGTTGCCATTGAAAAGGCTACCAAACTGCTGTCTGAGGATAAGGTCGATATCCTGATTGGAACCAGCAGCTCCGCGACAACGCTGGCTATTCTTCCTCTAATCGAAGAATATAAGACACCCATGATTGTTGTACCGGCAAAGGCTGATTCAATTACAGGCCAGCAGTGGAACAAATATGTTTTCCGTACTATGACGAACACATCCCAGGATGCTGCTGCCGGAGCACTTTCCATTTCCCGTCCCAATGCGAAGGTAGCCATTTATGCCATGGATTATGCGTACGGCCGTGAAGGAGCTGAAACCTTCAAAAGAGAAGTGGAAAAGAGGGGCCATAAGGTTGTCTTTGAGGAGTATGTCAGTGCAACAGTCACTGACCATACTGCACATATTCAAAAGGTGTTTGATTCCGGGGCCGAATACATTTATATACTTTGGGCGGGTACAAATACGCCGTGGCCCCAGATGAACGACATGAAGCTGTTTGAAAAGGTGAAACAGGTAATGGCCTTCCCGGGTGTTCAGGGCTTAAAAGTATTAGGCGACCAGGCTGTGGGCCTGGAAGGATTTTTAACATACTTTCACCTGGTTTCAGATAATGAAGTGAACAGGTGGTTTGTGGAAAAGTATAATGAAAAGTTTAATGGAGAAGATCCGGATATGTATATTGAACCGGGGTTTTCCACGGCTATAGCGGCTGTTGAAGCTATCAAAAAGGCAAACGGTGTTACTGATGCAGATACGTTAGTTAAAACTATGGAAGGAATGTCTTTTGAGACACCTAAGGGGACAATGACGTTCCGTCCTGAAGACCACCAGGCGCTGCAGACGATGTGGACCGCCAGGCTGATAAAAAAAGAAGGGTTCGATTATCCTGTACCCGAAGTCATCCGCGAACTGTCGCCGGAGGAAACCGCGCCACCTGTTCAGAACCGGTAGGTGATAAAATGGATATAGTCCTGGAAACCAAAGATTTGACAATGGCTTTTGGCGGCCATGTCGCTTTGGACAGTGTTAACCTAAAAATCGAAAAGGGAACATTCAAATCAATAATTGGCCCCAACGGAGCGGGGAAAACAACCTTGTTTAACCTCATAAGCGGGCAGTTAAAGCCCACTAGGGGGCAGGTAATATTTATGGAGACAGATGTAACCCATCTGTCTCCACATACCCGTACCAAAATGGGAATAGGGCGTTCTTTTCAGAATACCAATGTTTTCCCTAATTTAACTGTGCTGGAAAATGTCCGGCTTGCAGTTCAGTCACAGGCGGGAATCCTCTATAATTTTGTTTCCCATTATAAAAAATTCCGGGCCGTTGAGGAAAAGGCTTATAAGCTGCTGGAGGATGTTACGCTGGCCCGCAAAGCGGAGGAAGATGCCGGCAGCCTGAACCACGGTGAACAGAGAAAACTGGAAATTGCCATGCTGCTGGCCCTTGAAACCGAACTGCTGCTGCTTGACGAACCGACAGCCGGGATGTCACTGGAAGAAGTACCGACTCTGCTGGAGGTTATACGTGAAATAAAGGAGAAAAGAAACAGGACTGTCCTGCTTATCGAACATAAGATGGACATGGTGCTGGATTTGTCGGATAATTTGGCGGTGCTTCATAACGGGAAGCTGCTGGCAGAGGGCTTACCGGAAGAAATAATGAACAATGAACAGGTACAGTCAGCATATTTGGGGGGCTTGGACAATGGGGCCGCTTCTTAAGGTGGAGAAAATTCATACATATATTGGACAATACCATATCCTGCAGGGCATCGACTTTGAAGTACATAAAGGGGAAGTGACTGTCCTGCTGGGCCGCAACGGGGCCGGCAAGACAACGGCGCTCCGGTCCATTATGGGATTGAACCCGGTTTCAAAGGGGAGAATCCTTTTCAAGAATGAAGAAATCCATACCCTTCCGACCTACAGGATTGCCCAAAAAGGAATCGGTTATGTTCCAGAAGATCACGGTATTTTTGGAGAATTAACTGTTGAGGAGAATTTCGTTGTTGCCGGAAGGAGTGAAGATGATTCCGTTAAAGAAAGGCAGGAATGGATTCTTGTGCTCTTTCCTGATTTGAAAAAAGTTTGGAATCGCCCGGCAAGCAATTTGAGCGGCGGGGAAAAGCAGATGTTATCAATAGCGCGGGCCTTTGTCAATGATGATGAACTGCTGCTGATTGATGAACCGAGTAAGGGGCTGGCTCCGATAATGGTAGAAAAACTTATTCAGGCGATACATGAGATTAAGGAGAAGAGGACCGTTGTACTGGTGGAACAACATTTCTATATGGCCGCCTGCGTCGGGGAACGCTTTTATATCATTGATGACGGCGTAACGGTAACTTCCGGGGAAATGGCCGAACTTAAGGGAAACAGCGAATTGAAGAAACAGTATCTGGGCATCGCATAGGGAGGGGAGGATAAATACCCGTGGACTTAATTATGTCATTAACGGTAAACGGTCTGGCTACGGGAATGCTTATATTTCTTGTGGCTATCGGATTGACGTTTACTTTTGGGTTAATGGGTGTGCTCAATTTTGCCCATGGAGCCGTATTCTCCTGGGGGGCCTATACAGGATACTGGTTTTTCACCACAAGTGGAAGTTTTACCGTTGGTCTTATAGGTGCGATATTGACCGGCACCTTATTAGGCTGCCTGGTTGGGAAATATATTTTAGAACCGGTTCACGGCAAACCCCTTCAGGAGATCCTGATAACAATGGGCCTCATGATTGTATTATCAGAGCTTTTGAAAGCTGTATTTTCTCTTAATACGTACAGGTACATACCCCCTGTTTTACTGGCAGGAAGTTTTGAATTGGGAGGAATTCTCTTAATTAAATACCGGATATTTGTAATTGCATTTGGAATCTTGATATTAACTGCCATGCATTATTTGTTAAAGAAAACAAGAATAGGCCTGATTGTACGCGCCGGGGTTATTAATAAAGAAATGGTTCAGGTTTTTGGTATCAATATCAAACGGGTATTTTTGTATGTCTTTATGCTTGGTTCAGGTTTGGCCGCCCTTTCCGGTGCTCTGCTCGGCCCATATTTCGGAATCCTGACACCTGACGTTGGAATGCAGTTCCAGATACTGGGTTTTATGGTTGTCGGCATGGGAGGGATGGGGAATGTCAGAAGAACGGCCTTAGCCAGTATTATTTTGGGTCTTGTCAATGTCTATGTTTCGTATCTCGTACCCAGTTTTGAAATTTTTATAAACTTGTTTATTATTGTTATAATTTTTCTTGTCAGATTACGGGGACTACACACAGTGAGGGGGTGAACCTTCTGACAATATACAGGTTCTTGAACCGCAGAGGCTTCGCCTTCTTTTGCCTCTTATGGCTTATTATCCCTTTTTTTTACCGGGACTCCCGAAGCGCCCTGATTATTATAACTAATATCTGTAATATGGCGGTATTTGCCATGAGTTATGACCTGCTGTTGGGATACACGGGAATAATCTCCTTTGGACATTCGATGTTTTTTGGCATCGGCGCTTATTCCATGGGCATCTTTATGTGGAAGACGGATCATACCTGGTTCTATGCAGTACTTGCGGTTTTGGCGGCAGTTATCCTGGCAATCCTGATATCATTGGTAGTAGGGGCTTTAACACTGCGCCTGAAAAGGTTTTTTCTTTTAATGCTCACACTGGTGCTTGGTGAATTTTTCTTGATATTAGCGGAACGGTGGAGGAGCCTTACCAACGGTAGTGACGGATTTACCTTCCGGATTCCGGAATTAATTGACCATAAGCTGATATTCTGTTACCTGGCAGTCCTGTTCCTGATTGCTGTCTATGCTTTGCTTCGCCGCTTTACACACTCCCCATTGGGCCGCGTTCTTAGGGCAATACGTGACAATGAACAGCGGGTTGAGGCCCTGGGTTATAACGTATTTTATTATAAGATGATTTCAAACATTGTGGCCGGGGTTGTGGCGGCTCTTGCCGGGGTGATGTATGCCCTGGGGATGAAGTTTGTTCATGTCCATGGTGTGTTTGGGCTTCAAGTCGTCTTTGACGCTCTTGTTATTACTATTGTCGGAGGTGTGGGGACCCTTTCCGGGGCCATAGTGGGATCAGGACTTCTTGAGGTTGTGCGGATTTTTCTGGAAAAGCTTGCTAAGGTCCATCCCATTTTCGACCGGTGGTTGCTTTTCTTTGGAATTGCCTATATCGCGATTGTTATGTTTTTCCCAAGAGGGATAATTGGAACAACTATGCTCAAAATTCGGGAAAAAGAGTTGAAAAATAACCGTTTAAAAATGCTTAAGGAGGATATCGATGGAAAAGGGCCAAATCAGCCGTATGGCACTTTATAATGCCTTTGTCCGGGGCTACCACGCCGCCCACGATACTCCAAGAATATTTGATGACTTCCTGGCCTATCAGTTACTTACGAAGGAAGAACGTATATCCATCGAAGAAAGCTGGCTGAAGAACCTGGATGTTGAGGCATTCCCTGACCGGGAGAGGGCCCTGGCGTGGCTGATGCAGGTTATAGCGGGTTCACCCATGACCCTCAGCCGGGCACGGTATGTGGAGGACAGCCTTGAACTGGCTGTCAGGCAGGGGGTCAGACAGTATGTCATTCTCGGGGCAGGAATGGATACCTTTGCCTTCCGCCGCCCGGAAATGTTGGAACAGCTCCGGGTATTCGAGATTGACCACCCGGCCATGCAGGCTTTTAAGTACAAGCGCATTATGGAACTGGGCTGGAAAATTCCAGGGCAATTGCACTTCATTCCGGTGGATTTTACACAGGATAACCTGGGAGAAGTACTAATGGGTCCATCATATGACCCCCGGGCCCTGACTTTCTTTAACTGGCTGGGAGTCACATATTACCTGCCCCGTAATGTGGTATTTTCCATGCTTCGTAATATTACCGGCATCGCCCCCGCGGGCAGTACCGTCATTTTTGATTACCTGGATACAGACGCATTCATCCCGGAAAAAGCGGCTCCGCGCATCCGGGCCTTAGTATCATCAACACGCCAGGTGGGTGAGCCGATGATAACCGGTTTTGACCCGTTAACCCTGGATGCCGAGCTTGAACCTTTGGGTTTGCGCCTCTATGAGGACTTAAGCCCATGGGATATCCAAATACGTTATTTTATGGGACGTACAGACCACTATCATGCAGCTGAACATACACACTTTGCCAATGCGGTAGTAGAATAGTCTGCTTTCGAAACATTGAACCTTTTGATGACAGGGGGCCGTTTTATGACAGAAAAAACCTTTAATGCCGGGCCGGTTAATCTAAACTATGCTGAAGGACCGCCTGGCGGCCCACCGTTACTTTTACTTCATGGAATATGTTCAAGGTGGCAGTCATTCAGGCATATAATTCCCCTGTTGAAAAACCGCTGGCATATATACGCACCGGACTTCAGGGGCCACGGCAAATCCGGTTGGGCAGAGTCATACAGACTGAGGGACTATGTACCTGATATTGTTTCTTTTATTAAAAACTGTATTAAAGAACCAACTGTCCTTTTTGGTCATTCCTTCGGCGGCATGGCCGGCATTATGCTCGCTGCCAATAATCCCGGGCTGGTTAAAGCATTAATAATCGGTGATTCCATAATTTCAACGGAATACGTTAGGGGATACTCTCGCAATGGCAGAGATTTTTCGTCATTATGGCGGCATTTGGCAGAAACGGAATCAGTTGAAACTATAATACCGGAACTGAAAAAACAGTTGATACCTGTTCCAGGCCGAAAAGGACCGGCCCCGGCATACATAGTTTATGGAGAAAACAGCCGGTATTTTGAATTTGTGGCTGAATGTCTGAGTCAACTTGACCCCGGGGTCCTGGCATCGGACATTGAGCAGCACAATGAACATTACAGGGAGTATCAAACTGATATTTTGTTGCCAAAGGTTCAATGCCCTGTACTGCTTCTTCAGGGTAACCCTGATTTGGGAGCGGTTATGAGGGATGAAGATGTTAGTAAGGCATTAAGTTTGCTGCCGAAGGCTCAACACGTAAAAATTGAACATGTTGGCCACTGGTTGCATCTGCAGGACAAAGAAGCTGTATTAAAGGCAGTTATCCCATTTTTAGAGTCTCTGTCATAGCTTGATCGGCAAATTTTAGAGTTACCTGATTTGGGGAACTGATACCACCAAACCCGCATTTTAACCCCCAAAAACCGCAATATAACCCATCAATGGGGAAATATGCCAGCATTTATGATAATATTTAGATATCATTCAATTAAATAGAATTCAAATTCCCGATAAAGGCAAACCCGCCGAAAGGCGGGGGCGCAAAGCCACGGGTCTAAGGGTGGGGGTTACCCCCTACGACAGCCGGGCTGCCGAAGCAGAATTTGAAACTCATTAATTAAAAGGCGTTTGTCTTATTCGGGACAGGTGTCTTTTTAGTTTTTAGAGGGGGTTTGAATTTATGAAAAAAATGATCAAGCGGAAACTGTGGATGCAGGTTATTGCCGTTGTATTAGCTATTGCCCTGAACCTGGGCGCCCTGGACGGGCTTATTAAATTTGCTGCGCAGGAAATCGCCCTGGGCAGCTTTGCCGGGTTCCTGCGCCCTGCGGCAGCCGAAAAAGGCGGCAATGCGGCTAACCCCGAGGCCGGCATAGGGGCTGACAATGATGAATCGGGCAGGAACAAGAATGTCCTGCCTGAAACTGCAGGGCCGAAGAAGCCCAGGAACCCGGTGGCCCTGGAGGCCATAAACAAACACGAGGGCAGCGAAAAAAGGACCGAGTATTCCAAGACTTTCAAAATTAATGATAGCGAGTTTAAGACGGAAGTTTACCAGGAGCCAGTCCACTATAGAAACGAAAAGAATGAACTGGCCGACATAGACAATACCCTGGTGGAGTCGGCGGAAAAAGGTTTTGCCTTTGAAAACAGGGCCAACAGCTTTAAGGTGCGTTTTTCCGGTGAGGCCAGTGAAAAGAAACTGGGACAGATCCGGCAGAAAGAGAATTCAATTACCTGGTCCCTTATGGACAGCCGGGACAGTGAAAGCAGGGTTTCACAAAACACGATAACATACCGGGGCATAACTGACTACACAGACCTGAGATATATTGTTGAGAGGAAAACCCTGAAGGAAGAAATTATCCTTAATGACCCAGGGGCGCCGTCTGAGTTCAGGTTTGCCCTTGATTTGAAGCGCCTCGATTACAAAGTGCGGGATGACGGCTCCATCGATTTTCTTGACCCCCGTACAGGCGATATAGTCTGGAACATGCCCAAGCCGTTCATGTATGACGCCCAGGGGGAAGAGTCCCAGGCCGTTACAGCCGAAATAGGCCGTGAATACGGGCTGTTTGGCGGACTGGTCCTGACCGTGAAGGCCGACCGCCAATGGCTCTCCTCCCAGGACAGGGCTTATCCGGTAGTAATAGACCCAACCCTGCAGCCAGGAGAAAGATTCGGCAGGGATACCTATATTTCCTCAAGATACCCTGACACCAACTACAATGACAGTGAGTATCTCTATGTGGGGGATACCTCTTATTTTGGGGATACGGCAAGTTTCTTCTTTTTCCGCGATATCGTCCGGGAACTGAATGCCACTGTGACGGAAGCCACTTTTTCAGTATTTGCCGAAGAAGGCAGCCTTGATTCCATCGACCTTTATGGGATAAACCCTGACTGGCAGTGGGACTACACCAAAATGACCTGGAATTACTGGCAGATACGGGTTGCAGACGACTGGGCCAAGGCTGAACTGGCTGACACTGCCGGCGGTCCGTCCCAGGGGTGGTGGGACTTTGACGTTAAGACCCTGGTTCAGAAATGGATGGAAGACCCGGTCAAAAACAATGTCGGATTCGGGCTGTTTCCCAGTTCGGGTTCAGGTTATGTAAAGTTTGTTTCCAGCAACTACGGAGCCGATGATAACCCCAGGTCAGACACCTATAACACCAGGCACCCTATACTGACTTACACATATACTTTAAACCCGCCCCAGCAGCCGGCTGATTTCAGCCTGGGCATAAACCGGGATACGGGTAAAGTTAAGGCATACGGTAATGCCAGGGAGGGGGCAAAGATTTATCTTTCCACCAGTGACGGGGAGAACTATACCGCTTCTGCTGACAGCAGCGGTGACTGGGAAATTGGCGGCCTGGTATTTGAAGGGGGTAAATATAAGACCATTTCCATGTATTATACATATGAAGTGGAAGTAACCAATGAAGACGGCTCGACAAGTACCGAAACCCGCACCAGTGACACCACCAGCCAAAAATTCCTGGTAACCCGTTACAGCAAAGGGGCCAGGATAACAAGGATGGCCAAGTTCTATTACCTGGATGGGACAAAGGATGACCTGCTCTGTGAAGTGAATGAAATCGAGTCAGAACTTGATATGGCAGTCGGGGACTATGTCCTTATCCCGGACCCCAAGCGGGAGAGGCCTTATAATGCCGAAGAGCCGGTTTCAGACCCTGATGAGGAATACAGGTTAAGAGAAAAGATAAGGCCTCTTTATGCCAATGGGGAAATAGCCGGTGATTCCATCGACACTGCCACGGGTAACTTCTTTATCCTGGAGACCGACCTGTTTTTTGACGCCCAGGGACTGCCTGTTGAGTTTACCCGCTTCTTCAATTCCCAGGAACCCGAAATGTACCGGGGCCCCTTAGGGCAGAACTGGTATTTCGGCTATGACAAGATGCTGATAAAATATGAAAACGGCTCCATACTGGCCACCGGCGGTGACGGCGGGGGGTATTTCTTCCGCAAATCGGGCGATGGTTATGTTTCTGATGATGATGTCACCGAGAAACTGGTGGAAAACGGTGACGGGACATATTCGGTCATAACCAAGTATTATACGGTCTATCACTTCAATGATGACGGGATGCTGGACCGGGTAACCGACCGCAACGGCAATTCCGTAACCCTCACCTATGACGCTGAAGGCCTGCTGCGGGAAGTCACCGATGCTGCCGGAAGGACCTGCACCCTGTATTATGATGAAATGGGCCGGATTATCATGATCCAGGACCCGGAGGGGCGGCAGGTGGATTATGACTATGATTCCTGGGGACGCCTCCTGCAGGTAATTGACCCCAATGGCGGGGCTACAAATTATGAATATGGTTACTGGGATGAATATGGAAACACCTACCAGAACCTCTTGGTGACCAAAGTGACAGACCCCATGGGGAACATGGTTGTAAGCAATGAATATGACGACCAGGGCAGGGTAATAAGGCAGACCGATGCCGGGGGTTACAGTGTCAGTATGGATTACGGCAACGGCAGCACTACGTATACTGACGGGAATGGGAATGAATTTGTTTATGAATTTGACAGTGAATACAGGGTAACAAGTATCAGCGGTCCTGATACCGGGGACGGGGCGGTTTATGAGAATTTGCCGGTACCGGCAGATGACGGCAAATTCACTGATGCCCGGGCTTCCGGTGAAGTATCCGGCTTGATCACCACGGCATCTATAGGTGAGGAGTCAGAACAGAGTGAATTAAGTTCTAAAAATGAACCAAACAACGTAGTTACCACATCTTTGGCCACCCGTATCCTGGCGGAGTACCATTATGATGAACGGGGTAACCGGGACAGGGTAACTGATGCCATGGGCAATGTCACACTTTACGGTTATGATAACCGGAACAACCTTACTTCAATTATTAACGCCGAAGGCAAACAGACCACCTACGATTATGATGATAACAACAATGTCACCGGTATAGCAGATGCCGCGGGCAATGAAACCCAACTGGAATATGACGGCAGTGGAAACCTCCTGGAGGTGACCGATGCCGAAGGGAACACAACCACATATACCTATTACGGTTCCGGTTTGGTGAAGTCAGCATCAGACCCGGCGGGGAAGACGGTATCTTATACCTATGACATCGATGGGAATCTGGCCACAATCAGGGACGGCAGGGGCTATATTACCCATTACCGCTATGACGGTATCAGCAGGCTGGAAGAAGTCGAAGATGCCAAAGGGAATAGGACATCTTATGAATATGACGATAACGGCAACCTGCTGGAGGAAAGGACACCCATAGGGATAACACTCAACAGCTATGACTATAACAATTACCTGACAGGTACCAGGGACCCTGAGGGGAATGTGACCATCTTTGAATATGACGGCAGGGGGCTAATGGTCAGGGAAAAAGATCCGCTGGGGAAATATACCCGCATGGGTTATGACGGGAACGGGAACCGGCTGTGGACCAGGGACGCCAACAGCAGCCTGTCCCGGTACCGTTATGATGGCCTGGGCAGGCTGACGGAATTGATCGATCCTGCCGGGGACACAACGAGCTACTTCTATGATGCCAACGGTAACAGGACTGCAGTCAGGGATGCCCGGGGTGAAATTACCAATTACGAGTACGATATTCTGAACCGCCTCGAGTCAGTTACTGATCCCCTGGGCCGGTGGGTTGAATATACCTATGACGGTCTGGGCAATACCCTCACCTACAGGGACTTTGACGGGATTCTCACAGAGTACCGGTATGACAGCCTGTCCAGGGTAAGGGAGGTTATTGACCAGATTGGCAGCAGCACCAAATTTACCTATGACCTCTCAGGCAACAGGGAGACGGTGACAAATGCCCTGGAGCAGACATATACTTACCTTTATGATGAGAACAACAACCTGGTACAGGTAATTGACCCAGCCGGGAACGCCACGGCTTTTGAATATGATGAAACCAACAACCGGACAGCCATGATTGATGCCCTTGGCCAGAGGACGGCCTATGAATATGATGAGATGGGCCGCCTGGTAAGGATAACCGATCCGTTACACCGTGACAATGAGATCGAACTTGACAAAAACGGCAACCGGCTGGCAGTCACAGACGGCAACAACAATACCACCAAGTTCCGTTATGATGCCAATGGGCGCCTGGAGCTGGTTATTGACGCCAGGAACAATGTCACCAAATACAGGTATGATGATGTGGGGAACCTGAGATTCTTCACCGATGCCAACAGTAACTCCACCGAATATAGGTACAATGAGAAGAACCTCCTTACAGAAGTCATCAATCCCCTTGGGCAAAAGACCTCGTTCAGATATGACGAAAGCGGAAATACCACTGCGAAGACAGACCCCAACGGCAACACCATAGAATATGAATATGATGAACTGAACCGTCTCCTGGGGGCCTATTACCCTGACGGCAGTTATGTCGAGTATGGCTACAATGACCAGGGCAAACGGGAATGGATGGAAGACATGTATGGCACCACCTGGTATGACTATGACGAAATGGGCCGCCTGACGGCTGTAACCAACCAGGATGATATGACCACCGAATATGACTACAACGCCCTGGGCCTGAAGACAGTGGCCCGCTACCCGGACGGTGGGGAAGTACACTACGGCTATGACATCCTGAACCGGCTGACAACGGTAACCGACCGGCTGGGCAAAATCACCTCCTATAAATATGATGCCGTGGGCCGCCGTACCGAAACTGTATTACCCAACGGGGTAGTGACCTCCTATGATTATGATAAAGCAAACCAGCTTACCGCTATTGCCAGCATAAACCCCATAGACAAGCTCCTGGCAAGGTATGAATACACCTATGACAGGGCCGGAAACAGGGACAGCTTTACCCAGACAGTGGAAGACATGGTCTATACCACAGATTATAAATATGACCCTCTGAACCAGCTCATCGGGGTGGACAACCCCGACGGCAGCCGGGTGTCCTATGATTATGACCCGGTAGGCAACAGGATAAAAATGACAAAAGCAGAAGGGGATTATATAACAACAACGAAATATGATTATAACGAAGCAAATGAACTGCTCAGATACAGCATGAATGAAGGTCCGTATACAGAATTTCGCTATGACAATAACGGGAACAGGACCACCAAAATAGAGCCCGGCAACCGGGTAACCACCTATGCCTGGGATTACGAAAACCGCCTCACAGAAGTCAATTTCCACCAGGATAAGTGGGTAGGCTTTGAATATGACGGTGACGGCAACCGCATCACCAAGCTGTCTGCCATGACCCAGCCGTGGCATGACGAGGGGACTAAACATGATAACGGCAAGGGCAATGACCCTGATTTTGTGCCTCCTGGCCAGCAGAAAGCCAAGAAGCAGCAATCAGACTTGATCTACATGCTGCTGAAGAACGACAAAGGCGAAGGAAGTAATGGCGGTGGCAACGGCGGCGGAAATAGCGGCGGTAACAGCAATGGCAACAGTGGCGGCAATGGT
This sequence comes from Firmicutes bacterium HGW-Firmicutes-14, assembly GCA_002840275.1. Classification (GTDB taxonomy): domain Bacteria; phylum Bacillota; class Thermincolia; order Thermincolales; family UBA2595; genus W-Firmicutes-14. Next base: position 267,226 of record PHAB01000003.1, read on the forward strand.
GGGAATAACGGTGGAGGCAATTCAGGAGGCAACAGCGGTGGCAACTGTGACAGCAATGGGAACGGCAATGGGAACGGGAATGATAAGGACAAGCCTGACAATGATAAAGGGAATGGAAATGATAAGGACAAAGATAATAACGGTAAAGACAGCGCTAAAGTAAAGAACAAAGATATCTCCAAAAAAGAACGGGAAGAGAAAAAAGAGAAGGCCAAATCCAAAAACGGCTATCGCAAAAAAGGCAAATTCGAAAACCGGGGCAAGCATCTGGGCTGGTATAAGAACGGCAAGATACCTCCGGAAGCCGAAGAAAAGGTAGAACTCACCTATTACCTCAATGACGTGTCTGATTCGCTGACCCAGGTATTGATGACCTACAACGAGGAAGGCAATTTTGATTCTGCCTATACATACGGTTTAGAGCGCATCGAAGTTGAAGCATTGGACGAGACCAGGCCTGAATCCCAGGACCCGTTGTACTACTTATACGATGGGTTAGGCAGTGTCACCTTTATGGTGAAGCCTGACGGGAACAAGCGTGACCACTACCGTTATGATGAGTTCGGCAAACCTGCGCCGGGGAACAGCAAGTTGTCGGAAGACGGGCGAAATGTGCTGCACAACACCTTTGGCTATACAGGTGAGATGTGGGATGAGGAGAGTGAACTGCTGTACCTGCGGGCAAGGTATTATGAACCGGAGACAGGGAGGTTCTTGAGCAGGGATAGTTATGAGGGGAATCTGCAGAACCCGCTGAGCAGGCATCTGTATGCATATGTAGGGAATAATCCGGTTAATTATGTGGATCCGACAGGGAATACTAGGCTTTTTATAAATGATAAGGAAATAACAGAAGGTTTCTGGCTTAACAATAATAATAGGGTAATAGCCCGATTAACAATTATGGCAAAAGGTATCGGAGCGAAATATTATTACAGGTATGGTAGAGGATATGTAGTTTTACCAAATGGTCAGGTAGCGTCTTTTGATGTTGACTTTGAGTGGGAAGACAACTATATAGGGGTAAGAGAATTTGCTGAGAGTTTAGGTCTTGAAATAACGTATGATGAACCGACTAAAACCGTAAATCTCAGGTATACTGATGTTCACAAATTAGGAGAAGGCATTAAATTCAAGGATTTTGATAGTTTACTTGAATTATCTGATATTGATCTTATAGCAAGAACTATTTACAGTGAGCAGGCTGATTCAGGGGGGCTTGCACAAGAGGCAGTAGCTTGGACTATTATAAATAGATACAAGGTGGGTAGTGGATATTGTGCTGATCCTTTTGCGAAAGGGTGGAAACCAATTCCTAATACTTATAGGAACATTGTAATCTCAAAAAATCAGTATACGGGGTTATGGGGTGAAGGAGGAAACACTTTAGCATATCAGCCAGATACTGATAGTCCCGGGTGGGAAAAAGCAGTAGACCTGGCTACGAAAATCGTAATTGGTGACACGGATAGCATTGAAAATCCTATTGGTGGACGAACTTATTATTTGCAAACAAGTTACTTCAACAGCATTAAACAAAATGTCAACGGTCAGGTATGGATTAATGGACAACGTGTAGATGATATATTAGTTGTCGGGGGGAATACATTTTTTAATAAAGTGAGGTGATTAGAGTATGATTACAAGTAAAAGATTATTAGCTGTAATTGGTATAATTGTTATTGTATTCAGTCTTTCTGCTTGCTCAAGAAAAACAAACCTAAACAGTGAAATTAGTGGCATTCAACAAACGCCATCAACGAATGCCAATTCTGAGCAAATATATTCTCAGGAAGCTAATAAGCCTTTTGAGTACATTGATAATGAGGAACTAAAAAGATTGAAAGAAGTTATTATAACTTCGATAAATGACCATATATGGTATAACGGAGAATATTCGCCTTTTATTGGTTTTTTGTCTCAAGAATCGGAAATCGAACTGTATACACGTTCGGCAGCCCCGAGTATTTTAAGCGTTTATTTCAAGAAAGGTTTTAAAGGAGGTAAATACGAAAAGGGAAATGAATATTTTTACGTGGTAGATTTTTGGAAAGGACCAAAAGGTTATGATAATAATATAGCGGGATATTTTGTTGAAGATGTGCCTGACAAAATAGAGAATCGTCTTAAGAATGAAGGGTATCAATTTAATAAAATAAGTAATATTAAATTTAACGATCTAATAGAACCCAAATTTCCGGAAATGCAGGAGAAAGAAAAAGCAATAGTACAAGAAATAAAAAAAGCATTACCTTCGGCGATAAATTCATGGGGTCTAAAACCTAATACATATAAAGTTTATATAAAAAAATTCAGAAATACAGATTATACTACGATTTTAATTATAGAAAATCATAACGGAGAGCAATGGTTAGGTGAAGTTGATTTATCAAAGACAGGAAATGCCTATATTGGAAGACTTAATAAAGTGGAGTTTGAAGACCAAAAATATTCAGCAGCTCAATATAAAAAAGTTTCTTTAGAAGGCTATTATGATTAGCTGTTGACCCGAGGTTATAGACTACGGGAGCACCTATTTTGTAAGGTGCTCGTTTTTTTGTGCAAAAATAGGTGAGAGGGGATTAAAGCTGAAGTCCTTCGGTGGTTTTAGAGTTGGCTGAAGAAACTGTCTTAAATATCCGAACTTGCTATTCAGAAAATTTAGACAAGTTGATAAAAAACTGGGTAGTATAATTCCTAAAGGAACGAAAATTCAACTAATCATAATTGGCTCAGGCTCATTTATTTTAAAAGGCCTGTTGAGCCGGGTAACCTATGACATTGATACATACAATATTTCTGACAAAAAAGTAAGACATGTTTTGGCGGAATATAATATATCCGATATGGGTGCCCGGGTAATGACTATTTGCGAGAACTTTGATCGTCGCTTGGAAAAAGTTAATTTACCATTAGAAAACATTGATTTATTTGTTTTAAGCAACTATGATATGATAATATCAAAATTGGGTTCAACAAGACCTAAAGATATTCTTGATATAATAGATTCAGGACTTATATTTATAATTGATTTTGACAGGCTTGAGGAAATAATTAAAGAAGAATTGGCCAGCATAGGCGATACCAGACGAATTTGGAGCGATATCGAGTATCTTAAAATGTTACGGGACGAAGGGGTGAATAGATAATGAGATTTGCTCAATTCCTGGAGCAGTATAGAAAAAATTTAACTGATGCGGTTACTCTTGAAGAACTGCTTCAGGAGGCGAAGCAGAACCATAGAGTACAAAAATTACTGCCGGTATATGTCATGAAAGACAGGAATACCTTTAATCATTTATTAAGATTGGCAGATAAGGATCCCTATGCCCGGAAAATAGCTGCACATGCCAGGATGACAGTTGAAACTTTAGCGAAAAGCAAAAAAAAATCAGTAAAGATGAAAAGGTTGCTGGGGCATTTGGCAGATATAACCGATGTATCTATGCAAACTAATAGTATCACCATGGAAGATTGGGAATTTGACGGATATTCGAGGGTAATAAACAGTTATTTTGTTACAAACAAAGTTTTTACGCCTTTTAAGGCTTTACGCCACCGTCAAAAAATGGATTCTGTTGACTGGGAAAACCTTATTGGTCCAAATAATTAAAAACATATCTTCAAAGCCAATCCAATGCGGATTGGCTTTATTTTTTGCTATTTTTCCGTATAACCACTTAGACCGAGCGAACGGCAGATTTTAATGCGACATTTTGCAATAACCTGAAAAAACAGTCAGCTTAGCAGGAAATATTAGCCATTATGACGAAAATTACGATTGTTATGTAACTTATTGGGGGTTGATTAAATGCGTTTTTTTATGCTTGATAAAATAACTCATTGGAATATAGGACATGAAGCCCGCGGTTTAAAAAGTATAGCCCTGAGTGAAGATTTCTTTAACGACCATTTCCCCAGGCACCCGGTGATGCCCGGCGCACTTATTATAGAAGCTATGGCCCAACTCGGCGGGTTACTGCTTGAAGCAACCTGTGAACGAGATTATCACAAAAAAATTAAAGCTGTATTAACCATTGTTGAAAACATTAAATTCAGGAATATGGCCCGTCCGGGGGATACCCTGGATATGGTATGTACAATTTTATCTGCTAATGAAGATTCCGGTAAAATCAAATGCCAGGCAACTGCAGGCGGCAAAAGGATCGCTGAAGGGAGCCTGATTTTTGCATATTTAGATGAAATGGATGAGTATTTAGAGCAAAAAAGAGCAGAACTACTGAGGTTTTGGATGGAGGCATAGATTACATGGCGGAATTAAAGCAGAGGGTAGTTATTACCGGCACAGGTATGATAAACCCTCTTGGGCAAGATTGTAATGCCATATGGTCTGCCATCAATCAGGGATTAGGCGGAATCATCCATACCCCGGAAGATTTAAAAGATGAAGTCTCCTGTCCGGTTTGCGGATATGTTGAAGACCTTAGCCCATCAACAATTTTAAAAAACCGCAAGACCGCAAAACTTATGGGGCGGGATTCTTTGTTAGGCATCAAAGCTGCCCGTGAGGCTCTTGCCGTTGCAGGATTTAACAATATGCCGGAAGATCAGGACCGGTTTGGGTTATATGTAAGTACAGGCCTGACGTACGGTTCTAAGAAAGATATTTTCCCCTTGGTTAATGATGCCCTCGAAAATAACGGGGTTTCTATGAAGGCCTTCGGAACAGTTTCACTCAATAACTGCAATCCGCTGCTATCCTTTAAAATATTACCCAATATGCCTGCGTGCCATATTTCTATCGAACTGGGCCTTACAGGGCCTAACATGGTTTTAAATCCCCGGCCTGTCCAGGGCGCCCAGGCAATTGGCGAAGCCTTTCAAGCCATCGGTGACGGCTTGCTTGATCAAGCCCTGGTCGGATCCTTGGACAGCAGATTACACCTGGCCGGTATTCAGACCATGAACTGCGAAGGAGTAATATATGATGGCGGAAACCAGGCGTCTGAGGCTTCGAGGCCTTTTGATAAAATGCGCAAAGGTATTATTCCTTCGGAAGGGGCCGCTTTTTTGGTACTGGAATCTTTGGATTCAGCCACACAAAGAAACGCCAGGATCTATGCTGAAGTGATAGCTTACGGACAAAGCAGTGCCTTAACATCTGATGAAGAATCATACTGCAGTGCTGCCTTTTCAGCCATGGAAAAGACATTAAGCCAGGGCCAAATCGATATTAGTGACATTGACCTGCTATATAGCAGTGCAGCTTCATGCCCAATTAATGACCAAATTGAAGGTATAGCCATTAAAAAACTGATAGGTACAAGTAAAACAAAAATATGGTGTCCTAAGGCATTTTATGGTGAACTGGGAGCATCATCACTGTCCACGGCAGTGGTTTTAGCCGGAATGTCTTTGTCCGGCGGGATAATTCCGCCAAGTATTAATTTAGATAATAATGAGTTTTCGCTCCCTTTTACAAAAAAGTCAACAGTCCCCAGCCAACTAAAATACTGCCTGATAAATGCCTGTGAAACAAGCCCGGTAAAAGCCAGTATCCTGTTAGGGAGGGTACTGAAATGAAAAGAGTCGTCATCACAGGAATGGGCATCGTCTCACCGGTAGGAAACACGAAGAGTGAGTTTTTTACCGGCCTGGCTTCCGGCAAAAATGGGATAGGCCCTGTTACACTGTTTGATGCTTCTACGTTTCCTGTGCGGTTTGCCGGGGAAGTAAAAAATCTAAATACGGATGAACTGGCGGCCTGTAATCCAGCATTAAGCAGGATTACTGACCGCAAGGTCTTTCTGGGTTATAGAGCTGCCGTCGATGCCTTATTAGATTCAGGTATTATTAATAACATCAATTCTGTGGTTAGCGCCCCTCTGGAACTTGGCTTGAATCTTGGAGTCAGCCTTGAATCCGTCAGACTTGAAGACATTGCCGCTCTTAGGAATCACGGTCCTTCATCATTGCCAATTCAAACACCTTTGCCAATTCAAACACCGCTGGATACTTTAAGCAATATTCTGATCCAGCAGTATAAGTTAGCAGGAAGCAGCTTTGTCAACTGTTCTGCCTGTACTGCCGGCACTCAGGCTATCGGCCATTCGTTCCAAAAAATCAGGTCCGGCTATGCTGATGCTATATTGGCAGGTGGATATGACTCAATGATAAACCCTTTAGGAATCGGCGGTTTTGCTTTGCTGGGCGCTTTGTCAACACAAAACGAATCTCCCGAAAAAGCATCGCGCCCATTTGACCTGCTGAGAAATGGCGCTGTTCTCGGAGAAGGCGCGGGTATGTTCATACTTGAGGAACTTAATCACGCCCTTGACCGGGGAGCACATATTTATGCTGAAGTTTTGGGTTATGGAAGCAGTATGGATGCATATAAGGCTACAGATCCACACCCGGAAGGAACCGGCGCGGCTGCAGCAATAAGCAGGGCACTTAGTGACGGAGGGGTTACCCCTGAGATGATCCACTATATCAATGCCCATGGAACTTCCACTCCCAAAAACGATATCGCAGAGACAAAAGCTATAAAGACCGTATTTGCAGAATATGCTTATCAAGTTCCTGTCAGTTCAACCAAGTCAATGACCGGACACCTGATTGCTGCCGCCGGCGCTGTAGAGGTTGGCGCTTGTCTGTTTGCCCTGGCAAGGAATATGATTCCACCAACTATTAACTATGAGAACCCAGACCCGGAGTGCGACCTCAATTATACACCTAACCGTTCTGTATCATGGGACGGTGAAAATATTCTGACTTGCTCTTTCGGTTTTGGCGGCCAAAACTCGGCGCTGATACTTGGCCGATATAAGAAATGATGAAAGGTTTGATTTAATGAACCTGCAAGGTAAAGCAGCCCTGGTAACCGGGGCCTCCAGGGGTATCGGGCGGGCTATAGCCTTAAAACTGGCTGCAAACGGGGCCAGGGTTGGAGTCCACTGCCTGCAAAATCAAGACCTGGCAGAACAGGTAGCTGAAGAAATAACACGGAATTCGGGAGAGGCTGAAGTTTTTCTTGGAGATATCAGCGATTCCATAGCAGCCACTCAAATAGTTGAGGAGACCATTTCAGTCTTTGGCCGTATTGACATTCTGGTTAACAACGCCGGAATAGTCCGGGATTATCCTGCTGCCGGGATGGAAGACACGGAATGGTCCAAAGTGCTTAATGTAAATCTTACCGGTACCTTCAACATGTGCCGGGCCGCAGCCAAACCAATGATGATGCAAAAAAGCGGGCGGATTATCAATATCTCTTCATTTATTGCCCGGTTAGGCGGAAGGGGACAAGCTAATTATTCAGCCAGTAAGGGAGGTATTGAGTCCCTTACCAGGTCACTGGCCGTGGAACTGGGTCCCAGGAATATCACAGTTAATGCAATAGCGCCAGGGGCAGTACTGACAGATATGAGCAAGGAAGCAATTGAGGCCCATGGCGGGCAGCTGGTTTCAAAGATACCTTTAAACCGGCTGGGGAAACCCGAAGACATAGCGTCCCTGGCAGCCTATCTGGCTTCTGACGAAGCAGGATATATAACCGGGGAGGTAATAGGGGTAACAGGGGGACTGGGACTTTGGAGTTAGCGGAGATTATTAAATCCAGGCGCAGTATCAGAAAATTTACTGATGCGGATGTGCCTGATGAAATAATTCAAAAATTAGCTGAAGCTGCCCGGTGGGCGCCCAGCCCGACCAACAGGCAGGGAACCGAAATCATTGTTATCCGCAACCGGGATTTAAAGGATAAAATGGCTGAAGTGGTTAAGCAATCCATCAATGAACTTGAAACAAAGGTACCTAATGAAGACGCCTTGCAAACCCTCAGGGACTACGGCAATTATTTTACCTTTTTTAAAGAAGCGCCGGTTGTTCTGGTAATCACCTACAGGCCGAAACAGTCAATAACCGGCATATTGACCGGTTCCTCAGGCAAACCTCGTGATTATATCGCCGATATTTCAGGAACAGCCGCGGCGATCCAAAATATTCTGCTGACTGCTCACAGCCTCGGTTACGGCACCTGCTGGATGACCGGTCCGTTGATTGCCGAAGAACCGTTAGCGGATTTGCTGGAAATAAGGCCTCCCAGGCGCTTGGCGGCCATCGTTCCCCTCGGAATACCGGCTGAACAGCCGGAGGCGCCAAAAAGAAAAGATATTGACAGCATTTTTAGGGTGGTGGAATAGTGGCCAAATATACCAAAGACGATATTTTTCAGGGCCTCCGGTCCTGTCTGGCCCAAGTATTAGAAATTGAAGAAAATGAAATTAACCTGAAGGATTCCCTGGTAAACGACCTGGGGGTGGATTCCCTGGATTTCCTGGACCTGGTGTTCAGGATAGAAACAACTTTCAAAATCAAGCTGAAACGGGGAGAAATTGAAGGTCTGGCCCGGGATATTACCGGAGCTGAAGGCTTTGAAATTAACGGGGTAATTACACCACAGGGGATTTCAGCGCTCCAACAAGCCCTTCCGGAAGTGCCACAGGACAGGTTTAAGGACAACTTACGGGTGGCTGAGATTCCAACACTATTTACGGTTGAAACTTTTGTCAAACTGGTAGAAACCAAGCTGGAAGGAGATAACCATGCTTCTTAAAGACAAAAATGTATTTATCTCCGGGGGCACAGGCCACTTGGGAGAACACTTGGTTCTGGCTTTTGCCAAAAACGGAGCAAATATTGTTTTTACATACCACAAAAACAAAGAGAAGGCGGAAGAACTGATCTCTTTGACCAAAGAAATCTCTTTGACAAAAGAAATGCCTGGCAAAACGGCTGCTTTACCAATGAATGTTTTAGAGCAGGATTCAGTTGAAAGGGCAGTGACCCAATGTGTGCAGGAACTGGGCAGTATTGATATTCTGATAAACAATACCGGTATAGCCCAGGTGATGCCCCTGCCGCTGGTGGAACAGGAAGATTGGGACCTGCTCTTTGATGTTAATGTCCGGGGATGTTTTTTTGTTTCAAAAGAAGCAATCAGGCATATGATTGCCGCAAATAACGGGGGAGTGATTATTAACATTGGTTCGGTGGCCGGATTGCGCATGCTGGAGGTGCCGGTCCACTATGCGGCCTCTAAAGCTGCCATCCATGGGATGACTTATGCCCTGGCCAGGGAACTGACCAGATACAAAATCCGGGTAAACTGTATTGCCCCCGGCTTACTGGAAGGGGGAGTAGGGGCAAATATTCCGCCAAAACAGTTGGCAGATTATTTAGCCCATTGTGCCGCCGGACGCCCGGGTAAACCTGAAGAAGTGGCCTCCCTGGCTGTGTTTCTGGCTTCGCCGGAAGCATCATACATCAATGCCCAGGTTATTGTATGTGACGGAGGGCTTTAAGAAATGCGGTTTATCTTTGTTGATGCAATTTCCTGCCTCAGAAAAAACCGGTATATCCGGGGTTCCAAGTCCGTATCCTTTGAGGAGGGGTTTATCAGCAGGCCTTATGCCAAAAACGGCTTTCTGCCCCGCACATTACTTATGGAATCTATAGCCCAAATGGCATCCTGGCTGGTGATTTATTCTACGGATTTTTCCTTTCAACCGGTAATTGCCACAGTGAAACAAATAGAATTATCAGCTGATGTCCGGGTTGGGTCTGTCATTGATATAGAATGTTCCGTAACCAATTGGTCTGAAGACGGGGCTGTGATGGACTGCACAGGTTCTGTAGAGGGCCGGACTGTTATTAAGGTCTGCCACAGCGCCATGTTTTTTATGCCCCTGGAACAATTACAGGATATTGACGAAGCCAGGGCTGACTTTGCCCAACTGGCCAGAAAGGCGGATATTTCATGATGCCTGCCAACCAGTGTTTGTCGGTAACCCGCAGTGTTTGCCCCGAATGTGGTGAAGTGATCAATGCCAACATAGTATCTGACGGTAAAAATGTTTATCTTCGCAAATGCTGCCCCCGGCATAGTTCAGACGATATTTTGATTTCAGCCAACCTGCAATGGTACCTGAAAACAATTAATTCCCTGCAGTTTAGCGAAACCTCCGGGCCCAGGAAGCCGGTACAAAAAGGCTGCCCGCATGATTGCGGCCTCTGCTCCTGGCACGAGACATCATGTACCATCCCGGTTTTTTCAGTTACAAACGCGTGTAACCTTGATTGCCCAATATGCTTCACATATAATCGTCCTGATAAAATGTACTACATGTCAAAAGAGGAAATGGGACGTATTGTTGAAAACCTGATCAGTGATTTTGGAGAGATGGATTTAATCAACATTACCGGCGGAGAGCCAACCATGCATCCCAATCTGGCAGAACTCCTGAAAATAGCTAAGAGGCCGGAGATTGGGCGTATCACTGTAAATTCAAATGGATTAAACCTGGCCCGCGATGAGGATCTGGTCAGGGAACTGGCCGGTTTGGGGGCCTATGTGATCCTGTCTTTTAACACCCTCGATGCCGAAGTAAGCCGGAAAATGCATGGTGAAAACATTGTGGACATTAAACTTCAGGCCATGGAGTACCTGGAAAAGCACAATGTTTCAACAACTCTCCTGGCAGTGGCTGTTAAGGGTTTAAATGACCATGAGTTAGGCAAATTGGCTGATATGGTCATGACCAAGGATTTTTTGCGCAGTTTTACGGTGCAAAACATGACATACACCGGCCAGGGCGGCAGCTGTTTCGGCCCTGTTTCTCACATTACTGTTGATGAAGTAATAGAGTGTTTAACCACATCCAAAATTAATTTAAAACAAGATGATTTCAGAGCTCATCCCCGAAGCCATCCGCTCTGTTATAGTACCTGTTATGTAATATCAGACGGGCAGGGAAATACTTTGCCCATGGCCCGTTTATTAAGCGAAGAAGATTATGCGGCCCTTTTATCAGGAGGTTACCTGCTGCACCCTGAGCAGAACCTGGAAGACCGGATGAACTCTGCTGTCAACCGGCTCTGGGCCGAAGGCGCCTCGCCTCAAACGCTTAAAATAATCAAAGACCTGATTAAAGAAATATACCCGCTGAACCGCCCGCTGACTGTTTTCGAAAGGCAGCAAGCGGCGGAAAACCGGATAAAAACCATATATATTCATTCCCATATGGACGCCTATAACCTGGATTTGGGCAGGCTGTGCCGCTGCGGTGACCTGGTGCCCCAGTCTGACGGAAGATATTTGCCGGCATGCAGTTATAACATTTTCTACCGAAAACAGGACAGCCGGTTCTGGCGTGAAGAGGGGAGGGTATCCCCTTGAACAGCAGTGAATACAGGCAGTATTATAATTTGACCCAGGGGTTGTGCAATCACTGCGGTAGGCTGGTTCCTGCCAAAGTGTTCTTTTCCGCCGGGAAAGTATATATGGATAAACTCTGCAATGACTGCGGGCCATCCCGGGCCCTGATATTCTCCGATGCCTCCAGGTACAAGGGTTTGACCCACTTTGTCACCGGCGGAAAACCGGCTTTGCATAATAATACAAGTATCAGCAAGGGCTGTCCTGACGACTGCGGCCTTTGCCCCAGTCATTCTCAGCATACGTGCCTGCCAATCATTGAAATAACCGACAAGTGTAACCTGAATTGCCCTATTTGCCTGGCTGAAAACGCATCATCCTGGGAAATGAGCATTCAGGCGTTTCAAGATATTATTGATAACCTGATCAGGTGTGAAGGAACTGTTGATATTATCAACCTCAGCGGCGGTGAGCCAACTATGCACAGCAGCTTCCGGGAAATTGTGCGGCTGGCCGCCAGGCCGGAATTTGCGGCTGTCAGCCTAAGCACAAATGGTTTGACCCTGCTCACTAATGAATCACTCCCGGAGTTTCTGGCTGCCCAAAAGGTATTCGTTTCACTGCAGTTTGACGGGTTTTCAGACCATGTTTACGGTGTTTTGCGTGGTAAATCGCTTTTGGAAGAAAAGATGCTGATTTTAGAAAAGCTGGCTGAATACAAAATCCAGTCATCACTGGTAGTAACCGCAGCCAAAGGAATTAATGATGACCAACTGGGCAAGATTACAGAGTATTTTCTGGGTAACCCGTTACTCTGCAGTATGACAATTCAACCTCTAAGTGTGGTCAGGGAACTGCCGGAATCAATCGCCTTCGACCCCATGGACCGCCTGACTGTGCCTGACATAGTGAATCTGGTAGCCGATGGCTCTATGGGAGTATTAGAAAAAGACGATATTTTGCCATTACCGTGTTCTCATCCGGCATGTTTCCACATAGGTTACCTGTTAGATCTGGGCGACGGCGAATTCATCCCTTTAAACAGGCTTTTCCCGGCAGAGCAGTATCTGGACGTGGTCAGGGACCGCTCCCTGTTTGGCCTGGACGCTAATTCACTGGAGGCAGTACAGTCTTTGGTATATCAATTGTGGTCTTCGGCGGGGATGGTTCCCACCACAGAAAAAATCCTCAACATCCTGCGCAACCTGCTCCGGGAGGTATCCCGTGATTACTCACCCCAAAAGGCCATGCAGCTGGGAGCAGGTAAAATCAAATCGATATTTATCCACCACTTTATGGACAGATACAATTTTGACCTGGCCAGAGCCAACAAGTGCTGTGAACACTATCCCAAAACAGATGGGCGAATTTGGCCCTGCTGTGTATATAATAACCTGCACCGGATCAGGTAAAAAGGAGTGCTGGTAAGTTGCCAAACACCAAAAAGAAGTTTTGCCTGCGTTCCTTTTGGGATACCTTGCGGCTGGGGATATTATCGGCTCTGATGAACCACAGGCTTCCTTCCGGGATCAGGGTGCATGAGGAAACAGGCAGGGCTGTCAGATTACGGACCTATACTTCTTCCGGCAGTCATTGTCCGGTGGTAGTATTGCACGGTATAACCACCCGGGGTTTTAATGACCACCGGTTAGTGAACTTCTGCCATGTTCTTGCTGCTGTAGGTTTCAGGGTATATACCCCGGACCTCGATGGCCTAAGAAATCTTAAAATAACTCCAAGTGATATTGACCTTGTTTGCAGGTCTGTACAGGAAGCATATAATCAAAACAATAAAAAGGTGGGAATTATCGGTTTCAGCTTTGGCGGAACATATGGTTTAATAGGCGCAGCTTCACCTGAGATCAGGGAAAAAGTCAGGTTTGTCCTGGCTGCCGGTGCGTATTGGTCTTTGGAAAACATCACTCATTATACATTTAAGACTCCCCAGACAGACCCATATGCCAGGCTGGCCCTGATGTCAGAAGAGTTGGAATGCCTTAATCTGAATTCCGGCGAAAAACAAATGTATCTTAAGATTATGAATGAGTTTTGTGCAAGAAAAGACCGGTTTACCCCGGAAGAACAGTTACTTATTAAAAAGATTACCGCCAGCCCGGCCCTAAGTGAGGTTTTGGAACATTGGAATCAAAAATTAAAACAATTGTCCATGCTCAGCCTTTCCGGTAATACTTATCTGGATGACCTGCAGGCAGAAGTTCTGCTGCTGCACAGCAAAGGTGATGAAGTTATTCAAGTAAGCGAAACCGAAGCCATTTTAGCTTATTTAAAAAACGCCGGAAAAAATGCGGCCTGTTGCCTGTCAGGTAATTCGGGACATATGGAGTACCTTGACGGAGAACGGACCGGGTTGTTTGGTTTGTTTTACCACATGATGAAACTTAAAAACCATTGAGGTGATACTGTGTTTGGCAAAAGATTGGTTTATCTGGATAATACAGCGACCACCAGGACCAGGAGAGAAGTGGTGTCCGAGATGGCCAAATATTTTAAGAGTATTTATGCCAACCCTTCTTCCATCCATAAAGACGGCCTGATTGCCCGCGGCAGTATTGAGATGGCCAGGGAACGCATTGCCCAGACCCTCAACTGCCTTTCTGATGAAATCATCTTTACCGGTTCAGGCACCGAAAGCAATAACCTGGCCATCAGGGGAACTGCCATGAGCCAGGCCGGAAAGGGTAAACACATTATCACTTCGCAAATTGAACACAGTTCCATTTTAAAAACATGCCAGCAGCTGGAGACCCAAGGCTATGAGGTAACATACCTGGATGTCGACCATTGCGGCAGGTTTGACCTGGACCGGTTAAGCCGCTCCATCAGAACTGATACAATCCTGGTTTCTCTCGGCTATGTCAATAATGAGATAGGTACTGTTCAAGATGTTAACAAGATAATTGGCATTGTCCGAAAGCACAATATTATACTGCATTTCGACGCAGTACAGGCATTGCCATATATTCATTTAGACCTGTCATTATTGGGAGCTGATTTGGTTTCCTTTTCCGGCCACAAGTTGTATGCTCCCAAAGGTATAGGATTATTATATGTCCGGCAGGGAACAAACCTGATACCGGCTGTAACAGGCGGGGAGCAGGAATTTGGCATCCGCAGCGGGACTGAGAATGTACCCTATATTGTGGGTTTATCTAAAGCAATTCTTCTGAATCACAAAGAAAAGGACAGCTATGTTAAGGGTCTCTCACATATGAGAAACCTTTTGATTGAAGGTGTGCTCAACTCTATACCGGATTGCGTTCTGACCGGGGACCCGGTCAACCGTTCACCAAATCATGCCAGTTTTTGTTTCCGCGGACTCAATGGAAAAATGCTGGTCAAGGAACTTTCCCTGCACGGTTTTGAGGTCTCCAGCGGTTCAGCCTGTTCTTCACCCCGGAATGACCCTTCCCATGTACTCCAAGCGTGTAAAATAGACCAGGAGTTCCTGCATGGCAGCCTAAGGGTAACCCTGGGTAAGTATAATCGAAAAAGGGATGTCGAACGTTTTCTGAAAACTTTGGCAGACGTGGTTTCCCGGATGCGCAGTGACAAAAACCCTTATAACAATGAATCAATCTTTATGTCCCAGACCGAGTTCAGAGAAAAAATGGAAAAAGGGGAGTCCATGCAAATCCTTGATGTCCGCCACGTTAATTACCCCCGCCGGTCAATTCCGGGTTCAATTCATATCCCCGTCTGGAAAGTCAAAAATAACCTGCGAAGGCTGGACCCAACCCTGGAAACTATCGTGGTGTGTTACCAGGGGGATATCATTTCGCCACAGGTCCACCAGACACTGGTGAAGCACGGATTCAAAAAAGTTAAGGTGTTAAAGGGAGGTTTGTTCAATTATTTTAGATTTATTGTCTGATCATTACAACCTGGTAATCTTCCTGTTCCTGGCGCTGATAAAAGGCCTTGTTGAAACCTATGCCGGACTGCACAGGGGTAAGGGTGGAGAGGAGGGCTCTAAGATAATATCCAGGTTTTTTGTTATTATGGGCTTATTAACTCCTGCATTGATTCTGCTGGAAACCGTATTATTAGGGCACAACCTGTCCCTGGCAATATGCCTGACCATGGGTACAACTGCCCTGCTGCTTTTCCTCCTGAGAGCTGCTGCGATCAAGGAACTTGGCAGGTTTTACAGTGTGAATATCCGCATAACCGAGGACCATCAGCTCGTTAAAACAGGGGTCTACCGGTATTTCCGGCATCCACTGTATTTAATCGGTATTTTGGAGAACGTTTTTTATCCCATGGCCGCCGGGGCATATTGGACGGCTGTGTTGTTGGTTGTTACAGTAACTCCAGTGATATTACTGCGCAGGCACCGGGAAGAAGGAATCCTGCTGAAAAAGTTTGGCCGGGAATATGCGGACTATAGGAAGAGTACTTGGTTTTAGTAATCAAGCAGGAAATATTAGCCATTATGACGAAAAATACTATTATTATTCAAATTAAGTAAATTCTTTCAGCATAATGGGAATAGAAACCACCGAAGATTTTCGAAAAGGATTAGTTAAGATGTTTGAATTGCTGAGGAATTAGGTAATCCATAAATTGATGTAAAAGCAGGAAGACAGTAATATGCAGAACTACATTTCACGAGGGAAAATGGGTTCTGCATAAGCCGCAATTGTCTATTAGGGGAAGTTGGGCATTGCATGCTTTATTGCAATCATAAGAGGATTCGATTTGATATATCGCATATGCACTTTTAAGGGGGAATATTAATGATTTTTGAAATTCTGTGCTTGGACAAAGCAGAACAAGTTAAATCAAGAACGGTAAAGACCTTTCTCTATGCTCTTATGGCAAATGACAATCTTTTTGAAAAGCCGATGATGGATGTAGGCAAGGGTGAGATTACAGACTCCCAAAAAAAGCTGCAACTTAATATCAATCAGTTTCCAACAGACAAAATGTTGACAGGCGAAAGGTATTCGGTGGCTTTTACCATTAGTGTTAAATGTGACCAAACAAAAACAATAGATATGTTTCGGGTGGATTTGGTAGATTATATCAAAGCTATCGGCTTTTCAAATGTACGCATACTACTTGACGAGGTATCGGCAAAATTTGCTGCTTCTCTGTATCCTAAAGTGTATTCCTTGGAGAACCAAGTCCGTACTTTTATGATTAACTTTTTCCTCAAAAATTTAGGTACAAATTGGACAAAGCTTGCAATGTCCGGTGACACATTGGAAAAAATTAAAAAACGAAAGCATAACGATAAGATTTTCATTGCTAATAATCGTATTGATAGCGATGTTGCACTTATTGATTTTGATGAATTAGGGCGCATACTTTACAATGAAAATTCAATTTTAAGTAGTAAAAAAACTGACAATGTAGCGATTCTGATTGAAAAAATTTCATTGGCTACTGACTTGAACGCTTTGAAAAGCGAGGTCTTGGAAGGCAATTTTTATAAGTACTTCAAAGATTGTTTTACCCAAAAAGATTTTCAAAGTAAGTGGTATGAACTGTATTACTATAGGAATAAGCTTGCCCACAATGGTTCATTTTCTCAGGAAGAAATTGACACTTGTACTGCTATTTGTGATAGCATCTCAGCTATCATTGATACAGCCTATGAGAAACTGGACACCTTTAAACTT
Source organism: Firmicutes bacterium HGW-Firmicutes-14 (assembly GCA_002840275.1). Classification (GTDB taxonomy): domain Bacteria; phylum Bacillota; class Thermincolia; order Thermincolales; family UBA2595; genus W-Firmicutes-14. The sequence continues at coordinate 284,050 of PHAB01000003.1, forward strand.
AGTACATCCGACCAAGAGGCTTTAATGGCTGCCGTTAATGAGTTCGCCTCCGAAACTCTGCAAGACAGTTTTCACGGTAGTAGCTTATACTCCACAATAACCGAAGATATATTACTTGAAGAATTACAAAATGCGCAGAATAAATTGCCTTTTGTAGGATTAAGACATTTTGTCGTTGAATGGCTCGGAAAACAAGGTTACGACTTTGATGCCTCATTTACTCTTATAAACTACTTAGAGGACAAAGGAATTGTTAAACTTACAAAGGTGGATAATCCTTACGGAGATTACCAAACCACGAAAATTTCAATTGCTTGACTATAGGGAGAGTCCAAAATGTTCTCCTCTGTGGGACAATAAATCGATAGAGTTCCAATTATGATACAAAACTGAATTGTTAAATTATCTTTTTATCCAAAGAAAATGAATTGCGAATCATATACGCATTAGGCTAATAATCGGCAGTTCATGTAACTGAATGTTTTAGGTATGATTTAAAAAAGAGGACAGGTGGCGCGAAAATGTTTTTTACGGAAGATGATAAGATTATGCACGGAATGCTATGTAACAACGTTCATAGTTTGCGTGATTTACTCTATGCGGATAAAAATAAAAAAGGACATGAGCAGACGCACGCAAAAGAATATTACGTAGCAACAATTTTAGAAGAAGCTATTAAATTTCTTACATCGGTGATTCGATGGGAAGATGATTTTAAGGACTCTAAATTTGTCAAAGCGTCCAGAATTAATATCAGGGTTATCTGTTCATCGGATAGAAACTTCTTTGAAATAAAGGCTTAAAGAGGCATTAAAGACTACAGATAATTTAGGGAAAATCCTTATCGGGTTTACCTATGATAATTACTCATTTGCAAGTGGAAAAGTCCATTTCTCCACAGATCTAGATAATCAATCTTCGGAAATAATAATGACTACAATCCGTTTCATTTTTGCTATTATAAGCAAAGTTACAGTATTATGTGCGCAGTGGCTAAGGGTCGGAGATTTAAAAGAATTTAAGAGAGTAGATGAAGTCTTATCTAGAATTCCTAATATTCCAGCTTGGTATACTCCATTACTTAAAGATATATACGATATTGATGACTATGTTTATACCATGGATGGGAAGTTAGGGCGCATAATCGACAAATTAACAAGTCAATATGGATATAGAGCGTATAAAATTCATTTCTTGGATGATAATGACGCGGATATTTCAGAGGATTACTACCCGGCTCAATATTTTAAACGCATACAGCCAAAACAAGAATTGTATGATATGTGCTTTAAAGCACAACCTGAATTTAAAAAGTTATATGATGCTAACCCTGATGAAGAACAATTGAAATCTTGTTTAGATACTTCCATAAAAATGCTTTGGAATTTGGGATTAAAAAACCGATTATTGAACAAATCGTAAGTTGAATAAACACATGATGAAACTTGTGATGGTTTTTGGGTGGTCATGAAACGGTAGTTACTTTTTATTTTAGCCCAATAATTAGGAACCAATACTTTTTCGGTATTCCTATTATCCATAATATGACTTTTTGATTTGAACTACACATTCGGGCCAGCTTGGCCCGATGTTAGGCGTATATTTAATAACATATATCTTCAAAAGTAGCAAGCATGACCTAGAATCTTTAAATATGGCACTGCCTTTGGAAATATTTTCATGCTATTATATTATTAATTGGTCAAGTTCTAGCTTAATTAATTATTTTTTTACACGCGAAACCTTTGTGTAAGGGAGGGACGACAATATGCCGGAAGTTGAAAACACTCAAATAGACTCAACGTTATCTACAGATGTTGGCGATGAAACTTCCAATAGATTCCGATATCAATGGGTTTTATCAGCTATAATCTGCTGCATGCTACTAGATCAAGCCGAAGACACCCAAGAAGTGTTTTGTGAGCATCACGAGGATATTTTGCTAAAACATGTTAATGGTCTTTTTACCGGTATACAGGTAAAAACTAGAGCAAGCGATCAACCACTTTGGAAATCAAGCGATGAAGAAGTGGTTAAAGCTTTTGCCAGATTTGTAATACTAGACAGACAATATCCAAGACAGTTTCAAGCCTTTCAATTTATCACAAATCACCCCATACAGTCATCCTCGAATGGACAGGATATTTCATATTTGCTATGTCAAATAAGACAAAATGAAAGTCATGACTCATTATGTAATGTTGCTAAAACCTTTATACGAAAGATATCAAGAATAGCAGGAATTTCGGAAGAATATATCTTTCATACACTTAAAAAGGCATCAGTCAAACATGATTTGCCTAAATTTCGAGATGCCACCATGCGGCTTATAGACACAATAGTTATAGTTTGGGATAGAGCACAGGGAGCTTCTTATGAAGGAATTAAACGTGCTGCAAGCCATTTAATTGATGCATGCTTTCGTGCTTCGTCATTAGCAAGCCAAGATTTATTACCTGCATATTTGCCTTTTTCATCCAGCGGAGTTGAAAGAGAAATTCAAGAACGCATAGCAGGAAAAACATTCAGCAAACAGCGCGTTCAAGATGTGCTATTACAAGGCTTAGATGACACAATACCATTATCTTGCGATCCAATGGATTTGGAAGATATCCGTACGGGCAGTAAAGAATTGCTGCGCAAAAAACTAACCGCAGGTGGATTTTCAGCTATATCGACTATATACGCTGAAGACTTGCGGGATACAGCAGATTATGCAGGAGCACGTCTTATACAAAAATATGGTCGTGAACAAGGCCTCCAAAAATATTACGAATTACGATTAAAAGTCCAAGGGGATGCTGCCAGAGCATATGAAAAGCAAAAAAAGGATGAAGATCCGTTTGGACTTCATATGTTGTCCTCTCTTCGTGATAATCTGAAAAACAGGGCTTCATCTGGAGATCAACTTTATGGCTGTTCTGTTGAGCACTTGGAAGGGTTAGCGTATTCGCTTACTTCACAATGTAAAATAATATGGAGCATTAATCGTCCGTGGGAGGTGGAATAATGGATTATGTAGAAATGTTAGCAGATTTAGATGAGCAGCCAGTTCTGCATAAATCCAGATTATTATTACTACTATATGTCTTTGCAGGTGAAAATAACGAAGGTGCCGTCGAAGGAATTACAAAATTAGCCAAGCTGGATTTTTTACTAAGGTACCCTACAATGTTAAAGCATGCTTTAGAAGTCAAAGGAGCATCAACAAAAGATTTATCTCTAGAAGAGCATGAATTATATAGCGTCGAATCAGAGATGGTGCGCTACCGTTTTGGGCCGTGGGATCATCGTTATCGGTTTTATCTTAATCTTTTAGTTGGTGAAGGATTAATAAAAGTGATTTCAGAAGGGCGAAAAGTGATAATTGCTTTAACTGACAACGGATTCACGTTTGCGAACAAATTGAGTACAAATCCCTTGCTGCACATATACACTATCCGCGCGAGGATCTTAAAGAGACATTTTGATATGACCTCGACAAATCTCATGAATTTTATTTATGATACTTTTCCAGAAATTATTTCGCTCAACTCGGGTAGGAGGATACAGTTATGAATATTGAACTAGAACGCCTATTTATTCAAACAAAAAGGACTAGAGAAATTATCGATTTTTCAAAATTGATAACATTTATCTATGGGCCAGTAGGAAAAGGGAAATCTACATTGGCTCGCTTAATAGATTTTTGTTTTGGAGGCAGACTTGAAAACACTCCTGCAATTCAACAAGAATTTATATCGGCAATCTTACATTTGCAGCTTGGCAACTATAAATGTACTTTAGAGCGAGGTGCGGTAGATGGGTCTAGTGTCCGCATATCATGGTTTGAGTCTAAGAAAAATAGTGGTTCTGTAAATGCGCCACTTCAAGCTCAGGCTGATCCAATAATTCCTGATAGTGAATTATATACCCTAAGCGATATAATATACTTCCTATGCGGAATAGAACCAATCAAAGTAAGGCAACGGAGTCGCGATGCTGATTCACCATTGATAAGATTGAGTTTTAGGGACCTATGGCGTTACTGCTATCTTGAGCAAATGCATTTGGATTCCTCATTTTTTAGATTCGAAGACCCCTTTAGGGGAAGAAAAAGTCAAGACGCTATGCGGTTTTTTACAGGCCTTCACTCAGAACGATTAAGTCAGTTGGAAAACGACTTAATGAGATCAATAGATGAGCAACGGGCTAAAAGAGGCGCTGTTAAACAAATCCGTGAGTTTATGAGTCAATTCTCGCTAGGTTCTGAGAGCGAGATAATTGATCAATTGCATGAAACAGAGGTTCATTTATCGGATGCAAAATTAAGGAAAGCTGAATTACGCAAAAAAAGAAATATAAATATACACCCTACTGATTCATTAAGAGAGAAAATACTTTTATTAGGTGAACAAGTTTTTCAGCTAAAAATAGCCATTGATGATTCGACCGAAATAATAAATGAACAACGTATGTTACATTCAGAGCTTATAACAGCAAAGATAAAAAATGAGCGACTAGTACAGGCTGGTATACTTTTTGACGATGTACAATTTGAGAGCTGTCCGGCGTGCGGGGAAAAACTTCAAACGACTGAAGATTCAGATTGTTGTAGTCTTTGCGGTAAAAAAGTAAGTGAACATGGGCTAGAAGTTCAAATCGATAATGAGTCCCTACGCAAAGATCTTAATGTTAGGATAGATGAACTGGCTGATTCCATTAAGCGTCGTCAAATGGAAATATCAAAGACCCAGAAGCAATTGGATAATCTCTTAGCCAATAAAGCTAATCTTGATGTCCAATTACAAGAGGATCTTTTCAATTATGATTCGGCTCTTGTAGAAGAAATAAGAAATGTTGATAAAATTATTGCCACACTTGAGGAACGTATCGCTTTCTTGGAAAAACTACAGTCAATGCCTCAGGCAATTAATAAGTTGGAAGAAGATGCAGGAGCGTTACAAGGGACTATTGATAGATTAAGAACAGAACTTGAAAATGAGAGAAAACGTTTATCGGAAGCTGATGTAACTGTAAAAAAGATAGCGGATGAGTTTAAACGAATAATGATTAGTGTGAAATTTCCCGGAGTATATAATGATGATCAGGTAGTTATTGACCCTAGGAGTTGGAAACCGGAAGTAATACACGAAGAGACCGCTTGGAGCTTCTGGGATACTGGAAGTGGCGGAAAGAAAACTCTATTCAACGTTTGCTATGCATTGGCAGTTCATTCAATTGCTAGTAAACGTAATTTACCGGTTCCGTCTATATTAATTATTGATAGCCCGACAAAGAACATTAGCGAAGATGAAAACCCGGAATTAGTTAATTCGTTGTATATGGAAATATATCAACTGGCGCTTGAGAACCAAGGCAATCTACAGTTTATACTAATTGACTCAGATTATGTGGCCCCAACAATTGAATTACCTGATTTTAAGTTGCGGCATATGGCTGGAACAGAAGAAGCTCCCAGCCTTATCCCTTACTATGATGGTCCGTAACAATTATTCATAGTTCAACATTGCGACAACTTGGCTCGATGTTAATTTCGGAAAACAACTCTACATTTGATTTAATTGGGCCAATAGAAAATACATACAAGGATGCAATAGTACGACACTGGACATGGATGATTGGGGTGCCTTTTTAGGTATAGGCTATTTCTGGATTGCCTGGGAAAAGAACAAACAAGGATGGAACGACATAGCTGCAAATACCTTTGTCATCAAGATTTAATACTGTACTAAATGAAAATTAAACTTACCGGTGTAATTGTAGAAAATCAGGATAAGGCCCTTAAGTTCTATACTAAGATTTTGGGCTTTGTGAAGAAAACCGAAATACCGGTGGGTAATTTGAAATGGATTACACTTGTTTCGTTCGAAGGACCGGACAATATTGAACTGGCTCTTGAGCCGAATGAAAACCCGACTTCCAAATCGTTTCAGCAGGCACTGTTTGAACAGGGGATACCCCCCACGGCTTTTGCGGTAGACGATATTCAAAGGGAGTACGAGAGGCTAAAAAGCTGGGAGTAGTATTCAAAACAAATCCCACAGAAACAGGCAGTTGTAAACGGCAAGTATTTTTGGATGAATTCCGGCAAATATTTTTCCCTGTTTTACTCTTTAAGAATAGTGTCTCTATTTTTAAGCCGGTAGCTATCAC
>PHAB01000059.1 GCA_002840275.1 Firmicutes bacterium HGW-Firmicutes-14
CTCTCCGCAGCTTTTCGCAGCTTTCTACGTCCTTCTTCGGCTTCTGGCGCCAAGGCATCCACCGTACGCTCTTAATAACTTGACCTCAGGCAGTAGTTATAGCGGTTGTTGAAAAGCGGCGCCTGGCTGCGTCAGCCGGTCCGTCCAAATCCTCATCGTTAGGGGTTTCCCCGTTTTGTCGGAACGCCAGGGTTTATCAAAACCCTGGGGTTTCGGTAACAAAATGGGGACTTCCTCCATTACGCCTCCGGTTTGGCCGGCCCGCCTTCCTTGCCATGCTTGCTTTTGAACAACCTTTTAAGGTCCTCAAAAGCCGCATTTTCATTAACCTTCCTAGCTTTGCTCCTGAAGGATTGCTCCCTCAGGCAGCGCGCTCGGCTTTTAACTTACTGATGTTTCTCTGTGAAGTTTTCAAAGAACAGTCTGGACTTCCCCAGCAAAATGGGGATTTCCTTTGATTTGTTTTGGTGGAGATGAGCGGAATCGAACCGCTGACCCCCTGCTTGCAAGGCAGGTGCTCTCCCAGCTGAGCTACACCCCCATCCTGGATGTTGGAAGTTGGAAGTCGGAAATTAGATTTTTATCGGTTGGAATTTGGCAAAGCCAAATTCCTTCACTATCTAACTTCAGATCCTAACTTCCTGTCTTAAGTTAAAGCAGTGTGAACATTAGATGTCAGATTATATTCTACTAAAATTCGCTAAAGCGAATTCCTTCTTAATCCAACCTCTAACCTCCAACCTCTAACTTCTAGTGTGTGGTGGGCCTAGGTGGACTTCGGTTACAGGATGTAACCGGTTCGGCGTTCGCACATGGATGTGCCTGCTCTTAGCCGAACTTCCGCTGTTAGTGGTTCAAGTCCACTTACCCTTTAAGCTTATGGTGGGCCTAGGTGGACTTGAACCACCGACCTCACGCTTATCAGGCGTGCGCTCTGACCAGCTGAGCTATAAGCCCATTTCGCCTGCCTGGGTTTTTTCAGAAGGGATGCAATCCCCTCTGAAACCCCTTACATAGCCTCTTTAGCTATGTACACGCCGGAACTCTCGCCCCGGCGCAGCCTGCTTTAACCCTTGCTTCAGACTTTGCTTTTCTCATGCTGTGTCTTAGCTTCATATCTTAGGTTAATCTTTGCTTTAGCAAGTGCTCTTTTTAATTGAAAGACCATTTTCATGGTCCCTCAAAACTAAACAGTGTGCCTGCTGTCCATTTGAACAGCAGTTGAGAGATGGCCGACCGACCTAGGATTAACTGGATGTGTGATGTGTGAAGTGGGTTGTTGGATTTTCAGTTGGAATTCGCTTTAGCGAATTCCTTCCGTGATTTCTCACTTCCAACTTCTCACTTCCCACTTCTACCTTGTTACGACTTCACCCCAATCATTGACCCCACCTTCGACGGCTGCCTCCTTACGGTTAGCTCACCGGCTTCGGGTGTTGCCGACTTTCGTGGTGTGACGGGCGGTGTGTACAAGGCCCGGGAACGTATTCACCGCAGTATGCTGACCTGCGATTACTAGCGATTCCGCCTTCATGCAGTCGAGTTGCAGACTGCAATCCGAACTGGGACCGGCTTTGATGGGATTTGCTCCGGATCGCTCCTTCGCCGCCCATTGTACCGGCCATTGTAGTACGTGTGTAGCCCAGAACATAAGGGGCATGATGATTTGACGTCATCCCCACCTTCCTCCGGTTTGTCACCGGCAGTCTCTCCAGAGTGCCCAGCTTCACCTGATGGCAACTAAAGATAGGGGTTGCGCTCGTTGCGGGACTTAACCCAACATCTCACGACACGAGCTGACGACAACCATGCACCACCTGTCTCTCTGTCGAACCGAAGCCCGAAGACGTACTTTCATACGCTGTCAGAGGATGTCAAGCCCTGGTAAGGTTCTTCGCGTTGCGTCGAATTAAACCACATACTCCACCGCTTGTGCGGGCCCCCGTCAATTCCTTTGAGTTTCAACCTTGCGGCCGTACTCTACACCTAGTGCCCATCGTTTACGGCGTGGACTACCGGGGTATCTAATCCCGTTTGCTCCCCACGCTTTCGCGCCTCAGCGTCAGTTGTATGCCAGGAAGCCGCCTTCGCCACTGGTGTTCCTCCTAATATCTACGCATTTCACCGCTACACTAGGAATTCCGCTTCCCTCTCATACCCTCAAGAAATCCAGTTTCAGAAGCAAGCTCCCGGTTGAGCCGGCAGTTTACACTCCTGACTTAAATTCCCGCCTACGCGCTCTTTACGCCCAGTAATTCCGGACAACGCTTGCCACCTACGTATTACCGCGGCTGCTGGCACGTAGTTAGCCGTGGCTTCCTCCTCAGGTACCGTCATTTGTTTCTTCCCTGAAGACAGAGTTTTACAACCCGAAGGCCTTCATCACTCACGCGGCGTTGCTCCGTCAGGCTTTCGCCCATTGCGGAAGATTCCCCACTGCTGCCTCCCGTAGGAGTCTGGACCGTGTCTCAGTTCCAGTGTGGCCGGTCACCCTCTCAGGCCGGCTACTGATCGTCGCCTTGGTAGGCCGTTACCCTGCCAACCAGCTAATCAGACGCAGGCTCATCCGTAAGCGGATTTCTCCTTTTATCACCGGGTCATGCAACCCAGTGATGTTATGCGGTATTAGCACCGGTTTCCCGGTGTTATCCCCCTCTTACGGGCAGATTGCCTACGCGTTACTCACCCGTCCGCCACTAAGTCTTGCAGAGAGCAAGCTCTCCGCAAAACTCCGTTCGACTTGCATGTGTTAAGCACGCCGCCAGCGTTCGTCCTGAGCCAGGATCAAACTCTCCGTGAATATCTTCAGCAGCTCCCGCTTTTGGCGGGCCTCTGCCATTCTTCTTCATCAGAGTTGTTGATTCAAGCTCTAATTGTTTGTTCGGAATTACTCTTTTCATTAGACGAGGTCTAATCTTAAGAGTTGATGTTTGTTTTCGCCAATACTGCCTAGCTCTCGGCTACCGTTTATTGGCTTGT
>PHAB01000060.1 GCA_002840275.1 Firmicutes bacterium HGW-Firmicutes-14
TGTTTTTTGCAAGTACTTTTTGCAGAAAGTTGCAAGTTAAAAATACAGAATGTTGCATTATGGAAAATCCATAGTTTTGCAAGCTAAAATGCGAAGCAATTTCATGAGCAATCTAAGCATTGCAGGCAATTATTATTTTTTCAATTGATTGTCCGATATTGAGCGATATAATTCATTGATGCTGGATTCCCGCATCCGGTTACTGGGTCCCGGAAACATGAGCAGGTGGCAGTGATGAAGGAGCCGATCCAGCATGGCAGCCGTCATCTGTTCATCATAGAGCACATTGACCCATCGGGAAAATTCAAGGTTGGTATTAAGAATGATAGACCGACGTTCATAACAATCGGATATGATTTCGAACAGGAGCTGTGCTCCCGTTCGGTCCAGTGGGACATAACCATATTCATCCAGAATAATCACTTCGGCTTTATTCAGTTTTTTCAGAAAAGCGGTCAGGGTACCGGCTACTTTGGCTTCCGACAGTTTATTCACCAGGGCGGCCGTTCGAAAGAATTTAACCGGGATTCCCTGTCGACAGGCGGCAACGCCGAGTGCGGTTGATAGCATAGTTTTGCCGGTTCCGGTGCCACCATAGAGAATCAGATTCTTCTTTTCGTGGATAAAGGCCAGGGATTTCAGGCCTTCTGGAGTCAGATCCGAAGGCAGGGTGATTTCATCAAAGCGATATCCTTCAAAGGTGTGAATCCCATAGAAACCGGCGCTGGTAACCAACTTTTGGGTGCGGGTGAGTTCCCGGTAACGGAGTTCATCACTAAGCAACTGATGCAGATATTCCTGGTGACTGCTGCCTTCGGTGGTTTGCGCCAACTCGGCCAGATTGCGACTCAGACGCAGTTTCCGGCAGCATTCAAAGATTTCTTTGTCGAGCATATCCGTCAGCCCCCTTTCCCTGAAGCAAGATATCATAGGCCGTCAGATTGGGCTGCATCGGGATCATTTTGGGAATGCCCGGAGCAAGGGTCATTGCAGGCAGCTCAGGTACATCCGAATACAACCGCCGGTAAAGACTCTCCAGACTATCGGCATCTCGCGCCTGATGAGCAATTGCATGGTTAACGGTATTTACGGCACTGTCAAAACCGGTGCGACTGGTCAACTCGGAAAGAACCTTGAGGATCTGTCCAACTTCGCTGCCTGAACAGGTGGCCAGATAGGTTTGCATGGTTTCCGGCATCAGCTCATAGATCCCAGTATATTTCA
>PHAB01000061.1 GCA_002840275.1 Firmicutes bacterium HGW-Firmicutes-14
ACGATAAATAGGTTCATCAAAAACCACAACAATCTGTGTGCCCACAGCAATATCACTTGCACCATCCCCAGGATAAAAAGTTGGCACAGGACCATGTTCGTCTTCTGCAAGTGCTGGTGGTCGTCTTAGACTGGTACCACGGATCACTTGACTTGGAAGTGTTTCATAGGTTATATCATTGGCGTATGCTCTTAGAGTGGTTACGATACCGGCGCCTCTGAAATAAGTCGGGCTGTACACAGCCGTTGTCTCAACGCTTGTCCCAAAAGATAGACGCACTACCGAATCATTCGCCCCAGATGTTACCATCAAGTTCTGAATGCTACCACTACCTAGGGTCATCATAGCTTGATCTTCAATACTAACATTTGGAAAATTCCCAAAAAGGGTCACAATCTGTTCCTTAAGATTACTGCCCTTTAATCGTACTTGTTTGACATCGTTACCTAAGACATCTCTTTGTTCCAAGATGCCACCATTTTCAATGAGAAGGTCTTCCACACTGGTTTTACCTCTAAGGACAATCCGTACATCCCCTGAATCTTTGGACATGGTCAGTCTCATGATTCTGGAGTTGTTGATGTCGATGGTGTTTTCTCCACCACCTTCAACGATAACTTCACCTAGAACCACTATGTTATCCAGCTTAACGTGCCCACTGCCAACATTCTCTTGAATAACCAAGTTGTTAGCATAGATCTGCCGACTTCTGGATAGATTATCTGAATTCAGATAAGATGCATTCCGAACAATCTGCTCGCCCTTTAAGAGTCGCACCAGAATGACACAGGCTTCTGCCCGAGTCAGTGCACCTCCGGGGCGGTATTTTCCGGTCGTGTCACCGGTAATATAGCCTTTTGCTGCGACCAGATCCACATGGTCTCTGGCCCAACTTGCCACTTGGCTATAATCTGTATAGACTTTTTGACCAACGGGTAGTGCTTCTCTTGGTAAGACTTTGGCTATCATAGAAGCCGCTTCCTGACGGCTGATGCGATTATTTGGCTTAAAGCTATTATCCGTATAACCGGAGATATAACCGGCTGATACTGCCTTTTGAACCTCTTGGTAGTACCAGCTGTTATAGCTGACATCCCACATGGTGATGGGTGTCGTGCCTGTGACACCAAGAGCTTGATTCATCATCTTAGAAAACTCTGCACGTGTTACTAAGCCGTTTGGT
>PHAB01000062.1 GCA_002840275.1 Firmicutes bacterium HGW-Firmicutes-14
ACCAAACGGCTTAGTAACACGTGCAGAGTTTTCTAAGATGATGAATCAAGCTCTTGGTGTCACAGGCACGACACCCATCACCATGTGGGATGTCAGCTACAACAGCTGGTACTACCAAGAGATTCAAAAGGCAGTAGCAGCCGGTTATATCTCCGGTTATACGGATAATAGCTTCAAGCCAAATAACCGTATCAGTCGTCAGGAAGCGGCTTCTATGATAGCCAAAGTCTTACCAAGAGAAGCACTACCCGTTGGTCAAAAAGTCTATACGGATTATAGCCAGGTGGCAAGTTGGGCCAGAGAACATGTGGATCTGGTCGCAGCTAAAGGCTATATTACCGGTGACACGACCGGAAAATACCGCCCCGGTGGGGCACTGACTCGGGCAGAAGCCTGTGTCATTCTGGTGCGTCTCTTAAAGGGCGAGCAAATTGTTCGGAATGTATCTTATCTGAATTCAGATAATCTATCAAGAAGCAGGCAGATCTACGCCAACAACCTAGTTATACAAGAGAATGTTGGCAGTGGGCACGTTAAGCTGGATAACATAGTGGTTCTAGGTGAAGTTATCGTTGAAGGTGGTGGAGAAAACACCATAGATATCAACAACTCCAGAATCATGAGACTGACCATGTCCAAAGATTCAGGGGATGTACGGATTGTCCTTAGAGGTAAAACCAGTGTGGAAGACCTTCTAATTGAAAATGGTGGCATTTTGGAACAAAGAGATGTCTTAGGTAACGATGTCAAACAAGTACGATTAAAGGGCAGTGACCTGGAGGAACAGATTGTGACCCTTCACGGGAATTTTCCCAATGTTAGTATTGAAGATCAAGCTATGATGACCCTAGGTAGTGGTAGCATCCAGTATTTGATGGTAACATCTGAGGCGAGTGATTCGGTAGTTCGTCTATCTTTTGGGACAAGAGTTGAGACAACTGCTGTGTACAGCCCGACTTATTTTAGAGGCGCCGGTATCGTAACCACTCTAAGAGCATACGCCAATGATATAACCTATGAAACACTTCCAAGTCAAGTAATCCGTGGTACCAGTCTAAGACGACCACCGGCACTTGCAGAAGATGAACATGGTCCTGTGCCAACTTTTTATCCTGGGGATGGTGCAAGTGATATTGCTGTGGGCACACAGATTGTTGTGGTTTTTGATGAACCTATTTATCGT
>PHAB01000063.1 GCA_002840275.1 Firmicutes bacterium HGW-Firmicutes-14
TGTCAGCTAATGGTTCCACCAAAACAGGGAAAACCAACTTCCGACTTCACAGGGAATTTACCCTTCCGCGATCGCAGGGAATTTATACTACCATTTACACTCGGAACCCGAACGCTACGCCGCTTACACGCGTGAATACATGGGCTGGGGTGTGTTCGCACTGATGCGGCGGTGAAGCGCGATGACGAGTGGTTTGTGCACTGAATTTCCGCCTTGGCCTAACCCTGCGGTCAACCGGACCTGCGCGAAAAGCCGCGCAGACCGGTTACCTTCACGTTCTGTGGCAAAAAATATGAAACCTTGACTTAGTGCCGTTCTTTACGTATCATTATTGTAGATACATAAAGGGAGTTAATTATGAAAGGCAAAGTTCAAATGTGGGGTAATAGCTTAGCTATTCGAATCCCCAAGCCATTTGCTAACGAGATCCACCTAACTAACAATTCTGAAGTGGAAATTTCCCTGAAAAACGGAGTTTTAGTTGTTGAGCCGACCTCTGAAGAAGTTGATTTCGATAAACTCCTGGAAAAAATAAATAAAGACAATATACATAAATTGGTTGATTTTGGACCACCACGCGGGAAAGAGGTTTGGTAACAATGGCAAAAACCATTCCAGATCGTGGAGATGTAGTTTGGATTGATTTTGATCCCTCATTGGGACATGAGCAAGCCGGCCGAAGACCGGGGTTGATATTGTCATCTCAAAAGTATCATCAAAAAGTAGGCTTGGCCATAGTTTGTCCAATTACATCTAAAGCTAAAGGGTATCCTTTTGAAGTCCCGATTCCGGACGGATTTAAGGTAAAGGGTGTTATTCTTTCCGACCAGCTAAAATGTATTGACCTAGCTGAGCGAAACGTAGATTTGATTTTTAAAATTCCGGCAACTGTGGTTGAAGCAGTACAAAGTTTGGCTATTTCGATTCTGACAAAATAATAAAGAGCCACAGAATCGGGTAAAGAGGGGGCTTTCACCCGTTCCCAGGCGGTTCTGACATTTTCAGTAGAAAGTATTCGTTCCAGCAGGTGAAGATTTGGGTCGGGCGCTCCGTCGACGCGCCTTATAATCGCTCCTCCGGTCGGATTCTTCGCGTTATAAGAGCTCATCGGTGCCCTCCCCGAGTTCAAGTTTGGCCCTTCGCTTTT
>PHAB01000064.1 GCA_002840275.1 Firmicutes bacterium HGW-Firmicutes-14
GCAAAAATCCATTGCGGGCAAAACTCAAGTCAATTATCCTTGTATCTGACCAAAGAACAAGGAGGAAATGGAGAATGCTCACAATGGATCAGATACATGATATCAGAAATCGTTTTTATGAGAAAGGGGAAAATATTTCCCAGATTGCGGAAGCGTTGCACCTGGATTGGCGAACGGTACGCAAATACATTGATCAGACTGATTTTAACAGCCCGCCGCCAAAGCCGGCGTTGGAGAAACAATTCTGTCCCAAACTGGATCCCTACAAGGAGATGATCGATTCCTGGCTGATTGAGGACAAATCAGCCCCACGCAAACAGCGCCATACAGCTAAACGGGTATTTCATCGCCTGCTGGCCGAAATTCCCGGTTTTGACTGCTCCTATCGGACGGTCGCCAGCTATTACGCAGTGAAACACCGGGAAATATTCAAGCAGAATAAACAGGCCTATCTGCCACTGGTACATCAACCCGGAGAAGCGCAGGTTGATTTTGGTACAGCTGAGTTTTATGAAAATGGCCAAAAACTGACTGGAAAATACCTGGAGGTCTCTTTTCCATACAGCAATAAAGGCTATCTGCAGCTGTTCTACGGGGAAAATATGGAATGCCTGCTGGAAGGGCTGGATGCCATATTCCGCCACATTGGCTGTGTGCCAAGGGAACTCTGGTTTGATAACACGAAAGTCATTGTTACCGAGATTATCCGTGGTGGCGGGCGAAAACTGACTGACAAATTCGAACGGTTCCGGGAGCATTACCATTTTAAAGCCGTCTTCATGAATCCCGGGGCCGGCCATGAAAAAGGAAACGTCGAAAACAAGGTCGGCTATCAGCGTCGCAACTTCATGGTACCGGTTCCCCGCTTTCTGTCGCTGTCGGATTATAACCGGCAGTTGCTGACAGAGTGTGAGAAAGATGCCCGGCGGAACCATTATCGCTACGATGAAACCATCGAGGAGCGGTTTCAGGCTGATCTGACGGCCTGCCACAAACTGCCCGGAATTGCGTTTGACCTCACCGGTCATCAAACCCTCAAAGCCGACAACTGGGCCAGGATTTATCTGAACAAACGACAGCATGCTTATTCGGTGGCTCCAAAGTACGCCCAGTGCCCGGTTCATCTGGTTTTAAC
>PHAB01000021.1 GCA_002840275.1 Firmicutes bacterium HGW-Firmicutes-14
TGATAGGTTGGCCTTCACGCTCGTAACGATTGTCGAATTTGGGCGTGAAGGTGGCCTAAAATGACCGGTTTTGTGGTCGTTTTGAAACGAAATATACAATAATGAAGACAGGTTTTATGGATGCACTAACTATTCATCAAACGGCAAGGGATGCAATTATATGATGCCGTTGAAGTAAACTGACAAACATCTGTCACTTTACCGTGCGATAATTTCGCCCAAGGCAATCCGAAATCTTTTGTTTTGCCGGTGGATTACTTTGCCGTAATCCAGTACAATATAAATGTACTGTACTCTTGATTGGAGGTGATTGAGTGGCTAAAATAGCTGTAAACCATGATGTTTTAAAGTGGGCCAGGGAGTCGAGCAATTTATCTTTAGAAGATGTCGCCCACCGAATGAAAAAGAGTATTGATATTATTCAGGCCTGGGAAGAGGGACATGACACGCCTACTTATGCTCAGCTTGAGAAGTTAGCTTACGATATCTATAAAAGGCCGCTTGCAGTATTTTTCTTTCCTAATCCTCCAAAAGAAGAAAGTCTAAAAAGTCATTCCGGACGTTGCCTGAATTTGAATACAATAAATTCCCGGCTTCGGTTATTAGGTTATTCAGGCGGGCTCAATCAATGCAAATCAAACTGAATGAGTTGTGTGAAGGTAAAAATCCCGCTGTAAGAAATATTATTGACGAACTGGTGATAGCGCCTAATCAGGGTATTAACCAAATCGTTAATAAAATCAGAGACTATTTAGGGATAACGTTAAGGGAGCAGATATCTTGGAAAAATCCCGATGAGGCCCTGAACAACTGGAGAGATGTCTTAGAAAAATGCGGTATTTTCATTTTCAAGGATGCTTTTAAAGAGCGGGGCATTTCGGGATTTTGTTTATATGACGTGGAATTTCCGATAATTTATTTAAATAATTCCATGCCCAAAACCAGGCAGATTTTCACATTGTTTCATGAATTAGTCCACTTGCTTTTCAAAACCGGTGGGGTTGATAAGATTTTCGATGATTATATTGATACTTTGACTAAAGAAGATAGAAAGATTGAAGTTTTCTGCAACCAGGTAGCCGGGGAGTTCCTGGTGCCGGAAAACGATTTTTATAAACAGCTGTCCGGACTTTGTATGGATGAAAAGTCTATATCAGCTTTGGCAAACAGGTATACAGTCAGCCGGGAAGTTATTTTGAGGAAATTGCTGGATAAAGGGATGGTTTCCCAAAAGTATTATTTAGAAAAGACAGCCGAATGGATTGAGGAAGCAAAAACAAAACCCAAGGGCGGCGGTGGTGACTATTATACGACCAAGGTGGTCTATCTTGGGCATAATTACTTGGATATTGTTTTCAGCAATTAAAGGCGGACCTGTCGCTGACCCTTTTCTTGTGGCAAAAGCCAAGGCATTAGATGGTACTGTTGTTACTCAGGAAGAGTATAAGCCAAATGGGGTTAAAATCCCTAATATGTGTGAATATATGAATGTAAGATGCACTAATTTGGAAGGCCTGATGGAACTGGAAAAATGGGTATTTTAAACTGATTACTGCCTGTCAATTTTTTTTGCACAATGTTTCTGGGCAATACAGGCCTGTCTCTGATAATTATTAAGGGTTGCTCTGGAGTTTGGAGAGCCTGGGATATATTAAGGTTAACCCGACTGATGCGGTTGATTATACCGGTTATTTGATTCAGCCTCTGGCAGAGTTTGAACCCGGTGTTTTTACCGGGGAGGAAGTTTCTACTTGATGAAATAAAATCTAAGTATGGCGGTTATAGTTCTGCCGAAATATCGCAAAAATCGCATGAAGAAAATGGCTGGCTGGACACCCCCTTTTCGGAAGTGAATTCATATAAATATGCTATGGAGCTTAATGAATAGATAAGGAAAGTGGGTTCTACCGGCTTGATACGGCTTCAGGTGACGGCTCCCAGATGATGCTGCCGGTCTGGCTTATAACTGACAAACTATTGTCACTTTACCGTGCGATAATCTCCCTAAGACACAACTTAGGGAGGTTTTCTTATGGAGGGCAAACTTCAGTTTATCGGTAAACTGGATACCCGGGTTGCTGGCAGCCAGTATTATGAAGCCAAAATCAGGCCCGGGGAAGCACTGAACTTTGACCGCAACCCCGGAAATGAATTTGATGAAAATGCCATCGAAGCTCGGAATGCAAGGGGTCAGGTAACCGGCCACCTGCCCAGGCATCACTCGGTTTTTCTGGCCCCGCTGCTGGATGAAGGCTGGGTTTTTCTGAAGGGAACTGCCGGACAAGTCAACAAGCGCAATGAGATTACAGTCAGCCTGGATATTTTTGTGACCGGCAAGGGGCAGGCTTTGCTGACCCCGGGCGTAAATGACAATGACAAAGACCTGGTCCATGCTATTATAGCCGCCTTTTTCAGGGATTGTGACCGGTATTCGTCAGGTACTGTCCAAAATATGGCCGGGCGGTTCAAGGATTTGACCAGGGAAAACGTTTTGCCCCAGTCTGTCCTGTTGTCCCGGCTGCTGCACTGGAAGGTTAAAGAAATTGCCGCCAAAGAGCTGGACAGGTTCCATGAAATTATTAAATCCCGTTTAAAAAACTTTAGGTGTGGAGAGTTCTTTTCCTACAGCAACCTGGGGTTTATGCCCCTGTTTTTGGATGACGGGGACCCCGGTGAATATATATTGCTGAAAGAAGCCCTGGCTGCCGAGACCTTCGATGTGACGGAAGTCAGTGAAGCCGGGCAGGTCCCGCGGCTTAAGGTCCGCAACCGGGGCAGCAAACCTGTATTGGTTCTGGCCGGGGAAGAACTGGTGGGGGCCAAACAGAACCGTATTGTGAATATTACAGTTATCATCCCTGCCCTGACCCAGGTAATCATTCCGGTCAGCTGTGTTGAACAGAGCCGCTGGGATTACAAATCAAAGAAGTTCTCGGCAGGGCGCCGGGCTGCTGCCGGTTTACGAAGCCAGCTGTCCCGGGATGTAAGGGCATCAGTCCGCCGGGGTGGTAATTATGACGGTGACCAGGGGGTTGTCTGGGAAGCGGTGGCCTGCATGCACTCATGTCTTGGCACCCACAGCCCGACAGATGCTATGAATGATGCTTATGCCGGGGTGGAAGACCGGCTTGCTAAATTTATCGAAAACCTGGCTTACCCCAAGGGCGCAGTTGGAGTGGCAGTATATATCAATGGTAGCATGACTGCTATTGAGGCTTTTGACAGCCCTGAGGTTTTGAAAAAGTTGTGGTCTTCCCTGGCCGAAAGTTATGCTGTGGATGCCCTGATGGCCAAAGAGGCCGAGCCGTCTGAATTTATAGCTTGCGATGAACAATATAAAGAATTCCTAAAAAAAATAGAGAAAAACCTCGAACCACCGGTGAAGGCACCCGGTTCAGGGTTTGATGTCGGAATTGACGGAGAGGATATTTCCGGGTCCGCATCCTTTGACAGCGGCCGCCTGGTCCACCTGACGGCAATGATTGAACGTTCAGGCGGAGAGAAAAAAAGGCGCCATTATGAAGAATCCGAAGAATGATTATTGAATAGGTGACAAACTACTGTCAGTTTTCCATGCGATAATCTCCCTGGAGACAACTTCGGGGAGGTTTTTTTATGGCCCCAAAATATATTTCTGACTTTCAGGTTGGGGATAGCATTGATGAAATATTATATGTAAGTTCAAAGAGGGTGCAAAACTACAAAAACAAACCGGGCTGTTTCCTGAATCTGGTCCTTAGCGACCGGACAGGGACAATCGGGTGCAAGTTTTGGGATTTCAATCCGGAACAGTCAGATGTTCCGGAAAAATCCGTTATCAGGTGTATAGGAGATGTAGTGGAATTCGCCGATTCACCGGAAATCCATCTCCAGTCCTTTGAACCCGTTGACAAGATGACAGTTGACCCCGCGGACTTCTTACCGGTAACCCCTCTTGACATCAGGCATATGTGGGCGGGCTGATGGAACACAGTCTGAAAACAGCTAAGATTGTGGAACAGGTGTTTGTCCGGATATAAGCAGACCAACAATTTACAGGGTATTGAAATAACTTACTATACGCAGGATAGGCATTGAAGCTTTAGCCGAAAAACTTAGTCCCGAATACAAAACGAAAATAAAAAAACCTTGCCTCTTTAATCTCACTTTAAGCAGGGTTTTTTATTTATTAGGATACATAGACAGGACAAAAGCCAATTGACATTTATATGATAAGAGTTTAAAGTTTTTGTAAAAGCGGGGTGAGCAGCAAATGGGTCAGAAAGACTTGTTAGATTATGTGATGGACGGTGTCCAAGAGGGGATTGCAATCGTTAACAGTGATGATAAAATTATAAAATTTAATCATCAGTTTGGAGAAATAGTCCAGTTACCGGCGGAAAAAATCAATGGAGGTTCAATCCAAAAAATTCTCCCCGGGCTTACATCTATCGAAGGAATGACCGGTAAGAGCATGCAGTTTTCCGGCCTGGAACTGGTGGTCAGGCAGGAATCAATGCCTTTAGATAACGGTGATTACATAAAAATATTTTTTTTATCTAAAACGAAGTCTGATCCCGAACTATTGGAAAAATACGCAGAAGTTAAAATGTTAAAGGAAACCTATGAGAATATCCTTAACTCCATAGATGAAGGGGTTCAGTTTTGTGATCTTAATGGCAACATTCGTTTTTACAATCCAAGTCAGGCGAGATTGGATGGATATAAGGTTGAGGATGTATTGGGAAAACATATCATCGATATTTATAATGTCAATCTGAATGCCAGCCTGTCTCTAACGGTTATCAGAACCGGGAAGCCTGTTATCGATTGCCTGCGGAAATACACTACCCGTAAAGGTACATCTGTTAATGCGGTTTGTAGTGTTATTCCCTTGTATTCGGGAGGAAAACTTATAGGTTCGGCATCTATTGAAAAGGATTTTTCCAAATTCGTAGAAATTGCAGAAAAAATTTCTAATTTGCAGGCTGAAGATTTTGGGATCAGGCAAGCCAATGACGCAACACATTACAATTTTAGCAATATCATTAGTAAGGACCGGAACCTATTGGAGAGCATACACTTAGGTAAAATGGCTGCCAAAACCGAATCTCCCGTTTTAATTTATGGAGAGACCGGCACTGGAAAAGAAATGTTTGCGCAAAGTATTCACTCAGAGAGCAGCAGGTCGGGAGAACCTTTTTTAGCCATTAATTGCGCCGCTATTCCGGAAAATCTTCTGGAAGGGATTTTGTTTGGTACAGTTAAAGGGGCGTTTACCGGATCTATTGATCGAAATGGTTTATTGGAACAGGCTAGCGGTGGAACGGTCTTTTTTGATGAAATAAATTCGATGCCTGTAACTTTGCAGAGCAAATTGCTCAGGGTACTGGAAGAGAAAAAAGTAAGACGTTTGGGTGACAAAAAGGAAATACCGATAGATATAAGAATTATTAGCAGCTGCAATGTTGAACCTACCGAAGCCATTGCCAAAAAACATTTACGAAGTGACCTGTTTTATCGTCTGGCGGTTATTTACTTATTTATCCCTCCTTTACGGGAACGGTTAGACGATTTAGAGTTTTTAGTAGAACATTTTATCATGAGCTACAATAAGCAATTGCGAAAAAACATCAAGGGGATTAGTCCTGATGTTTTGCAGCTTTTCCGTGAATGCCAGTGGTCTGGGAATGTCAGACAGCTCAAACATTCGATTGAATGTGCGATGACTATAATCCCGAATTCTGAGGACCAGATTAACCTGATTCACATCCCGAAATACTTGAATATCTTTACTCCGCCGACGGATTTAAAAAAGCCGGAGGTTTTGGATAATAACGATAAAAGTATCAAAGATGTCTTTACACAAATTAAGAAACAGGAACAAGAGGCGATCATCGAGTCACTGACACGGAACGGAGGTAATATTTCCAAAGCAGCGGAAGACCTGGGAATCAGCAGGCAGCGTCTGCAATACCGGATAAAAAAACTGTGGTGATTCCAAAGAAGGTCAAATAGCTTGCTCACCTGCAATTACTGAGTTATCAGAAAAAAGGTGTTCAGCTATTTTTTTTTAACTATTCAGATTAGAAAGCGCAAAAAACAGCCAAAATCTTTGCGGATTTTTGCGATAATTTGCATTTGTGCCTCGGCGGAATGCCCGCGGCTGCTATAGACCTGCGTAAAGGAGGATTATCAAAAAATTTTATGTTTTCCTGTTAAATCAGTAATTCAGAGCAGTTTGACCAGGTAATATAACTGCATAAGAGAGCATTGTTTGGCATGGTATTTGCATTTTAAAGTTTAACTAAAAGGATTGTATTGTCCAGGGTAAGGACAGGCTAATCTGAATTGGGTTGCAGGAGGTGAGAATAATATAAAGTCGTTGAATTTTCACAGAGACGGGAAAGGTTCACAAAATAAGATAAGGGGAGATTTTGACTATAACTAAGAAGGAGGAACGTTTTGATGGCTAGGATGAAGAGTTGGGTCTTATTGGTGTTAGTCAGTATCCTTATAACCGGTTTATTTGTTGGGTGTGGGAAGAAAGAAGCAGCTGATCAGACGACTGCCAGTGCCCTTGAGGCGATTAAAGCGAAGGGAAAATTGGTAATCGGGGTTAAGGGTGATTTCCCGCCATACGGTTTTGTTGATGAAAAAGGTAATAATGTTGGTTTTGAAATTGATATGGCCCGCAGACTTGCCGAGGACCTTTTTGGCGACCCTGAAAAAATAGAACTTGTGGTTGTTACCGGAACTAACAGAATTCCTAACCTGCAGTCAGGAAAAATTGATGTGATTCTGGCAACTTTAGGAATAACAGAAGAAAGGGCAACACAGGTTGATTATTCAAAGCCGTATTTTAAAAGCGGCGTACAGTTATTGGTTCCCAAGGACAGCACAATTGACAGTCTTGAAGATTTAAAAGGTCAGCAGGTAATCACAATTACCGGCACCACAGGCGACGCAGGGCTGCAAAAGCTTGTCCCGGAAGCGAAGTTACTAAAACTGGCAACTACTTCGGAGGCCCTGCAAGCACTCAGAGATAATAGAGGTGTGGCTTTTGCCCAGGATAATACGCTGATCTATGTTTTAGCAAAACAGTATCCTGAATTTAAAGTGGTAGGAGAGCCCTTTGCTGAATCCGAGTGGGCATTAGCAGCCAGAAAAGGCGAAACAGATGTAGTTGACTGGATCAATAAGAACCTGGATACATGGCTGCAGGAGGACTATTATTATCAGCTGTATGAAAAGTGGATTGCTAAAGATACACCGGACAACTTTGACCCCAGTGTGTGGATAAAACGGCCATAACTTAAGAACCACCTTTGGCCCTGGCAGCCTCAAGACGGGTAGTACAGATCGCTAAGAGTTGTCAGGGCCTTACCCTTAAGGGACGATATTAAGGGAGGATTGATATGGGTTTTGATTTTAACTTTATCATGGAACAGATACCGTATCTTATGCTGGGAGCAAGAAACACCCTTATTATTTCGGTTATTGTATTGCTCTTAGCCGTCATTGTCGGAATAGTGGGAGCACTGGCCAAAACTTCAGGCGGCAGGTTCTTGCGTTTGATTACCGGCATGTATGTTGAAATAGCGCGCAATACCCCTGAATTAGTGCAAATCTATTTCGTGTTCTTTGTTTTCCCTTCCCTGGGGTTAAAGTTTAATTCTTTTGTTTCCGGGGTCATAGCGATGACTTTTTTCGGGGGCGGCTACCTGGTTGAAGTTTTTCGGGCCGGAATTGAAGCAGTACCAAAGACCCAGGTAGAAGCTGCCAAGTCCCTTGCTCTGAAGAACAGACAAATAATAGTTAATATTGTCTTCCCCCAGGCGTTAAAAATATGCCTGCCGTCGTTAATCGGATACCTGATATTTATCTTAAAGATGTCTTCCCTGCTGGCCACTATCGGCATAGTTGAATTAACGTTTGTGGCCAATGATGTTATTGCCAATAATTTTCATGCTTTTGAAATGTTTAGCGCCGTTGCTTTGTTGTATTTGATTATGGTATGGACCATCTCCTGGTTGTTAGGCATCGTAGAAAAAAGGTTTAAGTACGAACTTTAATTAAGTGCGAACTTTAATATAGGAGGAATACTTTTGCCTTGGGATATTGTAGTAAAAAACTGGTCTTTTTTGGCTGCCGGTCTTTGGGCCACCATAGAAATATTTGTTGTATCAATGATTGCCGGTACTGTGCTGGGGGTCCTAATGGGGGTTTTGCGCACCTCCAGAGTATTCCTGATACAGATTACTACACGGGCATTTATCGAAGTCTTTCGCGGTCTTCCGACGCTTATTACAATGTTTTTTGTGTATTTTGCGGTGCCAATGCTATTTCAAATAGAAATACCCAGCTTTTTGGCGGCCGTGATAGGGCTTACTTTATGGGAGTTATCTGAAATTGCCGAGATTATGAGAGGGGCGATTCAGTCAATACCCAAAGGTCAGGTCGAAGCGGGAAGAGCAATGGCCTTAAACAAAGCACAGGTATTAATATATATTTTGATGCCCCAGGCAGTAAGGAGAATGCTGCCGCCTTTAATCGGTGTTTACACCCGTCTGGTGAAGGGTACGGCCTTGGCCTCCCTGGTTGGTGTGAATGACCTGGTCATGGCAGGTAAAATAGTGGTAGAAAGGACACTGGAGCCATTGGAAGTTTATGTATTTATCATGGCTGTTTTCTTTATTATCAATTACCCACTGTCCGTCCTGTCCCGTAAACTTGAACGGAAATTAATTTAAATTAAGCAGGTGAATTGGATGGAGACAATGATTAGATTGGAAAATGTTCATAAAACTTTCGGCAGTCTTCAGGTTTTGAACGGTATCAACATGGAGGTGAAAAAAGGGGAAGTTGTGGTGGTTATAGGACCCAGCGGGTGTGGCAAGAGCACACAGCTCAGATGTATTAACGGCCTGGAAAACATTGATGCCGGAAGAATTATGGTCAAAGATATTGATATAACCTCCGGAAAAGTCGACTGGCAGGTGGTCCGGCAAAAGGTGGGGATGGTTTTTCAAAGCTATAACTTGTATCCCCATTTAAATGTCATGCGAAATTTAATTTTGTCTCCCATGAAGGTGCAAAAGAAGACCAAGAAAGAAGCAACAGAGTATGCGGAGATTTTACTTGACCGGGTAGGTCTGCTGGATAAAAGGGACGCTTATCCCGGGCAGCTTTCCGGGGGTCAGCAGCAGAGAATTGCGATTGTCAGGGCGTTAATGATGCAGCCTGAGGTGATGCTCTTTGATGAAGTGACATCTGCCTTGGACCCGGAGCTGATTAATGAAGTCTTAAATGTAATGATTGATTTGGCTAAAAGCGGGATGACCATGATGGTTGTTACCCATGAAATGGGCTTTGCCAAGGCTGTGGCGAACAAGATCGTCTTCATGAGCAATGGAGTGGTGGCGGAAGAAGGCCCTCCGGAGGAGTTTTTTGCCAACCCTAAGGATGAAAGGCTGAAAAGCTTTTTAAGCAAAGTTCTTCATTAAAATTCGGAGAGTGATTAAAGTTGAGAACTGAACATGATGACTTGGGCGAAAGATCTGTTCCTGATGACGTTTATTACGGTATTCATACTCTTAGAGCACTTGATAATTTTCAGGTTTCGGGAACTAAGATTTCGGATATTCCCTTTTATATTAAAGCCATAGGTATGATAAAAAAGGCCGCTGCCAGGGCAAATACAGATCTGGGGTTGCTGGAACCTCACATCGGAGCAGCAATTATTGATGCCTGTGATGATGTGATAAGCGGTAAACTGAATGACCAGTTTCCTTCAGATGTTTTTCAAGGCGGCGGAGGTACTTCAACCAACATGAATGCCAATGAAGTCATTGCGAATAAGGCTTTAGAAACCCTTGGATTTGCAAAGGGTTCATATGAAATAATCCATCCTATTAATCATATAAATATGTGCCAGTCAACGAATGACGTTATTCCTACTGCAGTGGCATTTACAACATATTGGAATCTCCTGGACTTAGAAAACGCCATGGAAAATCTTAGAAATGTGCTGGTGAAGAAATCTGCTGAGTTTGCCGGCATATTAAAATTGGGCCGGACTTGTTTGCAGGATGCAGTCCCATTGACCCTTGGTCAGGAATTTGGCGGTTATAGAGAATTAATTACCAGATGTTTATATGGGATTCGTGATGTACAGAAACATTGTCTCGAAGTAAGCTTAGGAGCAACTGCTGTCGGTACAGAACTAAATACTGTCCCCGGCTACCGGCAAAAGGTTTTATTGTATTTATCTGAATATACCGGCCTCCGGCTTATAGGTGCGAAAGACCTGTTTGACGCCCTGCAGAATTTAGACCGGTGTATAATTATTTCTGCCCAGGTTAAAACATGCGCCATCGCTATGTCCAAGATAGCTAATGATTTAAGGCTCTTATCCTCCGGCCCCAGGGCGGGATTTTCCGAGCTGGAATTACCGCCCGTTCAGGCCGGTTCTTCAATCATGCCCGGTAAATTTAATCCGGTCATGCCTGAATTGGTAAACCAGATTTGTTACCAGGTCTGTGGTAATGATGCCGCCATAACCATGGCTGTTGATGCCGGGGAATTAGATCTTAACACCATGGGACCTGTAATAATAAAAAACCTCATCGAGGCCATCACCCTGACCTCCAGGACGGCAAATGCTTTTAGTGAACTATGTTT
Source organism: Firmicutes bacterium HGW-Firmicutes-14 (assembly GCA_002840275.1). Classification (GTDB taxonomy): domain Bacteria; phylum Bacillota; class Thermincolia; order Thermincolales; family UBA2595; genus W-Firmicutes-14. Next base: position 10,663 of record PHAB01000021.1, read on the forward strand.
GAAGGGAGTAAAGGCCAATCCTGAAAAATGCCGGTTTTATGCGGAAAGCTCTATGGCGGTATCCTCTGTGTTAACACCGATTTTTGGGCACGATGTTGCCAGCGAAGTTGCCCACGAGGCCATGATGACAGGAGATACAATTGCCTGGATAGCCGTAAAACGGGGATTATTGTCACAGGAAGAGGCTGAACTGCTTTTAGATCCTGCCAATTTGGTGGATCCGGCAAAGAATATCCAAATATGCAAATCCTATATGGAGGCAAAAGCAAAAGGATAATCTGCAATTTGATTAGAAATGAAGGAGTTTTCCGCCCTTACGAGGGGGCGGGAGATGAATTGCCGCCTTTTTCCGAAATAACCATTTATCTCAAAATAAACATTGATAAATAGCTCAAATCATGGTAAAATGGGAACGTAAGTTCGTATTCCACGTTGAAAGCCAGGGTGAAAAGCCGTGAATAAAGCATATCACCTGACGCCAAGAACTCTGTTGATGAGCAGTATAAAGACGATAAAGAACCAACCCCCCTTTGTTCAGACTCCGCTATGTGTTCCCGTAGTTTTGACAGCGCCCGGTTCAGACGGGATTTTACAGTTCCAACAGGGATATTCAGCCATTCAGCGATTTCCTGTAAAGACATATCCCCCAAAAACCGAAGGGTAACAACCTTCCGGTAATAAGCTGAGATAGACATACCCCGCTTCCAACAACAAAAGAATTTCATACCCCCAAAACTGTATTTGAAGCCCTGAAAACCGCAGGATAGGACAACTTTATTTAAGAATTAGAAACAACGTGGTAAACTGAAATAGTCGGAGGGTCCGTATCATATGTGCTTGTGTTTATTTGCACAAAGGGGGAGTGTAATATGGCTCACGTCCTGGTCATTGAGGATGACGATGTTGTCAGGGAACTGCTCCGGGAGGTATTGGGACGGACAGGGTACAGGGTGACAGAGGCACGGAACGGATTGGAAGGGGTGCAACTGTTTTTCAGAGACCCTGCAGAGGTAGTGTTAATTGACGTAAGGCACGAACACGAATGTTTTCAGAGTGCCAGGGAGATAACCGAACGTCATCCCAACACAAAAATAATCAATATGACCTGCAGCCGCGGGAAAAAGTTTAATTCCCTGGATATATCAATGTTTCTCAATAATATCCATAACCTGCCGGCGGTTTGCCGGCCGGCATGACAGTATTCCGCATATATGGCACACGTACTCCCTGGGGGTTCTCCCTTAAGGGAGTTTATTTTTTTTCCCGTAAAACGAAACAGTAAAAAAGTTCAGAAAATTAGAATTATTTAGCAGGAAATTAGGCGTAAATTGTAGAATGAATCTGATTACAACTATGAATAACAGTTACCGGTCCTCTGGAGCGGTTTTTTTGGCATAGAAAAAGGAGGAAAAGGCCATGAGCCAGTTACCCTACAAGTATAAATTCATATTTTTTGTCCAGCTGGCGGTCCTGATGGCCCTCATAATCCTTGGCACGGTATCTTACCGGAAAATTACCGGTGTAATCGAACAGGAAATGGGCATGCGCGCCCAGGGGGTAGCCCTGGCAGCATCCCATCTTATTAATTCAAAGATGGACGAATACCTGGAGCTGAAAACCGCTGAAGATGAACAAACACCGTTTTATCTTGAGATGAAGCGTATTTTTCAGGACTTTAAGAAGTCAAATAATCTCAGGTATATGTATACCGAAAAAAGAATAAGTGAGGATAAAATAATATATATCCTTGATGCAGAACCCAAAGACAGTGAGTATGCCTCTCACATAGGGGATGAAGATGATATGAATGTGCTGCGGCAAAGGGCCTACGGCTCAGGCCGGCCTGATTACGGTCCCCTGACTGATGACCCCGTTTGGGGAATGTTCATCACCGGTTATGCCCCCCTGGTCAATTCTGAAAACAGTGAGCTTGTGGGACTTATCGGAGTGGATATTGAAGCCACAGAGGCCTTTGCTTTGTTTGACGAGATCCGTCTGGTGATAATTCTGACCAGCATGATTGTTTTTGCCATTAGTTATGGTGTAACATATAAACTGGCAGATATGATGACCAGGCCGATGTTCATAGATGGCCTGACAAATACATATAACCACAAATTTTTTCAGGAATCCCTGGCCGGTGAAATCCACAGGGCATCAAGGATGGGTGGACCGTTATGCATGCTCATGATGGACCTGGATTATTTCAAACAGGTAAATGACACATATGGCCATGTGTTTGGAGACCTTATACTCCGTTCGACAGCAGAAATCATGAAGAAAAATCTCCGGAAGGGTGACATTCTGGCCCGGTACGGGGGGGAGGAATTTGCCCTGGTTATGCCCCATACTGAAATCGGAGATGCTTTTGTTATCGCATCCCGGATAAGGGATGAGGTGGAAAAGAGAACAACCTGTTGTGACAGGACCGGGAAAGGGGTGGTTGTCACCATCAGCATCGGTGTTGCAGAATGGAGACCCGGTATGACGAGAAATGAACTTATTGAAAGGGCCGACAGGGCTATGTATGAATCAAAACACAGGAACAGGAACCTGGTCACTGTCTTCACTGAGGACCTGCTGCATAGCCGGGGTCCGGCTTAATTAACTGACAATCGGGAGTATAATGGAGGCGTTATACTCTGCCATGCTGCGATAATCGCCAGGGAAATCAAAATTCGCGAATAAAATTTTATGCATAAAAATTTGGAAAAAGTAGCAATGTAATAAAAATATATTATGGGGAAATTTAGTTGGAAATTTAACAGGGAAATTAATGTTTTCGTCGAAAGAAATAGATTACAAAATCATATTGTATAATAAAGCGGGTTGGGAAGAACAGGTCGTGAAAATTTTAAAGGAGGGGTTTGCCATGTGCAACTATTACTTTGATGAGGACCACGGGATAGCATACAAGGTTAAGCCTGTAACGGTATCAATGGTGAACGCAGATGAACAGAGTTCCCTGATGTCTATCCTGGTGCACACAGATGTTAAGGTAACCAATCTAAAGAAAGAAAAAATTCGCAGGACCTTATCCCAGGTTTACCCGACAAACGAATATGACCTTGATGCGGCAAGACAGGTTTTTTCTGATACGCTGCTGGCCAGGTTTATAAGCGGGGCCAGGAGGATTTCGGAACAGGAATATGAGCGGATTAATGCAAGATTTGAGGGCTGATTACATAGTTAACCGGCATTTTACAGGGATTTCACCGGATATTGGAGAACCTGATAAAGAAAGCGGTAATAGCCGCTTTTTTTTGTGCAAAAAATTAGATTTTTAATTGACTTAAAGAATTAAAAGGGCTAAAATATGACTTGGGACAAAAATGACCTCAGTCATAATCGTTATTCTTTTTAAGAGTGCTGAAAGGTGTGGTGGATAGTGGAACAACAGACCAGAAGGGAAAGGAAAAAAGGAGAAACCAGGCGCAGGATCCTTGAAGCCGCATTTGAATTATTTGTCAGCAACGGTTTTGAAAACACTACCATTGACCAGATAACTGATAAAGCCGATGTTGGGAAAGGGACCTTCTACAATTACTTTCCTACCAAAGAGGCTGTCCTTTTTGATTTTATGGATAATATTGGCGCTCAGAGAGGAGAAAAGCTGTGGGCTGTTATTTTAACCCTTCAGGACACCAGGCAGAGGCTGGCAAAGGCTTTCCACAGTCTTGCCTCCTGGGCTGAGGAGTATCCCGAATTAATCAGGGTTTATCTGACAGACATGCAAAACAAGCGTTTGCGGGAATCCCTGGATTATGAATATAATCATATGGAGCGATACCTTCATGACATAATTATAAAGGGCCAGGAAGAAGGAGACATTAGGGATGATATGCAACCGGTACAGCTGGTTGATTTTCTTATGGGTATTATGGTGGTTCAGGCTTTCAAGTGGTTCAGACAGGGCAGCGGCCCCGGTCTGTATAATCTGCTGATTCAGGGGGTGGACTTCTTCCTCATAGGTGCTTTAAGCACAGAACAGGAATAAAGAACCTTTTGCAGGAGGAGAATCTATGTCTAAGCTGATCTATTGGTTAAAGGAAATTCAACAGTCTGACAGTGCAGTTGTCGGCGGCAAGGCCGCCAACCTGGGAGACCTGGCAAGAGGATTGAACGTGCCTGCAGGTTTCTGCCTGTCGTGTGCAGCATATTCCGCAAATTTGCAGCATTTCGGGATAGAAGATAAGATAAGGGAACAGATTAAAGGCCTTAGCTTAAATAATCTGGAGTCAGTTGACAAAGTGAGTGCCGGGATATCCCGTTTAATAATGGAAACCGGGCTGCTGCCGGAGATAGAAAATGCTGTGTCTGAGGCGCTGGAAGTGCTATATAAGGGGAGGGAAGGCATTAAAGTAGCTGTCAGGTCTTCTGCAACAGCTGAGGACCTGGTTGGCGCATCTTTTGCCGGCCTGCAGGAAACATTTCTTAATGTCGAGGGGAAGGAGCAGGTTTTTGAAGCTGTACGAAAGTGCTGGACATCCCTGTGGACTCCCAGGGCGATCCATTACCGCACCCAGAAGGGATTTCCCCATGAACAGGTGCGAATGGCGGTAATAATACAGGAGATGGTTCCGGCAGTCGTTTCAGGAGTCATGTTTACTGCAAACCCGGTCAATAACTCCAGGGAAGAGATAAGGATTGAGGCTGTCAGGGGACTTGGGGAAAGTCTTGTTTCCGGGCAGGCCTCCGGGGATGTTTATATATATAAGAAGAATGACGTCAATGTTGACCTGGTGTCCAAAAGCATCTCAGAACCTGACCGGGGTCAGATGGTAAATGATTATGACCTGCGGGAGCTTGCCCATACAGGGTTGAAGGTTGAACTGTTTTATGGGGATTACCAGGATATCGAATGGGCCTATTACCAGGGGAAGTTTTATTTTCTGCAGACCAGGCCGATAACAACTCTTTGTGATGAGGCTCTCCCTGACATTGATTTTGACAGGATGAATGTATGTCAGAAGGAAGTTATGGACTGGATTGCTGAGCGATTCCCTGACCCAATATACCCTATAGACGGGATAATTGTCAAAGTATTGTTTCTTGCGCAATTTGAAGCTATGAGATCTTATGGTTTCAAGATATCCGAGATGGACTGGACAAGGGTTGAACGGGGAATATTCCCGGAGTTTTTTAAACCCCCGGTGATTAAACCCGGGATCAAACGTTTCTGGAAGTTCATCCGGACAGGTAAAATTTTGGGCTCGGACCCGGCCGGGGAATGGGCCGCTGAACAGGTTTACTTCGACGATATGCTCAGGAAACTCAGGGGCAGAGATATTTCCGGCCTTCCCTTTGAACTTGTCCTGGATTACATCACCGAAGCCTTGCACCACCTGCATTATTTTACCGTTATGAGGTATAAATACTTTGCTGAAAACAAGATATCGGGAACCATCCTTTTCAGGTTCCTCCGGATGAATTTTAAGGAAAAAGCGGTTTCAGTATATGAAGACCTTCTGGCCGGTTCGGAAAACATGACCATGGAAATTAACAGAGCTCTTAAAAGTCTTGTAGATAAGGTTGCAGGGTGGCAGGAAGTAAAGGAAGTTCTTATCAATGCACCCCTGGACAAGGTTTGGGTGACCCTTGAGGAAACCCGGGGAGGGGATGAATTCCTGGATGAACTCCGCAAATTCCTTGACCGGTATGGGGAGCGGGAAACGACTATGGGCCTGGGCGGGGTTGCTTCTCCCACGTGGCAGGATTCACCTGAAGTAGTTTTCGGGATTATCAGGGGAATGCTGTGTGAGGGACATGGCGCCGGAGAGGCAGTGGAATCATCAAGAAGGAAAAGGGTAAAAGAGGCAGAGGAACTGCTGGAATCGTGTTTTGAGAAGGGAATTTGGCGGTTCTCAGGACTGAAGCCTTTTATCATGAAGACGGTGAGGCATGCCCGCAGTTTCGTGGCCTTCAGGGAAAACAGCCATTATGATATGACCAGGGCGCTGCATGTGTTCAGAATCCTGTTTACCGAACTGGGCCGGCGGTTTGTCAGACAGGGTATCCTGGATAACCCGCGGGATATTTTTTACCTGTCCTATTTCGAAACCAGGGAAATAATAAATACTATCTTCTGGGGACTTGAAGATGTTAATGTCAGAGAACTGGCGGCCAGGATTCAGTCCCGCAAGGATGAACAGGAGAGAAGAATGGTCCGGTGGGCAAACCGGAAAGTGGTATATGATGGAAAAGGGGCCTTGAAGGGTATCCCTTCCGGGCATGGAGTTGCCTCCGGCCCGGTACGGGTTATCAGGGACCCGGGGGACTTTCACCGGATCAGAAAAGGGGACATTATTGTTGCCCCCTATACCAATCCGGCCTGGACGCCGCTTTTTACCACTGCGGCTGGCCTGGTGGTGGAAACGGGAGGAGCGGCTTCCCATGCCGCCATCATCGCGAGGGAATATGGAATTCCCGCGGTTATGGGGGTTGTTAAGGCCACCAAGCTGGTGAATGAAGGAGAAATAATCACGGTAAACGGGTCCACCGGTATAGTTTACCGCCAGGAAAGCGCCCCGGGTTGATCTGGACCTCAGTTCACACCCCCGGGGCGCTCTCTTTATTTCTCATGTGTCTTTTATACTGATACACCGGCAGCTTTGGCCGCAGGCGGCTTAATCCGGTAAACAGAAATCCGGTAGTCAAAACGGCCCTGTTTAACCGGGATGTGTTCTTCCATTACCCCCCACCCCTCCAGCAGGAGTTCCCTGATGAAGGCAAGGCTGTCCATACGTCCTGCATCAGCCATGATTATCGTTCCTCCCGGGCGGAGGTTGTTAACAAAAATCTTCTTCAGGAAGGGGTTCAGGTTCGGGTGATAAAGGATATCGGAGCCAATAATATAGTCGAAGGTTTCCGTTAAGTTGAAGTCCCGCCAGTCGGCAACGGCTGTCCTGATTCCGGGTACATTGTTGAGGACAGCGGTCTGCCTGGCGACCTCCAGGGCTTCTTCCATGTAATCGGTCTGAAGCACAGAAGCCCCTTTAATACCGGCTACAATGCCTGGCAGACCAAGGCCTGCCCCTAGTTCGAGGACCGATACCCCGTTTAGGTCCGGGCCGGTCGAAATCCACTGGGCCAAGGCCAGTGAGGAAGGCCAAAGTTCAACCCAGACCGGGGTTTCCTCTTCGATAAGGGCCCCGGTCAATATTTCCTCACTGTTTTGGACCACTTTTATCCTGATTGTCCGGTCACTCAGTTCAATTTCGGTTTCTTTTGTCAGAACAGGGTTCATTTTATTCACCCCTGACTACATTACTTGCTTTTTATATCCTTACTTGCTCTTTGTATCCTTTTCGTCGATGAGCGGGTTGACCATCTGCGGGATTCGGGACAAAACCGGCTTATCGACTGTAATGGTTCTGGGAGCCTTGGTGATGAAGGTTATGGCTGAGGCGACCACACAGAGCACTGCAGCCACGACAAATGCTGTATCATACGAGCCGGTAGCATCAACTATTTTACCGGCCACCATTGACCCGAACACACCGCCAACGCCCCAGGCGGTAAATACCAGACCATAGTTAACACCAAGGTTCTTGGTCCCGAAATAATCAGCAGTTGTTGACGGGAACAGGGACAGGTTTGCTCCATAGTTGAAACCGACTGCCAGGGCGCCGATGATAAGCAGGGGAACCGAAGTTGCCTTAGCCAGGAGTATCATGACAATAGCCTGGAAGGTGAACACCAGGAGCATTGTCCTGGTTCTGCCCAGCTTGTCAGATACAACACCGGCGATAATCCGGCCGCCGGCATTACCTACGGCAAGAATAGCAACAAGGATGAACCCGAGTTCTACACCTGGAAGCTGTTTGCCTGCAATTTTGGCCAGGTGCCCGATAATCATCAGGCCGGCAAAGGATGCAAAGGCATACATCAGCCACAGGAGGTAAAACTGCGGGGTTTTCAGCATTTCATGCCAGTCATAGTCATGCTTTTTGTTGGCTGATACGGAACTCTTGCTTTGGGCCGGCATTCCCTTCGGGACAAAACCGGCAGGCGGGTTAACCAGGAACTGGGACAGGATAATAGTTACTATAAAGAAGGCTATACCAAGAACCATAAAGGTTTTGCTTATTCCCATTGATGTCAGCAGGCTGTTGGTCACCGGAGAAATATAAACTGAGGCGAGGCCGAAGCCGCTGACAACGATTCCGGTGATCAAACCCTTCTTGGCCGGGGGGAACCACTTAACAGCCGGCGGAGTAGCCGAAGCATATCCGAGGCCGATTCCCGTTCCTGCCAGGACACCGAAACCGATTATCATCAAAGTGTTATCACCCTGAGAAGCAAAACTGGAGATAATCATACCGATACCGGTAAGGGCGCCGCCAAGGGCTGCCACAACCCGGGGGCCATACTTGTCCTGGGCCCTGCCGGCAAAAACCATCATAACTGCAAAAACACCACAGGCAACTGCATATGGCTTGGAAGCCATTGTTGCACTCCAGCCCCAGTCTTTAGTCAGGGACTTGGCAATAACACTCCAGGCATATAAAACACCGAGAGCCAGGTTGATTCCCGTACCGGATAAGGTTACAAGCCAACCCTTGTTGGCAGAAGGACTAGAACTCATTATACACACACACCCCTCAGTAAAATAATAAATTACACAACAAAAAATTTGCTCAAGACATGCTGAAGCAAATTGGCCCGAATATTATACCGTTTCTCTCCCCCCAAGGATTACCGGTTTAATATTTAGGTCTCGCGCTTCTCGGTTAAGAACTTGTGTCTAAATATGTACTGTATTGTTGGAACCCGGCTAATGAACCCCCCCTTCAGTAGTGTCCTGTACCGGTCAGCGGACCGGTTTTAGCCCGTTTAGGGTTTAAAATATGCTCGCTGGAAACACTTTACACCCTGTAAATGATTCTACCACTACTTGTGTAATATTGCACCGGTTTATCCTTTAACGGGTGCTCTTTAAGGGGGAACGGTCGTTTTGGCGAGGTAAGCGGGTAAGAGGTGTGCATTTCACCGGGCCAAATCCTGGTAATCCTCAGGTAAACGGAAAACTAAAAAACGTGGTTGACAATAAGGCCAAGTTTGATTATTATTTAACTAGGTTAAATATAGGGGATGTTAAAGATGGATTCCGAAACGTTACAAACTGTTGACAGAGACATCAGCCTTTTTGTGGCCATTGTCAGGGAACTGCTTTCACAAGGTATTGTGGAAGAGGTATGCAGTGAGCAGATTACCCTGGGTCAGGTAAGGTGTCTCTGTTTTATTTTGGCCCATGAAAGGGTTACCATCGGAGACATTTCCAGGGGCATGGGGATAAGTTATCCCGCTGCTACCAAGGCTATTTCAAGGCTGGTAGAAAAAGGGCTGGCAGCAAGAAAACACGACCCCAGCGACCGGAGAAACATATTTGTCAGCATTACTCCTGCCGGGAAGGAAATGACAGACAGAATCAAGCCGGAAAAGCTTAAGAGACTGGGCGCCCTATTGGACAAGCTTGACCCTGAGGAGTTGAACTTCCTGCGCCGGGGCATCGAATCATTTCTGGCCGTTGCTGTGACAGACGGGGAACTGTTTAACCAGGTCTGCCTGCACTGTGGTAAAGAACATGTAGAAAACTGTATTCTCTCAAGTCTCAGGTGCAGGAGACCAAAGAGATGTTCAGTATGACTGAATAGGATAAGAAGGGAGAGGAGCAAAAGTGGAACTTCTAGAAGGTGAATTGGAACAAATCCAGACCGAAGTCGGGTTTATTCTCAGGAAGTATGAACCCGGCCGTGAACAACTTCTGCCTATCCTCCAGGAGGTGCAGGGCAAGATTGGTTATCTGCCCAAAGAGGCGATGAAGATGGTTGCAGAGGCCATCAATATTCCGGAAGTGGATGTCTATTCAGTAGGAACTTTTTATAACCAGTTCCGCCTGAACCCGCCCGGCAAGAACCAGATAAAAGTATGTATGGGTACTGCCTGCCACCTTACCGGGGGCCATATCATCATGGATTCTTTTGAAAGACGCCTGGAAATCGATGAAGGAGAGACCACCGGGGACAGGGAGTTCAGCCTGGAACGCGTGGCGTGTGTAGGCTGCTGTGCCCTTGCGCCGGTAGTCCTGGTAAATGAAGAAGTAGAGGCCAGGGTAAGGCCAACCAGGGTGGATGGAATCCTGCTGGGTCTGGGGAAGGCAATGCCTGTGACTTCGAAACACCAGAAGGAAGAAGGCGATACCATTGAGTAATCCTGCAGTGGAAAAAATGTACCGGGAGCTGAGAGACAAAGCGGTCAGCAAAGCCGAAGGTATGAATGAGAAACCGTATGTGATGGTGGGAACAGCCACATGCGGGAGGGCTGCAGGAGCTATGAAGATACTGGAGACCTTCCGTGACGAACTGGCCGGTCATCAGGTGGATGCAGAGCTGCTGGAAGTGGGATGCCTGGGACACTGTTACGCCGAGCCGATGGTTGCTGTCTATAAGCCGGGACATCCTTTCCTGTGTTATGGCAATGTGGATGAGGGGATAGCTTCCCGGCTGGTTTCTGATTTCCTGGTGGGTGATGACCCTTGCTTTGAATTTGCCATGGCCGCCTTTGAACCAAACGATGTTTTTCCTACTTTTGCCGATTATCCCCGGGGAGTTTATGAACAGAAAATTATCCTTGCGGATTGTGGTTTGATAAACCCGGAAGACATCGACCATTATATCGCCCGGGACGGGTACCTGGCGTTGGCGAAGGTCCTGGACATGGACCCCGGGGCTGTGGTAGAGGAAATAAAGGAATCCCGCCTCAGGGGAAGGGGGGGCGCAGGTTTCCCGGCAGGTAAGAAGTGGGAGATATGTCTCAAGGCTGAGGAACCTGTGAAATACGTTATCTGCAATGCCGATGAAGGAGACCCTGGGGCATTTATGGACCGGGCGCTTCTGGAGTCAAACCCCCATCAGCTGATCGAGGGGCTGGCCATCGCCGCATATGCAGTGGGCGCCTCCCAGGGTTATATATATGTGAGAGCTGAATACCCGCTGGCTATTAAGAGGCTGCATACAGCCCTGGACCAGGCCCGGGACAAAGGGCTGATAGGAGAGTCGGTCCTGGGCAGTGATTTTAAATTTGATATCCAAATCTTCCAGGGATCGGGAGCCTTTGTCTGTGGAGAGGAAACCGCACTGATATCTTCAATCGAAGGCAACCCCGGAATTCCCGGCCACCGGCCGCCTTTTCCCGCCGTTTCCGGTCTGCGGGGCAAACCTACCATTATCAATAATGTTAAGACACTGTCATATGTCCCCCACGTAATCCGAAATGGGGCCGCATGGTTCAGGGGTATCGGCACTCCCAACAGCCCCGGTACCGCAGTCTTTGCCCTGGCTGGGAAGGTGGTTAATACCGGTCTTGTGGAGGTCCCCATGGGTACCTCACTGAGGACCCTGGTTTATGACGTGGGGAATGGGATAAAGGAAGAAAAGGCGTTTAAGGCGGTGCAGATAGGGGGCCCCTCGGGAGGCTGCCTGCCGGAATCCGCCCTGGACCTGGAAATAGATTTTGATTCTCTCCAGCATGCGGGAGCCATGATGGGGTCAGGCGGCCTGGTGGTGCTTGATGAGGAAGACTGTATGGTGGAGATTGCCCGGTTCTTCCTGGAATTTACCCAGAAAGAATCATGTGGTAAATGTACCTTCTGCCGGCTGGGCACTAAGCAGATGCTGGAAATTCTCACCGATATCACTAAGGGCAGGGGTAAACCGGAGGCCCTTGAGTTGTTGTGGGATTTGGCGGAAGACATAAAAACCGGTTCATTATGCGCCCTTGGTAAGACGGCACCTAACCCGGTGCTGTCAACCCTGAGGTTTTTCCGCGGCGAATACGAAGCCCATATAAATGAGGGGTGCTGTCCCTCCCTGATGTGTAATGAGCTGATATCTTACAGGATTGTACCGGAAAAATGCAGCAAACTCTGTGATGCTTGTATTGCCAGCTGCCCGGTGGAAGCTGTTTACACCAGACCTGACATGCTCAAGGCCGTTGACCTGGAAAAGTGTGTCAAGTGCAACAACTGCCTGGTAACCTGTAAACCCCTTTATGATGCGGTTATGAAGGTAACTCCGCCGGAGACCGGGGAAGGGGGCGATGAAAATTAGCAGGACAGTGACGATTACGATAGACGGAAAAGAATATATTGCCAAAGAGGGGCAGAAACTGCTCTGGACAGCGCTGGAAAACGGGGTGTATATTCCCCACCTGTGTGGAATCGAGGAAGAGGAAAAACCGGCTGCCGGCTGCCGGCTGTGCTTTGTTGAGATAGACGGTTTCCTTAACCCGGTTACCGCATGCACCCAGAAGGTCAAAGAAGGCATGGTTGTCCGGACCCGCAGCAAGCGGGTAGACAAACTGGTGGGAACGGCATTTGAGCTTCTCATGTCCAACCACCGGCTGGGCTGTGCCAGATGCGGGGCCAACGGCAGGTGTGAACTTCAGAAAATCGCAAAAGAAAGGGGCCTGAAACTGAAGACTTCCCGTCTCAGGTCCCTGGTCCCGGAAGTACCTGTTGATGAAAGCCCCGACAAATTCACTTATGACCAAACCAGGTGTGTTCTTTGCGGGCGATGTGTTTGGGTGGATCACCATAAGGCAAAGATAGGGGCAATCGGTCTTGTTCGCCGGGGCATGTCCCGGAAAATGGCCACTTTTGGCGAGACAGCCATGGCGGATTCCAGCTGCACCCAGTGCGGGATGTGTGTTGAAGCCTGCCCGGTCGGAGCCCTGACTTTTAAAGAAAAATAATTTACCCCTTTTCCTTGTCTGACAGGCCTTTGGAAGTAAGGTTACTGGGAGCGGTCTTATAAGGATTGTTTCTCATGAACTCTTCTGAAGGCTCCAGGTCATGTTTGCCTTCCCGAACCTGTTCGCCTTTGGATTGCAGCTGGACCGGTTTGGGTTCGCCGATGCCGTACATTTGAGGACCTTCATCCCCCGGCTGGCGGGAATGCTTTTTCTCAGGCATTTAATCATCTCCCTGTTTTTAATGGTGGTGGTCACGTTAACTATACTGATATATTTACAATGATAGTATTGCTGGATTATAAAATTAATATGATAATTTTTTGGGGTGAAGGAGTTTTATGTGTATATCAATTGTTTTTGCGGCGAATATACCTGATACAGAGGCCGGTAATTTTAAGAAAAGGATTGAAAAACTGGGGAATTTATATCAATACGGTATAGGCATGGGAGAGGAAATGCTCCTTCCCGGGGCCGGGCCGGAGGTCAAAAGGGTGCTGTCAGCCCCGGACATTATATTTGAGGTGCATGACCTGCCGGAACCTCATTGTGCCTGTGATATTGACCACGATATCAGGACAGGGAGCAAACTTGGCAAAATGAGCCGGTTCTTTGATTTTATCAGGGAGGTTCTGGAATATAAAGGTCTGAAGCGCCTGTCACTGCTCTTTTTTCAGGATGAATTCCCCGGGGCTGATCATATCAGGGAAGAATTTGGGACTTTCGATGACCTGGCTGACCTTTTAAACAGGTGGAACACATGGCAGGTTGCGGGTTATGAACCTACCAGGCGCGCCTATTATATAGCTGACGAATCTCCGCTTCTGTTTACGGTCACCGGCAAAAAAATTTCCCAGTAAAGGAAACTTGCTTCAGATGGAGTTTTATATTCCATCTGAATTTTTTTTGCAGGATTTTTAACCCTGTATACGAACAGAATATATTGAAGATTCTTTCTTGGGGGGAGAGTCGTCCAATGTTATTCCAGAGCCTCTTTAAGGCCGGGTATCCTTTTGACCGCGGGCCTCACGGTATCTTAATGAAATATCTCCAGCACTTCAGGTACTTCACCTTTGTGGTGACCGGCCTGTGGTTTATTTTGGTGCTGTGTTATGATTTTCATAACAGCGCTTTTTCTGTTTACAAGATTGTGATACTATTCACTATTGTGGCTGTTTATGTTGTTATGGCAGACCTGACAACACGGTTTACCTATAAGAAATGTCCTGACAATATCCTGACCCTGATAAAACTCCTGGGGATCGCCGATATACTGGTGATTTCAGCGGGTGTGTTCGTATCTGGGGGCACTCTGAGTCCATTTGTCCTGGTATACCTTTTCCCCTTGACCAATTTCCGGATAGTGTATGGCAATAAGGGCAGCTTTATAGTCGCGGGAATCTGTCTCATGTCCTATTTCCTTGCCCTTGGGGTCTCACCGGTGTTCACCCTCCTGCGGGTCATAAACTTCCTGGTAATTGTTGTGCCGACATTTTTTGCCTATACGTATTACATGGGGTTGATACTCACAGCGGAAAGGGATTCAAGGATAGAAAGGGAAAAAACCGCTGCAGTATGTGTAAAGACCGGACTCCTCTACCGGCTCAGCAAAGACATTAACCAGGCCGGGGATTACCGGGCTATATGTGACCGGGTCTTTGACGCAATCAACCCGGTGGTTCCGGTCAAAGGGATGAAGGTTTTTTTTGATGAGGCCGGGGCAGGAAACTGCCGGGAAGTATATTCATATGAAACCGAACAGGTAAAGTGGAGTGTGAATATACTCAACTGCCATGGCAGTTCCGGGCCGGAAGTTTTGCGGAGCATAAACAGCTGCTGCGGGTTTTTTGTACTTCCCCTGGCTGAGGAAAACAGTTCAGGCTTTATCGTTCTCAGGGGTGATAAGGGAGACTTTGAGCCGGCTTATTACTGGGAATACCTCATGACAGTTGCGGAAATAGCTGCGGCTGGGTTCAAGAATTTATCCACCCTGAAAAGGCTTCATGAACAGTCCATATCTGACAGGCTGACCGGACTCTTAAATAACCACTGTTTTCACACCAGGCTTGATGAACTGGTGAACAGGGCCAAAAGATACAAATTTGACTTTGTCCTGGCGATGCTGGATATTGACCACTTTAAGGCAGTAAACGACAGGTACGGCCATGTTTTCGGTGACGAAGTCCTCAAAAAATGCGCCCGGATTATAAACCAGACGGCACGAACTTCCGACCTGGCGGCCAGGTACGGGGGGGAGGAATTTGCAGTTATTATGCCCCATACAGACCTGGCCGGGGCACAAAAACTGATGGAGAGGGTCAGGCAGTTGGTGGAGGAAGAGGTGTTTAAAAACGAGGGTATAGACTGCCGGGTTACTATTAGTATAGGCCTATGTGCATGGAAATCCCATATGAGTGCAACCGACCTGGTGAAAGCGGCTGACCATGCTCTTTATACGGCCAAAAACCGCGGCCGGAACAGGGTTGTCTGCGGGGTCCTCAGTGTACATGAAAGAACCGGTACCCCGGAGGTTGACTGGGGGAAGGCGCAGAAAATGTATATTTAAATAAGACACCTCCCACACTATTGGTGGAGGTGTTTTTTATTATGGAAACATATGTGGTGGGGACTATTGCCAGGAACACGGCTGAGAGCGGCCGGATAAGGGGTGTCATAGACAGGCTGACACCGGTGGGCTATGAATTCACTGCCGGGCCGGACCATTATAGGTTTACGAAGCCGGGCCGGATAGAATCCGTCATTACCGAGATGGTGCCGGTATGTGAGGACCATGGGCTGGATGTGGAGGCCTTCCGGCTGGTAGAATACAGGAAAAACAACGATACCGAACGGAGCCGGTATGAGGGCGGAAAAGTGGTAAGGGAGGACGATGGACCGTTAAATTAATTTAAATAAAATAAATGGCATAGCAGGAAAATGGCGAAATACAAAGAAAACTGATTAAATAACGCGAATCATCCAAAAACGTGGCAAAAATGAGCAAATTTTGCCTAAATATGGAAACACTAAAACCTGGCAGCAAGCTTTAGCCTATTTTCCTGAGAGGCATTAAGTATGAAATTCAGTATCAGGACAAAACTGATAATTTCCTTTTTTATGGTTACCGTTTTAATTGCTGCCGCCGGCCTGCTCAGCGTTTTATTGGGAGCCGCCAAATTCCGCGTTGCCGGTAAACTTGTTAAAACCAGGGAAATCAAGGATGACGGGCTGCATAAAATTGAAACAATGCTGGTTTCACTGCACTGCTATGAGACCCAAATGATATTATCTGAATATTTAAATAAATCAGGAGAGGCCTGGGAATATAAAGAAAAATATAATAAAAAGGCATCAGAACTGGAACAGGCTTTTAAAGATATGTTCCCGTTGTTTATATCGGATCTCAGCCGGAAAGAGATAGCTGGGTTTTACTCTGGCTGGAACAGTCACACCCAGAGCCATGAAAAGATAATTAACCACCTTAATAAGGGTGAAATTGCAGCAGCTGTTGATATTCAGCAGGCAGAATCCAGGAGGTCTTTTGAACGGTCCCTGGCATCAATTCATCAGCTAATCCAATATAATAACGAAAAAACGGTTGAGCTGTACAGGAAAATTATTTCCGGTTACAGGGATGACCGGATCAAAATGTATGCAGCCCTTATTTTTCTGACAATCCTGGGACTGGGTATAGGGGTGCATGTTTCCTTAAGGATATCAAGGCATATTACAGAGCGCAGGCGGGCTGAGGATAAACTGAATGACATCAACAAAAAATTAGCCAGGGTCAGCCAGTATAAATCAGAATTTCTTGCTAATATAAGCCACGAGTTACGGACACCCCTGACAGCCATCCTGGCTTTTACCGGTGAACTTCTGAAGAAAAGTGTGGGCAATATCAGTCCGGAACAGGAGGAATACCTCAGGGACATCCGTGAAAGTGCCGGGCAGCTGCTTAATATGATCAATGACCTCCTCGACCTGTCCAAAATTGAATCAGGGAAAATGGAACTGAATTTGACTGAAGTCAGCATCGGGGACATTGCCCGTGAAGTGGAAAAAATGCTTTATCCCCTGGCGGATGAAAAGAATATTAAAATAAATTCTGAGATAAATGAATCCCAGGCCGTTATTGCCGACAGGGAAAAGGTCAGGCAGGTAATCCAGAATCTGTTGGCTAATGCCATAAAATACAGCCCGCCGGGAAGTGAGATACATTTATCAGTGGCTGATTCGGATTCGATTGTTGAAGGGGTGGTCATAAAAATAAAGGATTCAGGGCCCGGAATTCCTGATGAACATAAGGAACGTATATTTGACGCCTTTTACCAGGTTGACCGGAAGTTGAACAGGGAGTACCGGGGCTCAGGATTGGGTCTGGCCCTGGTCAAAAAGATAGTTGACCTGCATCTGGGGGAAATCAGACTGGAATCAGTACAGGGCAAAGGGACTGTATTTTATGTTTTCTGGCCGGCTTATCCTGCTTTTGAGGATGACCTGGAATAGGGCGCCGGACGGTATGTTGTGAGAGGATATAACTCTGTTGAGGGGAATGGGTTGATGAACAGAAAGAAAATACTGGTGGCGGATGATGAGCCAAAACTCCTGAAATTTCTGTCCGGGTTTCTTGAAAGGGAGGGGTTCGAAGTCGCTGCGGCTATGGATGGCTGGGACGTTATCGATAAATATATTTCCTATAAACCGGACTTGATTGTGCTTGATGTGATGATGCCCAAAATGGATGGATTTGAGGTATGCCGGAGAATACGCCAGGAGAGCAATGTGCCGGTTATTTTCCTGTCAGCCAGGGGTGAGACAATGGACAGGGTAATGGGGCTTACGTTCGGCAGTGATGACTACCTGACCAAGCCCTTTGACAGCGCTGAATTGCTCCTGAGGATAAGGGCGGTCCTCCGGCGGGCAGAAACAAAACCTTTGGGGATAAACCAGGGCTATACCATAAGCTTTCCGGGATTGATAATAAACCGCAATTCAAGGGTGGTTGAAGTAGATGGAAGGGAAACAGAACTCACTGCCAGGGAATTTGATCTTCTGTGGCTGCTGGCCGGACATCCCAACCAGGTATTTACCAGGAACCAGATTCTTTACCAGGTATGGGGTGAAGATTATGGTGAAGATACAACCGGGGTCATTACAACTTTGGTCAAGAGACTACGGGAGAAAATTGAGGACGACCCCGCCAAACCGGTTATTATCAAAACAATTCGTGGAGTGGGCTACAAATTCGGATTAAAACCCTGCTGAAAAGCAGGTTTTTTAATGTCATCAAAATGTCAGCTGATTATAACCGAAATGTCATAAGTTTAGCATTAAAATGTAATTTTAATGATGTACAGTGAATATTGGTAAAAAGCCTGTCTTGTAAATTTATGTGGGATAATTCACAAATAATAACACCTGATAAGGGCAAACCCGTCGAAAGGCGGGGGCGCAAAGCCTTGGGTCTAAAGTGGTTTAACTGCTATGATTGCCAGGTTGCCGGGTCTTAACCGTTCCGGGTTTATCTGGGACGGTTTTTTTGTTAAGGAGGTGGGGATCTGTTCTGACTTGCTCTAATAAGATGTTTGGGGGGATGATATTTTAATGAAGATTAAGCTGAAACTTATGGCAAAAATTTTGTTGGGATTTATTGTTGTATTGGTACTTCTTTTAGGTGTTGCTGTCGCCGGTATTTACGGACTCAACCGGCAGGCGGAAGAGTATGGCTACGTGCTGGACAAGAGAATTCCGGTAACCACGGCCATAATGGAGTTAAACGCTAATATCAAGGAAGAAATCATCGCAGTCAGGGGTTTTATGATTTACCGTAATGAAAGCAGTGCAGAGGATTTAAAAAAGGCCAAGGAAATCATAGAACAGATTAAGGTTAAAACTGAATCAGTACTTACAACAGATAAGGGAAAGGAACTGTTTAAAGAGATATCGGATGCTGAGGAAGTCTATTACACTAACGGTTTGAAGATAATTGACCTCTACAGGGTGCATAATGATGCTGCGGCAGAGCCTTATATTGCAGATGCCAAGAAAGGAATAGCCGATTTTAATGCTGCATCTCAAGAACTGATCCAGCTGAATGACAGCCTGATTGTGGAAAATGTCAACAGCTCCAAAGCGGCCTCAGAAAATGCCAAAAGAATTACTTATGGGGTGTCAGGCCTGGCCCTGGTCCTGGGACTTGCCATTGCCGTGTTCTTTGGCTTGAGTGTTTCCCGCCCTGTCCTGTCCCTGGCCAATGTTGCCGGTCATGTGGCTGAAGGCGACTTGACTGTTGAAGTCCCGGATGTCAAAACCGGTGATGAGATACAGGTCCTGGGACAAGCCTTTAAAACAATGGTTGGCAACCTCAAGGGATTGATTGCCAATGTGGTTGATACCTCCAACCAGGTTGCAGCCACCAGTGAGGAACTGTCTCAAAACGCGGAGGAGGCTTCAAAGGCAACCACCCAGGCTGTGGCGGCCATTGACAGTGTTGCCAGGGGGTCATCCGAACAGACCCAGTCAATAGGCCAGTCTGTTGAAGTAACCGGCCAGCTGGTCCAGGCAATCTCCCAGATTGCCTCAGGCGCCCAGGAACAGTCCCAGAATGTTATGAGGACTGCAGATACCATAAACCAGATGGCTGCCGCCATAGAGGAAGTTGCAGCCAGCGCCCAGAACGTGTCCCAGTCGGCTTCGGTAACCTCTGAAAAAGCAGCAAAGGGTGGAGAAGCTGTAGATAATACAATAAGAGGTATGGAACAGATAAAAGATTCGGTATTTGAAGCTGCCCAGAAGATCCAGGAACTTGGTGAACAGTCAACCCAAATAGGCGAAATTATCGAAGTTATCGATGAAATAGCAGAACAGACGAACCTTTTAGCCCTTAATGCGGCTATTGAAGCGGCACGGGCCGGAGAGCACGGAAAGGGTTTTGCTGTTGTCGCCGATGAAGTCAGGAAACTTGCTGAGCGGAGCAGTAAAGCTACCAAGGAAATAGCCGAGCTCATAAAAAACATTCAGAAGGGAACTGAAAAGGCCGTTGAGGCCATGAATGCCGGGACGGAAGAAGTCGAGAAAGGCTCCGAACTGGCAACTGCGGCCGGGACGGCGCTGCAGGAAATCTTAACTATGGTGGAACAGTCTGTACAGCAAATCGAAGGAATTTCCGCGGCGACGGAACAGATGGCAGCAAGCAGCTCCGAGGTAATCAAGGCCATAGATAACGTTTCTGCCATTACGGAACAGAATACAGCGGCAACAGAGCAGATGTCGGCAGGCAGTGACCAGGTTATGTCATCCCTGACAGAAATTGCGGCGGCATCGGAGGAAACCGCGGCTGCAGCTGAGGAAGTTTCCGCCTCTTGTGAAGAATTCAGCGCCTCTGTTGAAGAAATCGCCGGTTCCTCCCGGAACCTGGAGAAAATGGCCCTTGACCTCCAGGAACTGGTTCAGAAGTTCAGGGTTTAATGCCCGGAAGGGAGGGGTTAAAATGGAACAATGTGACACCGAACGGCAGATTGTTGTGTTCAAGCTGGATCTGGAAGCATATGGGGTGAGCATTGACAATATCAAAGAGATAATTACCATGAGGGATATTACCGGTGTCCCAAGGAGTGCGGATTTTATTGAAGGGATAATAAACCTGCGGGGAAATGTAATTCCGATATTTAACCTGCGGATGAAATTCGGACTGGCGGAAAAGGTGATTGACAAATCCACCCGGATTATGGTGGTGGAAGTGGCAGGTAATGTTATGGGACTGATAGTGGATTCAGTTAATGAGGTTATCAGATTGAAGGAGGAATCGATAGAGCCCCCTTCCGGTACAATCACTGCCGGGGTGGAACGCCAGTTTATTGAAGGCATTGCCAAGGTTGGCGACAGGCTGATTATCATCCTTGAACTGGCCAATGTCCTGCCGGAAACCGCCCGCGGACAGGTCGATCTGAAGTGTGCCCTCTAAGGGCTTTCTGACAAAATTACCAGTCTAAGAAGGGGATGGGCATGTTCCAAAAGGGCGAGTCTGTCATCCGTCCGGCCTGAGATCCGCGAAGCGGGAGCAGTTGCCGGCGGAGACGTTGCCGCCCGTTGGAACGTGCCCATCCCCTATTACCCTAGTAATTTGTCAATAAGCCTTATGTACTTTTGCACATACCTTTTGGGACGTGACAGCCAACCGGAGCGGTGTTAAAATGAAGTCAGCAATTTGTGCCCATTTTAACAAAGCCGGGTGATATTGAGTGAAAATAATTAAGGCACAAAAGACATCACAGAAAACCCCGAAAAAAGATAAGACCAAAAAGTACCTTGCTGCCGCGGTAATCTGTACCGTGGTGTTTGTTTTATTTCTGGTATTATGGTATACAGTGCCAGTCCTGGGAAGTGACAGTTCTGAATACTGTGCCCGTTGCCATGTTATGGCCCCTGAGTACCTAACCTGGCAGAACTCCTATCACTCCCAGTTTGCTTGCAAGGATTGCCACAGGGACTATGGCATGTCGACATTTTTTAAATACCAGGGCAAGCTGTTTAAGGAAATATTTTCTTCGCGTTCTGGCAGCGGAGATGCCGTAACTTCTGCCATGCAAGAAAAGATGCCTGATTCGGTATGCCTGGGCTGCCATTCCGAGAACCGGCAATACAGCCCCTCATCAGATACTGTTATCCCTCACAGCAAGCATCGCCAAGCAGGGGTAAAATGTGTCACATGCCATGCCGGGGTTGCTCACGGTCGTATAGTAGAACGCGGTGTTACGAAGGAAATTCCGCCCGAAGAATGGCATAAGGGTACTGGCAGGGAGCAGATGGATTTCAAATATACGACTCCCAGGATGGCAGTCTGTCTTGATTGTCACGGGAAGCGCCGGGTTAGTGAGAAATGTTCTGTCTGCCACTCCAGGCAGATTGTCCCGGCAAACCATAAATCCGGGGACTTTGAGCGCAGCCATGGTATTGAGGCCAGGAAGGACTTCAAGCCCTGCAACCTGTGTCATGTCTATTCCCTTAAAGAACCTGTGGAGCTAAGGGAGATTTCTGTTTCAGAATACATCAAAGGCAATACCTTCTGTTTCAACTGCCACCTTAAGCCGCCGTCAACCCATAAGAAAGGGAATTTCGGAGAATATCACAGTGAACTGGCCCGGACCCGGGGGACAGAAAACTGTATGGGCTGTCATGATGTGGATAAACCTAAGCCCAGGCAGGACAGCGGTCCCATAAACAGTGTGTACTGCAATAAGTGTCACTGGTTTGAATAGTTGCACCTGGCACAAAGGAAAAAACATCTTGTTATATCTTCAGACATCTCAGGAAACTCCTATAGATAGGCTGGATATTTGCTGAAGATTTAATGAAAGAAGGTGCTGGGATGGATGAGAGAGAAGAATATAAATTGAAGACACCCAATAACACTGCTGAGAACACCGGGCAGCCCGGGACCGGTACAGGCCCGGGCATGGGGGTGCCAATTCCCATGCCATTTCCTGCCCCGCCTGCGGCTTTTCCGGTTCCACCGGTAATGGTTCCCCCTTTTATGGCGCCTCCGGGATTTCTGCCGGTACCTCCTGTGATGATTGTACCTGCTGTAATGTTCCCCATGGCGCCCGGCACACAACAAGGTCAGGCCAATCAAGAGCAAAGGGTGCATGGGGCAGGCAGCGGACAGCAGCAGGCAGGGCAGCAGCAGGCTAAGTCAGAGGACTATCGGGGCTCAGAATATGAACCATCTGAACAGTCACTGAACGTAACCGGCAGCAGCCCGAACTTCTAAATAAGCAAATAAAAATCTGGTGCAGTTATCTTTAGCCGGTCACAAAGGCATGGATAATGCACCGGATTTTTTTTACAATTTGTTTACATATTTTTCATGTGGGTGTCACAAATAATGCTTAAGATAAAACTATCAGGTTTCGATACATAAAATATAAATTTAAAAGGGGGAGATTGAATGAGGAAGAGAAGAGTGACTGCACTGCTGGTTGCAGTGGTTTTTATTCTGAGCATTGGCTTATCAGGGACGGCCCTGGCCAAGCCGGGCAAGAGTCAGGGTCAGGGTCAGGGTAAAGAAATGAAAATGTCCGAATTTCAGTTCAAGGACCAGGCAAGCGCCCAGTGGGCACTGAAACACATGTTTAAGCTGAGGGCCCAAAACATTATTATGGGCTACCCTGACGGCAATTTCCAGCCCAACAAACCGGTAACCCATGCAGAAGCTGTCATGATGACCCTGAAGGCGACCGGCTATGAAGATGAGATTGAAGAAGTTTCTGATTCCGTCTATCTGCCATTCAATGATGCAGACGCCATTGCCGATTGGGCGTTTAAAGCAGTGGCCCTGGCCTTTGATGAAGGATTCCTTGAAGAAGGGGAAGGTGACAACTTCCAGCCCAACAAAGCAGCTTCCCGCCTGTGGGTAACCAAACTCCTGGTCAAAGCTGCAGGGCTTGAAGACGAGGCCGATGCCCTCATGGATTCCGTGCTGCCCTTCAAGGATGCGGCCAATATTTCCGGAGAGGATATCGGATATGTGGCTGCTGCTCTGGAAGATGGCATTGTGTCCGGTTTCCCTGACGGCACATTTAAGGCTAACAAGCCCGTTACCCGTGCGGAAATGGCCGCACTGCTGAGCAAGGCCGATGAAGAAATTGAACTGCCAATTTTACTTAAGAGGGCAGTAAAGGGTGTTGTCCTGGGCATTAATGATGGGGAAGACGTTATTGGAGACGTATACGGAGAAGACGGGCCTTCCATAACTATATCTGTTAAGAAAGGCCAGGCATGGTCCGGCAAGGGGCGTAAGGTATCCAGGGTCACACTGCCGGTTGCAGAACAGGCGCTGATATTCTGTGGCGACAAGCAGATAGAACTGTCGGAAGTACCGATAGGAAGTATGATTAAAGCTGTTGTCACTACCGATGGCGAGGTAGTCTTCATGGAAGTTCAGCCTCTCACCTTCAAAGGGACAATTACTGACGTTGACCCTGACGAAGAGACTATAACCATTACTAAAAAAGGTATAACCGTTGAATTTGATGTGGATGATGATGCTGAAATCACACTGAATTTTGAGGATGCTGACCTTGAGGACCTGCAGGCCGGAGATTGTGCAAGAATTGTTCTCTCCGGGGATACTGTTATCGAGATCAAGGCCCTGAGACTGGCTGACTTAGATTTAGATGAAGATGAAGATGAAGACGAAGATGAAGATGAAGATGAAGATGAAGTAACAGAAGTGTCCGGTACAATCCTGGCAATAACCGATGATACCATCCAGATTGAGACAGACGGCGGACAGACAGTTACTTACGATGTAGACGAAGACGCTGAAATCGAATTAGACGGTGAAGACGCTGAATTAAGCGACCTGGATCCTGGAGATTCCGTTGACCTTGAGATAGAGGATGGGGTTGTGACTGAAATTGACGCTGAATCCCCTGAAGACGACGAAGACGATTAGAAAAGTTAAATATTCCTATAAAGAGGGCCCAATTGCAAAATGGGCCCTCTTTACATAAAAATTTAGGAGGGGCAGATATATTCCTTCACGACGGCTAAATGAATTCTGCTTCCGCTACAACAACCGGAAGAATGACATGTTTAAGATGGTTATAGCACGGGCAATATTATAGATACAATTCAAGAAATTTATGGAAAAAATAAAGGTAAATCAACTACCGTGTTGAAATACAAATATATAGTGACAAATGACGAAAAATGTGACATATTATAATTACAAAAAAGAAATTTGTCAAAGTGCGTTGTAAATGAGATTGCAGCGCTGTTTTTTATTGGCAAAATAAGGAAGGGAGTGAAATAATATGACTGCTAGTGCCTTGGAAGTAGCAAAATGGTTTATTAAAAATGATTTAGACAATCCTCGAAATAAATATGATGGAAACATGAAAATTCAGAAACTACTATATTTTGCTCAACTAATCCATTTGGCTTTATATGGAGATGTATTATTTGACGACCCTATTCTCGCGTATGAAAATGGTTCAGTAGTAGAGCATGTACGACAAAGATATAAGAATGATAATAGTGAATTTGTTGCAGAAGCAAAAAATGCTAATATAGTGTTAACAGATGAAGAACAAAATACCTTGATATTAACAGCTGAAATATTTGGCAAGTTAAGTGCCTCTGAACTTTCCGATTTGAACCATTTACATCGGGGTTGGAGAGAGGCGTTGGAGAGATCAAAGCGAAACGGGTTCCATTATAGAGAAAATGGTGTAATATCAATGACTAGCGTTAAAAACCATGATTTAGAAAAAGTAAAACAAATGTTAAAGGCGCATCAATCAACTAAGCAAATAAACGACAACTGTGAAGTTATCAACGGAACCACTTTTTATTATGACCCAAGAGAATTAACAATTACCGATGAAATAATATCAATATTAGAATCCTTCCGCGGGACAGAATCAGCATATTCAATCTCTTTAGATGAAAACAGGGAGATTGTAATCTATTAGAATGAATATAGTTACCGGACAAGCGTTAATTTTATCATTACCTTTTGCTGATGGCGGAGAGAGTGTTTACCGTAGACCCTTTTTGGTAATCGAGACCGACCCAAATAACAATAAAGTAAAAGTATTAAATAACCCACCATTCACAAGACCAACATTTGTTAAATTGGACGTAATTTATGAGCTTGAGTATTCTTCTGAATTGGATAGTAGCATTGGTTTTGGTGGCACAGTATTAGATGCAATTGAATTAAGAAATATTATAGCAAAACTGGATGCTTTTTGCGGTTCACATCAGTTTATAAATGCATGTTATGACTGTTCCCAGATAAAACATCATAACCCAAGATTAAGATGAAAGACACTCTTTTGAGTGTCTTTATTTTATTTCAGCGAAAGGGATGGAAATAAATGAAATGTATAACGTCAGGGATCAAATTTCATTGTTCCCGGGGCTTGTCGTCACCCTGCGGGTGGGGTGTTTCGAAACCCGGCAGCATAGTGCCTGCCGAATTTTCCATGGTGTTTATCAGAAGGTCCATAGACATACCTATGGATGTACCCAGGGCTTCTCCATATTCGCGGCCCATTTCCTTCCATGTCTGTTGGCGTATATTCTGCTGAGATGAAACCTGTTTGACCGGTTCAATGAATAACCGGTTATAAGATGACAGGCCGGACTGGGCTGAATAACCTATCAGCCGTCCGATAAAGCCGCCTGTTGAATTACCCATCTGCTCCCACAGGCTGATCATATTAGGTCCCTGCCCGGAATTTTGATCTTCCATTTTTACACCTCCTCAAATATTGGCAGCCGTTGTAATACTGTTGGCCTTGTTTCACAATATATCGGTTGTATATATTGTGTACCGGGGACAGGCAAAAGAAACTGCCGATTTTTTACTGCATTCTTTTTTCCAAAGCAGGAATTTTCCCCTTCTAAGTAGAAAATATAGGAAATTTTAGTATTACAGGTGGTAGCATGGGAGTTTACCTGGAATTTGGGACGGGCTGCTCTGTTGAAGAGAACTCTCTTATGGCCGGAAGGTCAGCAGCTGAGACAGCCTGTAAGTGTTTAAAAAAATATGAACCGGCCCTGGTCATGGTTTATTCTTCTGTGAAATATAACCTTGAACAGGTTCTTAAAGGGGTCCGGGAGATAACGGGAAATACACCTTTGGTCGGAGGGACGACGGCAGGGGAATATTGCCATGATTTCCGCAGGGGCAGTGTGATGGTTTCCGTTATAGCTTCCCGGTATCTTTCGGTACGAACCGGTGTGGGGCAGAATGTCAGCTCCGATTACCGGCAGGCGGTCCAGGATGCTATCGATACATCCGGCGCCCAGGAATATTTTGATGAGTTCCGGTTCAATATTGGAGACCTGAAACCGGATCTGGATTATACCAAAAAAATTTTCGCCCTGGTTTTTCTTCCGGGAGTTACCGGGGGTCACAGGGCCCCGAACTATGATGTGATTGAAATAATTCGGAAAAGGTCTCTGAATGATTTTCCACTGGTGGGAGCATGTACCGGAGATTCTTTGGACCGGCAGAAAAGTTTCCAGTTTCATGACGAAAAGGTTCTGACTGACAGCCTGGTAATGGTGGTGTTTGAATCCCACCTGAAGTTTGGGGTGGCGGCTGCCTTTAACCATGTTCCATCAGGTTTGCCGGCTTTAATCACCAGGGTCGATGGTTACGAAATAAAGGAATTCTATCATCAACCCGCAGCAGAGTTCTATGCCAAGCTGCTGGATGTGGATATGGAAGAATTGAAGAGGGACCCCCGGCGGTATTTCGTCCAAAACCCGATGGGGATCTGTGATGACCTCGGAAATTACTCGGTTATTATGGCTTCAGATATTACCCCGGATAATGGCATCATGTGCTTAAGGAGACCGTATACTAATGCAACAATAACCCTAATGAACCTTGACCCGGATAAGCTGGCCGGGGCTTCTGAAGAAGCTGTATCAAAGGCCATACACAGGGGGAGGATTACCAAGCCGGGGGCTGTCATGTTATTTTCATCAGTCTATAGGACGGAATACTTTGGTGACAGGTATAAGGCAATGGTCCGGGACGCCCTTGCAAGTTTTCATAAAAAATACCCATCCACAGATTATTCGGGTTTTATAAGCTATGGTGAGGTTGGCACAAACGACGAAGGAATTTCGACCTATATGGATTATGCCATTACCAGCCTGATAATAGCTGATGAGATGAATTCGGCTTCGATGGTTGTCTTCAACAATAAACTCCTTTATGAGGAGCTTTCGGCCACAGCAATCAGAAACCAGGTCCTCTATGAAGAGCTTTCTACTGTCCATCAACTGGGTAACCTGCTTAATTCATCCCTGGATCTGAAGTTCGTCATGAACAAGACGGTTGAAATGGTGGGCCAGATATACCAGGCTGACGGGTGTGCCCTTTTCATTTATGATGCCAGGGATGATTCTTTTCAGTTGTCCGGACTTTATGATGAGAATATACCGCCAAAAGACATTGACTGGAAAGAGACCCTTCCATATGTTGCCCTCAGGGAAGAAAAACCTCTTATTGTGAACAACGTTAAAGGGAACCCGGCGGTTTCGGAAAACGTGAACAGGATAACCGGGGCCAGATCCATTATTGCTGCTCCCATAATCGTCAGAGGAGAAAAGGTGGGAGCCATCTCTGCCTACAGCCGGGAAAATGATTTCTTCAACAGCAATGACCTGGAGTTCCTTCAGACCCTGGCCAACCAGGTGGGAACAGCTATCGCAAATGCCCGGCTGTTCCAGCAGACCCAAATGCTGGCCTGCACGGACGGCCTGACAGGTCTCTATGACCACAACTATTTCCTGAAAAGCCTGTCCCGGATGATTGATGCAGCCTCAAAGAAGAAGCAGAACCTGTCCCTCATAATGGTGGACCTGGATGACTTCAAATACTGTAATGACAGGTATGGTCATACGGTGGGAGATGCCATCCTTAGGGAGACCGCGGAAATTATGAAAAAGAGTGTCCGGAATGATGACGTGATCGCCAGGTATGGGGGGGATGAGTTTGCCGTCATCCTGAACAATGCACCCAAAGAGCGGGCATATAAGATTGCTGAACGGATCAGAAAGGGTATCTGCATGGCGTCCTTTGAAGACCCCGAAAGTGAAGCCACATTTGGAATCACTGCCTCTATCGGAATAGCCACTTTTCCGGAAGATGCCTCGACAGCCAAACACTTGATTAACAGGGCTGACAAGGCAATGTACAGGATAAAGAGACATGTCAAGAACAAGACCCAGACTTACTTATCCGATTTTACTGAATTGGAAAAGGAATTTACCGCATCAGAAAAGGCATTTTTCGATACATTAAAGATCCTGGTCCAAATCCTGGATTCAAAAGACAGGTATACATGGGAACACTCACGTCAGGTTGCCTGGTACTCGGTCAGGCTGGCAGAAGAAATGGGCCTGTCCGAACAGGAGAAATACCTGCTCAGGCTTACGGGATACCTGCATGATATTGGCAAGATCCATGTGAGTTCAGAGATTCTCAACAAAAAAGGCATTCTGTCCACCGCAGAATTTGCTGCGATAAAGCTTCATCCGGTGGTGGGTGCAAACCTGCTGGCTCCTATAAAAGGGTTTAAGAAAATCCTTCCTATAGTATACCATCACCATGAGTGGTTTAACGGGTCAGGTTACCCTGACGGGCTGAAAGGCCATAACATTCCCAAGGGCGCCCGCATCCTTACGGTAGCAGACGGATTTGACGCCATGACTTCCAACCGGCCTTACCGGAAGGCCAAAACGGCCGAATGGGCGGTGGAGGAGCTGATCAGCAGGAAAGGGATCCAATATGACCCTGAGATAGTAGATATCTTTACCGCAATGATCCTGAGGGACCTGGAGGAAACGGCAAAAAAAGACCGGCGGGCATCTGACCGCGGCCGGTAAAGGGAAATGTTTACAGAGCTTAAGAGCTGCAGGGTTATTAACGGCACGAACCCGGTGTGATTACCCATGCCGGGTTTTTTAGTGCTTTAAGGGACCCTGGCCGGCTAAGGCCGGTATCTTGCGGGTTTGTTTCAATCCCTACCAGGTAAGGCTGTTTTCCGGGAGTTATGCTGCCAATGCGGTCCCCCAGACCGGCGATCTTAGCGGAAACAGAGGTTGCCAGGGAGACAACGGTTTTGGTGTCCAGTCCTGCTTCCAGGTAATATCCCAGTTCATCATGATAGGATGAACCGTGAAAGACATGATTGGCCCCGGCATCAGTGCCTATTCCCAGGGCAACTCCAATCTCACAGGCCTCTTTGACCCTTAAGAGCTGTGTCTCAAAACTCCGGCGAATAACATCCATGACAGCTCCTTCATAGGGGAGAGAGCCTGTTTTAACCAGGTTGCCCAGGGGTGACAGGGTCGGTACCCAGGAAGTGCCTTTGCGGGCCATAAGCTCCAACTGCCGGGTTTCCAGGAAATACCCGTGTTCCACTGAATCGACACCGGCAAGTACACATGTCTCAACTGCTGCGGCCGAACTGGCATGGGCCATCACACTGATCCCCAGGCCATGGGCCGTTTCTGCAATTTTACGCAGCTCCGGCACCGTAAACTGGACAGGTCCGACATTTCCGTATTCCCTAAAACTTACCAGCCCTGATACGACGACTTTCAACTGGTCTATATCTTCGGCTTTAAGCCGGGATACCTGGTCCAGAGCCTCATCTATGTCTGTTATCCCCGGACCAAGAAAGTCTCCGTAACTGCCTTTGCGGAATATGGCCCTGCCTGTTGCGGCAACAAGAGGGCCGGGGAAACAGCCAGCATTTATGTTGTCCCTTGTCCTGAGGCCGATGCCATTCCTGTCGCTTCCGTCCCTGACGGCCACCACACCGGCGGACAAGTAATCTGCCGCTGCCCTCAGGACGCGCTGTTCCACCAGCTGGGGCCTGTTTTCCCAGTCATCAATGGCCTGAAACAGGTTTTCACAATCCATAGAAAAATGGACATGACAATCGACAAGCCCGGGCATCAGGGTTATTTCCGGCATATTTATAACTTCCATGTTTTCCCCGGACCCCTCATAGGCGGAGGATGCAGGGATGACCCGGGAAATGGCGCCCCGGCTGATATATACGGCCAATCCCCCGGCCGGTTCGCCGGGGATGCAGCTCCAGACCAGGCCGGGTATAAGCAGGTAGTCTTTTTGGGGGTCTATAATAAGGTGATTCATATAAATTCTGCTCCTTTTGCATCTGTTCACGGTTGTAATGATACCTTTAAAAGTATTCTCTGCAGGCATGAAGTTTCCTCTCCCAATCTGATTTGAAATTATCTGGTATTTATGTATTTGAGGTTGCAAAAAACGGGTCTGCGATATATAATGTTATATTGTTAGGATAATATGATACGGTAATCGGGATGTGGCTCAGTTTGGTAGAGCGCACGGTTCGGGACCGTGAGGTCGCAGGTTCAAATCCTGTCATCCCGACCATTGAGAATGTCTAAGCCCGTTTTGCTGAAATGCAAAACGGGCTTTAAATATTCTCAGATTATAACGATTGCAGCTAAAAGAGGCAATAGTATGACCTGTGCCTGCCTATGCATATGATTTATTAAATAGTATCTAAGTAAAATAATCGGTCAATAGTAAGTTTTTCAATATGCTTTCCGGTACGTTCAAAATACAAATGCAGAATTGCTTGGTGAATCATTAAGCATATTTTAATATTTGGGACAAATTCTCCCCTTTCCAATCTACTATAATAAGATTTTTGAACTCCTATTTGATTTGCTAATGCTTCCTGAGTAATTCCCAGGGTTTTACGTATGTTTTTCAAATTGTTTTTAAGCAAATATTTATCTTCTTTACTTTTCATATCGGTAGCCTACGTTGTAACTAAATTATAATGATTTTGTCGGGAAACATCGTTGAAGTTTGCGGCACTTTGTTCTCTAAAAGTTTTAAAATCGACTGTTATTGTATTTGATATTTGTTTTTGTTTTTGTAAGATTTGATTCATCTCAGATACTATGTTGTCATCTACGTAAACCTCACCACAAAAATTACATAAGTCGACTGGAACATTTTTAATATAAATCAAGTGGTTATTGATTCTTCTTTCAATTGTTTGCGTATCTTTTGTCAATTGGTTGCCACAAAAGACGCATTTCATGATAAATCCTCCCTTACAAACAATTATATTTGTTAATCTATTTTGAAAGGATTCTAGGAAGGGGAGAAGTTCCACTACCTAAAACCTTATTTTTCAAAATCCTTTACTCTGGTTTTCCCGTCAGATTTGAACTTCTTTGCATCTGATACAATGTAACCGGTCTTAACATATACGTGAGTGTCACTTAATATTGTAACAATATGAGTATGCGGTTTTCCAGGTATGCTTATGTATAATAAACATTTTGGTGAATAGTATCCGTGGGTCCAATATAACTCAATCAGTTCTATGCTGTCGATTGCAGCTTTTACTTCTTCGGTGGTGATATCATCATTATCTAATTCAGCCAGGGCGTGCGGGTCCCATTTAACTGATCCTTCTTTGAAGAGCTTCTTAACATTTTCTTCAATCCTTTTTCTAAATGCTTTGATGACTTTGGCCGACAAGCCTGTCACCTCCTTTATCTTCGGCTAAGGACTATATTTTAATATGATCCCAGTGTTTTCAGATTCATTATAGAGTAAGTATAATAATATGTCAATAAAAAAGATACAAATATGTATACATAATGGCGGGTATCAAAGACTTCACATTTCTGAGCAAAACATGTTTCCCCAAATGTTAGAAAAGGGTATAATAGATACAAGAGGTAAGACGAAAACTAAGTTTAGTCAGTACAAATTGAGTATTTTGAAAAAGAGAGGAAACTAAAAATGCAGACAAAAAAAATGTGGTTTAAATTAGCAGGTGTGATAGCGGACAATCTTCCTACTGCCTCCCAGGAATGTCCGGAATGCGGGCAGGCTCAAATCGATTTTCAATATGTTGGGGAAAGGAATACCATGAGAGGATTTTTATGTATTTGGTGTGTTTCATGTTTGCATGGTATTCACATTTCGGGGGTAAGAATTCCCGAACATGCGGATTGTTTACAAAAGAACCAGGTTGAAACCGTTAAGAAAAGAATACCAAACTTCAAAGTGGGGTAACTTTTGCTGATTTAAATAGAATTTTATCCCCTCTGATTTTTTATTAATAAGCACGTTTATCCAAAAATATGACGTGCTTATTTGCAAATCCCTATATTAATTGATATTAGAACATCAAACCATAAAAGGGGGAAATGAAATGTCTACTGAGAATAACCTTAAAGCTGCTTTTGCCGGGGAATCCCAGGCTAACAGTAAGTACCTGGCCTTTGCCCAAAAGGCTGATGAAGAGGGATACCCGGGGGTGGCCAAACTGTTCAGGGCGGCAGCCGAAGCTGAGACCGTACATGCAATCAGCGAGCTTAAAGCCCTGGGGGCGGTGAAATCAACAGCCGAGAACCTCAAGGCAGCAATCGAGGGTGAGACATATGAATTTACGGAAATGTATCCCGGTTTCATAAAAGAAGCAGAAAAGGAAGGGCAAAACAGGGCCAAGGCAGTCTTCGATCTTGCCAATGAAGCGGAAAAGGTCCACGCAAACCTTTACACAAAAGCGCTGGAAGCCCTGGAACAGAAGAAGGATATTGAATATTACGTATGTGAAATATGCGGAAATGTTGAAGAAGGCAGCGCCCCGGACAAGTGTTCCATCTGCGGCGCACCGAAAGAGAAATTTAAGAATGTAGGGTAGGTGACTCCCTTATAGCAGTTAAGCTTTAGGCAGATAAAGCCCTAAGCAGAAAAGCCATCCGAAAGGATGGCTTATTTGTTTTGGAAATAAGCCTGAAAAAGTAAAAGAAAAATAAAAAAGGTAAAAATATGAACCTCCCCCGCCTACACTTTCAGTTTAGAGGCGGGAGCTTCAAGGAGAACGA
Source organism: Firmicutes bacterium HGW-Firmicutes-14 (assembly GCA_002840275.1). Taxonomy (GTDB): domain Bacteria; phylum Bacillota; class Thermincolia; order Thermincolales; family UBA2595; genus W-Firmicutes-14. Next base: position 43,855 of record PHAB01000021.1, read on the forward strand.
CTAATGATATGCCCGGGACGGTTATTTGTTAGAGGAACCTCATTCACGAAGAATGCCCGGATATTTCATTGACTCTCCCGACAACAGGAAAGTTCTGCGCCTCTTCCTGGCCCGGAACAGGGCTTCTACTACTTTCCGCCTAACTGGCGGGCCGTAGATACGTGACCTTGGTTATTTTTATCCCCAGGTCTTTAATTTCTCCATATTTGTATTTTGCAAGGATGTTTTTAGCGCCATGAATATCCCGGTGTTCAGCATACCCGCAATAGCACCGGAATGTTCTGCCGGAAACTTTTTTCTTCCGGTTACAGACAGGACATGTCTGTGTTGTATATGATTCATCTGTTTTTATTAAGTCAATACCTGCTGCAGCCAGTTTATAGGTTAGATACCAAAGCAGAATACCAAACGGCCATTGACTTAGTTTTTGGTTTACTTTGCGACTTCTGTGTTTCTTTTTCGGATTTTTCCTATGGGCTTTAGTGTTGCGCTGGACACCTTCCACATTACCAACTACTGCCTGACCTATCCGGTTGGCTTCAGCCCACCTGACAAACCGGCAGCTGGATTTATGAAGTATATCCCGTTGTTGTCTTTCTGTTTTTTGCAGGGTTTTAGCCAGTGCCCGGCGAAGCTTCTTCCAGCGCCTTGAGCCTTTTTGACACCTGCTTAGTTTTTTCTGGAGTTCAGCATATTTTTTGTTCCGCAGGCGCTTCTGGGAGCGAAGCTTCCTGGAGGTGATGACCAGTGCCCTGCCATTGTCGGCAATACAGGCTATTCCATGTATTTCACCCATATCAATTGCGGCAATACCCTGATGGTTATTTTCCTTTGGCTGCAGGCCATCTTCATAGCTAATAGCCAGCATCAGCTTTCCGTCCCAGATCAGTTCAATTTCTTTGATCTGACCTTTGGGTATGTTAAAAACCCTGACCATGATTGGTGGTTGTCGTTTTCCATTGATCAGGCACATTTTCAATTCAATTAACCCGTTCGGGTGGACGACAAAGCCGTCTTTTTTCCACCGGGCTGGGTAGTGCTTTTTCTCTCTGTAGGGGTAACGAATATTTTTAAAGCCTTTTTGTTTAGCCTGCCATGCGTTTGTTCTTGCTTTTATATATCTTTCCTGGACTGACTGGACGCTTTGGCTGTGGAGGTGATATTTTTTCCGAGTAAGCTGTTGCAGTTCACTTAGGTTGATCCAGCGGCCTGTCTGCCGGTGATGGTTTTTATCGTGCCCCAGGCAATTATTCCAAACCTGGGCTGAAACGCGGTTACAGGCAAAAAGTCGTTCCAGGTCTATCTTACTAGTTCGAAAGGTTGTTTTATGGGTTCGAATCACTGATTTGCACCTCCTTACCTGCTTATTTCTTGATATTTCCATTATATCACATTTAAGGAAGAAAGGGAACGTTTGTTCGGATAGTTTTTTTATTTTTTTGGCATTCATCTCCTACCTATGAGGATGGGAGTCTTCTGCTGATGGAGGAGATAAAAATATAAAAGGTATAACAAAATTATACTGTGTTGACAAGTTTCGACAGAAATTATCGCTAGTATCTTATAATTAATGTGTTATCTTATCCGACATGTTTTTACAAAAGCAGCCCGGAGGTGATTGGTTATACAGGATGAAACTGTTTTTGGCCGATTATGACAGTAGGTATATGGACAAGGTGGCAGAATATGTCAATTATTTATTTCAATCCCTGATAAAAGTAGTATCTTTTATCAGGACTGACCTGATAACAATACCTTGCTTCTTCCCCCGCAAAGACCGACATTCTGCTGGCTCACCCTGAATTTTTAAGAAACAGGCATCGCTGGTGTGAAATGGTATTTCTTTTTTAAATGAAATACTTTTCACATACAAATCAAAGGGTATAATGTTTCTTTTTGCTCACATACAACATAATATACATTTTGTTGTATTGATTACAATACCCACCTAAGAAAACTATATGTTCATATTCGATCCATCAAATTTTGTAACTAGAGTGTTTATACGTATATAAATTATCAATTTATATATACCTTAAACTGTTTTTTGTCAAACTATATATTTTTTACAAGGAAATTTATGTAACTTGTAGAACTATTGAAGTAAAAAGCTAGGCTCGGGAGGATTTGGGCAATGAGTTTAAATCAAAAAGCCAAGTTAGATATTATTCATGATATTCCATCAGAAGACATACTAAGAGATGATCTTCTTGTTCCTATCTTTTATGAGATGGAAGAATTTGTGGATATTCGAGTAACTCACGGAAATACAGAGCTAGGAAAAGATGTTGTGCTAGTATCAAAAGATTCTTTTGGAGATTACGTGTACACTGCTATAATTATTAAAAACAAAAAAATAACTAATGCAGTTAAGCCAGATAAAAACAGGGAGGCCACATCGGAAATAATAAACCAAATAGTTTTGACTAACAATTCAGGTTATGATTGTAAGATTCAACAAAAACATGTTGATTTCAATAAAATAATTGTTATTACTAGTCAAGATGTATCTCATACAGCCATAGCACAAATTAATGATTGCGCTAAAAAACATGGCAACATAAATATTATCACTAAAGAAGATAAGGACATTGTCGAATTGGTGGACAAGTATCTGCCCTACTACTTTGAAACAACAAACGGAAGGCTTTCTCACTATTTATACGCATTAAAGAAAAAATGCGAAAAGCTAAATGAATTAGTAAATATTAGTATTTATAAGGGGGATGTTAAAGACTTATTAGATGTGTTTGTTGCTCCGAAATTATATAGAGTTGAGGAAACCAATACACCTAAGGGAGTTCAACCAAAACCTATTTTTGGGGTGTTGGACAGAATCATTTTTGAAAAAAGAAATATTCTTTTAGTTGCCGGACCGGGTGCTGGAAAGTCTACAACCATTCGAGCTCAAGTGCAAAAATTAATTTCAACTAATAGTAGGGGAAAAGTAATTAATGTCCCTATTATAGTGAAAGCTAAAAATTTTCTAAATTATTTAAGAGAAAACATGACAGGTTCTATTAATAGATTTATTAATGATGAATACGGTATTTCAGACTTTAATTTTGAAAGTTATTTGAAAAATACAAATTATAGGGTGTTTTTCTTCATTGATGGGCTTGATGAGATACGATTAATCGAAGACAGAGAATTAATAAGAAATAAGATTGGCAATTTTGCTAAAGAAAATAGTGAAGTAAAGATAGTACTTGCCTCAAGGGAAATAGACGATTTAGAAATGTTTGATACTAAAACATTTAATAGATGGGAGTTACTTCCTTTTGAATATAAGCAAGTTGAGCGTTTTATTAGTAGGTGGTTTTATAATAGGTCAGAAGAAATCCTAGCTGTTTTGAAAGATCACGAATTGCTAGAAAAGCTACCAAAAACACCATTAGTTTTAACTTTGTTGGCAATACTGTATGATGATGATCGAACAGTTGAAGTACCTGCTAACTTATCCGAATTGTATCAAATGTTTATAGATTTACTGGTTGGAAGATGGAGTTTAGATAGAAGAGATAATTTCGAAAAGCCCAATATAGTTGAAGATGTACTTATGGAAATAGCCAAAGTTTTACATGAATCCGACAGAACTTCTTTAAGTCAAGACGAATTAGAGAATTTAATAGTGACATACTCTGAAAATCTGGATTTTAAATTAAATTATACGGAATTCTTCCGAAATTTAGTAGAGCAAACTAGCCTTCTAATAATTAACGATAAAAAAGAGGTCGAATTTCGGCACCTGTCTTTTCAAGAATACTTGGTTGCAAAAAGATACTCTGACGAAGTTGATCCGATAATTTTAGATCAATTAAAAATAAAATTTCTTGATGATTGGTGGAGTCAAATAGTTTATTTTTACTGTGGAATTAAACATAGAAATGATAAACTGCTTATCGATTTAATCGAGATTACTAAACACACTCCACTAATTCCCAGTATTAAATCCATTTGGAATTATGGATACCTAGTCCAAGCATCGTACCTCACTCCTATTAAAATAAGAGAGAATTGTATTGCTCAAGAGTTAGAGATATATTCAAATAAATCGATAGATTACATTGATGGAGTAGTGGAAAACGTTGAAGTCCCACCAGCATTTGCGGTTTTGTCTTTAGTTCATTTTTTTAAGCTTCATTATAGCACAAAGTTTATGATCGATTGCTATAAAAGAATTTTTGAAGAAGCTGAAAAGAATGTAGACGACAATTTTAAAGATAGCCTCAAAATTTTACTTATAGCAAGTATTTTAGCTCACCTCGGTTATCATGATTATTTACTTAAAATTTATGATTTAATAAAGAAATTTCCGCTATTACTCATAGCCCTAGACTTTGAAATTTCTTTGTATACTTCTAGTCATGCCGAAAAAGGTAAAAGTATATCTGAACTAAAAAGAGTCTCTAAAAAAATTAAAAATCATATTATGGTAAACTCCGGCTTATATAGAAGTTATTTTGAGTTAAAGAAAAAAGCTATTGAGGAAACCGCAATAACAACAGAAAATAACGAGAACTAAAGGTATTAATTGGTTGCAAAATCGCAATTGCAGGTTGGGCATATATTGAATATAAAAAGAGAATAAAACATAATCGATAAAGGAGAACAGCATGGTTACAGGCGACATAAAAAACAAAGTTGATAACATATGGCTGACGTTTCATTCCGGCGGAATCACCAACCCCTTATCGGTCATTGAACAGATCACATATTTCTTATTCATCAGGGGACTCGACGAAGTCGAAGAGAAGAGAGAAAATGAAGCCACGGTCCTTGGTATAGAGTTCAAAAGAATATTCCCAGCGGACAAGCAGCATCTCCGGTGGAGCAAGTTCAAAAATATGGAAGCCGCCAAGATGTACCAGGTAGTATCAGAAGAGGTATTTCCTTTCATAAAAAACCTCAATGGAAATAAGGATTCGGGTTACGCCAAATATATGTCTGACGCCATTTTCATCATTCCTACACCACAGCTTTTAGAAAAAGTGGTGACCAGCCTTTCAAACCTTCCGATGGATGACAGGGACACCAAGGGTGACTTGTATGAATACCTCTTATCAAAGCTGTCTCAGTCCGGCACTAACGGTCAATTCAGAACTCCCCGGCATATTATCAGGATGATTGTTGAACTTATGAAACCCCGGCCGGATGATATTATTTGCGACCCGGCTGCAGGTACCAGCGGGTTTTTGGTAGTAGCAGGGGAGTATTTAAGAGAAAAACACGAAGACCTGTTTCTGGATAAGAATTCAAGAAATCATTTCAACAACACCATGTTCTGGGGTTTTGACATGGACCGGACCATGCTGCGTATAGGCGCCATGAATATGATGCTGCATGGAATCGAAAACCCTAACATTATCTATAAAGATTCCCTTTCCGAATTCAATACTGATACCAACCAATATACATTGGTAATGACCAACCCGCCTTTTAAGGGTTCATTGGATTATGAATCAGTTTCTTCTGATTTATTGAAATTGACAAAGACCAAAAAGACCGAACTTCTATTCCTCGCCTTATTTTTAAGGATGCTTAAAGCAGGCGGCCGGTGTGCCTCAATCGTTCCGGATGGGGTATTGTTTGGGAGTTCGAAGGCCCATAAGGAAATAAGGAAGGAAATCATTGAAAACCATAAACTTGAAGCTGTCATTTCAATGCCCAGTGGGATTTTCAAGCCATATGCCGGGGTATCTACTGCCATCATAATTTTCACCAAGACCGGGGCCGGCGGGACCGATAAGGTCTGGTTTTATGATATGAAGGCGGACGGGTATTCATTGGATGATAAGAGGAGCCCGGTTGACGCAAATGATATTCCTGATATTGTGGCCAGGTATAACAATCTGGTTGGGGAAGAGGGCAGGCAGCGGACGGAACAGTCATTTTTTGTGCCCAAGGAAGATATAGTGAGCAATGATTATGATTTGTCGGTGAATAAGTATAAGGAAGTTGAATATCAGGAAGTTGAGTATGCGGAGCCGGGGGAGATATTGAAGGGGATTAGGGAATTGGAAGAAGAGATAATTGAAGGGGTCACTGAATTACAGAAGTGTATACAGGTGAAATAAAATGGTTAAACTTGCTGACTTATTTGAAAAGCCGATAACTGGTGAATGGGGCACTGAAGCAAACAATAATGAAGGGTTTAATGTAATAAGAACAACAAATTTTACGAACATTGGGAAACTAGATCTTAAAAAAGGAATTGCAAAAAGAGAGCTAGATTTTGGAGTCGTTGAACGGAAAAAGCTTAGACCCGGTGATATCATAATTGAAAAATCAGGTGGGAGTGATAATCAATTAGTTGGTAGAGTGGTCTATTTTGACTTAGATGATGATATTTATTTGTGTAACAATTTTACGGCCATTTTAAGACCACGTAAGGAATATTTCCCGAAATTTATTCTTTATTACATGCTATATTTATACCATAGGGGCAAAGTATCAAAGTTTCAAAACAAAACTACTGGCATTATTAATCTTAAACTCAATGATTACTTGGATAAAGTACTAGTTGAAGTACCTAAATTTGAAATTCAAAGGCGAATAGCTGCGGTTTTAGACAAAGCTCAAGAGTTAATCGATAAAAGAAAACAGCAAATAGAGAAGTTGGATGAGTTTTTGCAAAGTGTGTTTTTGGATATGTTTGGGGATCCGGTGAAGAATCCGAAGGGGTGGGAGAAGAAGAAATTAGGATACGTCTCACATATTCAAGGTGGGTTGCAAGTCACAACCAAACGTGCTGATAATCCAATAGAATTACCTTATTTGCGCGTTGCTAATGTTTACAGGGATTTAATTGATCTTAAAGAAATTAAGACAATAAAAGTAACAGAGGGAGAAGCAAAAAGGGTTGCCTTAATAAAAGGTGATATCCTTATTGTTGAAGGTCATGGAAATCCAATTGAAATTGGCCGTTCAGCTGTTTGGGAGGGCTCAATTCAGATTTGTCTGCATCAGAATCATCTTATCAGAGTTAGAGTTGATACTGATTATGCCGTGCCTGTTTTTATAAGCTATTATATTAATTCTGCAGGTGGAAGACAGCAGATGTTTAAAGCCGGTAAGACCACATCAGGATTAAATACGATTAGCTCAAAAAATGTAAAAGAAACATTGGTTTTGCTTCCCCCTTTACCACTCCAAAAACAATTCGGCGCTATCGTCGAAAAAGTCAAATCTCTCAAAGCAAAATATACCGACAGCCTCACCGAAATGGAAAACCTGTTCAACAGTCTGATGGGACGCGCTTTTTCCGGCAAACTCGTTCCAGCGCGTTGAAATTCCTCTCCTAGCTGTGTCACTCGATATTTTCAAGGTCCTCGACGTACCATTGTACGACTGCGGCCTTAAAAAAATCGGTTTCGTGCTATCCGTGTTTTTACCCGCGAGGGGTAGACCGAATTTCTAAGTGCTGAAGCCCTAAGAAATTCGCACTCAACACTCTGGTTAAGCGGAGTAGTTACCACCATAGGGAGAAATTTTATGGAATCTAATTTTTCCTTTCTGAAGAACAATGAACAATTTAATAATTTTTCGGAGGCTTGTTTGGAGGCGGAGCAGAGTATTGCTGTGAGTCCGGCTACTACTGCGGTTATTGCGCGGCGGGCTTTGGAGCTGGCGGTCAAGTGGATGTATGCCTCTGACAGTGCTTTAACTGTGCCTTACCAGGATAAGCTGTCAAGCCTTGTTCATGACCGGACATTTCAGGATGTACTGGAGCCCAGGCTTTTTCCGCTTATTAAGTATGTCATTAAACTGGGGAATATTGCAGCCCATAGTAATAATAAGATTACCAGGGAAGAAGCAGTGCTTTCTTTGCATAACCTGCACCAGTTTGTTTCCTGGATCGACTATTGTTATTCACCGGCATATGCTACCGGTGAGTTTGATGAAAACCTTCTTCCTTACGGAGAGGAAAAGAAGGTTGCCCGGGCTGAGTTGGAAAAGCTGCAGGATGAGCTGAGTTCTAGGGATAGGAAGTTAAAAGATATTGTTGATGAGAACGAAAAGCTCCGGAAGGAACTCAGTGAGGTCAGGAAGCAGAAGACCAGGAAACAGGAGTTCAAGGTTGATGAAATAAGTGAATTTGAAACCAGGAAGAAATACATCGATCTGGATTTAAAAGACTCAGGCTGGATTTTTGGAGAGGACTGCCTTGAAGAATATGAGGTCGCCGGCATGCCCTTTGGCAGCGGCCTGGGATATGTTGACTATGTTTTACTCGGCAACAACGGCAAACCGTTGGGAGTGGTTGAAGCAAAGAGGACCAGTAAGGATCCCAATGTTGGCCAGCAACAGGCGGTGCTGTATGCTGACTGCCTTGAGAAAGAATTCGGGCAGAAGCCGGTTATCTTTTATACCAATGGTTTTGAAACATACCTTTGGGATGACAATCTGTATCCGCCCAGGCGTGTTTCCGGGTACTATTCCAAAGAAGAACTACAGCTGATGGTTGACCGGCGCAGCGGCCGGATTCCACTAAAGAATGCCAGGATAAGCGACACGATTACAAACAGGTATTATCAGACAGAGGCAATTAAGGCTGTTTGCGAATCCTTTACTGTTGGTGCCAGGAAAGCCCTGCTGGTTATGGCCACAGGCAGCGGGAAAACCAGGGTGGTTATATCATTAGTTGATGTTTTATCAAGACACAGCTGGGTAAAGAATGCCCTGTTTTTGGCTGACCGGACTGCTTTGGTGAGGCAGGCCAAGAATAATTTTAACAACCTGATGCCCGACTTATCTTTGTGTAACCTCCTGGACAGCAAAGACAGCCCTGAAAGCAGGATGGTCTTTTCCACTTATCCGACCATGATGAATGCCATAGATGAAACAAAATCCGCCGATGGGAAAAAACTGTTTACCATCGGTCACTTTGATTTGATCATTATCGACGAGTCACACCGCAGCATATATAAAAAATACCAGGCCATTTTTGATTACTTTGATGCCTTGTTGGTCGGCCTAACCGCGACACCGAAAGACGACATCGATAAAAACACATACCATGTCTTTGACCTGGAAAACAATGTCCCGACATATGCCTATGAATTAGACCAGGCAGTGAAGGACAAGTTTTTAGTACCTTATCATACTGTTGAAACCACCCTAAAGTTTATTCAGGAAGGGATCTATTACGACGAACTTACCGAAGAAGAAAAGGAAGAGTATGAAGCACTGTTTGATGATGATATGCCTGACCATATATCCAGTGAGAAAATCAATTCCTGGCTGTTTAATGATGATACGATAGATAAAGTCATCAATGAACTGATGGAAAAAGGGATTAAGATAGAGGGCGGGGACAAGCTTGGCAAAACCATTATCTTTGCCAAGAACCATAAACATGCTGAAAAGATAGTTGAACGGTTTGATGTACTTTATCCCAAACACCAGGGGAAATTTACCAGGGTAATTGATAACCACATCAATTATGCCCTTGATTTGATAGATAAGTTCTCTGTAAAAGAAAAAATGCCGCAGATTGCGGTATCAGTGGATATGTTAGACACAGGAATAGACATCCCGGAAATTGTAAACCTGGTTTTCTTTAAGCCTGTAAGGTCTAAAGCAAAGTTCTGGCAGATGATCGGCAGGGGGACAAGACTCTGTGAAGACCTCTTTGGACCAGGGATGCATAAACAGAACTTCCGCATATTTGATTATTGCGGTAACTTCGAATTCTTCAGGGTAAACAAAAAAGGGATCGAAGTGAAAAACGTCTCCAGCCTTACAGAGAAAATATTTAATGTGAAGGTTGACCTTGTTAAGGAACTCCAGCACTTGGACAGTCAAAGCGAACGGTTAATAGAATACCGGGAAAAGTTAGTCTCAGAACTAAGCCATGAAGTCAAGTCTTTAAACAGGAAAAGCTTCATAGTCAAACAGCATCTAAAATATGTTGATAAATACAGGTATGAGGAAGCATGGAATAACCTTGGTACCATTAACGTGGTAGATATTAAAGAACACCTGGCCCCCATAATTGTTCCCGTAGAAGAGGATGAGCTGGCCAAGAGATTTGACTATTTGATGTTTACTATAGAGCTCGCTCATGTACTAGGGAACAATTATGCCAAACCCCGGGAGAAGGTTTTAAGAACTGCAGAATCTCTGGAGGGGCTGGGAACAATACCACAGGTTCGGGCCAAGAAAGATATTATCCAGAAAATACGTGAAGAACAGTTTTGGGTCCAAGCTGATATATTTGAGTTTGAAATGGTCCGAGAGGCCCTGAGGGACTTGATAAAATTTATTGAAAAAGAAAGAAAGTCAATTTTATACACTAACTTCACAGATGAAGTAATAGTAACTAAATATACTGAGGGAATCTACAGCTTTAATGAACTCCAGGACTATAGAAAAAAGGTTAACACATATATAAGGGAACACCAGGACCACATCACCATACACAAACTAAAAAACAATAAACAGCTGACCAAAAGGGATATCATGGCCCTGGAACAGATATTATGGAAGGAAATTGGAACTAAGATGGATTACGAAAAGGAGTATGGGGATACCCCTGTCTCTATCCTGGTCCGCACCATAGTAGGTCTCGACCAGGCTGCAGCCAATGAAGCCTTTTCAGAATTCCTCAATGACCAGAACCTCGACAGCAAACAGATCCGTTTTGTAAAACACATCGTTGACTGGGTGGTTAAAAACGGTATTATGATTGACAAAAGGGAACTCCAGGAGGAGCCCTTCAAATCAGTGGGAAGTATCACAGACCTATTCCCGACAGACAAGGCTCTGAAGATCGTCAGCATAGTTGACAGTATTAATAAGAATGCGACCGAGATATTGGCGTAGTAGGTACTGAACACGGTTAGTTTAAAATAGTGAGGATTAATAATTATGCCTAAAAAAACTTTGTTATGGAATGACATATCTGATTTTGCCCGGGGTAAATTTGATGTATGGACAGGAGAAGGACAGCATGTATGGGCCGAACAAGCTTGGGAAGGCATTATACAGGCTGGGTTGGCAGATTACAAAGATGAAATAGAACGCCATATTGTCTTAATTCGACTAATGGCATTAGTAACTATGTATAGGGAATTCTGTGATCTGGTTTGGCAAGAGGCTTTTTATAGAGAAGACATTGTTTCAGATGGTTGAATAGATGATAACCAAATTTTTCAATTAATTCGTGTTTGGCAAATTATTGGCCAGGACTTTTATAGATCTGAAAAGATATCTGATTCTAAGGATTCACAGTTAATCGCTGAAGCACTAAACCAACTTATAGACATACACCGTTATGAGGTTTTTGAGGCAATAAAAAAGAGGTTTGATGATTACTGGGGAATATTTGTTTCAATGCTAGTTACTGTTTATAAAGCAGAAAATGGAGAAGAACATGATATAAACAAAGTGACTGATGCGGAATTGAATGAATTTATTCATTATGATGAATTAACTTTCGATGAAGAACGAGGCTACTATTGGATCAGCATTGGAATGCCGCGTTCTCCTAAAGAAAATGTTTAAAGAATTGGTGGAGGTGAGAATTTGGCCAAAACCAAAAGGGGCATAAAAGCAGAACAATTAATTAATGGTGTAATTTATTTTCTTATGGCAGAAATTCTTTGAGAAGGTAATTAGATTATGCCTAAATACTTAATTGAAGGAAAGACCATCGACGGTTTCCCTATAAGAGAATACTTTGATGCGGTTTCTAAGGAACGGGCCTTAGGAAGAATTGCTGCTCAAATAAAATATTTCTTAAGAAATGACAATTAATTTCGTAATAAAATTCCTGCTCACGGTTGAAGCAGGAATTTTTATATATTGTGGTCCCAATAATGGTAGCACAATATATAGTTCAAAAATTCAGAAAAAACAGCCAGATATACAATATATTGATATGTAATGGTAAAAAATGTATTGACATAGATGGAAAGGAATAGTAACATATTTATTAAGGTTAGCACTCGCCGAACGAGAGTGCTAATAAAAATATGTTGAGGTTTGGAGGAGTCCGAATGCATAAAATAACCTTGTTTCCTATTGGAAATGCGGATTGTTGTAAAGTTGATCTTGCTTCAGGGGAAAAACTGCTTTTTGATTTTGCGCATTATGCTAAATCTGAAGAAGATAGTGATCAGCGCATTGATTTAGCGTCTGCGATACGTGAAGACCTTGAAGCAGAAAACAGAACAGATTTTGATGTGGTTGCTTTTACTCATGCTGATGATGACCATATCCATGGTTTCTCTGAGTTCTTTTATCTTAATCACGCTGATAAGTACCAGGATGAAAATCGCATTAAAATAAAAGAACTTTGGGTTCCAGCGGCTATGATTGCGTATTCCGGCACATCCGGACGGCGAATCCGGAGGCATCCGGACAGTAAACCGGAAGTATCCGGACACCTTGTCGGTTGACCTGATTTGCTATTCA
>PHAB01000065.1 GCA_002840275.1 Firmicutes bacterium HGW-Firmicutes-14
TCTGGACCAGTCTGCGGTCATGAAGTCGGAGGTGTCAACGGATCTTAGGGCTACTGTGTAATCATAGGTTCTCTCGTCACCCATGACGCCAACACTCTTGAGATTGGTTAGTACAGCAAAATATTGGCCTAGGCCTTTTGAGATGCCGGCTGCTTTTACTTCTTCGCGAAAGATGTAGTCCGCTTCTCTTAAGATGTCCAACTTTTCCTTGGTGATGTCGCCGATGACACGAATGGCAAGTCCGGGACCTGGGAAAGGTTGTCTGGATACTAAGAACTCAGGAATGCCAACAGCACGGCCTACATTCCTAACTTCATCTTTGAATAAGTCTCTAAGTGGTTCTATGATTTCTTTAAAGTCTACGTGTTCTGGTAGACCACCTACATTGTGATGGCTTTTGATAACGGCTGCATCTTTTGTACCGCTTTCGATGACGTCCGGATAGATGGTCCCTTGAACCAAAAAGTCGACCACGCCGATTTTCTTAGCTTCTGCTTCAAAAACTCGGATGAATTCTTCACCGATGATCTTACGCTTAGTCTCTGGGTCAGATACCCCTGCAAGTTTGTCAAGGAACTGTTTTTCGCAATTAACACGAATCAAGTTCATGTCGAATTCCTCGCCAAATACCTTCTCCACATCATCCCCTTCGTCTTTACGAAGTAGACCGTGATCAACGAAGATACAGGTCAATTGCTTACCTACGGCTTTGTGAATCAGCATAGCTGCAACTGAGGAGTCTACACCACCGGATAAGGCGCATAGTACTTTTTTGTCGCCAATTTTTTCTTTTAGGAGTTTAATCTGATCTTTTGCAAAATCGCTCATGATCCAGTTTTGACTGCAACCACAGATATTAACTAGGAAGTTCTTGAGCATCTTAGTGCCTTCTGGTGTATGGTTGACTTCCGGATGAAACTGTACAGCATAAAGCTTTTTGCTCTCATTGGACATGCCGGCAACCGGACAAGTGTCTGTGGATGCTGTTATTTTGAAATCAGTAGGTGGACTTGAAACATAATAGGTATGGCTCATCCAAGCAACGGATTCTTTGTCAACATTTTCAAACAATGGGTCGCTATTATCGACTGTTAGATCTGTTTTACCATATTCTCTTGAATCG
>PHAB01000066.1 GCA_002840275.1 Firmicutes bacterium HGW-Firmicutes-14
CGATTCAAGAGAATATGGTAAAACAGATCTAACAGTCGATAATAGCGACCCATTGTTTGAAAATGTTGACAAAGAATCCGTTGCTTGGATGAGCCATACTTATTATGTTTCAAGTCCACCGAGTGACTTTAAAATAACCGCATCCACAGACACCTGTCCGGTAGCCGGCATGTCCAATGAGAGCAAAAAGCTTTATGCTGTACAGTTTCATCCGGAAGTTAACCATACACCTGAAGGCACCAAGATGCTCAAGAACTTCCTAGTTAATATCTGTGGTTGCAGTCAAGACTGGATCATGAGTGATTTTGCAAAAGATCAGATTAAACTCCTAAAAGAAAAAATCGGCGACAAAAAAGTACTATGCGCCTTATCCGGTGGTGTAGACTCCTCAGTTGCAGCTATGTTGATTCACAAAGCCGTAGGTAAGCAATTGACCTGTATCTTCGTTGATCACGGTCTACTTCGTAAAGACGAAGGGGATGATGTGCAGAAGGTATTTGGCGAGGAATTCGACATGAACTTGATTCGTGTGAATTGTGAGAAACAGTTCCTTGACAAACTTGCAGGGGTATCTGACCCTGAGACTAAGCGTAAGATTATCGGTGAAGAATTCATCCGTGTTTTTGAAGCAGAAGCTAAGAAAATCGGCGTGGTCGACTTTTTGGTTCAAGGAACCATCTATCCGGATGTCATCGAAAGCGGTACAAAAGATGCAGCCGTCATCAAAAGCCATCACAATGTAGGCGGTCTACCGGAACACGTAGACTTCAAAGAAATCATAGAACCACTTAGAGACTTATTCAAAGATGAAGTAAGGAATGTCGGCCGTGCCGTTGGCATCCCTGAGTTCTTAGTATCCAGACAACCTTTCCCAGGTCCCGGACTTGCTATTCGTGTCATCGGCGACATCACCAAGGAAAAACTGGACATCTTAAGAGAAGCCGATTACATCTTCCGCGAAGAAGTAAAAGCAGCCGGCATCTCAAAAGGCCTTGGCCAATATTTTGCTGTACTAACCAATCTTAAGAGTGTTGGCGTCATGGGTGACGAGAGAACCTATGATTACACAGTAGCCCTAAGATCCGTTGACACCTCCGACTTCATGACCGCAGACTGGTCCAGA
>PHAB01000041.1 GCA_002840275.1 Firmicutes bacterium HGW-Firmicutes-14
TATCAAAAATGAAGGCTGCCGGATACTTGGTATAGCCTAATAAAAAACAAAGAACCGTTGGACGAACGGGGATAGCTTGGTAATTATACCGACGTTAGTCGGTACGTCCCAAGAAGCCCCCACCTCTAAGTGATAAGCGTAGGTGGTGGGAGTACGTCACCCAATAATAGTCTTTTCCTGAAAACCTTATAAAATAGGCAAGTAAGACTGCTCCGGCAGTTCCGATCATAAGATGTGAAATTATTCCAACAATATAGCCTGCAGTTGTATTAACTTGGTTCCAAGATAAAAAAATAGCTGCTGAAGTCTGCAATGAAGTGATCTTAATAAGACCAAAAGATTTCCATAACATAGATAATAAATGCATGGCTATTGTACTTAGTATTCCTGCTATCGTACCAATTGTTAAAGTATCGTTCATTAGAAAAGCTCCTTAAATATATCTTGTCTTATTATTATCGCTTTAAGGTAAATAAATTCATAGATAGAAAGAGGAGGATGGGAGTACCCGAAAAAATTTTTACTCGGGATACTCCCATCCTTAAATTTAGTCTTTTGATATTTGCCACTTCCCGTCCCTGATCTCTACCAGGACCAGGTCCTCTATGGCCAGGCCGTTATGGTCTGCAGGGGACATGTTAAAAACACCTGTAACACCTACGAAACCACTGGTCTTTTCTAATTCATCCCTGATTTTGGCCTTATCGGGTCCGGCTTTTTCTATGGCGTTTATAACCAGATGTAAAGCGTCCCAGGCATAACCGCCAAAGGGGTCGGGGGGACCATACGTTTCTCTATAGTCAGATACGTAATTTATAAGAATATCCTTTTGGGGATCAGATTCGGGCAGGCTGTCTGCCACCACCAGCTTACCGATAGGGAAGATTACCCCTTCTGCCGCAGGGCCCGCCAGGTCAATAAAGGTCTGATTGCCGATGCCGTGGCTGTGAATAAGGGGCGCTTTTATATCCATCTGCCTATAGTTTTCCGTAAGGCTGGAAGCCGCAGGCGGGATGGCCCATGCTATAACAGCCTGGGGATTCTGTTTTTTAACATTCGTCAGCTGGGAAGTCATAATGGTATCATCCTGTTCAAACTTTTCCCACACTGTCACAGTAATGCCACCGGCAGAAGCCGCTTTTTCAAATTCTTCCCGGCCGCTGTCACCATATGCATTGTTGACACTCACAAAGGCAACTTTTGTGAGGTTTTTCAATTTGAGGTAGTCTACTATTTTGGCAGCTACCAGGCTGTCACTCTGGGCAGTCTTAAATACCCATCTGCGTTCATTCAGCGGTTCGACAATCTTTACACTGGCCGCACAGGATACCAGGGGTATTTCTGCATTTTGTACGGTATCAATTATCGCCATGGTAGACCCGCTGGTACTTGCCCCCAGGATGGCCAGCACACCTTCCTGAATAAGTTTCCTGGCTGCCAGGGCCGCTTCGGTTTCATTGCTCTTGGTATCCAGTATGACCAGTTCCAGGGGATGTCCGTTAATGCCGCCCTCCCGGTTAATCTTATTGGCAATCATCTGCACGGTATCCCTTTCCGGTATTCCCAGGGAAGAAGCCTTCCCGGAGATATCAAGGACAACGCCAACCTTGTAAGCATCTGCCGCCGGGGCTTTTGTACTGCCGGTCTCCTGATTGCTGCAGCCTGCCAATGCCAGGGCAATAATGGCCAGGCAGATTAACAGGGAGAGGATAAGGGTTTTTCGTTTCACTACATATAACACTCCTTTTGATATTTATTTGGTGTATTTTAAAACTCCCGTTTCAGGAGGCATCCTTCTGCTAAACCGCCCTACCCTTTCTTCCTGTGTGGGCAGCTCAGTATGAAACAAAATAAAAAGCCTTTCATCCCCAAGGGACGAAAAGCTTAAATCTTTCCGTGGTACCACCCAAGTTGGCTGTATAAACACAGCCCTCTCATCTATGCAGGTACGAAACCGGTAAAAGCCGGTCTGATACCCTCTGCCTGTTAACGGTGGAGCGCCGGCTCAGCCTACCGGACCGGCGCC
This sequence comes from Firmicutes bacterium HGW-Firmicutes-14, assembly GCA_002840275.1. GTDB lineage: Bacteria > Bacillota > Thermincolia > Thermincolales > UBA2595 > W-Firmicutes-14. Next base: position 2,027 of record PHAB01000041.1, read on the forward strand.
CGGGGAAAACCCCGTTTAAACTTTTTTCGGGTGTTTTTCAATTTTAAAACATTATATTCCTAAATGGCCCAAAGTGTTCCTATGCGTGCAGTCTTGCCCCAAGATAAGCTGACTGGACCCTGGTATCCTGGAGCATATCCCGCGCCCTGCCGGCCAGGGATATGGTTCCGCGTTCCAGGATATAGGCCCTGTCGGCAATCTTCAGGGCTGCCCTGGCGTTTTGCTCTACCATCAGGATAGTGGTGCCGCGCTTCTTAAGGTTTATGAGAATCTCAAAAATTTCTTTAACCACGAGAGGGGCAAGGCCCAGGGAAGGTTCATCCAGAAGCAGGACCTTTGGGTTAGCCATCAGGCCCCGGCCAATGGCCAGCATCTGTTGCTCACCACCGCTCAAGGTTCCGGCCAGCTGCTGTGTCCTGTCTTTCAGGACAGGAAACAGGGACAGCACGTTTTCTATATCAGACTCGATATTTTTCTTATCGGTCCGGTAACGGTGGTAAGCTCCCAGTTTCAGGTTGTCTGTCACTGTCAGGGAGTCAAAGACAGCCCGGTGTTCAGGGACAAGGCTTATGCCTTCCGGAACCACTTTTTCAGCCGGCAGGCAGCTGGTCTGTTTTGTGCCCAGATAGATTTGGCCCGATTTTGGCCTGTAGATACCGGCTATGGTTCCCAGGAGCGTGCTTTTCCCTGCGCCGTTGGCGCCTATAATGGTCACCATTTCTCCCTTTTCCACGTTCAGGGAAATGCTGTCCAATACCTTGCTTCTTCCGTGGTAGGTACTGACCTTAACAACCTTCAGCATTTTAGAATTCCTCCTCACCCAGGTAAGCACTGATGACTTCCTGGTTATTCTGGATTTCAAACGGAGTACCTTCAGCCAGTTTATTGCCGAAATTCAGGACCACAATCTGATCAGCAATCTCCATGACAGTTTCCATATCGTGTTCAACCAGCAGAATCGTAATCCCGCGGTCTCTTAATTCATAAATTATATTAACCAGTTCACGGGTTTCCGTGGAATTAAGTCCTGCCGCCGGTTCATCAAGGAGCAGCAATTCAGGTTCCAGGGCAGCAGCCCTGGCTATTTCCAGCATTTTCTGCCGGCCGTAGGGCAGGTTGGGGGCAGATTCCATAGCCTTGTCTGCAAGTCCTACCATGGCCAGTTTCTCAAGGGAATTTTCGACTACCTTGCGTTCCTCCCGCTGTACAGGACCCATAGGGAATACGGCTCCCATGAGGCCTGTCGTGCTTCTCGTATGCTGTCCCACCATAACGTTTTCAAGAACCGTCATATTGTTAAATATCTGGAGGTTTTGGAAGGTACGGGCTATACCCAGTGTGGCTATCCGGTGGGCGGGAAGCCCTGTTGCATCTCTTCCGTTAAAAACAATGCTCCCTTTTGTCGGTGGATATACACCGGTTATCAGGTTGAAGAGAGTGGTCTTTCCGGCCCCGTTTGGCCCGATTATCGCCATAATCTGCCCTTTTTCCAACGAGAAGGACAGGTCATTGACAGCCACCACACCACCAAAACTTTTTGTCAGACCGCTAATTTCCAGAAGTTTCATCGGTACGCTCCTTTCTGTACCTCCACCTCTCATAGAGGTTTACTACACCTGCGGTAAGGCCTTCCGGAAGAAATATCATAATCATGACCAGAATGAATCCGAAGACCACTATTTCATACTCACCGCCGGCCTGGGGTATAATCTTGGGTATAACCTCTTTTAAGGCTTCGGTCAATACAGTGATAACCGATACACCCAGAATAGGTCCCCATATGCTTGATAAACCTCCTACCACAGCCATAACTACAAATTGTATAGAAGTCATCAGGCCAAAGGGATTGGGGCTGATGAAGGTAATGTAATGAGCATAAAGGCTTCCGGCGATACTCGCATACATGGCGCTTAAGGCAAAAACCTGAAGTTTATGTTTTCCTGTATCCACTCCCAGGCTCTGGGCGGCGAACTCGCTGCCGTGAATCGACCTTAAAGCCCGGCCTATGCGGGAGTGTACCACGTTGTTGGCCAGGATAATTGCCAGTAAGGCCACAATCCAGACCAGGAAATAGTATTTGAAATCTGAGTTAAGTACCAGTTTGCCGATGGACAGGTAGGGTATGCTCTTTGTGAGGCCGGAAGGGCCTCCCGTCAGTTCAACCTCTTCCATCAGGATTACATGGACTATGAGACCCAGGCCCAGGGTAGCAAGAGCCAGGTAGTGTTCTTTCAATCTGAAGATAGGTTTGCCGATTATGTAAGCCACAGCCCCGGTTCCCACGGCGCCGGCCAGCATTGCTATCCAGGGGGAGACATTATATGTGGATGTCAGGATTCCCGAAGTATATGCTCCCAGACCATAGAAAGCGGCATGACCGAGGGAAATCTGTCCGGCATACCCCATCAGCAGGCACAGGCCAACCACTACGATGGTATGTATACCTATAATGACCAGTACGCTGAGGTAATAATTGTTAGTTATAATAAAAGGAAGAAGAAGTATAATGGCAGAGAAAATAATAATCAAAGAATGCCTTAACCGCTTGCGTTTTGTCAGGTCTTTCATAAGTTCCTCCTTAGACGCGTTTGCTGCCGGATATTCCGAAGATTCCTCCGGGTTTTAGGAATAATACTAACAGGAGGAGAACAAAAGATATACCGTCTTTATATCCTGAAGATATGAGCCCCGCTCCCATTGATTCAATAACCCCGAGGGCCAGGCCTCCGAAGACCGCTCCCGGTGTGCTGCTAAGTCCTCCCAGGACTGCTGCGACAAATCCTTTTAACCCCAGCATAAGGCCCATATCATAAGTTACATAAGTAATCGGAGCGATGACAATTCCTGCCAGGGCGCTAAGGGCAGCGCTGAACACAAAAGCGATTAACGACATTTTCCGGGGGTTGATACCCATCAGGCGGGCAGCAAATTTGTTGACTACACAAGCTCTTAAAGCCTTGCCCCAGTATGTATATTCAAAAACGAAGAAGGTTACCGCCAGCACAACCACGGTTGTGCCTATAATCCACAGGCTCTGGGGGACAATAGTAGCCCCGCCGATATTTATCGGCCCCCCCTTGGTAAAGGGTTCAAGTCTGTAGGGGTGGGTTCCCCATACCAGTAAGGCAATTCCTTTTATAGCAGTTGATAAGCCGATTGTAAGGATTACAAGGGATACCGGAGACGCCCTTTTTGCCGAACGGATTGCTCCTACCTCTATTACGGCAACAATAATCATGACCAGCAGGATAGAGAGGAGAAGCGCCACCGGGGCCGGTAACCCGGCCTTAACCAGAGTAACCATGAACATGGCGCCCAGCATGACAAATTCTCCCTGGGCAAAATTGATAATACCTGTAACATTATGTATTATAACAAATCCAAGTGCAACCAGGGCATAAATACCGCCCATTGTAAGACCACTGAGCAAGTACTGGAGCAGTTCGCTTGCTAGGCTCATGGCAACCTCCTGAAAATAAGTATCCTTTATTAACTGCAGAAGAGGAGAAGAGGTTCTCCTCTTCTGCAATCCTGTAAGTATTAAATGTTAATCAATAACGGGAACCCACTGGCCGTCTTTTATTTCGACCATAATCATACTGTCAAGCCCAAGACCGTTATGGTCTTCAGCAGACATATTAAATATACCTGATATGCCAACGAAATTCTGGGTTTTTTCTATTTCATCTCTGATCTTAGCCCTGTCAGGACCGGCTTTTTCCAAAGCATCCAGTACGATATTGATAGCATCCCAGGCATGACCGCCAAAGGTATTTCTTGGCCCGAATCTGGCTTCAAAATCAGTTGCATATTGGACCAGAACCTGTTTTTGCGGGTCATCATCAGGAAGGCCCTCTGCAGCCAGGAGTTTTCCAACTGGGAAGACTACTCCGTCGGCATCCTTACCGGCCAGGTCGATAAATGTTTTGTTACCGATTCCATGACTGTGGATAAGCGGCTGGGTGAGGCCAAGCGCGCGGTAGCTGGTAGTGAAACTGGATGCTGAAGGCGGGATAGCCCATGCGATAACGGCATCTGGATTTAGTTTCTTTATATTGGTAATCTGGGAGGTCATGATAGTGTCATTTACTTCAAATTTTTCCGTGCCGAGAATGGTTATACCTCCTGCGGCAGCGGCCTTCTCAAATTCTGCCCGCCCGCTGTCCCCAAAGGCATTATTCATACTGGCAAAGGCAATTTTGGTCAAGCCCTTTGACTTGAGGTAGGTTACTACTCTCTCGGCTACCAAGCTGTCGCTCTGGGCTGTCTTGAAGACCCATTTCCGCTCATTTACCGGATCCACTATGCGGATACTGGCTGCAGCGGATACCAACGGCACTTCAGACTGCTGTACAGCGTCTATCATGGCCAGGGTTGTTCCACTGGTACTGCATCCCACGATGGCCAGGACGTCTTTCTCGATGAGGTTTTTCACTGCCAGGGCGGCTTCTGTTTCATTGCTCTTGTTGTCAAGCATGGTCAGCTCGATGAGATGACCGTCAATACCGCCTGATTCATTAACCTTTTCGATAATCATATTGATTGTGTCCCTCTCAGGAATCCCCAGGGAAGACCCCGGTCCTGAGATATCAAGGACAACCCCGATTTTGTAAGGTTCTTTGGTTTCTGTTGAAGCCTCTTTTTCTGTGTTTTCTTTTGAACCCCCACATCCGGCCACTACCAATGCCAAAATTAATGCAAAGACCAGAAGGGCATGTTTTCTCATAAACCGTACCACCATCTCACACTCCTCAAAAAATTTTATTTATGGTCAAGCACCTTGTTAACAAAAGGTGACGGGTTTTACCGTTCTACCGCAGCCTTAGGTCAGCCATCCTGCTCCCGTTCCGAAACCATAAACAAAAACTTCCCGTCCTTACAGGGACGAGAAGTTCGCTTCACGCGTTACCACCCTACTTGGCTGTAAAAACAGCCCGCTCATTCGTGCAGGTACGAAACCGGCTCAAGCGGTTTGATACCCTCTGCCTGTTAACGGTGGAGTACCGGCACAGCCTACAAGGAATCATCCGGTCCGGAATTACCGGAAGCAGGACCCCTTCAGCCTGCGGTTCGGGAGGGAATTTCAGCCGGTCAGATAAGGGAAAGGCTTTCAGTCCAGTGGCCTTTCCTCCCTGGGCAAACCGAGGCGACCTACTTGTCTCCGTCATCACCTTTAATTGCGAGTAATATTACGACAATGATAGCATAAACTTCTATCCCTGTAAACAGTTTTTTATAAAAAACAGAATTTTTATTACACCTTTAGTATTTTATTTTACCAATTGCCATTTTCCGTCTTTGACCTCCACCATAACCAGGCAATCCTTGGTTAAACCGCTGTGGTCCTGGGGAGAGAAATTGAATACTGCGGTTACCCCGGTGAAACTGGTGTTTTCGATTTCGTCCCTGACCTTAGCCGGGTCGGGACCAACTTTTTCCAGGGCCTGGGCGATTATCTTAACTGCATCCCATGCATGACCGCCAAAAGTGCTCCTTGGGCCAAACTTACCTTCATACAGGTTAGCATATTCCACAGTAACGGCTTTCTGGAGATCGGAATCAGGCAGTTGTTCTGCCACCAGCAGGCGGCCGACAGGGAAAACGGTCCCGTTTGCGGCATCACCGGCCAATTCTATGTAAGTCTGGTTGCCGACACCTGAGCTGTGGATAAGCGGCATGGAGAGGTTAAGTTCGCGGTAATTTTTGGTGAAACTCGATGCTGCCGGCGGTATGGCCCATGCGATAACAGCATCCGGATTGACCTGCTTGATGTTGGTGAGCTGAGAGGTCATTACCGTATCATTGGCCTCAAATTTTTCCCGGGCAACAATAGTTATACCGGAATTTGCGGCAGCTTTTTCAAATTCTTCCCGGCCGCTGTCACCATATGCGTTATTTGCCGTTGCCAGGGCTACCTTGCTGAGGTTGTGGGCCTTAAGGTAATCAATGATGTTTGCGGCGACAAAGCTGTCACTTTGAGCTACTTTAAAAACCCATTGGCGTTTTTCGACAGGTTCTGTGATGCGGATACTGGCCGCACAGGAGATGAGGGGAATTTGGTTGTTCTGGATGATATCTACCATGGCCATTGTTGTTCCGCTGGTACTGGATCCTATAATGGCGGCGACACCCTCGTTGACAAGTTTCTTGGCCGCCAGGGCAGCTTCGGTTTCATTACTCTTACTGTCCATAATGATAAGTTTTATCGGGTGTCCGTTGATACCGCCGTTATTGTTGATTTCTTCCACTACCATTTTTGCTGTGTCGCGCTCAGGGATGCCCAGTGATGAAGATGGCCCTGAAATGTCAAATACCGCACCGATTTTGTAAACTTCTTTTCCCCCCTGGGATGTGGAGGCTGACTGCCCGCATCCCGTTAACAACAGACTTAATGACAATAGAGCTGATAAAAATAATGCCGGAATTTTGTTGCGCATAAACAAGTCTTACACTTCCTTTCCTATTATATATGTAGTTAAAAACAAAACACTCCAGAAAGGAGTGTCTTATTTTCATATATTCACCCCATCCTGCCTTCCTGCCGTAATGTTTTTAATAAAACTTCCCGGCAGACCTGCCTGCCGCTTCCGTACTTCCGTAAAAACCTTTTCTGCCTGTTTTTGTGGAAAAAAATTCCCATAATATGTAAGCAACTGGAAAAATACAACAGGGGAATACGATATTTGCTAAAAAAATTTTATCATATATCCGAATAAGTGTAAATGATTTTTAGACCGGCTCATAGAATACATTTTGGGTGACGTACTCCCACCACCTACGCTGGCGCTAAGAGGTGGGGGTTTCTTGGGACGTACCGGCTAACGTCGGTATAATTACCAAGCTATCCCCGTTCGTCCAACGGTTCTTTGTTTTTTATTAGGCTATACCAAGTATCCGGCAGCCTTCATTTTTGATAT
>PHAB01000042.1 GCA_002840275.1 Firmicutes bacterium HGW-Firmicutes-14
AACTTACCGCCCGAAGGAGAAAAATGACCACAAATCCCGGCCCAAACGACCCCATAGCTACGACATTTCGCCTAACGCATTGGGGCTAAATGAACTTTTCCCGCCCGCAGGCTGGCGCGATTTTTGCTCTTGCATTCCGTCTTCGCATACCGCAAAAATCGTGACAGCCGAGGACGGGGAAAGTTGGGTCGGAGCGAAGCGGAGCCATTTAGCCCGTTGTTAGGCGATGTACAGCGCACTGCCCGAGCTATCACTTGATTTTTTCCCTTTATGTGTTTTTTTACTTGATTTTTTTTTAGTTTTATACTAAAATACTTTATAGGCAATAGAAGGGAGTGGAAAGTCAGTGAAGTTCTATGAAAACGCCCATCAACTGGTAAAGAAAGAATTACCAAGGTCTGTTAGGTCCCAGCTATATCCCTTTTTCCTTAGTGGAGTAATTGCATTCAAAGAAGTGGTAAATAGCAACAGCGTGTTATTTCATTCAGAGTTCATACCAAATATCAAAGGTCGACTATTAAATTATATGATATATAGGCAATTTGAACCGGACATGCTTAGTGAAACCTTCCCCTTTACTCCAAAGCCAGAGAGGGTTAACAACTTTAACTATAAGACTTTAAACCTTTTGCGACGTAATGTCATTATCAATGTTGCAAAAGCCAAAGATAAAAACTCTCTTCCTCGCAAGTCAAAATATAAACTTGAAAACTGCCGTTTAAACAATTTTTCTCAGAAACAACTCTTTTATAATGTTAAGTCTAAAAAGTTGATTGTTACCAATGAGCCTTATTACCTGTTCCTTACATATGGTGTTAAGGATGACTATGAAATAGACTTTGTTAATCTTATCGTTCCTAACGCAGGAATGACAAGTATTTTGAAAAATATTGACCTCATGTCAGAGTTTGCTCTTTATACACAAGATGTGCCACAAGAAGAAGTAGAAAAAAGAATCACTTCACTAAAAAACGACGTTGTCAGAAAATTAAACATCAAATTGAAAAGTGATGGTGAGGGAGATGAAAAGTAGAAAATTTAACAACGTAAAAAATTCTGATTCGGTTGTGCCAGCTAGAATTCGAGAAGCCCGGATTTCCAGAGGTTATACCCTAGCTGAGTTATCAGATCTCATAGGAGTATCTAGTCAGGCTATATCTCAATACGAGTTAGGCGCTTCTATACCAAGCATGACTGTTTTAGTCAAAATGATGGAAGTTTTAGACTTCCCGTTGAATTTTTTCACTAAACCTAAACGTAAAATTGACTATTCAAGTAGTGCCGTTAATTTTAGAAGTATGAAAAGTACTGCCAAGAAGTTAAAAGACGCCTTTGCTTATAGAATTGATTGGGCCGACGAAATATACCAGTATTTAAAACGATATATTGATTTCCCAAAGGTTGATTTACCTAACTTAGACAGTATTCTGAACAACACTGATTTAGACTACGATACTATTGAAGAGGTAGCTTTGTCTATAAGGAAATTTTGGGGTATAGAGAAAATTCCTATTCGAAATATGGTTGAGTTATTACAAGAAAAGGGATTTGTAATTTGTAATGTAGAATTTAAAAATCATAAGATGGATGCTTTTTCTCAATGGTACAATAATGTACCTTATATTGTCATGGGCTCAGATAAGCGTTCTGCCTCAAGGTCCCGGTTTGACCTTGCTCATGAATTAGGCCACCTAATTTTGCATCCCCATATTGATCAAGAGACCATGCAAAAGAAAGAGGTATTAGATAAGTTAGAAGATGAAGCGCATTATTTTGCAGGAGCCTTTTTATTACCTAGTAATTCGTTTCCTAGTGAGGTAATATCTAATTCCCTCGAACATCTCACTCTACTCAAAAAGCGTTGGAAAGTATCTATACAAGCTATGATAATGAGATGTGAGAAACTTGGTTTATTTAAAGAAAACCAAGTTAGATATTTATTCGCTCAAATCAATAAAAAGGGTTATCGTAAACAAGAACCTTTGGATGACGTAATTCCGATTGAAAAACCTTACTTAATTAAACAAGCTTTCGAATTGCTTCTGGATAATAACGTGGTTTCAGCAGAAGAAATATTGGATGAATTCGCACTCAACAAGGATGAAATAGACAACTTATGCTTTTTACCTAGCGATTTACTTTCCACTCACTTTAAAAGACCAAAATTAGCCTTAATAACGGACTAGCTTGGACCTGAAAAGGTCCTCTTTTTCTTGACCCGGATCTAGTGCGCTGTATTTCGCCTAACGCATTGGGGCTAAATGAACTTTTTCGTCCTAACGGCTGGCGCGATTTTTGCCCCGGGCCAGTTGCTTTCACTCGCAAAAATCGCTACATCAGCGGCATGATGCCCGAAGATTACGTCGGGTGTATTTTAATCTGACACCTTTAGTAACCACTGGCAGTCTTGTGCCGTAAGCCTGATTAGTTGTACAGGCTATTCCAAGCAAGAGACGTGCCGGGTTAAAGCCGGGTGAATTCTTGCCTGACACCCTCCGTAACAACTACCTCTCTCTTGCCGTAAGCCTCCTTACACGTCTCTTGCACCATATAATCATGCCGCTGTGGGGTGATTTTTGCCTCCGCAAAAAGCGTGACAGCCGGGAGGGCGGAAAAGTTGGGTCGGAGCGCTAGCGGAGCCATTTAGCCCGTTGTTAGGCGATGTTGCCGTGCCGACGGCTGGCCTGGCCCGGATACATGCAATTCTATTTCCCTGGTAGCCAGACGACGGTCGGAGCCGTCAGTCTGGATAGTACATCAAGCATAAAACAGCGCCCGATAATTCTTTTTGGTGAACCGCCACCAAACCGTGGAAGAAGTACTCTGATGGCCGGTTCAGCTTCTTCTATGGAAATATTCTTATATTACAATTAGAAAGGCTGTTTGATGCGCCAGTTCTTTGACCCCAAAGGATTACCAGGCTCCGAGGCAATTTCGCCTAACGCATTGGGCGGAAACGAACTTGTCTGGCTGAACGGCTGGCGCGGTTTTTGCCCTGGCCCCTTACCCCTGCTCAACCGCAAAAACCGTGACAGCCGGGCAGACGGGCAAGTTGGGTCGGAGCGCAGCGGAGCCGTTTCCGCCGTTGTTAGGCGATGTCTTGTCACCGACCTAAGGGAGCCTATGAAACCAAACTGCATTCCATAACATTAATAAATTAGAATTGAGCCAGGCTGACCAAATCCTGGGTTCTTTTTCTACAATCCGATTAGCTTGTTCAAACTCAGCAGTCCTTATTACCAGCTTTTTAACCGTTTGAAACATCTCGTCAAAACTGTTCTCATATATCTCAAAAAAGTCCCACCACTTAGACATACTTGGATGGGCTCCGAAATAACACCGAAGCTCATAAATTCTTTTGAGAATCCAATACTCACTTCTAGTAAATCCAAGTATGTAGGCAGTAATGGCTCTCTGGTCCTCATCAGAAATTTTCAAACGCTCCCTAACAAATTGTTCCGAAATATTAATTGTGTTCTCTAATGCAATAATCGCTTCTTCTTCGAAACATTTATTGAAAAGGTCAATAGCTCTAACATAATTAAAAATCAGTCGATGTATAAATGGATCAAGTGCATTAAAAGTATTAAAATAATAAAGTAATCTTCTCTCTTTCCCACGACGTTTTTTCCGCCTGTTAACCTCGGGGCAATACTTGTTTTTAAAAGTATCAATGGAAACTTCTTTTTCAATTGTCAACTCTTGCATATACTTACCTCTAAAATCACAGGCTCGGTTATATTCTAGAGCGATTGCTCCAATTAAATCAACAGTTCTACTTCTAGAAACATACTGAGAAGCAAAATGGAAAAAACCTGATATTGAATCATATAAATATTCATCTTTACATATTTGCCTGAGTCCCCTTCGCCAATAAGGGTAAATTGTTCCAGACATTAAACATTCATCTTTCGGAAAACACCAGCTTTGCTCAGAATTAATCCGTAGTTTCAACCCTTGGGAATTTGTTAAATCACGAATGCTGACATGCACCATATTATCTCGACAAGGCATCTCTTCTTCAATTATTCTTCTTAAAAGACTTGGTAACTTTTCTAAGTGAGATTTAGGCATTCCACGTTTCTGCTCATATTGAGTAAATTGGCTAAGAAATATTTGTAACTGTGATGACATTAATTTTTCTCTCCTACCCTAAAGATAGTGACAAGATTTCGCCTAACGCATTGGGGCTAAATGAACTTTTTCGCCTCACCGGCTGGCGCGATTTTTGCCCCCAGAGTTTTGCATAAACCGTGACACTTAGCGTGATGGTTCCGGCATTCCGCAAAAGTCTCGCGCCATACCCGCTTTTCTTCCCCTGAAGCGAGTCTTTTGCGCAATCCCCAGAGTTAAAATCGTGACGCGGTGGCACGGTTTATGCCGACCCGCAACACACGCAAAAATCGTGACAGCCGGTACCCCAGAGAAATGCATATCTGAGGTGGAAAAGTTGGGTGTAGCGAAGCGGAACCATTTAGCCCGTTGTTAGGCGATGTCAGAGTGCAGACCCGATCAAATTACTTCCTAGTTTTACGAGAGAATTCTTTGACCTCTTTAATTTTTCTTTCAAACCAATCTCTGTGCATTTCTACAGCGTTTTTAGTTCCTGCGTTTATAACAATATTTGAACACTCTGGGTAAAGAATATTATTTGGCAATAGATTAACAACGCTATTTATCTCGCGTTGATCAACAACAACATTTCTGGGTATAAAAATCAACCAAAAATAAAAAGAATTAATTGCAACTAGTCTAATGGCACACCATGAAATATCTATTCCTTCAAATTGTGCTCTGCAGCTTCTAACTGATGTAGGTAATAATTCTTTAACAGTAACTAAGTTATTCTGTATATCAGCAACTTGAAAAGGAACTATAAGTTCAACCCTAACAGAAAATGTATCTTCAGGGCATTGTCCAATACCTAAAATATATGGTACATAAGTCTCAAGTAATTTGGAATCTATTCCAGTTGTACGCGCAGTATTGTATGAAATTTTAAGTAGCCACCTAGCGAGTTTGTCAAAATCATAGTTAAAGCTAACCGAATCACCCTTTTGGTGAAAGTGCTGAAAATATTTATCGTACATTTCGCAAATATAATCATCAAGTTTGCTGAGAACTCCATTGTTACATTCTTCGCAAACATCTGAAATAGTAAGTTCTGCTTCAAAAAACTTTCCTGCTCTTTCAGAAAACCTCGCATTATAATTAGAAACTCTTTTAATGATACACCTTGGCCATATATGTTCCTTGGTAAGTTTATTTTTCTTACCACAATAAGCGCACTTGTGAGCCATCTTTCAACTCTCCTTTAAATTCCCCAAAGTTGCACTCTGATTTCGCCTAACGCATTGGGGCTAAATGAACTTTTCCCGTCCACAGGCTGGCGCGATTTTTGCTCCTGCATCTCTTCCCCACTTACCGCAAAAATCGTGACAGCCGAGGACGGGGAAAGTTGGGTGGAGGCGTAGCCGGAACCATTTAGCCCGTTGTTAGGCGATGTGCCAACTCTTTGAAATTTTACATGTAACTTTTTGGGCTTTTTGTGATATAATATTACTGAAATTCAGTATACTGATATTGCGAAAGGATGATTAGTATGTTTGATGTGCAAATCAACGACCGGGGTCAAATTACAATTCCAAAAGAGCTGCGTAACAAGGCCAATATTAACCCAAAAGATAATCTCTTATTAAAAATCGACGACGAGGGACGCATTATTCTTGTAAAGAAAGATATTTTCAACGATCTTGAAGACCTCATTAAGAAAGATTTAATTAGCCAAGGATTCTCTGAAAAAGATTTTAATGTAAAAATTCCAGAACGAAAAAAGGAATTAGCAAAAGCTCTGTTAAAAATGGCTGAAGAAGCTAAAGTTGAAATAAATAACGGTGAATCTTCTACTCTAGATGAATTAAAACATGAATTAAACCAGGGAGAGATTTAGGCCTATGTTTACCGTTATCATTCCGAATAGTGTTAAAAAAGATATTAAAAAGTTGGACAAGCCAGTAATCTCAAAAATTCTAGAGTTACTTGAAAATCTTGGTCAAAACCCTTTTCAAGGTTCCCCTCTTACTGGACATTTCTCAAATTTACTCAAACTCGAACTGAAACATAAAGGTATTAATTATCGAATTGCCTACCAAATCAATGAAGACAAGATTGAAATATATATACTTCATGTTGGGACAAGAGAGAACTTTTATGATGAGTTAAAACGCCGTATATAATATTAGACCCCAAATTCAGTCTCCGACATTGGCATTTCGCCTAACGCATTGGGGCTAAATGAACTTTTTCGTCCGACCGGCTGGCGCGATTTTTGCCCAGCCGGGCCTTCCCTCATTTCGCAAAAACCGCTACACCGGCGGCCAATGGCAAAAGGCGCCTCGCACCCAAGGTTCCTCATTTAAACGGTCACCCGATTTTGATAATGCAGTATCGTAGCTCGCTGTTTGGCGCCGTCCACCTTTTGCAGGCTGATGTCCCGGCAGAGCCGGTGGGGTGGTTTTTGCCCCCGCAAAAAGCGTGACAGCCGGGAGGATGGAAAAGTTGGGTCGGAGCGAAGCGGAGCCATTTAGCCCGTTGTTAGGCGATGAACTGTGCTGACCCGAATAGTTTGGTTCTCCATCCTCACCCATTTTTACTTTCTCAGCTTTAAATGATAATTCTTTTGCTGGGCTATCTCATCTATGATCGAATGAAGCAATTTAGATTTTTCTTTAATGGTTAATTCAGCAGAAACCTCTTTTGCCCTATTCAAGGCTTCTTCCAGCTCGTTAATTTCAAGAACGGTTGCGGCAATACAATAGTAACTTTTTGACCGCCCTTCATTGAATTTATTTAACATGTCTTTTAGCAACTGCTCTCTATACAACTGTTCTTTTTCAAATTCCTTAATGCCATTTCTCCGAATGAAATTGATATCATCTTCTAATTTTTGATAACACTTAAATGAATCAGCTTTTCGACCTGAATCTCTATGCTTTTTCCATCTCTCACACTGATCACTCTCATTACAGTCCCAGCAAAATTCAACTCCCTTTTTCTTCACAGCACAGGTGATAAAAGGACATCCCACAGCAATTCTGTTCTGGCTTTTACATCCTTGGCATTTACTTACACCGTCCGTGTGATACATAGGACAAAGTCTGCATGAAAGACCACATATTCCAATTTCAGGATAAAGAAATTCAATCGTTAATTTTCTATCCACGGTTTCACCATCTTTTTTTCTTTATAACCCCATAGTAGCACAGTTTTTCGCCTAACGCATTGGAGCTAAATGAACTTTCCCGCCCCACCGGCTGGCGCGGTTTTTGCTGCGCTTTCAAACTGCAAAAATCATGACAACGGCTTGTCCCACATTTTTACCCCCTGCTGCCGTTGGCGTGATTTTTGCCAGGTAATTGCAAAAACCGTGACAGCCGGCTCCCCAGAGACCATCCCACGGGGCGGGAAAGTTGGGTGGAGCGACAGCGGAACCATTTAGCTCGTTGTTAGACGATGTGCGGCGGCCCTAAAGTTCGGCGGTAGAAAAGTAGTTTCTTACATCTTCATTCCAAACAAAGTATGAGACAACCAAATCGCACCAAGTATCTCTGGCAATTTCACCATCAATTTGGAAAACCTTTACTCTAATTCCACATTTCCCTCCATTGCGCACATGAAAAGAATGCCTTTCTATCAGCTCAGAATCAAGATAATAACGAATAGCACCATCAACATGATTAAAATCAGCGGAAGATGGATCATAAATGGCATGTACATATCTACTGCCACGTTTTGCAGCCCATTCAGCGTCAGGAACTTCCTCACAGATGAAATGAACACCATCCGAACGCGGTACCCAAACTACATCAGTAAACTTAACTCCACTCGTGTTTAGAGGATGAGGCATCCACCTTGCATGACGAGCTTCTGAAAGGTTAGCTATGTCATCCCAATCTAATGGGACACCATAGACCAACATTTTGTAACAAACTTCTTTATAGCCCTCAATGGGTTGTACCATGAAAGGATCTAGTCGAACTGATACCTGCGCTGAATTTCTTAACTTAATTAAATTCGGGATTGCCCAGTACATTGAATTACGTTGAGGTAATGAGGGTAGAACATGAAACACAGAATTACCACGTTTAAGTCTAGCAAAATTAATTTCTAATTCAGCAAGATCAACAAGATAATTCTTATCAAACCGAACACCTTCTAAATCGTGATGATCGTACGGTGGAGGAACTGTTTTTTCCCATATACCACAGAGGATACTCCGTTTTCGCATATTGATTTCTTCATCAATAAGTCGGCATGCAAGTTCTTTTCTAGCGTGTTTTTCTTGTGTTTTTTTATCTGATGACCGACACATAAATTTAAACATTGGATCACACATTACATTCTCTACCAAATCTTTGCTTAGAGAATTTATGAAATTCTTTAAATCATTGAAAATCAGGTGTTGTTTATCTTGGATTGTATCTGAATAGGCCCACGAGGTTTCGATATTTTCAGTAGCAAAGAAATTAACTACCGAATTTGGAATAAAAACTTTTGTCATTCATAATCTCCTTTCTCGCCGCATTTCGTCTAACGCATTGGGGCTAAATGAACTTTTCCCGCCCGCAGGCTGGCGCGATTTTTGCTCCTGCATCCCTTCCCCACTTACCGCAAAAAGCGTGACAGCCGCCCGTTGTTAGACGATGTTTTCCGTTACACCCCATTTTAATTATTGACTTCAAGAATTCAATTGCCAAAATGGGCCTTTCTATGACAATTGGGACATAATGCAACGCCATTTTCGACAGTATCTTCACCATCTTTTGATAAAGGAATTATATGATGAACCTCCAAATATGGAGTTCCATCGGAGGTCCTAATAAACGGTGCTGGATTACCACATTCTTCGCAAATACCTTTAGCTCTTTCTAATACTTCCACAATTACATCTGGATTTCGTTTATATTGCAATGAATACGCAACAAATGAAGCTGGTTTTCGGGGGGCCATCTTCAATCTGGCCAATCTTTCTTTTTTATTGGTGTTCCCTGATTTAAATATTTCTTCTCTTAATCTTTCGTTATATTCTTCAATTGATATTGGCTGACCATTACTATCCAATTCGTCTGATTTTTTTTGGACCTTTTTTGTATCTACCATTGAATATACTTTAGTAAATTTTTGAAACTTTATTAAGTACCTATCTTCATCGGTTGTTCTTTCAAATACCATGAATCTCTGCTCGCTAATAACATTTCTTGGATCTGGAAAGGGAATAAATGAATTCTCTAAATCAACCAATTCTTCTCGAATCACTTCGCTTAACTTTTCGTCCCAAAATATTGCTTGAGATTTGAGTTCTGCAGAATAATAATCAGCACCGTATTTTAACCGAATTAACCTGCTTCCTCCATTACCAATTTCGGATTGTTTAAAAAACCAATCAAAACTATATGCAATTAGATTTCCGTTAAATTCCAGTAAAGTTCTGCTAAGTTTTATTCCAATCGAATCTGCCGAAATAATCATCCACTTTAAGTTTCTTTTCTTTATCGGGATTTGGTAATAAGAATACTTTTTTTCCATTGTTTTTCTTACCTGAAAATCCTTATCTCTACACTTCGCACAAGGTGCTTTGAATACTTGTGAAACATTCAGAAGACATCCGCAATTTGGGCAAATACCATTTTTAAGATTGTCAATAGCTTTATAAACCTTATCCTCATACTTATCCCAAAATTCCATTGTCTTGTATGATGACCGTGGAGCCTGCCCATCAGTAAACACCATAAAATCTAGCCTGGAATCCAGTGAATCAAACACAGAATATCCGTTGCCAAATTTAACTACACCTATCATGATAGACTCCTTTCAGACCCATAATATAACGGAAAATTTCGTCTAACGCATTGGGGCTAAATGAACTTTTCCCGCCCGCAGGCTGGCGCGGTTTTTGCTCTTGCATCCTTTCCCCACTTACCGCAAAAATCGTGACAGCCG
>PHAB01000067.1 GCA_002840275.1 Firmicutes bacterium HGW-Firmicutes-14
AGGAGGTGTCAAGTTAATGGGAAGAGATAACGTATACATTACCAACATTCCCCTTGAAGAAGCACTTAAAACTTACCTAGAAGCCTTGCCCAGTCCTGTGGGGACACAAATTATTGGCGTAGATGAAGCTTTGCATAGAACAACAGCTAAGGCAGTTTTTGCCAAACGTTCCTCGCCAGGTGACCATTGTGCAGCCATGGACGGTATTGCGGTGGTTGCAGAAAGAACCCATGGTGCCAACGAAAGAAATTCTTTGAAGTTGAAGCTTTATGATGATTTTGAATACGTCAATACCGGTAATCTTATGCCTAGGGGTAAAGATGCAGTCATCATGATTGAAGACATCGCCCCTCTAGATGATGAGCAAGTGGAGATTATTGAAGCGGCCTATGCTTGGCAACACATTCGCCAAGTGGGAGAAGACATTATAAGTGGAGAGATGGTTCTACCAAGTAAGCATAAGATAAGACCCCTAGATCTAGGGGCACTCCTTAGTGGTGGTGTAGATCATATAGAGGTCCTTAATAAATTAAAAGTCGGCATTTTGCCCACAGGGAATGAGATTGTTCAATCCATGACGGAACTGGAAAAAGGTAAAATACTAGATACGAACTCCAGTGTGATTAAAGGTCTGTTGTTAGAACTAGGGTGTGAACCTACGGTCTATGCGCCTGCAATAGATGATCCGGCTATACTAACAGCAGCTATAAAAAAGGGCATCGAGGAAAATGATTTTCTCATGACCATCGCTGGCTCCTCAGCCGGATCAAAAGACTTTACTGTAAATATTATAGAAGAGCTCGGTGACGTGATTGTTCATGGTGTAGCCATTAAGCCGGGGAAGCCGACGATTCTTGGGAAGATTGATGGCAAGGGTATTGTAGGTCTTCCGGGCTATCCGGTTTCAGCTTTTTTTGCCTTCGAAAAATTTGTAAAACCATTGATTGAATCCTGGTACGGATTGCCCCATGCCCATCAACAAGTTAAGGCCAAACTGACCCAAAGAATTATATCCTCAGTTAAAAATGAAGAACTCATAAGGGTTACAGTGGGTCAA
>PHAB01000022.1 GCA_002840275.1 Firmicutes bacterium HGW-Firmicutes-14
TATTGTTGCTGATTTGATTATAACGTTTGATGGTAATTGCCTGTGCATTTTGATGCGCACATCTTTTAATTTGGGTAATCGAATAGTTTTGCTGTCAATAAGCCTTATGCTTCCTTTTTGGTTATTGGTGGTATAGGATTTTTTGTCATGATGCTTGCTTTTGAATTTCGGAAATCCTGCCGTCTTGTCTCTAAAAAAGTTGTTGTAAGCCTTATTGAGATTTAGCTGGGCATTGGCCAGAGCCAGGCTATCTACTTCTTTGAGCCAGGGGAATTCTTTTTTGTAATCAGCGGGCAATGGGTGTTTTTGCTGTTTTAATGCTTCCTTATCGTCTTTATATTGCTCATAGATGGCCTTTCTATTTGCAAGCATTTGATTATATACAAACCGTACACAGCCAAAGGTTTTATTTATTAGAACAGCTTGTTCTTTGTTTGGATAAAGGCGATATTTATATGCTTTATTCAAGGCTTTTCACCCAGGCTTTCAACGCGGAATACGAACTTACGTTCCCATTTTACCATGATTTGAGCTATATATCAATGTTAATTTGGAGAAAAATGGTTATTTCGGAAGTAGGCGGCAATTCATTTCCCGCCTACGATCTCACTAGCGTGAGCAAGGTAGCTAAGAGGCGGGAGACTTCTTGCCGCACGTGGTTAAGCTCCTATGTTATCGTTAAATATGCTCGTTTCCCCTGGAAAACATGACCCTTGGGACAAACATTGGAGTTCTCATCAAATCCATACATTTCTGTGAACAGCGCTACAAAAAACGCAACCGTCACTCCCATAGAACGCCATTCCCGCTTATCAAGATATTATCATCAAACTTTGACCGATTTGTGACCAAATTGTGAAATTACTATGAGATGTAGTAGTTTCACAATTTGGTCACAAATCAGTCACTTTCTGTTCAAAACTCTGTAATAAAATAAAACTATAAAAAAACATCAAATGTAAAGAGGAGGTGGAAAAATGCTGGCTCGGATAGTCAAGCTCTTTAACACCAGGCTATATAAGGCAGTCGATTCCCTGGAGACACCTGAAGACCTTTTGCAGGGTTCTTTAAACGAGATGGAAAATAATCTGGTTACAGTCAACAGGGCGCTTTTGGACCTGACTTCAGCCAGGGAAAAACTCAAAATGGAACTGGAGGACTTAGAAAACAAAAATAACCTTCACCGTGAACAGGCCAAGGCAGCGCTGACGGCAAACCGTGAGGATTTAGCCAAAGAGGTGCTGGAAAAGACAGAAAAAAGCAATGAACATAAGCAGGTTCTGGAACAACAGCTTACTGACCTGGAGACACAGATTGCATCAGTCAAAGACAGCAGAAACAACCTTGCACAAAACATCCAGGAATTAAAACGGAAAAAGGTAGAATTGCTGGCATTAAACGATGTAGCAGAAGCCCGTTTATTGGTCAAAGAATCCATTGCCGGAATCGACAAAAACAGGAACTCCGTTGCCGACCAAATTCTACGTGCTGAAGAAAAAATCAAACAAAAACAGGCCCGGGTAAAAGCTATCGGCTCATTAACAGATCAAGGGGTACTGCAACCTGTCCTGGATGCCGAATCAGAGTGTGACAGGGAAATAAAAGAACTGGTCAGACAGCAGAAAATTGCAGCAGAATTAAACAGGCTGAAAGAGGAATTGGCCTAAATTTACCGGTAAATAAAATTCAACCTATCACTAAAATGGAGGTAAATCAATATGGGCTGTGGAGGAAGACGAAATCCTTTTGATTTTCTGGGAGGATGCGGAGGTTACCGTAAACCACATTATGGTTCTGTCAAATCAGACCAAGTTATCAAGAGTCCGGCACAGGGGTCCGGAAGTCCGGTGGACATAGGTCCGTTTTCCCGGGAGTTATCACAAGTTTCAGATGCCAAAGAAAACATAACCAAGCTCAGGGAAGAAGTACAATCCCAGATAGGGTTCCTGCAGAAAAGAATTTCGGCGGTGGATGAAGAAATACAAACCATATTACCGGTGAACCAAGACCTGGCCCATAAACTGCTTGAAACCAAATTTGATTTGCAGGAGAAGATTTCCAACTATAATACCAAGTTGAGCCGGCTGGAACAGGAAGAAGCAGATGTCGACATCCTGGTGGAAGAAATCCAGTCAAAGAGGCTGGATTATCAGGCCTCCAATACAAACGCCCGCATTAAAGAATTAAAATTACGGCTCACAAATTCAGAGTGAATAAAGCCTAACAGGGTTACTGTTTCCTAACCTCCCTGGTCAGGTCAGCGATATAAACATCATGTCCGCCATCACCGCCCCAGTTGCTGTTCCAGACCACATAACTCATATCTTGATTGGTAGTAATAAAAGGTTCTTCATAGGACTTATAGTTTGCCCGGTGATGAGCAACTCTTCTGGTAGTACCGGTCCCGTCCAGTTTCAGGATATAGACCTCATCCTGGTAAAGTTTCCACCCGTCCTCACATCCCCTGCCGCATTTCTGTTCCTTCCCGCGGAAGGTGGAGACCAGGATCCAGCCTTTCCGCTCCAGTGCGAGCCCTGACAGCCCAACCTTATAGCAGCATTCCAGGGTTTGCACCGGAACGGTCTGACCGCTGGGGATGGAAACCCTCAAAATACAATTGGTGTTCTGCCACTTGGCGGAATCTATACCTGAAACCACATAAACCTGGGTGTTATCGGTATCATATGCGAGTTCCCCCGGCCTCACGGTATCTATTAACCTGCGGACAGGCTCCATTTCCGTATTATAAAGCTCAGTGCCCTGCCCCTGACCGAAGCCGGCTTGCCCCCAGCCAATAATACAATAATCCCCCCCGGGGGTTACAGTTACCCAGCTGATTCCTTCCGGGGCAAAGGATGTCTTAAGTCTGAGACCTGCTTTATCTTCCCTTATGTTATAGATGAACACTTCCGATGGTAACCCGCTTAACTTATCAAAGCCCAGAAGGGCTATCCTGGAGCCTTCCCTGCTGAGCTTCCCTTTAACAGTACCGGTTACCCTGATGTAATCGTCAAATGTGTGAAGGACCTTACTCTGTCCTATGGCAACATCATATACCCAAAATTTGTTGTCCCGCAGGTAATAAAGGAAATTAGGGTCTAAGGGATGCCAATAAGGCTCAACATCCCCGGTAAGCGGGCTGCCGGAGCTGTCACGAACATATTTCTTTGTTTTAAATCCCGGAACGTCAAGCAGAAGCCATTCAGACCCGGGAGTCTGTATTAACATATAAGAATTGTCAGCATTAAAAGGAGTAGCATGGGAAAACCGGCTGCTCCCTTTTTCTGCCGATACATCTGAAACGCGGAGGACAGTAGTACCAAACGCCGGGTCAATAAATGGTTCATTCAATCCCGGTTTTACGGCATCAGCCTGTTCATGTATCATCCTGCACTCCAGCAATCCATCCCATCCCCTGTTATTGACCACTGCATTAGAGTGCGCCCCTCCATGCCCGGTATCAAGGCTCTCACAGCAAGGCGGGGGCTGGAAACCCTTCCCCCCGGCAAAATATACCACAAGCCCTATAATGATATAGGCTGTTACCAGATAAGCCCACCTTAACATTATTACACCTTCCAAACTACACCTTCCAAACTACACCTTCTAAACTATACCTTCTAAACTATACCTTCCAAGCCACAACCTATGCAGTCAAATCACAACCTATGCAGTAATTGTAACTTATACGCGGACACTATTTCAATATAATTTCCCTTATTTTCCTGCATTTTTTCAAATAAGCCCCTATTTCCCCTCCCCTTTTCTTTCAGGAGGGCTTCCCAATCCTGAAATATATTTTATCCTTCCCGGGTTGACAACGGCAAGCCGGTCTTTTATAATTAATTTACGAACAAATGTTCGGAAAGGGAGCGCCTATTGTGAGATTGATAGCCCACATCACAGTACACAACTTTTTTGTAGCCGCCGCCCGCTCCGCAAAGCCCGGCCTCTCCCGGGGCCCTTTTGCAGTAATCAGAAAAAACCTGGTTGCCGACGCCTCCCCTGAAGCCGCAGCAAAAGGGGTCCGCCCGGGGCAGTCACGGCGCCACGCCTTGCAGAACTGCCCTGACCTGGAGCTTATTGATTTCAAACCTGATTTTTATAAGGAACGTTCATTAGAACTGACAAAACTGTGCGGCAGACTGAGCCCCAGGGTCGAAACCCCGCCGGCCGGCGGGGTTTTAGGGGTTTTAAATGAGGCTTTTAATGAAGCCTTCGTAGATATAAGCGGACGAAAGCCTCCTGCTGCAGGGATAATCCAATGCCTGGCAGAAAAAATCGTCCCGCACCTGGGCAGTTTTGCCACCGTTAGCATCGCTCCCTGCCGCCTGCTGGCCAGGGCAGCTGCCCTTATAAGCCCTCCCCCCGCCTGTGGTTCCGCCTGCACTCCTGCCCTGACGGGGCTGGCTGTCCAAAAATACGGCAAATTTCGCCTCCTTGCGGTCAGGGCCGGAATGACTGACAAATTTGCTTCCCAACTGCCGGTGGAAGTGATGTGGCCGTTAGAAGCTTCCCGGATAAAACGCCTGAAAACCCTGGGCCTTCATTCTTTCGGTGATATAAGCAAGATCCCCCTGGCCCTGCTTTATGGGCAGTTCGGAACCCTTGCCCCCGTAATCCTTGATTACAGCCGCGGCATTGATTCATCAATTGTCCCCGTATACCGCCCTCCTGATAAGGTCGTATTTCATACCGTTTGCCAGGGGGCAGGCAGGCTTCAACTGGAGGAAATCCTCAAACAGGCCTCCCTACATATAAGCCGGGTCCTGCAGGAAAAGGGGCAGAGCTGCCGGGAACTGGTTTTATCCATCTTCTTTGAAGATTTCAGCACAATGACAAAAACCTCGGTCTTCAACAGGGGAAAACATGAAGCCCGTTCAATATACCTCGACAGCCTTAACCTCCTAAATAAGGCCGGAATAAAAGGGACAGTGACTGAATTATCCGTCTCGGCCGGACAGCTCCTGGCAAACGGTCATAGCCAGCTGGTCCTCTTTGAAGACCCGGGGGCCTTAAACAGCCAGGCAGCCGGTCATGAAAAGAGGCTGGCCGCAGTATGTGAAAACCTGTCCGCCAAATATTCAAAAGGCATAATCACTATGGGCAGTAACCTGCCCATAAGCCGCCGGGAGCAGGTGCTGATGTTTGTGGACCCTCTGCGCAAAGGGAACTAAAAAGGGAAAACCATGCCAACAGCATGGTTTTCCTGACACTTTTAAAACTCCATCTGAAGTAAATTTCATTTAAAGGTATACCATATTTCAGTCCTGTAACCTGCGGCCAGGGGTTCCCCGCCACTTAAGCTATTTGAGGTATTATAACATCTCACGGTAACGGAGCGCCCTTCTTTCCTGAATTCCGCTTCGGTAAACACCGAACCCGGGGCAGGTATTCCGGTACTCACAACCCAGCCGTTTGCCGCCAGTTCCTGGCTGTAGAAGTTCCAGATATCACCCGGTGTAATACCTGCACGCCTGTCAGATATAACTAACTGGCCATCTTCATAACCGGCCGGGGTAGAAGGTTCGCCTGTGAACAGAGAAGCCTCCATCGGCAGGCTCCATTCATGGCCGGCATACAGCGGTATATCGGCAGGAACCTTATCCACAAAGTTTACATTATGCCCCTGCGTATGGCACCCGGCACAATTCAGGCTGTTTGTGGCAATTGTACGGTTGACCTCATTCAGGGAGTTTGCATGGCAGGTGTCACAGTCATAGTTCTTCCCGGCAGTGGTCGAATTGCTGAGGTGCTCTGTTGAAAGGGCCGCACGGTGACAGGTCCGGCAGTTGGTGTCAAGAGTGCTGTTATGCACAGCTTCATGGTCTGCCGAGGTGTGGCAGGCTGAACAGTCTCTGTTTTTATCAGCTATCGCCTGCTGTACCATTGGGTCGGCTGAACTGTGACAGGTGTTACAATTCAGCTGTGTACCACTGTTGCTGACCCTGTTGTGTTCCCTGGTCAGATAGATGGAATGGCAGTTATTGCATGAGCCTTTTTCTGCCTGGTGAAGCGGGAGTATATCGTGTCTTACCACATAATAGAGATCGGAGTAAAGAGGTTCGATGGGGTCTAATCCCGTGTTTATCATGTTCTTAACCCAGTAGAAGTGATATGCCGGGTAAGATGACGGCACCCATCCGCCGTTATTGGCAGAGTGACAGTACAGGCAGTCCTGTCCGGCAGCAATAGATGGGTCATCTGCTCCGGGGATGTAAACTCCATCATCATTATAGCCGGCAGCATAATTATTATGACAGTATCCACAGGTCTGTTCTTTATAAGTATAATGGCAGTGGGAACACCTGTTGCTGTAGAAATGGGTAGGATTCGGCTGGGTTACACTGACACCCAGCGGGCCTTCCGAGTGCTCATATTTGTCGTATTCGTTAAGGGCATGGCAGCTTCCACAGGATTGGGCATCTACTGCCATATCCCCCTTACTGTTTATGTAGAATTTCCAGGTAGCTGTGGCGGTATTACCAACGATATCCGCTGCTGATAATGATACATTATGAAATGAATCATCCGCCAGGGCGCCGGAAACGAAGGATACTGTGACTTCTCCTCCCGCCTCGCTGATAACAGGTATAACCTGTTTACCGTCGACCAGAAGCCTGATGCTGGCCAGGTCTACCGCCGGACCGTTGGGATCGGAGATAACCGCTCCGATGGCAGGAGTCCTGGTACTCAGGGTGCTTCCGGTTTTTGGCTCTAAACCTGAGATAACCGGTTTCTGGGCTACCGTGAAGGTCCATGACCCGCTGGCCAAATTTCCCAGGGAATCACCGGTGGTCACTGAAAGCTCATAAGCCCCGTCATCCAGGGAAGCCGGGCTGTAAACCAGGGTCCCTTCATTATAACTGTCAACAGCATAATAAGAATCCAAACCGGTACAGGTATCCTGTTCCCAGTGGCCTTTATAAGTAAAGACTGCATCTACGGGCTGGCCGTTGACCTGCATGACATTACCCGTTTCATTTATCCTGACATTGGATTTTATATTGACTGTAATGACCGGATTATGGATGTCAAAGATTTGGCCCTCATCCGCAAATGTCAGCGGCGGGCTTCCGGCCTGGACGGTGAAACTCCAGGATACAGACCCCTCGTTTCCGGCCATGTCTTTTGCGCTGGCATATATTGTATGATTGCCGTCTGCCAGGCCCGGCGCCGGAACATTATATGATATTGAGCCTGTCGCCGGGTCATAAGTAAAGTCCACCAGGCTGAACGGGTCATCGATGGCCAGTCTTATGGATTGGGCATCTACCTGGCTGTTATCTGATACCTTGACAAAAATAAGATTATTTACTATTGCAGTACTACCGTTTGGCGGAGACATGTCCGCAAAAACAGGCGGTGCAGCTATGTTGACCGTCCATGACTTTACCAGGGAGTTGCCCAGCCGGTCAGTCAGCATGACTTCAATATTCTGCGGGCCTTCCTGCAGCCCTGAAGCCGTCCCGGTGATTGTCACCTGGTCATAGCGTTCAACAACCCAGTATTTTTGACCGGTACATGTATCCACTTCCCAGTGTCCCGGGAAATTCAGTTTTGAACTGATAAGGTTATTATTTACCTTGATATAGTAATTTTGGCTTGAAATCAGATTAGGGTCGGTTGCGGTAAGTGAGATTGGTATATCAGGTGAGTTTATTGTTTCCCCTTCTGCCGGGCTGAATGCTGTAACAGTGGGTGCGGATGTTTCAACTGCGGTGCCCGCTGATGCAATCATAACCGTTAATATGCTTACCAGAAGAATTATTAAGGGTATAGACCTTGGTTTTAACAGCTTAATCAGTGTCAATCCCCCCTCTCCCATATAATAACATTATAGCAAAAATACATGTTTTTAACAATGAATTCTAGTTATCATTACGGCCCGTAAGTACCGTATTTTATCCAATTTAAGGATCGGTATAAGGAGGATTGCAGATGGCGAAATTCATAAACAAAGCAACTGAAATCAGGTGTGACAGTAAAGGCAACCCTTTCGCCTTCCTCTTCAATAAAAAATGGTTCCGGGTAAACCATGTCCTGGAAATCTGGAAGGATACCGGCACCTGGTGGGACGGTGAGCCTGAAAAAACCTTTTTCCGGGTGGAAACCACAGGGGGCAGCCTTTATGAACTTTATACAGATGACACGGGTGGCAGATGGTTTTTATACAGGATTTATGACTGACAGGAGGAGATTACGATGAGCTTTGTCCATCTTCACATCCATTCTCCCTTTTCTTTCCTTGACGGCGCCGGCAGGATTGAGGAAATGGTGGCGGCTGCCGCTGATATGGATATGCCTGCCCTGGCCTTAACCGATCACAACAACCTCTGTGCCGCCGTACATTTTAACAAACTGGCCCTGAAAGCCGGCATAAAGCCCATCACAGGTGTTGAGCTGACTCTGGAAGATGGCTCCCACCTGACCCTGCTGGCCAAAAACCCCCTGGGTTATTCAAATCTATGCCGGATTATCACCACAGCTCACCTGGGCAGCCCCCGTACTGCCCCCAGGGCCCGGTACGAAACCCTCAGCTCCTGTAATGAAGGATTAATAGCCCTGTCGGGCTGCCGCAGGGGTAAAATACCCGGCCTCATACTGGATGGAAAGTATTCTGCAGCCGAGGAATCTGCCGTGGGGCTTGTCAATGTATTCGGCAAAGATAATTTTTTTATTGAGCTGCACAATGATTTCCTGCCGGGAAACAGGTCCCTCAACCGGTCCCTGGCAGAACTGGCCGGCAGGCTGGGGCTGGAGACGGCAGCCGCCAACAATGTACATTATACCGGTAAAGAACAATTTAAAATCCATGACCTTCTTACATGTATAAGGACCCTGACCAGACTTGACGATATCCACCCTGAACGGCGTCTGAATGCTGAGAACTACCTTAAGACAGCAGGTGAAATGAAAGAAATCTTCTGTGACTATCCCCGGGCCGTGGCAAACACATTAATGATAGGAGAAATGTGCGAACCTGCTCTTGCAGCCGGTGACCGGCTGTTTCCGGCTTTTACAGACCTCCCGCCGGGCGAAACAGCGGCAGGCTTCCTCAGATACCTTACTTTCGAAGGCGCCGGTCAACGCTACCGCTGCCTGACCCAAAATATAATCAGCCGCTTGGAACACGAACTTGATATCATATGCCGGCTGGGATTTGAAGATTACTTCCTCCTGGTATGGGATGCGGTAAATTTCGCCCGGAGAGAAAAAATCAGGTATGCCGGCAGGGGTTCCGCGGCAGATTCAGCAGTTGCCTACTGTCTTTATATCACTGAGGTCGATTCAATTGCCAGGGGCCTTCTTTTTGAACGTTTCATGAGCCTGGAACGCGCCCAGAAGCCGGATATCGATATAGATTTCGATTCCCGCTACAGGGACAGGGTATCGGCATACCTCTACCGGAAATATGGTTCGGACCGGGTAGCCACCGTTTGTACCTATAACACCTTCAGAGCCCGCTCTGCCTTCCGGGACCTGGCCAAAGCCATGGATTTCCCCATCGGGGAGATTGACCGCCTGGCCAAAAGGCTTCCGTATATCCATTCAGACCAGATTGACCTGGCTGTGGAACGTTTTCCTGAACTCAGGGAAAGCGGGATAGATGCCCCCAGGTTTAGGGAACTGTTGGGCTGCTGTGCCGCTGTTTCGGGCTTTCCGCGGTTTATCGGGACCCACCTGGGAGGCATTGTTATCAGCCGTCAGCCCCTGGCTTCTGTAGTCCCTCTCCAGGAAGCCACCAAGGGCGTCGTGGTCACCCAGTATGACAAGGAATTCATCGAAGACCTGGGGCTGATCAAGCTGGACCTGCTGTCCTTAAGGACCATGGCAGCCATCGAAGATGCCGCCCTGACTATCAGGGAGACAGTCAGTGAATTCGATTATGATGCCATTCCGATGAATGATAGTGCAACCTTCGAAATGATAAACAAAGGGGAGACCGCAGGTGTTTTCCAACTGGAAAGTCCGGCCCAGCGCAGCCTGCAGAGCCGGTTTAAAGCATCAGGGATAGAAGACATCATCGCCAGTGTGGCCCTCATCAGGCCGGGCCCCATCAAGGGAAACATGGTCGAGCCGTTTATCGCCAGGCGCCAGGGACAGGAACCGGTAACATACCTCCACCCCAAATTAAAACCTATCCTGGAAAAAACATATGGTGTCGTCTTATTCCAGGAACAGGTCATCGAAATTGCTACAGTTATTGCCGGGTTCACACCCGGAGAAGCTGACCGCCTGCGCCGGGTTATGACCCATGCCCGCTCCCACCGGGAAATGGCGGACATCGGAGCGGAATTTATCAGGAAGGCTGTTGCCAACGGTACCGGAAGTGAAATAGCTGAAACTATTTTTTCATATATAATGGGTTATGCCAGCTATGGGTTCTGTGAGGCCCATGCCGCAGCGTTTGCCACCACGGCATACAGGACAGCCTACATGATCAGGCACTACCCGGCCCATTTTTTCGCCGCATTACTGAGCCACCAGCCTATGGGTTTTTACGACCCCAATACCCTGTGTGTGGAAGCGAGGAGGAGGGGGGTAACCGTCCTCCCCCCTGACATCAATCTAAGCGGCAGCTATTTTACCGTGGAAAACAATTCTCTCCGGATATCCCTCCGGCAAATCAAAGGTGTCAAAGAAAATACCCTGGAGCGGATCCTAACGGCCAGGAAAGACGGCCCTTTTACCTCCTTTGAAGATTTCCTCTGCCGCACCACTGTAGATAAGGATGTCCTGGTCAACATGATTTCATGCGGCGGATTTGACAATCTTCACCCCAGCCGCCGGCAGCTCATCTGGGCCGTATCAACCGCAGCCATACCAACTGCGATTTCCGGCAGTGCATGCTCAACCACAACCGGTCCGACTACAGCCGGTTCACTGGCCGGTCTAACTACAGCCGGATCAATTACCGGCGCCATGGCAGCCCTGCCTGATATTCCGGACTTCACCTCCAGGGAAAAATTCAATATGGAATATGAAATGCTCGGTATTGATATCCACCGGCACTATATGAGTTACCTTCGCAGCAGGCTGGACAGCCGGGGGGTTGTCAGCAGCAGGAACCTGCGGAAAGCAAAAGAAGGCAGCCTTATAACCACCGCCGGTCTACCTATACGACCACACCGGCCGCCAACCAGGACCGGGAAGGTTGCTGCCTTTTTCTCTCTCGAGGATGAATTTGGCCTTACAGATGTCACGGTTTTTGAAAAGACATACCAGAAATACGGGGCCCTGCTTTTCACGAAACCTGTTCCTCCCCTGCAGGTATCAGGAATCTTACAGCATCGGGGCAACGGCTTTTCCATTATTGCCCGTAGAATAGCTAAGCTGGCACCCTAACCTTCTATCCATCTCTGGAACCATTAATTGCCTATTTTGACCGTTCATTCCCCTTTTTCGACCGTTCGCCCTCGCTTTTATCCCGTTCACCCGGTGATTGTATATAATCCTAACATGTATGTGCTACCATATTACAGGAAGTGTATGCTTTTGTTTACATAACTAAGAGGAGGTGAACATTTCAACAGAAGAACGGTTTTTTGAGGCATCAGCCCTGTGAGGCATCCAGCCCAATCCGATTATACCTTGGGGGGAGATGTAACGATGTCTGAAGACAAAAATTTAAGTGCTATAGCTGACCCGGGGCCTCTCGGCCTGGCGGGATTCGCCATGACAACATTCGTTCTCAGTATGATAAATGCAAAACTTGTACCCGGCACAATCCACTCAACTTTTCTGACACTGGCCTTATTCTACGGCGGGCTGGCCCAAATGCTGGCCGGGATGTGGGAATTCAAAAAGAACAACACCTTCGGGGCCACAGCCTTTACTTCTTACGGCGCCTTCTGGCTGGCCCTTGCATCTATCGTCCTTTTTGAAGAACTGGGATTGATAGACTTCGGCCCTGACAGGAATATTGCCATAGGCCTTTTCCTGGTGGCATGGACAGTATTCACCTTTTACATGTGGATAGGCTCCCTTAAGACTAATAATGCCCTCGTATTTATTTTTACCACTTTGGTTATCACCTATGTCTTGCTTGATCTGGCTGAATTTAATATTATTTCAAGCAGTGTACCGGGCGGGATAATGGGACTCATCTGTGCTGCAGGCGCATGGTATACATCGGCAGCAGGTATCATCAACTCTGTCCACGGCAGGGTTGTACTGCCGGTAGGCCCACGGACCTCTAAGGCAAGCCGCTCTCCGGCTGTCAAAATAAGCATGAAAGCAAAGGGCTAAAAGCTCTATTAAAACCAAATAGATACACTAAAAACGGTCAAATGCTCCGGCTTCCGGAAAATTTGACCGTTTTTTTTACCCATTTTGCGGCTTCAAAAATAATTAATATATCTGGCTCAAAAAGGCCTGGGTCCTCTCGTTCTGCGGACTGTTGAACACTTCCTCCGGCGGCCCTTCCTCTACTATTTTGGCGTCATCCATGAAAATAACCCTGTCTGCCACCTCGCGGGCAAACCCCATTTCATGGGTGACAACCACCATTGTCATGCCCTCCCTGGCCAGTTCCTTCATGACTCCCAGTACCTCGCCAACCAGTTCGGGGTCCAAAGCAGATGTCGGTTCATCAAAAAGCATAACCTTGGGTTTCATGGCCAGGGCGCGGGCAATAGCCACCCTCTGCTTCTGTCCCCCGGAAAGCATGGCGGGGTACTCATCTTTTTTGTCCAAAAGCCCTACCTTTTCCAGCAGTTCTTCTGATAAAAGCACTGCTTCCTGTTTTTTCATCTTCCTGACCTGGATGGGACCCTCAATAACATTTCCCAGTACCGTCATATGGGGGAAAAGGTTAAAATGCTGGAAAACCATGCCGACTTCCTGGCGCATCCTGTTGATTGTCTTTTCCTTGCGTTCAATGAGCCGGCCGTCTATTGTCACATCACCCGCATTGCTTTTTTCCAGAAAGTTTATACAGCGCAGGAGAGTGCTCTTCCCCGAACCGCTCGGTCCAATGACAACCACCACTTCCCCTTCGGCAACAGTCAGACTGATATCCTTAAGGACTTCCAATTCACCAAAACTCTTATATAATCCGGCTACTTCCACCATTTTCCGTTCACTTCTCTTGTTCAATTAATTTCACCCCAATCTGTCACTGACAGCCATCCTGCGTTCCAGCCTGTGGACCAGATATCCCAGGGCCGTGGTAATTATCAGGTAATAGATGCCGGCAATAATCAGGTATTCCATGGGCCTGAACGTCGAGGACCCCAGCTGCTGTGATTTTAACAGCAATTCCCGGACAGCTATGGTACTGGCCAGGGAAGAATCCTTCGTGGCAATGATGAACTGGTTGCCCAGCGGCGGGACCGCCCTTTTAACAGCCTGGGGAAGGATTATGCGCCTCATGGCCTGGAACCCGGTCATCCCCAGGGACCTTGCCGCTTCCATCTGCCCTATATCTATCGACTTTATCGCCCCCCGGAATATTTCGGATATATAAGCGCCATTATGAAGGCCGAACGCTATCACCGCCGAGGGGTACGGGTCAAGCCTTACTAACCCCACCATACCGTAATAAACGATAAAAAGCTGGAGAAGGATTGGTGTGCCCCTGATTACGGTAATATACAGGGTTGAGGGAAGATAAAACACCTTTAGTTTTGACAGCCTGCAGAAACTGGTCAGCAGGCCTATCACTGTGCCAAAAAGAATAGAAGCAGCCGTTATCTTAAGAGTTTCTATTGCTGCAGGCACAAAAATCGGGAATTTTTCCACTACTACAGAAAAATCATATACCAAATAAAGTCCCTCCGATTACTTCAGATCTTCCGGACCGCTTATGCTGGAATCATCCCTGACAATCAGCTGAGCACCGGAATAGTAATAGGGGTCTGTAAAGTCCACAACCTCTAAACGCTCATCAGTAATGGCCATACTTCCGAAAATACCGTCATACCGGCCGCTTCTCAGACCTTCAAGAATTCCGCTCCAGTCAGTGGTTACGGGTTCGTATTCCACCCCGAGTCTTGCGGCAACTTCCTTGCCTATTTCCACATCGAAACCTGTCAATTCATCTTCATCGGTAAAATAATTGAAGGGGGGATAACCACCACTCATGGCGAAACTGATTTTCCCTGCCTTCTTAACCCTTTCAAGGCTGTCATCAGTTGCAGTCTCCTCATTGGGGAAGGTCTTCTGATAGTCCACTCCGTTCAGGATGTTTTCATTGAAGTATTTTTTGCTGATCTTTTCATATGTACCGTCTTCAATTATTTCTGCAAGGGCTGTGTTTATTGCCTGTCGTAAGGCATCATCCTCCTGCCGGACAGCAACAGCAATGGTTTCTTCGTAGAGCAGGCCACCGGCCAGCTTAAGGTTGTCATAACCGGCTTCTTTGATGGCAATTAACCCTACCAGCCTGTCGCTTATCACACCGTCGATCCTTCCGTTGGTCAGTTCCCATAAAGTAAGATTATCATCCTTATATGTCTTTACTTCTTTTATCTTGCTGAACTTATTGGCTTCCCCCTCATAAGTGGTACCCAGGGCAACACCGATTACCGGCGCTTCCTCAGCATTCTCGCCTCCCGCACTGCCGGAAGTGTCATTTTGACCACCGCACCCAATAAGTAAAGCCCCCAGCATTAATGCCATTACGGCAAGACTGATATATTTAAAATATTTTTTATTCATGAAACCTTTACTCCTCCTTCTTAAATATTTTCGACATTCCTGATGTCCCGGTTTAAACCGGTGGACCGATAATAAGTATCAATTGTTTATATCTCCCCCTTTCCAAAATAAAAATAGGCACTCTAACCCTCTTCCAATTTGGTTGGAAGAGAGTTAGAGTGCCCAGGCTTCGCCTTTTGGACTCACCCTAGACCATTTACATGATCTATTCCCAGCCCTGCTGACAGAACTGAGAAAGGCCCCAGCTCTCAAGGGGTTTGGGTTTTTCAACTCCGGGTTCGGTGGATTGGTACCGGTTCATCTTAAACAGAGATTGATACTCTATGTAAACACTTACGGATATCCGCTGCGGTCCCGGTTCCCAGGAATGGACCGGAGCATATACCTGCTCGCATTTGCACCTACTGCCCGTGTCTACTTCACCATCTCCTTGAATAGGGATACTACTGTTTACATATTTACTGATAGTATTATTTTATATAAATAATGACAATAAAGCAAAAACGGTCAGCAGGTATATTTCCCCGATAAGCCCCTGTATCAAGGAAAACTTCCTGTTAAAACCGTAATATCTTCATTTCCCCCCATTAACTTGGTAAAATTCAGCTTTTGAGCATTTCCCTTACCATTCTGGCATTCCTGACTGCCTGTCCCTGGTAATGGTTATTAAGGCTGACAAAAACCCTTTCAGCCTTAGCCGCCAATTGTTTAATCCGGGGTACCCATTCGGAAAGTTCCTCTTCTGAATAAAGATAATTGTAGCGTTCAAAGGATTCTTTATGATTATACCACTTGACCTCATTGCGCCCGTGAAACCTTACATAACCAATGCCCGAGGTAAGGATGGTTACAGGTTTGACCAGTCCTTTAATATCAGGTTCATCAACACAGACATATCCGATTTCTGCCCTTCTAAGGGCTTCAAAGGTAGTTTCATTAATCCATCTCTCGTTCCTGAATTCCACTGCGGCAGGAACCCCCTCCAAACATCCGGCCAGCCACTTCACATACTCGATATTAGACTTGCTGCAATGAAAAGAATATGGAAACTGGACAAGAATCCCGCCCAGTTTGTCTGATTCGGCCAGGGGCTGTAAGGATTCCATGAACCGGTCATAGTCTTCTTTGGAGGCAGAACGCTCATGGGTCATGGAACGGTGGGCTTTGACAACAAACCGGAATTCCTCAGGCGTCTTTTGGGCCAGGTTCCACATCATATATTTATTTGGCATGCTGTAATATGTGGAGTTCACCTCGGTAAACATGAATTCCCGGGCATAATACTCCAGCATCTCACCTTTTTTGGTCCCTTCAGGGTAAACAGGGCCGATCCAGTCCTGGTAACTGTAACCGGCAGTACCGACATAAATCATTATAGTCAGTGACTCCTCTCTGTGAAATCGAAAGCAATTTTCGTAACCGTGTCTGTTAGCAAAAATTTTATCACAAAATTCTATTGGGTCAATACTTATTTAACGATAATCTTCATATGTCCCTATAAGGGAAAACCCCGCCCAAGCAGGCGGGGTTTTAAAATTAATAAGGGGCACCCTGTGTGCCCCTTGGGAGGGTGTTAACACCTTCCTCCACTTCCGTCAGGGTAGTTCGTGCTACCCTTCTGATATTATTTTAACCCGGCTTGTGTTAAAATACAATAGGGGTGGAACAATTATTATGTATACACAGGAAAAAATTGAAGCCCTGCTCAGGGCCAGGATTAACGAGGATGCATTCAATATTGAGAGGGTATATTTCGTCAAAACCGACAGGAGATGCAACCCCAAAAAGGCCAATCCCATCAAGTATTCCTCCGGGAGCATCCCTGTCCTGGTATCAGCCCCCCATTCAGTAAGACATATCCGCCATAAGAAAATCAAAGCCTCTGACGAGTTTACCGGTTCCCTGGCCTGCATGCTGAACAGGCTCACTGACTGTCATGCCCTGGCAGTAACAAAGCTGTATGGAGGGGACCCGAATTATGACAGTGACTGCATTTATAAGGAAGCGCTAAAAGAGGCGGCCCGGAAAAACCGGGTCAAACTGGTCATTGACCTCCACGGCGCATCCAGGGAACATAATTTTGACGTGGACATCGGGACCATGATGGGAGCTTCCCTTCTTGGCAAAAAACAGTTTCCGGTCCTTCTCAAAAAACACCTTAATGATTATGGTATAACCAGTATCTCTGAGAACCGGTTCACTGTTTCCGACCAGAATACGGTTACCCGTTACGTTTCCGGAATCCTGGAAATTCCGGCGATCCAGCTGGAAATCAACAGGAAATTTCGTGTACCCCACCAAAATGGCCTTGATTACTGCCGTCTTGCCGGAGCACTGACAGAATTCATCAAATCAGTGGGCATTGGGTATTCAGGCCGCTAAAGATGATTTTGGTCTCAAATTGAAAAGACAGCCCTTTTTTCACAGGCTGCCTTTTATTCAGATATCAGGCTCGAATGCCTTTCTATTATGAGGCTAGAATGCCTTATTTTATCCATAGTATACCTTATTTTCCCCACAGTATGTAGAACAGTAAAATCAATGCACTGCCAACAGAAAGGGTCCCGACTATGGCGCCTGCAATTCGGTTTCCCAATGAATACTCGCTCATACCACTCCCCCCTTTTTTAACCTATATTTATAATATTCGCGAAAAAGCAAATAAATCCTTCCAAATATGCCCGGGGAAATCTCTAAATATTTTGTATCATTGTGAGTAAAGGAAGTGTTCAGATGCCGGATATTTATATTATAACCAACAGGCTGCAGGCCGGCCCGGAGAAGCTCTTACCGGTACTGGAAGAAGCGGTTCGGGCGGGTGTCGATGCTATCATCCTGAGAGAAAAGGACCTTCAGCCGGAAGAACTTTTCAGGCTGGCGGCTGAAACCAAGAAAATATGCTCCGGTACCGTAACCAGGCTGATTATTAATTCCGGCATCGATGCCGCTCTGGCCGTGGGTGCAGACGGTGTGCACCTGGGATATGGCAGTGTTCCGCTGGATGTGGCGAGAAAAATGATGCCCGGAAAAATTATCGGAGTATCGGTCCACAGTCCCGGGGAAGCCGTTTCTGCCCAGTCAGGGGGAGCTGGTTACCTCCTGGCAGGCCATGTCTTTGAGACGGCAAGCAAAAACGGGCAACCCGGACGAGGCATTGGGTTTATCAAAGAACTCTGTTCTCTTGTATCTGTTCCTGTAATCGCCATAGGAGGAATTAACCCGGACAATGCCGGACAGGTTATCAGCGCCGGGGCTTCCGGGGTCGCCGTCATGTCCCTTATAATGAAGGCAA
This sequence comes from Firmicutes bacterium HGW-Firmicutes-14, assembly GCA_002840275.1. Classification (GTDB taxonomy): domain Bacteria; phylum Bacillota; class Thermincolia; order Thermincolales; family UBA2595; genus W-Firmicutes-14. Next base: position 17,957 of record PHAB01000022.1, read on the forward strand.
ATGACATTCGAGAAACCGTCGGGAAGCTGCGCAGATCACTTTCCTGAACTGTTTAGTGAATCGTTTCGTGAACAGGCCCTTTATTTCTGCTCCACGGTTACCGTACGGGTATCGTTGTCCCAGTTAACCCGGTAACCGAAGGATTCGGCCAGGGGCCTGATATGGATGAAAACCCTGTCATTTTTCATAACAGCAGGCAGGTCCATGTGTTTCAACACCCCATTCACATAGATAGCGGTGCTGTTGACGGTGGCGCTCATGGCATCAGCCCCTTTTTGCAGGGTCACCTGCTGCAGTCGGCTGTCCCCCCAGTTTTTCGCCTGACATCCCCTCCTGTTTGAGCTTTTTAATGAAATAAATATTCAGGGGGGAGGGTAATTATTACGTGGGGTTGACCACTCTTACTGTCCGATCGCTAACCGGCGGGACTCACGGCAATAACCGGGGAATAAGCGCTAAACCCGATATCATTAATAAACCCCGGTAACCAGGAAGAAAACAGCTGCACAGACCGCTATCCCGGCTGCCAGCTGAAGAGGGTTATGTTTGTTCATGGCAAGCCGGGCCCAGCCGATAGGAATCAGAAGCAGAAAGAGCCACCAGAAGCGCCAGCCGTAGATATAGTTTACAGTGCAGAAAATCAGTGTATTAAGGCCGCCATGGAAACTGATTTTCCACTTCACGGTTATCAGGACCAGAGACAGTGTAGAAAGAAAAACCGCCAGGGTAATTACGAAAAGTTCCCGGTCCATAAAAAAGGTAAGAAGTACGGCAAAAGCAAATGAAACCATTGACTTGAGGGTGAATTCAATCCTCTTGTCTCTCTGACTTACATCTATATCAAATTCTTTTTTAATCAGGACAAGATACATAAAATATCCGAAAGGGATCACAAAAACAAACACTAAAAGAACAGGGTAATATGCAGTCTGTTCACCCACAGTTAAATTTACGTTTTTCAACACCATCCAAATCATCAATGGCAGCCAGATTACCGGCTCTGCTACCCTTGAGATAATGCGTGCCGCCAGCAGTTTTTTAGCCGGCAGTTTTTTGTTTTGTCCCGCAACGCTGTTTTCTAAATTCATACCCGGCCCTTTTATAGTAATACTTTCCTGTATTAATTAATTCTTGCAGACAGGCCTGATACCTGCCGGTCTGGGGAATTTAGGGTGAAATTATGGGCCGTAGGTTGGCATGGGATTAAGCCAACCCTTCATTTTGCCATACTTATAATAATCATCTGTCAAACCAATCTGCTCAAAGAGCAGGTCTTTGAAAATACCCCTGACCCGGTCATTAAATGTGCACTGTTTAAAAGCCCTGACATGAATGATAGCCGCACTCTGAAAACCGATTAACAGGGTCCTGTACATATGATCATCATCCAGTATTTCGGTGTTTTCGGGGGTCGGGTTAACCTTTGCCGGCCTCTGGGGAAAAGGGATGCCGAAATGTTCCGCTTCTTTTTCCAGGACATCTACCTGCCGCTCCAGGGCGTTCAGCCCCATATCCAGGGTCTTCTTAAAGTCATAATCATGGGCAAAGTCATGGAAAAGCTGGGTGGTATAAATATTTGTATACCTGAATGTCAGATGGTCCCAGAGGCTTGCCACTTCAGCAGTGGACAGTCTCTCACTAACGTTTATAAGAACACTTTTATAAAGAGGAGGTGTTTCTGTCCAGCCTTTAAGTTTCAGGTACCTTAAGAACCTGTCGGCTTCTTTGATAGTTTTTTTTGTCATTTTTACAATTTTTTTTCTTAATGAATCATTTGTCATACTGGTCCCTAACGCCCCGAGAAGGTTCTCGGTATGTTCCTGTAAATATAAAAAGATATCCCCGGCTATGTATTCATCGGTGACCACATGGGCGCCACCGGAGAGTTTTATGGCGCTCCTGTTTTGATCAGGTGATTTTACCGAGAATTTGTCCATCTCCCTTTCTAATATTGCTATGTTTTCCCCCAGGGATTTTTCAAAATATTTAATTAACAGTTTTAATTCCGGGTCATGGGCACCGTTGTTCCATATTTTCAGTTTCTCCACTGCCACATATTTGGAATTTAAGATGTCCCAAAGATTAAAGGCCTCCCTCACATCAATCAGCCTCTGCATACTTTCTGTCTTCTTACCCAGTAATGTCAGCACCAATTCCTTCCCCCTTATACCTTGTTCTAATACCGGTAAATTAACTTGTTGCTGTAAACACAGAAAAATCCGAGGGCACTCATAAGGGAAAAGTAATAAGTACCCAGCGAATGTGCTAACCACCATTTTTCCGGATCATAGGCCAGGAAACCCAGTTTTAAAGCGGCAATTTCAATAAAGGTGGCAACAACTGACCAGGCGAGAATACTAAGGAAAACCAGCCAACGGTTCCTGGGCAGGAACCTGATCAGAAGAATTCCCAGAGTAAAGAATGGACCGGCCAGCACAAAAAGGTCTAATTCACCCAAATGAATCATAATGAACTTTTCCGTCCAAAACTTGTGGTAGATGAAAAACTGTTCTATTATACCACCTGTTATCATGGTCCATATCCCTACAGGCATGGTTTGCCAGAGGAAGCTCAGCGAACAGGTCAGCAGCACAAGGACCCAGGTTAAAACTGCCAGAAGCAGCCATGGAAGATTATATTTATCTAACAGATTGACTACGGTTTCAAGTCCCACTCTCCCACCTCATCCGGTAATCGTTATCAGGCTGGTAGTTGTTATAAGGTTTAATATTCCGCATTACGGGTAATTTTATTATTTCCATGGGGGTCTTTTTCTTCTGGTATCGGAGTATGACCCCAAGTTCAGGGCTCCGATACCAAATAAAGGAAGCGTGACCGTTCAGGTCACGCTTTTGCTGCTTAGTTCATTATTCCCGTCCGCTGCTGGTTTCTATTACCGGTTCTTCCGGGAGGGATTTTTTTAACAGCTTTAACCTGCTGCAGCAGCGGCAGCAGCGGCAGCAGCAGCCGAGCCGGCGGCAGCGGCGGCAGCGGCAGCGGCGGCAGCGGCATCTCCACTTCCGGTGGCTGCAGCGGCAGCAGCAGCGGCAGCAGCGTTATTGGAGGCAGCGGCGGCAGCGGCAGCAGCGGCAGCGGCACCCCTGCGATCGCCCCTGGCAGCAGCGGCAGAAGCAGCGGCAGCAGCGACAGAAGCCCGGCGAGCGTGGAAGTTAGCCCGGCCGGCAAAAAAACCGAAGCCCACTCCAAATCCTGGAGCAAAACCTCCGCCAAAACCAGGCATAAAACCTCCACCAAAACCGGGCATGAATCCAGGGAATTGTTGTGAATTATAATTATCGTACATTTATCTACTCTCCTTACATAGCTGGAATTTATTGATTTGCTTTATATTATGTAACGAATTTGGTTTTTGCCATAATTACGATGGATAAACATATAAGAATGCAAAAACCGACACAAAGGATCAAGGGCCAACTTGCAGAGCTGGCTTAACTCCAATTCACGGAGGGTTAGGCGATCATGCAACCGTTTGAGATTGGCATGGAGAATAAGGTCAAATATACTCGTTTGTCAACAGACTAAAAGAGCGGTCAGAAAGACCGCTCTTTTATTGCTGTTTTTGTGCTATTTCTCATTGTCATTTGGGCACAAATGCGGTTGTCATGCCAGATTCACACATTGGGCAGGTTGAATCCCATTCGCCCCAGCAGTTGTTACACATTATCACTCCACAGTCACAACCCCTTGCTTCGTTGAACGGGGTCTTCTGTTTACAGATACGGCACCATAAATACGATACAGCAGTAATTTCAGCCCTTTTCTTTATATATTTTATATCTATCTTTTCCGACACAGTAATTTCTTCCCTAATTTCAACCAGGTGAAGTGGAGGTTTTTCAGGCTGATGCTGCACCTGTTCTTTCTCGTCAACCCGAAGTTTTTGGATTTCCTGAGATTGCATTATCTTTCCCCCTCGTAAAATTTCCCGGCAAGCCCCTGTCATCTTCCCCTGATGTCTTGTTATTCAGATTAGCCTGAATGAATCGATCCAGCCTTCAGCCGGATTATCCTGCCACCTGGGCCAGTCCGGGCACCTGCGGCCTCGGAAGCAGGCCCGCTTTTTCCACAATTGTGGGGACGATTTCTTCCCAGCCGACCGCCATTATGTGGACCCCCTTGACACCTTTAACATTTTTCAGGTATTTAATCTGTTCCACACATATTTCCACTGCTTCAGCCTGCTGGTCCTCAGCTTTTTTCAGTCTTTCTATCATATCATCAGGCACTGCCATTCCGGAAACAAATTTCTTCATATAGCCTGCAACTTTTGCCGATTTAACCGGCATCACCCCGGCCATGATATATGACCTTTCGTGCAGGCCGCGCTCCCTGGCCAGTTCCATAAACCTGTCGAACCGTTCCAGGTCAAAAATAATCTGGGTCTGGAAGAACTGGGCGCCGGCATTGATTTTCTTTTCCATCCGGTAGACCCTTACCTCAAAGGGGTCGGCAAATGGGTTGGCAACAGCTCCGATAAAGAACCTGGGTTCATCCTTCTTTATTTCCTCACCACAGGCAAATACCTTTTCATCCCTCATCCTCTTGACCATCCTGATTAACTGGAGGGAGTCCACATCAAAGACATTGGCCGACGTGGGGTGGTTGCCAAAGGACTGATGGTCCCCCGACAGGCACAGCAGGTTCTTGATGCCCAGGCTGTAAGCTCCCAGCAGGTCACTCTGGATAGCTATCCTGTTACGGTCCCGGCAGGTCATCTGGACAATGGGTTCTCCTCCCGCCTGGAGGACATGGACACCGGAAGCTATACTTGACAGCCTGACTATAGCTGTTTGGTTGTCTGTCAGGTTGGTGGCATCGCAGTAACCTGACAGGTGTTTAGCATGTTCCCTGATTCCGGCACCCGAAGCCGACTTGGGAGGACCGATTTCACCGGTTACCACAAATTCACCCTGTTCAAACAGTGTTTGCAGACGTGATTTGTTTTCACTCACCGATCATCACTTCCTCTCTCGACATTTTGCGGGGGCCGCCGTCCCTGGCCTTAGACCAGTCTTTTTCCAATTCAATTTCCATCAGTTGGTCCATCCGGCCCAGGGCCATCATCCTTTTGTAGATTTGATCCCAGATGCAGTCCACATCTTTTACTTCACATTTACCGTTTTGGGAGCCACCGCACGGGCCGTTGAGAATCCGTTTGGAACACCGGGCCACAGGACAGACGCCGCCGGTCTTGTGCAGGATACATTCACCACACATCCCGCATCTCTCTTCCCACAGGCCGTGCTCTACGGCCCCGCCGGCACACTTGGTATCGAGAGCCGGGATTACCCACTTGTCAGGAAACCTTTCGGCCACAAACTGTACCCCGACTCCACAGGCCATCGAAATTATACAATCCACATCTTCCACCAGTTTTTCAATCTCATCCAGGTACTCCCACTCACACTGCCGGACCAGGGTTTCCTCGACAGTGGTTATGGGCCGGTCCCCCTGCTTCCTGTACAGGCGGAGGGAAGTCGCCAAAACCCCCACTTCTTTTTCTCCCCCTGACAGGCAGACAGTCACACACTCATTACAACCCAGGATAAGAACCTTATCGAATATCTCCACCATTTTCGCAATTTCTTCAAAAGGCTTCTGTTCAGCTACAATCACCGGTCATCACCTCTTTCTTTGTTGCTCTTTTATTCAATGGGCTGGGTCCAAGCCCTTTGATCCGGTCATGCATTTCATGGGCAACTTCAGCGAACCTGGGACCCATGGAGCCGGAAAGATTGTACATTTCCACCCTTTCCCCTCCGATACCCACATCATCAAGAATCTTCTTGGCCTCTGCCACCCGGCGTTTGGCCCGGTAGTTGCCTTTCAGGAAGTGACAGTCCCCTTCCAGGCAACCTGCCACATAGACCCCGTCAGCCCCGTCTTCAAAGGCCTGCAGAATCAGCTGAATATCAATCCTGCCGGAGCAGGGCTGTTCAATCATCCTGATGGTCGGGGGGTACTGGAGTCTCATGGACCCGGCCAGGTCAGCCGCGGAATATGCACAGTAGTAGCAGCAGAACGCGACTATCTTGGGTTGGAATTCGCTCATATTTCACACCCTCTCTCATTTTTTCGTGCCACTTCCTTCTTTGCACCTGTATTGTTTTTCAACGGCTACACCACACCGTGAATCTTAGCCAGCATCTGGTCATCCTTATAATGCAGCAGCTGGATTGCCTTTCCTGGACATTCCCCGACACATGTGCCACACCCATGGCACTGTACAGGGTCTATTTCAGCCACCATATCCCGGTTGACCTTGGGGACACTGTAGGGACAGACCCGGACACATGTCAGACACGCCGCACAACGTTCAGGTTTTACCACCGCAGCCACTACGCCCCCTACCATCAGGTGGGGCTGGGCCAGGATATTACAGGCCCTGGCCACGGCTCCCTGGGCCTGGTAAATTGATTCAGCCACGTTCTTTGGTGAATGACAGACACCACAGAGGAACAGTCCCGCTGAAGGGAAATCCATGGGACCCAGCTTGGCGTGGGTTTCAACAAAGAAACCGTCTTCGTTTCTCGGAACCTTCAGCATGGTCCCCAGGCGGTCCGCCCCCTGGGCCGGGCCTATTGCTGTGGCCAGGGCCACCAGGTCCGGTTTCAGGCTCAGGGTATAACCGGAATCAGGGTCAAAGACTTCCAGTTTCACGTTTCCATCCGGCCCTGTTTCAACCTCCGGCCGGTTAGGCCCCTGGTACTCGATAAAACAGACTCCCATTTCCCTGGCCCTTTTGTAATACTGTTCATAGAAACCGTAAGTCCGCATATCCCTGTAAAGGATATAAACCTGGGCATCCGGGTTCTCTTCCTTAATCCGGATGGCATTCTTAACTGACTGGGTGCAGCAGGTCCGGCTGCAGTACTGCAGGATTTCTTCGTCACCCGCCGAAGCACACTGGATGAAAACAGCCTGTTTGATGTTTTTTACGTCTGTTGTTCTCCGGTGCAAACCGGCTTCCAGTTCCCGTAAGGTCATTACCCTGTCATTACCGCCGTACCCGTATTTCTCATCCGGCCGGGTTTCCGTACCGCCTGTGGCAACTATCACAACACCATGCTCGATCCTGAAGGTGTTTCTAACCGGGCTGCCTTCACTCTTACCCTGGGAAACAGTTGATGTAAAATGTCCCTGGTGACCGCTCAGGTCTTCCAGCTCAGAATTGGTATATACAGTGATCAGGGGATTTTCCCTAACCCTTTTTACCGTCTCTTCCAGGAATGTCTGCAGGTCTCTTCCCCCCGGAGTAGTGTAAAGATGCTGCAAATTACCTCCCAGCCCGTCTTCCCGCTCAATCAGGTATGATTCAAAACCCTGTGCAGCCAGACTGAGTGCCGCCGTCATGCCTGAAATACCGCCACCTATAATCATGGCCCTGGGCACCACGGGCACCGGATGGAGATGCAGTTCTTCATGGGTCTGGACCTTAGCCACAGCCATCCTTACCAGGTCTTTGGCCTTTTCAGTCGCCTCTTCCGGGTAGGCCCTGTGGACCCATGAACACTGGTCCCTGATATTGGCCATTTCAAAGAGGAACTGGTTGAGTCCCGCATCCCTGAGGGCTTCTCTAAACAGCGGCTGGTGAGTCCGGATGGTACAGGAGGCAACCACAACCCTGTTCAGGTTCTGTTCGATAATAGTTTGTTTAATCAGGTTGACCGTGTCCTGGGAACAGGTATACAGGTTTTCTTCCGTATATACCACGTTGGGCAGACTTTTGGTATACTCCACAACACCGGGTACATCAACAATTGAAGCGATATTCAGGCCACACCTGCAGATAAACACACCGACCCTTGGGGTTTCCCCGCTTACGCTCCGTTCCGGCGGGTACTTTTTCGCCCTTACCAGCTGACCTCTTGCCGGGGCCATAACCATCGAAGCCGAAGCTGCTGCCGCGCTGGCATTCATCACCGTCTCGGGGATATCCCTGGGCCCCTGGAACCCTCCCGCCACAAATATACCCTCTTTTGAGGACCTGGTGGGGTCAAGGGGGTCGGTCCAGGCAAACCCGTAGTCATTCAGCCGGATACCCGTTGCCCCGGCCAGGTTCAGGGCATCTTTAGGCGGTTTTACCCCAACAGCCAGGACAACCATTTCAAATTCTTCGGTGATGATTTTGCCGTCTTTCATATACTTTATAATCAGGTTTTTGGTTTCAGGGTCTTCCTTTACCGATGAAATCATTGCCCTGACATAGCGTACACCCGTATTAACCGCCGATTTCACATATTTATCGAAATTCTTTCCGTAAGACCTCATGTCCAGATAGAATATGGTCGGTTCAATGTTTGCATCATGCTCCCTGGAGATAATGGCTTCTTTGGTTGAATACATACAGCAGATGGAGGAACAGTATTCCGAACCCCGTTCACAGTCCCTGGAACCCACACACTGGATAAAGGCCATTTTCTTCGGAGATTGATGGTCAGACGGCCTGATCACGTGGCCCTGGGAAGGTCCGGTGGAACTAAGGAGTCTTTCAAAATCCATGGAGGTCAGGACATTCTCATAATAACCGTACCCGTATTCACCCCTGAGCTTCGCATCATACACGTCGAAACCGGGAGCCAGGACCACTGAACCAACATTGATTTCCTCTACTTTTTCCATATCGTCATGAATGACCGCGTCTTTCTTGCATGCCGGCACACACTGTTTACATTCACAGCATATTCCGCAGTTAAGACACCGCTGGGCTTCCTGCATGGCTGTTTCTGCCGTATAGGAGAGGACAACCTCCTGGAACGTCCTTTTCCGCTCATCAATCCCGATTTTATCGGGGACAGCCCGGGGCTTCCGGGGAATTGCGGCCAGTTCTTCCTTATCCTTAATAGCCTCCGGAAGGGTGGATTCAAGTATCCGGTTTTCCCGGAGGTCCATTCCGTTCAGGAACCGGTGAATGGATTCCGCAGCTTCCTTTCCGGCTGCCGCAGCCTCGATAAGGGTAGCGGGACCGGTAACAGCATCACCGCCGGCAAAAACACCGGGAATATTGGTTTCCAGGGTTTCACGGTCAGATTTGATGTTTTTCCCGCTCCTGGCCACGGAATTGTCATGCTCAGCAAAGAAAGATTCCGATGGCGCCTGGCTGATGGCGATAATAATATCATCAAGTTCCACCTGGAACTCAGATCCTTCGATGGGAACAGGCCGGCGGCGTCCTGAAGCATCCGGCTCACCAAGCCTGTTCCTGATACATTTCAGGGCATGGGCTTGGGACCCTTCAGCCAGGATTTCCACGGGAGAAACATTAAACATGAAGTTGACTCCCTCTTCCCTGGCTTCATGTACCTCTTCGGGCAGGGCAGACATTTCCGCCTCAGATCTCCGGTACATTAAAGTAACCTCCTGAGCGCCAAGCCTGATGGCGGTCCGGGCAGCATCAATAGCCGTATTCCCTCCACCGATGACGATAGCCCGGCGGCCAATGGAATTAACTTCACCAAGGCTTACCTGCCTGAGGAACGCAACACCGTGGTGGACTGAGGCTTTTTCTTCACCGGGGATGTTGAGTTTTTCAGGTTCATGGGCTCCAATCCCCAGGAATACGGCTTTATAACCCTGGTCAAACAGCATGTTTACTGTCATATCCTTACCGATGGGGCTGTTGGTCTTTATTTCCACACCCTGTTTCCTGATCAGGTCTATTTCGGCATCTACCATTGTTTTGGGCAGCCGGTATTCGGGAATACCGACCCTCATCATTCCACCCAGGACCGGCAGGGCTTCAAAAACCGTTACCCCGTATCCCCTGCGGGCCAGGTGGTAAGCACAGGCCAGGCCTGCAGGCCCCGACCCTACCACAGCCACTTTTTCTTCCCGTTTTTCAGGAACTTCCAGGTCAACTTCATCCATATGTTCCAGCATATAGGTTCCCACAAACCTCTTAATCCTGCTTATGGCCACCGGTTCATCAACCTTACCTCTCTGGCATGTCGATTCACATGGGTGGTGGCATACAGTCCCACAGATAACCGGGAAGGGGATTTCCTGCCTGATCAGTTCCCAGGCCTCCCTGAATTTTCCCTGGGCCGCCAGGGCCACATAACCATGGACATTGATCCCTGACGGGCAGGCATTACGGCACGGGGAAACTCCGGCCTTTTCAATCAGGTACCTGTTGGGAACCGCCTGGGGAAACATACGGTGAATGGCCTTCCGCTCACTTTTGTCTTCATTAAATTTATCTGCCACGGAAACCGGGCATACCTGTTCACAATCGCCACAGGCGGTACATTCATTGATGTTCACATAACGCGGGGCTTCCCTGACCTTCACATTGAAATTCCCTGCTTCACCGGTCACTTTTTCAATGTTTGTGCAAGTATGTATCTCAATATTCTGGTGATTCAGGACATCTGTCATCTTCGGACCCAAAAGGCACATCGAACACTCATTGGTGGGGAAGGTCTTGTCAAGCTGGGCCATCTTCCCTCCGATGGATGGCTGGTTGGTTACCAGGTGAACCAGGTAACCGCCATTGGCCATATCCAGGGCAGCCTGCATCCCGGCTATGCCTCCGCCGACCACCATCGAAGCGCCCACAACTTTGTTCTCTTTCATCTATCTCACCACCTGTCTTTTATATTAGGTTACTGCTTTTTAGCAACGGCCTGGGGTCAATTATATGTTTTTCAAGCCATTTTTCCTGGCCCTTCAGACCAAAGGCCGCAGCGATTAATTCGGTAAAATAAAGGATAGGCATTCCCCTGTCGGGCTGCCTGGTATCTATATTGGCCTGGCAGAGGGGACATGCGGTAACCATAAAATCAGCCCCGGCCTTCCGGGCCTGTTTCACCAGTTCTACAGTCAGTTCACCGACTATATCGGCTCTGGGGATGGCGAAACTTCCGCCACAGCAGTCCATCTTATAAGACCACGGCCTTACTTCAGCGCCAAGAGCATCAAGAAGCCGGTCGAGTTTCTGGGGCTGTTCGGGGTCATCAAATGCAACATCATCACTGGGCCTCAGTAACAGGCAGCCATAATATGGAACTACCTTCAGACCTGTCAGGGGTTTTACAACCCTGGATTTCAGTTCCTGCAAAACCTCGTCCTGACTGAAAAAATCCAGCAGGTGCATTATTTTAAGTTTCCCCTGGTACTTTCTGCCAACGATTGTTGCCACTTCCCGGTTTACTTCAAGGGCTTTTGATGATCCCCGGCTGATAAACCCGTGGGTCTGGCGGCATACATTGTAACATCCTGTACATGGGACAACCAGGTCTTCTCCGGCTCCTTCAGCCAGGATAAGGTTCCTTAAGGGGAGCGCCTTGGCCAGGTATTCACTGGTTGAGTGGGCAGGAGTCGCTCCACAGCAGTTCCAGTCCGGTATTTCGGCCAGCTGTATATTCAGGCTCCGGCATACTGCTTCAGTTGACAATCCATAATCAGCAGCGGTGGAATGCAGTGAACACCCGGGATAATAGCCTACTTTCATTTTTTCTCCCTCCCCTTTCTGAAGATTTCCCTGACCTGTCCCAGGTTTTTCACCCTTTCAGGCAGGAACTTGAGTTTTCCGCGTTTCAGCATTTCCACACCCAATCCCATATCTTCCATATAAGTCTTGGTTCTCAGTTTATAGAGTCCGATCATCCCCAGTTCGTACAGCCTTCCAGTCCTCTGAACTGAATCCATGAAGGATTTATAGAATTCGGGTATCCGGGTTTCCGCAGGCGCTTTGCCGCTTTTCAGGACCATTCCCTTGAGGACGTCAATGACAGCTGATGTGTCAATTCCATTAGGGCACCTCGCCTGACACGTCTTACACGACAGGCACAGCCAGAGGCGGTTGCTGCCAAGCAGGCGTTCGGTATCTCCCAGTTGTACCAGGCGGATAACCTCGTTAGTATGAAGGTCAGCCATCGGAGCAACCGGACATCCGGCTGAACATTTCTTGCACTGGTAGCACCGGCTGACAGGCTGGGAACTCTCCTTTTCAATAAGTCTGGTAAAGCTTTCTGCCGGTTCAAATCTCAGATCCCCGGCCAAAACTGAATTTTCCATACCGGGCCTCCTTTCCGAGAGAGCAATCTCTTTTCTCTTAACTAATGCAATTACCTTGCCAAAATGCAAAATGCACAAATTTATATTTATTTTTTTATACGAAAATGCCGTTCCCCAGGTATGTATTGATTAGCTCAAATTCCCGTGAAAGCAGGGGTTCAGCCATTTAATAAAACATATTAAAAAAGCAGGTCTTTTTAATGTTAATGTACAGGAGTACTTTTTTAAAAAAGTTTTTACAAGAGCGATTTCTTAACTGTCCCATGTTGTTTCATGTTGTATCACAATCGTCCGGGTTTGTGCCACTATTGTGTCATGTTTGTATCATTTTTGTCTCAGTGTCCCGAGTGTGTCAAAACACATCAAGTCCCGAAATAAAAAACAAAAACACCGGTTAATTGTAACCAGTGTTTTACTCAGGTGTACCTCTTCCCTGTTAGAGAGGTATTCATTGGAGTGATTCCCCCCCTTTCTGTGATTGTTAAAACATCATTCTAGATAATTGTGGCATCACAGATAGGGCAGGTTACTTCCCACTCTTCCCAGCAGCTGATGCACATGATCATACCGCATTCACAGGTTTTCGTAAGATTGGCCGGAGTCTTTTCTTTACAGGTACGGCACCAGAAATGGGTAGTTGTAAAGCTCTGGTGTCTCACAACAGTCTTCTTGACCAGGTGAAGGTTCTTTTTCGGCTCCTCAACGGGTTCCAGGTAAGCGGGGTCCTCAACCAGATAAGTATCTCTCAGTACACACATATTAAATCCTCCTTTTTTATTTTTTGATACAGTTGTTTCATTTGCCATATTATATATGCAAGAATGATGCCAGTTTTTAGGCGAAATAAAACACCCCCAATTTCGGGATAATAATCCCGGAGGTGTTTTGGTTGTTTTTCTTCGGTTTTAATGTTTATAGGGGGTTACTGGGCCTCATTCTCCTGCCCCTGGCCGTATGGGCCGGGTACTGGTCATACAGGGATGCTTCAGCTAAAGGAATAAGTTATCCTTCTATATGGGCCGGGATTTCCTTTACCGTCTTCCCCATAGGTTTTTTAATGTACCTGTCATATCGTCTGTTTTACAGAAATAAGGTGTGAAGGCAGCCAGTGTCCCATAGGTCAATGTTGACAAAGGATACTAGCCGTCAAACAGCTCATCCCAGCGGTCAGACACCCTTTGGACAATATCTTCCCTGGGAACCAGTTCGCCCGGGTACCAGGGTTTCATCCGGGCATCGATGACCACTGGCCCGCTGTACCTGATCTTGTTGTTTTCCACCCGGTGTTCGGCAAACATGTCCCATGCCGGGTCAAATCTGGTGAATACAGTCCACAGGAAACTCTGCCGTTCTCCGATACTGCCGGCATCGTCCACCAGGACCAGCAGCGGCCATTCTGCCAGCTGAGCCGCTCCTTCTCTTACCACTGCAGCCGCCAGTTGGGGATCATCTTCATAACCCTTGCCCGATACCATGAGACATCCTTTGCAGAACGGCTTGACTTTTTCTATTCCGGGCAGCGGGCCTGAACTATATTCGCCCGGCAGTTCCCTGACCGGTGAGCCCAGTCCCAGCATAATTGCTTTGCTTCCCTGGTTGAATTTCCGCCCGGTATAATCGAGGGTATCCATGGCCGTATCATTGATAATCACCAGGTCCCGGGCCGGCTCAAACCGGGCCAGGACGTTTTCCAGCACCCTGGGGAAATCTTTCAGGTCAAGGGATTGATCTGTAACCAGGAGGAACTTGGTGAGAGACAACTGGCCTTCACCCAGAATCCTGAAGGAATGGGCCAGGGCTTCCCTGAAGTAACTTTCCCGCACAACTGCCGCGGCCAGGGAGTGAAATCCTGCTTCCCCGTAAGTCCATATGGATTTGACTCCCGGCATGATCAATGGAAACAATGGGGCCAGCAGGTCCTGCATCCATTCTCCTATGTAGAAGTCTTCCTGCCTGGGTTTCCCTACCACTGTTGCGGGATAAATGGCATCCCTGCGGTGGTATACCTGCTTAACATTAAATACGGGAAACTTATGGACCAGGGAATAATATCCATAGTGGTCCCCAAAAGGTCCCTCATCCCGTCTTTCAAAGGAAGGCACCTCCCCGCAGATGGCAAACTCGGCCTCAGCAATCAGTCTGTGGGGATGACCGTCAACCTTAACCAGGCTGAGTTTTTCTCCCATCAGGAAGGAAGCATATATCAGTTCCGGTACCGGTTCCGGCAATGCGGTTATTGCTGCTATGACCAGGGCCGGAGGACCTCCAAGGAACAGGGTGACCGGAAGCGGTTGTTTCAGCTTTTCGGCCTCATGATAATGGAAACCGCCGCCCTTGTGAATCTGCCAGTGCATACCGGTCCGGTTTTCATCAAATACCTGGATACGGTACATCCCCAGGTTGTGTTCCCCTGTTGAGGGATGTTCAGTATATACAAGGGGAAGGGTAATAAACGGTCCCCCATCCTCCTGCCAGCTTGTCAGCACCGGAAGTTCCCCAAGGTTGACTGTAGATTGCCTGCATTCCAGAACGGGTGACTTTTCCCTGTTAAACTCCCGCAATCCGCTCCGGGCAATGTGGAGCAGCCAATCCCTCTCACCCCAGACCTTTGTCAGCGTGGGAGGCAGCAGACTGTCCAGCGCCCCTGCGGCTTTATTGACAATCTCTTCAGGCCTGGGGCCCATAGCCAGCTCAACCCTGCGGGGAGTACCAAACAGGTTTGTGACAACCGGGAAACGGCTCCCCTTGACATTTGTAAATAAAAGAGCCGGACCTCCCTTTTCTATAACCCTTCTGTGCACCTCAGCCAATTCCAGGTAAGGGTCTATTTCCGCCCGGACCTCCCTTATTTCATTCTCTTTTCTCAATAATTCAATAAAGCTTCTAAGATTGGTATGCATACCGGCTCCTCTTCCATGGTTTATTCCAGGTCACCCAGCTGCTCCAGGAGCAGCCTGGCAGCCTCCCTGCTGTTTTCCACCAGCTGCCTTATTTCATGCTCTCCAGGGTTGGCTATATGAATCCCTGCCACCACTGCCGTTGTCTGTCCTGTTTCCCTGCATATCATTGCCGACACCGGACCGGCAACCTCTGTATCCTTGTGTCCCGGGACAGGCGAAATCCAGGTGTCACACGATATCTCATCACTGCTCAGGCTCTTTCGCGGCACACTTACAGCCACCCCGCCCACATGGGGTTTCTCACCCCCGGTTATGGTCAGGGACAGGCCGTCTGAGGTAATAACAGAAACCAGGTCGATCCTGCTGCGGCCTTCCCCGTAAGAAACCTTTATTTCTTTCGGTTCCATATAAACCCCCTCTAAATCATAATGTTGTCCCCGGAAATATTCGACATTGTTATTGTTATCCCTGCCGTCTGCTTATATTTAGCATTCTCTAAATATAGTTAAAGATTCTCTCTAAAAATTGCGATATATTAATATAAAGTATATCCGGAAAAGGGATTTTCCGGCAAGACATTCAGGGAGGAATGGACCATGAAAATTCAAGACTACGGTATTGTCATGTCAGGAACCCGCTTTTATGAAGAAAGACATGAGAAGAGTGAGAGCCTGAAAATGTGGGTAGGCAGCCAAAGGCCTGATTTTGAAGGCCGGGCTTCCCAGGGAACACTGGCTGCAAAGCTGGATGAACTCAAGACACAACTGGAGACCCTTCGGGACAACATGAGGGACGTGGTGGTCGAACTTTCCGATGAGGCAAAAGCGGCCCAGGGTGTTAAGGAGAGTGAGGAATTAGAGGAGTTCAAGCTCACCGGCGAGGACAAGCTGAAAATTATAATTGTGGAAAAAATGATCGCAGCCCTTACAGGCAAAAAAATTAAGATTAAAGTGCCGGAGATTAAAAGAGACTGTGAAGATTTAACTCTTGATGAACTGAAGGCCAAGCTGGGTGAGGGGAATGGTGATATCCGCCAAAGGGAAGGCTGGGGAATCGAATATGATTATCACGAAATGTATTATGAACATGAACAGACTTCTTTCAGCGCCCAGGGGATCGTGAGAACAGCCGACGGCAAGGAAATAGATTTTTCCGTTGACCTGACCATGAGCAGGACTTTTATGCAGGAGCAAAACATCAGCATAAGAGCCGGGGATGCAGTCAAGGTAGACCCCCTGGTCATTAATTTTGACGGGCCGGCGGCCGAGCTGACAAATACCAAATTTAGTTTTGACCTGGATTCCGACGGCAAAGAGGACCAGATATCTTTTGTCCGCCCGGGCAGCGGGTTCCTCTCCCTGGATAAGAACAACGACGGGGTCATAAATGACGGCAGTGAACTTTTCGGACCCCAAACCGGCAACGGTTTCGAAGAACTGGCCGCATATGACGAAGATAAGAATCTCTGGATTGACGAAAATGACACAATTTTTGACCGGCTGAGAATCTGGACCAGGGACCCCCAGGGCAATAATGTCCTGACAGCCCTGGGGCACAAAGGAATCGGGGCCATATACCTAGGAAACATCATCACTCAGTTTAACCTGACCAATTCCCAGAACGAAGTCCAGGGACAGGTCAACAGGACCGGCATCTTCCTGAAAGAAAGCGGCACTGCCGGGACGGTCCAGCAGGTGGACCTGACCGTATAAGGCTAACTGCTTTTGATAACGTTCACGACCTGTTTTAATAAGAAACTAAACGGGATGGATATGTTCCGGAAGGGCGAGTCTGTCATCCGTCCGGCCTGCGACCCGCGAAGCGGGAGCAGCTGCCGGCGGAGACGTTGCCGCCCGGAGGAACATATCCATCCCGTTTAGTTTGTCGTTAAACAGGTTTCCTTTAGTCGTCCAGCATGAAACGCTCGTTAGCCACCTCGATAAAGGGCAGTGACCTGTGCATACCGGACGAAATCAGTTCTCCATCCACCACTTTAATTCCGTACTTATCCATTTTCCGGTACAGGGTGCTCCGGGAAATCCCCAGTTCCTTGGCGGCATTTGTCAGATTGCCGTCATGGTTCTGAATTGCTTCCAAAATGTTGTCTCTCCCCGGTTTCCTTCCGTTTTTCCTGACCAGCACACCTTTTTCCGGTTGTTCGACAACAGTCAGCGCCTGACGATGGGCCAGGTAGATACGGGAATCCAACATCTCTTCAGGCAGGTATTCCGGAGTAAGAATTTCCCCCGGGGTAACATGGATAGCCCTTTCAATGACATTTTCCAGTTCCCTGATATTACCCGGCCAGTGGTACCTCTGGAGAAATTCCAGCGCCTCAGGTGAAATTATTAAAGGAGGCTTTTCAAGTCTCTGACATATTTTTTCGATAAAAAATCCAGTCAGGGGAAGGATATCATCCCTGCGGTTCCGCAGGGGAACCATACTGATAGTCAGGACATTGAGGCGGTAGAAAAGGTCAGACCTAAAACCGCCTTTTTCCACTTCATTATGCAGATCCTTATTGGTAGCAGCTATAACCCTTACATCAACAGGGATAACCTGGTCACCGCCAATCCTTACCACAGCCTTTTCCTGGAGCACCCTCAACAGATTTGCCTGCAGCTCCAGCGGCATTTCCCCTATCTCATCCAGGAACAGGGTACCGCCGTCTGCCAGCTCAAATTTACCGGGACTCCCCCCGCGCTTGGCTCCCGTAAAAGCCCCTTCATTATACCCAAACAATTCACTCCCTATCAGTTCTCTGGGCAGGGCAGCACAATTTATGGCAATAAAAGGTCCTTTTGCCCTGTCACTGGCATTATGTATGGCCTGGGCAATTACCTCTTTTCCGGTTCCGCTCTCACCCAGCAAAAGGACATTGGAAGAACTCCCGGCCGCAGTCCTGGCCAGTTTTAGTGTTTTCAGGTAAGTAGCGTTCCTGCCCACCAAGTCTTCAAAGGTGAACCTTGCCCTCGCTCCCACCATCCGGTGGACCAGCTGTTTAACAGCCCTGATCTCACGGATAATGGCAACCACCCCGACCACCTTCTGCTGGGGATTGCGGATAGGCCGGCAGGTCATTGTGCAGTGTACCTTACCTCTCTTGGTTTCTGCCTGGTATTCCTCATCTGTATATATTTCTCCTGACTGCAGGGCCTTGAAAACCGGGTTATTGTACCCCAGGAGTTCATTGATAGAGGAATGAATGATGGCCTCAGGGTTAACCTTGAGCAGGGAGGCCCCGGCGGAATTGACCTTTGTTACCCGGCCTTTTTCGTCGACCGCTATAAGGCCGTCAGTGATTGAGTCAACTATGGCATTCTGGTATCGGTTTGCTACAAGCATATTCTCCAATACCTTGTTGACCTTGAGCTGGCCTTCAATAGCATTGATAGCTGCGACTACCATACCCAGGGTGTGGGAATGGACCTTTTCAAATGTCCCGGTCATGCTTAGCGCCCCAACCAATTCTCCCGAGTGCCCGTAAATGGGGCCGGCAGAACAGGTCCATGGATGGAGGGCCTTAATATAATGCTCAGTTGCAAAAACCTGGATGGGCCGGCCCATTTTCAGGGCCAGGCCGGTGGCATTAGTACCGGTCGATTCCTCATTCAGGCTGGCCCCAACCACCAGACAGTTTTTGGCGGCAAGAGCGATGGTCTGCCGGTCGCCGATACTCTCAATTACGACCCCATCCCTGTCTATGAGGGATACTATGAACCCGGATCCCTCCACAAAGGAAAAGAGGTTTTTCATAATGGGACACGAGATTTCAATGAGTTCCCGTCTCTGGTCCCGGCGCTGTTCCACTTCTCCGGCATTGGCCACATACGGGATGGTATCACTGTCATACGCGATATTCATTCCACGGCTGCGCCGCCACGAATCTTCTATTTCCCGGCGGACCCAGTTCTTATTGATTATTCCTTTTTCGACGAACTCGGACCACGCTATCTGAAGCTGGTCGTTCCGGTTCTGGATAGGCATCATTATCACCCACTTCAGGACACAATTTTTCAGCAAACTTAAAACTTGTTATCACAAAGCACAAAACCGGCCATCCCTTGACCGGTTTTACTAAAAAATCCCCCTAACAGACTGTCTAACGGCTAACTTTTTCATCCCGACCGTCTCCTTGCTGTTGGAAATTATTAGACTATGAAAAATCTCTGTCTTTTTTAAAGGATTTATTATATTTTATTATATAGTAATCTTCAATTTTTGTAAACCGTCAATTGATGGCACTGCTTCTAACAGGGATTGTGAATAAGGATGGACCGGGTTTTCGAAGAATGCTCTTTTCTCTGACGCTTCCACAATCCTGCCCAGATATGTGACAGCAACCCTGTCAGCCATAGCCCGGACAGCCCGAAGGTCATGGGTTATCAGAAGAAAGCTTATTCCATGCTGTTTTTTAAGGCTGTTGAACAGGGTAATTATCTGGGTCTGTATGGAGATATCAAGGGCGGAAAGAGGCTCATCCAGAATGACGGCTTCCGGATCTGCCGCCAGCGCCCTGGCAATTGCCACCCTCTGTTTCTGACCACCGCTGCACTGGTGGGGATAGCGCCATATAAAATCTCCGGTCAGGCCCACTATTTCCAGAAGGCGGGCCAGTCTTTCCTGATAGTTCCCCTTATATGTGAAATTCGCGAGAGGTTCACTTATTATATCACCAATTCGCATTTTAGGGTTCAAAGATGAATGCGGGTCCTGGAATACAGCCTGGACAGCCTTCCGGTATTCCCGTTTCTTCTCTCCCGTCAGCTGTCTGATATCATCTCCCTTATACCGGACAATACCGGAAGTGGGTTTTTCCAGGCCGAGGATAATCCTGCCCACCGTCGTTTTTCCACCCCCGCTTTCCCCTACCAGGGCAAGGGTTTCCCCCTTCCCCAGGCAAAAACTTATTCCCCTGACCGCTTCAATTGAATGCCTCTTGTGCATACCGTCGCGCAGGCGGAAGGTTTTATATAATTCTTCCACTTCAATTAGTTTTTTTTCTTCTGTATTGATTGCCTTCATGAAAACCTCCGGTCAAGCATTATTAGGGCAAAAGGCAGGATACAGCTTAGAGATATACGTAATTGCAGGATACAAACCGTTCTGTATCAGGGTTCTGAATAAGCGGGTTCTTTAGGTAACATACCTCTGCAGCCCTTTCACACCTGTATGCAAAAACACAACCCATACTTTCGGTAGTACCCTCACAATTCATAGGAGGACAAGCACGTATATCATTGTTCTCACCCATACCTTTTTCCAGGTACCTGTAAATCCGTAAAAGAGACTGGGTATAAGGGTGCAGAGGCCTGGTCAGCACAGTGGATGTCGGTCCCGATTCAAGGATACGTCCCCTGTACATCACCAGTACCCGGTCACAGTTGTTGGCCACTACTCCCAGGTCATGGGCTATCAGGATTATGGAAAGGCCCCGCTGTTCCTTAATGTCCCTCAGAAGTTCCAGGACCTGTGCCTGAACAGTGGTATCCAGGGATGATGCCGGCTCATCTGCAATTATAATATCCGGGCTGCAGCACAAGGCAAAGGCCAGCAGGACCCTCTGTACCATCCCGCCGCTAAGCTGGTGGGGATAGAGACCGGCAACCAGGGCCGGGTCAGGCAGCCCTGCATCTTCCAGCATCTCTTCTATCCTGGCCCGCCGCTCTGCTTTTCCCATTCCCAGGTGGACAGCCAGCATCTCCTCAAGCTGAAAACCTATGTTGAACACCGGGTTTAAGGCCGGTGCCGCTTCCTGGGGTATCAGGGAAATCTTCCTGCCCCTGATATTGGTATACAATTCCGGCTTTGCCATTAGGTTGTTCCCTTCATACCATACTTCCCCGGTAACGACCTCTCCCCCTAAGTTCCCGGCCAGCCCCATCACACTGAGACTGAGGACAGTTTTTCCTGCCCCTGATTCACCCACAATACCCAGGGTTTCGCCTTGTTTAAGGGAAAAACTGACCCCATCGACGGCCCGAACTGTGCCCTTCCGGGTGTAAAAATATGTTTTCAGGTCATTTACTCTTAAAATTTCCATGGAAAACCTCAATTCGGCGGTTTTGCTGTTTTGGATTCAAAAAACAGTTCAGGCCGTCCCCAAGAAGGTTGAAACCGAGCACTATCATAACTATAGCCAGACTTGGGAATACAACCAACCATGGTGCCGTGAAGATATAGTTTTTGGCATCTGACAGCATCACCCCCCAGCTGGGAGCCGGGGGTTGGATGCCCAGTCCCAGGAAGCTGAGGGCCGTTTCACCGATAATTATTTCTCCCAATACTATCGTACTGTAGGCAATTATGGGTGAAAAACAATTGGGCAAGATATGTTTTATAATTATCCCCAGCGGCCTGGTGCCGGAAATCCTTGCCGCATCCACAAATGACAGGTCTTTGATAGAAATTACCTGTCCTCTCGTCAACCGGGCAAATACCGCCCAGTAACCAATAGTGAAAACTAATATCAGATTTGTCACCCCGGCGCCGATGAATGCCATTACAATTATTGCAATTATCAGCCCCGGGAGGGCCAGGATTATATCGGCAGTCCTCATAATCACTGTATCAATAACCCCTCCAAAATAACCGGCAGCCGTCCCAAGGATGGTTCCAATTAATACAGCCAGGAGTAAAACCGATGAGGAAACAGCCAGGGTAATCCGGGAACCGTAAATTACCCTGCTGAAAACATCCCGTCCTAACGCATCAGCGCCAAAAATATATCCTTCCCCGGGGGCGCTTAGGGATGCCGACAGGTTTTGTGACAGGGGGTCCGCAGGGGCAATGAGGGGCGCCAGCAAACTAACAGCTATAACAACACCCGTGATTATAGCACCCCAAACAAATGGTTTAATCTGCCATACTGTTTTTAAATCCAAGTGCTGTTTTCCGCCAATCATTTTACTCCTCTCTTACAGCCCCTGTTGTGATCCTGGGTTCCACTCTGGCATAGATAATGTCAATAAGGAGGTTGCCCAAGACAGTAACTACTGCCGAAATAAAAAGGATTCCCCGGAGTACGGGAAAGTCCCGTGCCATTACTGAATAATATATCAGCCTTCCCATCCCCGGGAGGTTAAATATTGTTTCAGTTAATATATATCCACCCATTAAAGCCGATATCTGTAAGCCCAGTTCCGTGAAAACCGGTACAAGGGCATTTCTCAGAGTGTGCCTTAATATTATGCTCCTGTATCTTAACCCTCTTGCTAACGAAAACAGGACATGTTCCTGTGTCAGTACCTCAAGCATGCTCGCCCTCGTCACCTTACCGACAAGAGTGGCCATTACGAGTCCCACAGCCAAACCGGGTAAAAAGTAACTTTTCAGTCCCTCACTTATCCCTGAAACCGGGAACCACCCCAGCTTCACCCCAAAAACCAGTTGCAGAAACAGGGCCATCAGAAATGGGGATACTGAACATCCGATTATAATGCTCACATTTACCAGTTGTCCTTTGGCATTCCTGTCATTAACAGCAGCCAATACACCTGCCGCAATTCCCCCGATTATTGTTATCACCAGGGTTGTAACGAACAGGCTGACTGTAACAGGTACTGCCTCCCAGATTATCTCGTTTACCGGTCTTTGTTGAATAAAAGAATAGCCCAGGTCCCCATGTATAACGTCCCTGACAAAACCGGTGAAATTCTGCCAAAAGGGGAGGTCCAATCCAAGAGCCTTTCTCACGTTGGCATAAATATATGGATTTACATGCTGACCCATCATGACTTTTACGATATCTCCGGGGACAATGTAAAACAGTATTGAAGAAACAAAGGAAATCCCCAGCAGAATAGGAATTAAGCTTAATAATCGTCTAAATATAAATCTCAGCATGAACAGCTCTCCAAACCGGTTTTAAAATGGAGTTTGCCCGTTTATGTGCAAACTCCATTAACCTTCATCAAGTTATAACTGAATCTTGTCCATGGGGATTATGTCCATAGGGTTAGCCTGGAAACCGCTGATGTTCCCGGCCTTCAGATAAGTTCTTCTTGGGTGGAATATCCAGATAGCCGGGGAGTCATCCACAATTAATTTCTCTGCTTCCCGGTAAAGTCTTATCCGCTCGTCCTGGTCAACTGCAGACTTTGCCCGGTCCAGAAGGGTATCAACTTCCTGGTTGGCATATCCAAACAATCCATAACCTCCGGAGCTGAATAGCGGATACAGTATGCATCCGGCATCCATGGAATCTGCAATCCACGAAAGCCAGAAGACATTGAGGCTGCCGGTACCAACCTCCCGTTGGTACTCGGGCAGAGGCATACCTTTTAGTTTTGTCCGGAAGCCCACTTCTTTTAACTGGGCCTGTACTGCTTCAGCTATTTTCTGGTTTGTTTCATGCTGGTTAAAGGCCAGTTCTACCTCCGGCAGACCCTTACCTTCCGGGAATCCTGCTTCAGAAAGCAGAGAAATGGCTTTCTCAGGATTGTAGTCATAACCCTTCAAATCATCGTTATATTCAGCCATACCAGGGGGAAGGACTCCCTTTGCCGGGACACCGTCCCCTTCCAGTACAGCATTGATTATCCCTTCCCGATCAATAGCAAAGTTTAATGCCCGGCGCAGTTTTACATTATCTTTGAAAGGCTCCCTGGATAAGTTAAACCCGAAAAACTTGACCTCCCACAAGGTGTTTTTTATCACCTGGCCGGGAAATTCCTTCTCAACGGACTGGATCTGTCCCGGCGGAATACCGGTTACAATATCAAGGTTGCCGGCTCTGAATTCGTTCAGGGCTGTTGTCGCATCAGGAATTATCCTGAATTCAACCTGTTCAAGAAAAGCTTTCTGTCCGTAATATTCGTCATTTCGTGAAAGTCTGATTTGGTTCTTGGGGACCCACTCAGACAGCATGAAAGGGCCTGACCCGATAATTACATCCGGCCCTGCCCCTGTTGAACCCAGGGATACACCGGCCTTTTCCACCGTATCCCGGTCCACCACAGCCGCACCGGGATGGGCCAGCCATGACAGGAATGACGGTGACGGTTCTTCAAGGGTTATCTCAAGGGTATAGCGGTCAATTACTTTTATCCCTTCCGTATTATCGGCCTTACCCTCCATCCGTTCAACAGCGCCCTTAACCCCCTCCAGTATCCATGCCACAGTTGCAGCAGTATCAGGGTTGAGGAGCCTGTCAAAAGAGTACCTGAAATCCTCAGCTGTTACTTCTTTGCCATTGTGGAATTTTGCACCTTTACGCAGGTAGAAGGTAAAAACCTTATTCTCTTTAACATCCCACTTTTCCGCATGGGCCGGGATAACAGTCAGCTTTTCGAAATCCAGGTCTACCAGGCCGTCATAAATTTCCTTCCCCACATTAATACCCAGTTCTTCGTTGAAATTTGCCGGGTCAAGGGAAATCGGGTCATCCAGCAAAGGATACCTGAATGCCTGCCGGTTTGTCTCCTTGCCGGCTCCACACCCCGTAATCATTAACGTGGAAATTACCAGCATACAAATAACGCCCAGGATAAGTAAATGAATGTACCTGCTTCGCTGCATATAACTGCCCCCTTAATAATGTCTGATTGTTCAGGATGATATTGGGACTTTTTTTCTTTCTAATTCGACAGAATTCTATCGACTCCTGCAAATTCAGGCATATTCGCTATTATTTAGTAAAAAACTTAGCTCATCATCCGGTGAAACCGCAGGGCGGAGACACGGATGATGAGCTAAGTTGCAATACGATACAGACCCCGAAAAATCTTAGCAGATGCAACCCTATTTTTGATACAAATACCGGTACCATGAATAGTTAGTCAGAACTTTTTTCACATATTCCCTTGTTTCAGGAAAGGGAATGCGGTCAACATCGGAATGTTCCCCTGTCCACTGTTTTTTTTCCATCCATTCCCTTACATTGCCGCGGCCACCGTTATATGCGGCTATAACCAGGATTTTGTTGCCCTTAAATTCGGAGTTGAGATTGTTCAGATACCAGCAGCCGATTTTTATGTTTGTCCCTGTTTCATACAGGTCGTCCGGTGTAAATCCGTCCATGTTCATCTGCCGGGCAGCCCAGGCGCCGGTTTCCGGCATTATCTGCATTATCCCCCTGGCTCCGCTCCGGGATTCCGCTTCTGAAGAGAAGTTGCTCTCGGTTTTGATAATTGCTGCCACCAAATAAGGGTCAATATTATTGCGGGCCGCTTCGGCATATATGATCTCCTTATGGGGAAAGGGGTATATGTAGCGCCAAAATGTCTTGTTGGTAAAAATAACCCCCAGAATCAACAGAAATACAACCCACCAGATAAGCTTTGAGTTTGTTCTTTTTTTACTCGTCAACAATTTCCACCCCAGATTTCCCAAAACAGTCTTTCCATAAATTCATAACCATTTGCCTGGTCGAAGCGGTATCCTGCGAATTATCGATTATACGCCGGGCATATTTCTTTTTCTCTTCCAGGGGCATCTGGGCGCTGATCCGTGCCAACGCCTCCCGGCGGGTCAGCCTGTCCCTCTCCATAAGCCTTGCAACCTGCAGTTCCACAGGAATATCAACCACCCAGACTTCATCAACCAATTGGTCCAGTCCGGTTTCTATCAGGAGAGGCGCATCTATGACCAAAACCCTTCCTTCACCGCCGTCTCCGGCCCTGAAAGTATCTATTTCTTTCTTAATCAGGTCAGTAATCAGCGGATGTGTAATTTCATTGAGCCTCTTCCTCTTATCAGGGTCGGAAAAGACCATGCGGCCGAGTCTTTTCCGGTCAATCGTACCATTATCGGCATTTAAAACCCCGTCTCCAAAGGAATCCCTGATTTTTTCCCATGCCCGGGTCCCGGGCATAACTACCTCCCGGGCCACGATATCGGCATCTATAACCCTGGCCCCTAATTCCTGCAGTATTCCCGCGACCAGGCTTTTTCCGCTGGCAATACTTCCCGTAAGACCTATTACCGGCATTACTGTCTCCTTCATACCTCTTTTTTGATCAAACTTGGTCTTGTCGGACCGAATCAAGAATATTGTAATTACTTTCTATAAAAAATATGCTTTTCCTCCAATCAACATTCCACAGCAATAAAACAAATCAGGGTGCGGCAACCCCATATTCTCACAAACCGTTCTAATTATTAACATAATTTCAGAGAAAAAAACGATACTAGTATATAACCGATTGAATTAACAGAACCTGCTGAGGTGTCAAATGGATAAAGAGCAACTAATCTCAAAATTAAACTGGTTTTATAGTCTGGAACTTAACCAGGTTGATTTATATATTGCCCAAAGCAGGACCTTTGAAGGCACTTATATCGGTCAGGCTTTTGAACGTATAGCTTACATTGAACAACAGCATGTTGACAACATTGCGGAGAAAATTAAGGAAATGGGCGGAATCCCTACCAAGACAGGTGATGTTATATCCCCGATAATTGGCAGCATTGCAGGCAAACTTATTTCGTTTTCCGGACTGAAAAATACATTGAAAGCCAATATCTTAATTGAGCATAAAGCTATGAAAGACTACAAAGACTTAATAGAAGCAATAAAATTAGAAAACCAGGATCAGGAATTGTTAAAAATACTGCAAAATAACCATGTCGATGAAGACCTGCACACCGCCTGGTTCTCAGAAAAGCTGAATGAATTACAGCCGGAGAAGGGACTCTGAATTAAATGAGGGGGTTTATCTGCAGATGACAAAAGACCAATTCACCCTATGGGTTCTTTCAGGTATTGCCGGTGTTATCACCCGTGATACTTACAGTTTTTTTGCAAGAAAAATCGGTTTTGCCAAATTTTATATTTGGCATCAAGCAGCCAGTATATTTACAGCTCGTGCCGATTTAACCACGGTCTGGGGGCATGTCATCGGTTTTTTTGCAGATATAATTATTGGCGGGATGTTTGGAGTGTTTACAGGATTACTCTTGAAATGGCAGGGAACAAAAAATTATATAATAAAAGGCTGGGGGGTTGGAGGAATGGCCTGGCTTTTCTTGTACGGACTTGTTTATCATAACCTCCCCTTTACTAAAGCATCTGCTCCGGCTGAAGCTGTATCAAACCTGAGTGCATTTATCGGGCATTCAGTTTTTGGTATTACCACGGCTGTTGTTTATGTAAAATGGTTAAGTAAATATGCTCTGGAAACAGACAATAATAATAAGAATACCAATGGAGAATTGCCTGGCTCCCAAGTGATCTATGTTGAGGTCGAGAAGCCGCAACCATCGATTCTACGCCGTATTAAAAACAGGTTTGTCAGGAAAATAAAATAGATAAATACGGAGAGGGCTGACCTTCTGCCGGTCAGCCCTCTATATCTTCATAACCCTGGCTAATCCGAGACATATCAACACCCAACCGGGCAGTACCGCTGCCCGGTCCCCCAGCCAGCTTGATGCAGACCGTCGGCCGACATGCACCCCCAGACTAACCATCATAAATTTAACCAGGCCTACTATCAGGGGAGTCAGCAAAGGCCCAAATCCGGCCATCGCCGCCCCAAATCCGGCGCCCATGGCATCCAGGGCCAGGGCCAGACCCAGCATCAGCGCCTCTCCTATGTTTATGATTCCCGATTTATCCCAATCAGCTGCTGTCGGTTCATGCAAAATCTGGATTACCAGACCAAGCCCCTTTATTTGTAACCGGAAAATCGGTTCACAGTGTCCGTCAGGGTGACTGCTGTTCTCACCATTTACCAGACCGCGGTCATATGCTTTTCTTTTAAAGACAGTCTGTAAGACTATCCACAGGCCTACAAGGATAAGAATCGCAGCCCCGATAGTTTCCGCAATCCCTGCAGATATGTATTGGGCTACCAGGTGGCCAAACAGCATGGTAATACCTATAGCTGTCGAAGATGTGAGGCTTATTACCATCAGGGACAGGCCGGGTATCCTTATTTTTCTCATGCCGTAAGCAACACCCACACCGAATCCGTCCAGGCTTAAAGCCGCAGCAAAGGCAATAACAGACAGGATTTCCACTGTTTTGGGCTTCCCCCTTTACAGTTCCAGGCTCTTTTCAATTCACTATATGGCATAAGCCAAAATAATGTGCCTGTCTGAAAAAAGGGGGGTTATTCATCTATAGTTTCTGGCACTTGGGACAAAAATGAGCACTGCGCCCGCTGATCACTTTCCTTTGTATGGCTGTTTTGCATTTCAGACACGGTTCCCCTTCACGGCCGTATACCCTCAGGTAATTCTGATTACTGCCTCTGGTCCCATCCCCGTCAACATAATCCTTGATTGAAGTTCCCCGGTTTTCCACACCCTCAAGCAGGACCTCCCTGATGGCTGTATAAAGACGCACTGCTTCCCGGGCATTAATATTAGCTGCAACCTGTTCCGGGTTGACCCGTGCCCTGAAGAGGGCCTCATCTGCATATATGTTTCCGATTCCGGCTATAAAGGTCTGGTCCAGAAGAAGAGGCTTTATTTTGATCCTCCTGTTGCGCAGGCCTTTTTTGAAATGTTCCCTGGTAAAGATGTCACTCAAAGGTTCCACACCCAGGTTTTTCAGTCCGGATATACTGCCCAGTTCCTTTAAGGAAACTATGTGGACCTTACCGAACTGTCTTTGGTCAATAAACCTTAATTGGTACATGTCATTAAGGTGAAACACCAGGTGGGTATGTTTGGCTTTTTCCTGGTCCGGAGCACAGTACAACAGCTGTCCGGTCATCCTGAGATGGATTACCATTACCACACCGCCGGTCAGATTGATCAGAAGATATTTACCCCTTCTGTCAATTCCTGTTATCTTCTTCCCTTTGAATTTTTCATCCAGGTCTCCGGGTTCCAGGCCTTTCAACATCTTATCAAGGAATATTTCTACTCCTGTAAATGTTTTGCCCTTAACCTTCTCCTCAAGGGACCGCCTAATAGTCTCCACTTCCGGAAGTTCAGGCATTGTTTATCATCTCCCCGTACAAGTTGACATAATTATTTTTCCGTATTAATTATAACAAATTATCCGCTATAGTTTAATTGTTATTATTAGCCATTACCTAATAGTAAAGTATATGGCGGTATTACCTTTCGATCTTGTCCATGTCATACCAGTTGCGCCCCTTCTTCATGTCTACCACCAGGGGTACCTGCAGTTGAACGGCGTTTTCCATGCAGTTCCTGATAAGGAGAACCGCTGTTTCCATCTCTTCACCCGGCACCTCAAATATCAATTCATCGTGAACCTGCAATATCATCCTGGTCTTCATGCCTTCCTCCCGGATTCGCCCGGCTGCCCTGACCATGGCCAGTTTTATAATGTCGGCCGCACTCCCCTGAATAGGAGTGTTTATTGCTGTTCGTTCGCCGAAAGACCTGATATTGTGGTTGGGGCTGAAGATGTCAGGAATGTATCTCCGTCTGTTAAGCATGGTAGTGACATAACCTTTCTCCCGGGCAGATTCCACTATCTCTTTCATATATTCCTTTATCCGCGGATAGCGCCGGAAGTACCCCTCAATATATTCTTTGGCCTCTTTTCTGGTAACCTTTATGTTGCGTGCCAGGCCATAATCACTTATCCCATATACTATACCGAAATTTACCGCCTTCGCGGCGTCCCTCATCTCCCTGGTCACCTTTTCATCCGGCACATCGAAAACCTCGGAAGCGGTGTGGGTATGGATATCTTCCCCCGCCCGGAATGCACGGACAAAATTCTCGTCCCCGGAAATATGGGCCAGAACCCTCAGTTCAATCTGGGAGTAATCGGCTGCCAGGAGGAAATGGCTCTCCTCAGAGGGGACAAAGACCTTCCTGATAAGACGGCCTTCTTCCAACCGGATCGGGATGTTCTGCAGGTTTGGTTCTGTGCTGCTGAGCCTTCCTGTGGCAGTAACGGCCTGATTAAAGGTAGTGTGGACTTTCCCGGTACGCGGATTAATTAACCCGGCGAGACCGTCAACATAAGTGGACTTCAGTTTGGCCAGCTGCCTGTATTCCAGGATCCGGGCAGCGATTTCATGTTCTTCAGCCAAAGTCTCCAATACTTCCACATCTGTCGAAAAACCGGTTTTGGTCTTCTTGACCACCGGCAGGTCCATTTTTTCAAAAAAGATATAGCCCAGCTGCTTGGTGGAATTAATGTTAAATTCCTCGCCCGCAAGCCGGTATATCTCCAATGTAAGCTCATTCAGTTTGCCTTCCAGTTCTTCTGACATTACCTTTAGGCGGTCACGGTCCACCCTGATCCCGGCAGTCTCCATGTCAGCAAGTATTCTGGTAAGAGGCAATTCCACGTGATAATATAATTCGTCCATCCCGTTTTCAGCCAGTTTCCCTGACAGGACTTGCTGCAGGGACATAATTGTGTCCGCCCTGGCACATGCATCATCTGCCCCTTCGGCCGGCGTCAGGTTTTTGTCCAGGTATTTGGCACTTATATCCGCCAGGTCCTGGTTCTGACCTGTTGGGTTAAGAAGATAGGCTGCCAGCATGGTGTCCTGTTCGATCCCATCCCACCTGATACCATAGCGGTTCAGAGCCACCATCAGCCGTTTTCCGTCATGACAGTATTTCTTAACTCCGGAGCGTGCTCCTATAAGACCCGCCAGCCCGGAAATATTTTCTTCCTCCCGGAAAAGCTCTGCCTGTCCGGCAGATACCCCGCTCACATAACCGGCAATCCCCGGCCTGGTGCACCAGCTGAATCCGCTTAATTCTGCCAGCATGGGGTCAGGATTGCTAAGTTCATAATGAATGCCAATCTCACCCCTGTCCAGCTCACCTGCCACCTTATCCATGGCGTCATCCAGGGTAAACCTCCGGTATTCCACTGAACCTTTCTCTAAAAAGCTATCATCCTGATTCGTCATAACCGGTACGGTACCTTTATCCTGTATAGCACCCGCAGCCTTCATTCTTTCGACAGTTGATTTGACCAGTGTCCGGAACTCCAGTTTCCTGAACAGGGCTAGAAGGGCTTCATAATCCGGTTCGTTTAAATTGCACCGGGCCAGGTCCATTTCATACGGGACATCCCTGACAATAGTCGCCAGCTCCCTGCTCAGAAATGCAATCTCCCTGTTATCTGCCAGTTTTTGCCTCAATTTGGGTGAAAGGTCGCCAAGATTATCATAAACCTTTTCAATACTGCCATATTGCTGGATAAGTTTAAGGGCCGTTTTCTCCCCCACTCCCGGTACTCCGGGGATATTGTCAGATGAATCCCCCATTAAACCTTTCAGGTCTTTCATCTGGTCCGGTGTAAGTCCATACCGTTCATTCACTCTTTCCGGGTCATATACCTCTAATTCGGAAATGCCCTTTTTAGTCAGAAGTACCCGGGTCATGGCGGAAACCAACTGCAGAGCGTCCCTGTCCCCTGTCACAATGATGCTGTTATAACCCTGTTCCTCCGCCAGCCTGGTAACAGTGCCAATTAGGTCATCCGCTTCATATCCTTCCAGCTCATAAACCGGGATACCCATTGCCCCCAGGACTTCCTTGGCCAAGGCAAACTGCGGCCTGAGCTCTTCCGGGGTTGGTTTCCGGTGGCTCTTATAATCCTCAAATTGCTCTGTCCGGAAGGTTACCCTTCCCTTGTCAAAAGCAACGGCAACACATGCCGGTTTCTCATCCCCAAGAATTCTCATGAGCATATTTACAAAACCATAGACAGCGTTAGTAAAAACCCCTTCACTGGTGGAAAGAAGGGGTATTGCATAAAACGCCCGGTGAATCAGGCTGTTACCATCCAGGATCATAAATTTGTCATTCTGCTCCTTCATTTGAAACCTCCTCCAATACGCGGCTCCGGATCAACTGCCAACCGCCGCTAAAGATTGGGATGAGGTTAAACCCCATCCCAATCAATAAGACTGTTTATATAGTTTTTCACCGTTATGTTGGAAAATACCTGCAAGGAAGGTGTTTAAAATTTCTATCCTTTCTTCTTTCTATACCAGTAGAAGGCTCCGGCAGCCCCACCCGCGACAAGGACCCAGGGCAGCAGCCATCCTCCGGCAGAAACCAACTCTCCGGCAAGGTTCAGCATTGCTGTCAGACTCTTTTTGAAGTTCCTTAACGCCTTACCCAGTATCCCTTCAGGGGCCTTAACTTCCGGTTCGGCAATTTCCCTTACTTCCAGCCTGATAGTCGAATATGTGGTAGTATCCTCAAGTCCGGCCAGTCTTCCCCTGAGAACCTCTATCTCTTCCCTTACCCTGGAAAGTTCGTTTTCCAGGGTAAGGACTTCATTGAGTACGGCTGCTTTATCAACCAGCCCGAGCAGCCGCTGTTCCTGTCTCTCCAGGTTGCGGATTCTCGATTGTACATCAACATATTCTGTTGAAACATCTCTCCCTGAAAGTGTCTTATCAGTTACTTTTCCCAGGGATTCTATCCGGCTCAGCAGTTGGGAAAAATTACGGGCAGGGACCCTTATGATGATATTCGCCGATATCGTGCCAACCATACTTTCGGATGAGTTTTCCACATATCCCCCGTAATGGTCAACCTCGGCAAGGAGCTTTGGTCCAAATTTATTATAATCCCTTACTTCCAGGTTCAGGAACCCCTCTTTAATAATCTTCTGGTCAGGCTTCAGGTTGTTTTCGGCCTGCAGGGAGACTGCCCCCCCTGAACCGGCGCTGTCATCCCCGGTTCCAGACGGTGTTTCTTCCCTAGCCTTTGC
The DNA here is from genome assembly GCA_002840275.1 of Firmicutes bacterium HGW-Firmicutes-14. Classification (GTDB taxonomy): domain Bacteria; phylum Bacillota; class Thermincolia; order Thermincolales; family UBA2595; genus W-Firmicutes-14. The sequence goes on from PHAB01000022.1 coordinate 50,519, forward strand.
CGCTTTCAAATCATCTTCTGTATCTGCAGCCTTTTCCTTAAAAGCGGGTTCTGTGCCTCCGCCGGTATCAGCTGCTTTATCAGCCTGCACATCCTGTGCTTCCTCTGTCTTCAGCGTATCTACAGCTCCGGGCTGTTCAGAATCGGGTACTCTCATGGCCCTGACGATATTATCAGGTGCCTGCATATTATTAACGTCTTCCGAAGAAACGGGTGTATCAGGTGGTTGTGTCAGCTTATCTGCGGTCTCCGGAGCCACTTCTCCACCCTTACCGGGAGGGGCCATGGAATATCTCTCCTGGTCTTCGCTGATGCCACTGTCATATTGAGCAGTATCCCTTGATAATCTCATGCTGTCCAGAGTGGGAAGGTCTTCCGCTGCTCCGTCTGCGGAAGTTCCGTCTCCGGAAGCTCCGTCTTCGGCAACCCCTTGACCGCTCGCCTTCCGGTCGGGTTCCATTGGCGCTGACCCTTCCGCTTTGGCTGAATCAGTTCCCTGGTTAAGGGCAATATCTGGACTGCCATATGAATGCAGACCGGACTGGGACATGTTATATAAGCCGATGCTTATGCCAAATCCTATGATAATGACCGCAGCAGCCAGGTATTTTTTGTAACCTCCGGCCATGTGTCTGAGCCGGTCCTTCCATCTCTTCCTGATTCCACCACCGGTCCTGATATTGTCGTTCATACCTGGTGCAACACTGTTTCCCTGAACAGTGCCTTCAACCGGTACGGCCTCTTTCTCCAGCCTCTGCCTGAGCAAGGCGCGAAAACCTTCGGGAGGCAACACCTCACTAAGGGAATGGAGGAGTTTTACTGTTTCCTGCAAGTCAGCCAATTCCTGTGAACAGGAACTGCAGGCCTTAAGATGCGCTTCGACAGCAGCCTTCTCCTGCGGGTCCAGTACTTCATCGATATATGCCGAAAGCATATCTCTTATTTCACTGCACTGCATGTAAACCCCTCCTTTCAATGGCCGTGGCAGGCCCTTCCGACTATCAGTTCTTTTCGTTCAATCAGCCGGTCCTTCAATGTACTGCGGGCCCGGTTCAGCCGTGATTTAACCGTTCCCAGGGAACACTCCAGGAAATGGGCTATCTCTTCATATGAATAACCCTGGATATCTCTCATAATTACCACAGCACGATGTTCTTCCGAGAGGGTGTTCAGGACTTCCTGAACCTCATCCTGCCACTCTTTACGGAGGATAAAGTCCTCCAGAGACCTATGCCCCGGTTCGACGGCAGGAGTTAGTCCCCTCTCTTCCAGTTCATCCATAGATACCGTTTTTTCTCTTGCCCGGCGGCGCAATTCATCTTTACACACATTAGTCACCACCCTGTAGAGCCAGGTAAGAAAGGAACTGTCTCCACGGAAACTGTAAATTGACCGGTAAACCCTTATCAGCGCCTCCTGGGCCAGGTCGCTGGCATCATTGTAATTCCCGATATAACGGTATGCAATGGTGTAAACCCTGGCCTCATATCTTGAAATCAGCACTTCAAAGGCATCGATGTCGCCCTCTTTTATTTTTTCGATGAGTATCTCATCGTTTATATTCACCGGTCTTCCCCCCCTTTGAGGCCTGGTTGTCATTATGACGAATCGTCAGGTTAAAAAGTTCCATTCACCAAACAGTGGAAAAATCCCTGCTGAACACTGTCTTGACACTCCCCATGCCTAAAGGCAGGGGATTCCTGGGTGATTAAACCGAAGTCCATTTCTGGTATCGGAGTATGACCCCAAGTTCAGGGCTGTGCCATCAGCCCGTCCCCGGGCAG
>PHAB01000043.1 GCA_002840275.1 Firmicutes bacterium HGW-Firmicutes-14
GGAGTTAACATCGGTATAGACCATCTGCAGCCTGTTGCCTACCTGGTCGTAAATGAAGTCATAACTTCCCCTCTTGTCTGTCAGCCCGGTGAGCTGGCCTAAGTCGTCATACTGATAGTCGATGACTTCGGTTCCGTCAACGGTCATCTGGGTCCTGTAGCCGTTGGGGTTATATGTGTATGTGTAGTTCCTGATGTTCCCTCCGGCGGTTTTCAGGTTACCGATGGCGGTTACCTGGTTGACATCGTCATATGTGAATGTGGCTTTTGTGCCGTTGGGATAGTTTACTTCGGTAACGTTTCCGGTGCTGTCATAACCGAAGGTGAATGTGTTCCCGTCTTTATCGGTCAGTTCGGTGAGCCGGTTCTGTTCGTCATACCGGTAGTAAACACTGTAGATTACTGTCTCTCCTCTGGTTACGGTGAGCAGGGTTCTGTTGCCGATGGCATCATAATCATAGTTCATGTCCAGCCCGTTTCGGGAGTAGCTGGCTTTTACCGGCCTGTTCAGGTCGTCATAGGTATAGTTTACGTCTCCTGTGGGGTCAGACATCATTGTCCTGGCGCCAGCCTTGTTATATGAATAGCTGATGGTCTGGTTATCAGGCCTGGTGATGGCGGTCACCCGGTTCATGGGATCATAATCATACTGGGTGACCTGTCCCTTGGCATCTGTTACCGTGACCTGATTGCCATTGGCATCATAGGCAAAATTCCTGGCCCGGTTCAGGGGGTCAGTGACGGTAACCATGCGGTTTAACGGGTCAAATTCATACAGGGTGCTGCCGCCCCTGGCATCTGTCATTTTAATCATATTGCCATTGGCGTCATACTCATAGGATGTTGTATGGTTCAGGGGGTCGGTTACCGATACCATCAGGTTCCGCTCGTTATAGCTGAACCGGGTTGCCTTGCCTCTGGCATCAGTTAGTTTCGTCCGGTTGCCCATTGCGTCATATTCGTATTGGGTTGTATTACCAAGGGCATCTGTAATTTTAATCAGCCTGTCTATATTGTCATAATCGTAAACCGTTGTATGTCCATTGGGGTCTGTGGCTGTTTTAAGGTTTCCTATAGGGTCATAACTATAGGTTGTGGCTGAACCTCCCGGCAGGGCAGTTTCGATCAGCCGGTCAAAGCCGTCATATCGGTATGTTGTAGTGTTGTTCAGGGCATTTGTTTCGGAAATCATGTTACCGGCAGCATCATAGGTGTACCTGGTTATGCCATAGACGGCATCGGTTACTGTGACTGGACGGTCCAGCTCGTCATAGGTGTATGAAGTGGTATGGCCTTCCCCGTCGGTTTCTGACAGCAGGTTTCCAGCCGGGTCATAGGTAAATGTCAGGCTGCTGAGGTCCGGATAATTTACCCTAATCCTCCGGCCCAGTTTGTCATATTCGTATGAGGTAACATTTCCGAGCCAGTCAGTTTCACTGCTGACTCTGCCCAGGTCGTCATAATTTATGGTCCGGGTGTTATATACCGCGTCAGTCACACTTACTACTTTGTTCAGGGCGTTATATTCAAAACCGGTGGTATATCCCCTGCCGTCAGTAAAGGATATCAGGTTACCGGCACTGTCATAGGAGTTTGAGGTCGTCACCCCGCCCGGATAAATGGTCTGAATAACCCGGTCATTGGGGTCATACATGTATTCTGTTACCTGGTCTGCCGGGATGTTGTGACTAATTTCTTTGACCAGGCGGTTGCTGCTGTCATACTGGGATTCCGTGACATTTCCTCCGGCATCGGTTATTTTCGTGTTATTACTGTTGCCGTCATATTCATATGTGGTCACCCTGTAAGCGGCATCCCGCACTGTTACGAGATTATTCATTGAATCATAGGTAAAGAGGGTGGTAAACCCAAGCGGGTCAGTTTCTTTAATTTTGTTTCCATTGGCATCGTACTCGTATGCCGTTGTCCTGCCCAGAGGGTCAGTAACCGAAGTCAGGCGGTCATTGGTGTCATAAGTGAAGGTGGTGGAATTACCCAGGGCATCGGTCATGGTCAGCAGGTTGTCGTTCCCGTCATACGTATAAGCGGTGCTGTGACCATTGGCATCTGTGGTGGCAGCTAACCGACCGCCGTCATCATATGTATTGGTGGTAATGCCGCCCAAGGCATCTGTCACTTTAATCAGGCTGCCGTCTGCATCATATTCCATGACAGTGACACTGCCTGTTGCATCGGTAACCTGGACAAGCTGGTTAAGTTCATCATAGGTATAAGTGGTTGTTTTCCCAAGGGGATTAGTTTCCCTGACCTTATTCCCATTGGCGTCAAATTCATAAACAGAGGTCCTGTTCAACGGGTCAGTGGCTGTCAGGAGGTTGTCCATATTGTCATAAGTAAAGGAAGTGGTATTGTTTACCGCATCAGTGACGCTCAGCCTGCGCCCGCCAGCGTCATAGGTATAGCTGATACTGTAACCCAGAGGGTCTGTCTGCCTTTCCATGTAGCCATATTGATCATATAAGAAGGTCGTGGTCCCGTTATTGGCATCAGTCACAGTTTGGGGCAGGCCGTTTGCATAATAGGTATATGAGATGTCTTTGCCACTGGGAAGATGGGTGGTCAGCAGGTTGCCTTTGCTGTCATAATCAAATCTTGTAATATTACCATTGGGGTCCTTTCTGTAAATCAGGTCACTGTCATTGTTATAGTAGTTTTCAATAGTGCTGCCCAATGGGTCTTTGGTACGGGTCAGATTACCGTTTAAGTCATAGTCATAAGAGGTCACATTGCCGTTGGCGTTGGTTATGGTTTTCCTGTTTCCTAATCCGTCATAAGTATATATGGTGGTATAACCAAGGGGATCAGTTTCCTTAACCAGCCGGTAGTACCCGTCAAATTCCTGGGTCTTGGTTTTACCCCCTTCAGTAATTGTGGTCTTCCTGGCCGTGAAGTCATATCCAAAGGAAGTCACATTCCCCCTGGCATCCTCCTGGCCGGCAACCTTGCTCTTGGTGTCATAATTCACCTTGATGGCCCGGTTGTTCAACGGGTCTTTCACTTCTGTAATACGATGATCCGCATCATAAATATATGTGGTTGTTCCGCCTCCCGGATCTGTGCAGGTGGTCAGATTACCGCCGGTGTACCCGTATATATGTTGTCGGTTAAGCGGGTCGGTAACTTTAGTTATGTGCCCGTTTGAATCATAATCAAAGGTCAGGGTCCGCCCTGCTGCTTCTGTAACTTTAATCAGCCGCTTATTGGAATCATATGTAAAGGTCAGGGTATTGCCGTTCTTATCAGTGATCTTGGTAATTTTGCCTTCGGTGTCAAAATCCAGGGTTGTCTTGTTGGTACGCTTCAGGCTCCATGTCCCGTCGGCATTCTTGATTAGTGTATCATAAACTCCGGGGAATGGAATGTAGTTGTTATCAGGCCCGAGTACAAAGGAATCCATGCGCCCGTCTTCGGTGCTGACATTTACTACTCCGTTAAGGTTTACGGAGAGTTCGAGATTATAGTTGTGGGTCCAGCCATAGCCCAGAACCCCGTCAGCCTTGGCCCCTGAGGAATTATAGCTTCTGGTGAAGTTAAGGGGTACACCTATGCCCGGGATTTTAACGTCTTCATTCTGATATGAGTAATTACCGATGGCCGGGTTGACCCCAAAACCTTCCTCACCTGAGTTGTGGCCGAATCCAAAAACATTGTCCTCAACGACAGGACCGTCATAAAGCTTAAGTAAATAAGCCTCCTTAATTTTGTTATTCTTCCCGTAATAAAGTTTGATGTTCCCAACAGGGTCATAATGTTCGCTTGACCAGGAAGAACTAGTAGAGTCTACAATGCCCGGAGTACTCCAGCTTGCCCCTCCGTTTATACTCCTGCTTGAATACATATTGAAATCTGACCAGTGCCTCCATCTTTGGATTCCGGCAAACAGGTTACCGTTTTCATCTTCGTAGTAATGTATCTGGCTGGGTCTCTCGTATAGAGTGCTGTCCATCAAAGTTGAAGGTTCTTTCCAGTCAGCAAGGTCTTTAGATGTGGTGAACAAGGCTTTTGAATAATGATAAGCACTATCATCAGCTGCAATGTAGGCCAGTCCCCAGTTCCCGTTCTTAAGTTTTTCAATGCCAAAGGACGGGTACCTGTTTGGATAAGAATTGGGCGCCAGGGTGACAGGTACAGTCTTTTCGGCCGTCCAGGCAACCATGTCGGAAGAAGCCCTGTACTTTAAGACTCCTGTATCATCACTGTAGAACACATATACTTTATTGTTAGACAAATCTTCAGTGGCATCAACATTAAATATGTTTACTGCCGAATTGGATAAAATAATTTCATCGGTCCAGGAATTACCGTCATTCTCTGTAACCTTGTAAGCTGCCTGCCACTTCCCGTTAACCAGCTTTTTATAGAATAATCCTTTTTTATTACCCAGTTCAGCCCAGCTGGGACATGATGCGTCACTGACCAGCTGTACTGTCGGGAACCATGATTCCCCGAGGTTATATGAAGTCCTTATGGAGACATTGTTCTTTCCGTCCTGCAGGCCGTTATATGCCTGAATTAATTCTCCATAGCCTGTAAAGAACGGTTCAGGATCCCCCTGAGACTGATAATTTGTCAGGGTACTGATTCCCTGTAAATTCCCGTTTATCATGGCAACCCTTGCGGAAAAACCGAACTGTCCGTTTTCTCCGGGGGTTAGTTTAATTAATATAGTATTAAGCCCAGCCTTCAGTTGAAGTGGGACATTATCCTCATTAAACTGGTGTTCCCTGCTGTAAACATGGGTATATACACTGACCCCGTTGACAAAAACATTAGCTCCACCTGTGGTTCCCAGCCACAGATAATGGTCAGACCTTGCAAAATCAGATTTGACATAAATATGGGCATAAGCAACTGAATCCGGTGATGTACCGTGCTCACCTGAAAGGTCAATATAGTCGCCTTCAGAGATTATTTCCTTCCAGGACTTGCCCATGGCCAGAGTACCTTCTCCGTCAAGGGGTTTGGCAATTGACTCACCGCCCAAATAATCAACTGTCAGCCTGGTACCGCTGTCAGTATTGGTATAGGTTCCGTTTGTCAGCCAGCTCTTGATAAACGGCGCTGTCCCCTGGCCGGTAGAAATGGTGAAATCATCATAAACAAAGTTATTTACGGCATAGTCTGAGCCGGTAAGCCTTAAGTGGTAAGTAGCATTTGCTTCTAAGGGACCTATGTCATACCAGTGTCTAATTATTAAATTGGAAGCAGACCGGTTTGACCCGTAACTCGAATCTTTACCCCATTCAAGATAACTGGTAGCTGCTTCATCTGTGTACCATTCCACACGTGCTTTGTTATCAGCAAACAAGGTTGTTTTAACATTGTAAATTATCGGGGGAGTAGTATCGGCAGATTCTTCAAACTGGGCAGGGTCATCCAGTTGATATTTGAAATCGATAGGAATTCCCGCTGCATCGGTAAACCGGGCAGAAAACGCATAACCTGATTTGGCATTCTTGACTTTAATTAGCAGCCTGTTCCAACCCTGGTTCAGGTTGACCTGAACCCTGTCCTGGTTAAAAGTATGTCCTCTGAGGACATCATTTGTCCATACCAATTCCCCATTTATCCATACCTTAATCCCGTCATCAGATCCCATACTCAAATAAGGGCTCTGGTCAACAGGTGAATAAACATAAGTATGGACATAAATTGTTTTGTAGTCATTTTCCCCAAATTGCCCTGGATATAGTGCATTGATATCGATCATATCACCAGAATATATAACTTTGGCCCATGTATAATCACCATCAGGCTTGCGTTCATAGGGAGTGACGTTTTGTTCACCATTTAAGAAGTCCATCGTCAGAAGGTCATCGGAATTGGGTGTAGAGTATAGGCCGTTGACAAGCCAATTGCGGATATAAGTGCTTTGAGTAACCCCCTTACGGTCAAGGATAAACAGGGTGCCATCCTCACACCTGGATTTAATGCGGAAATAATAGGTTGTATTTGGGTTAAGGCCGGTAATAACCATTGAGTGGCTGGATACCATTGTGTTATCCAGGGTATTTTGCTGGCCGAAATTTGTCGTTGTCCCCCATTCAATCTGACTGTCCGCAGGAGCATAGGTAGTCCAGCTGACGGTTGCCGTTGTGGAAGTGAAGCTTATATAAGCATTATTGATCAGGGGATAAATCACTTCTTTCGAAGTACTGTTACCCAATAAATCCGTAGATGTGAAGTTGAAATAGTAGTTTTCTGAAGAACCCAGGTTATTGATGGCAGCCAAATGATTAACGGTCTTATTTGTATTGGAAACAGTGGTTCCATAACTTTCAGTCGGACCGTGCTCCATGTAAGCCGGGCTAAGTTCTGTTGTCTGCCAGGAAATCTGGCCGTTGCCGGTACTGTCTACCAGAACAGCAGGATATATCCCAGGTGGTGTGGTATCCGGGCACACCATGGTATCCGGTAGTTCCGTCTGATATAACAGTCCGTAAACAGGGTTAGATGTACCGGGCTGCACAAACGCCACATTAAATCCGTATCCCCCGGTATTATTTTTAACTTTAACCAAAAGTTTGTTCCAACCCTGATTTAACTGGACATTGCTTACTGTAAAATTCCCCGCAATTCCTGATGCCGTGAAAACGAGTTCTTCGTTGAGCCAAACCTTGGTTTGGTCATCAACACCTATTTTGATATCTGCGTTTTGGCTTACAGGTGAATATACATGTGTGAACACATAAACAACAGTGTAATCATAATTAGGGTACCCAACGTTACTCCCCATGAAAGTAGGGAGGTCAATATGTTGGTCGATATCTGTTTCCACCCTGGCCCATACTTTTCCGGCATCTGTCTTACCTTCATATGGTGAGGCACTGGCTTCTCCGCCGATAAAGTCGGTCTGAAGCGCTGTACCTGTATCTGCAGGACGATAATTACCGTTCATTAGCCACGTGCCTATGTACATCTTGATTAATTTGCTTGTTGTGGCTGAATTTACAGAGTTTCCTGCTTCGTCCTTTGAAACAGCCCTGAAATAGAAGGTTTGACCTGTTGTTCCATTGTTTGGTTCCAACAGCAGGGTTACTCTGTGGCGGGTATTCAGATTTGAATCAACAGCGCTGGACGAGCCCAAGGACATCGTTGTTCCGTATTCCACTATTGAATCACAGGGTTCACTGGTTTCCCACGTTATAACGGCATTTGTTCCATTGCGTGTTACTTTTACATTGGAAATTACCGGCAGGGTCCGGTCAATATTTAAAGTGACACTGCCAGTGGCAGTATTATAGACCGTATCATATACTTTTGCGCTGATGACATGCGGACCTTCATCGTAAAGATCAGTATCCCACTGGTATACGTAATTTGCAACCGTATCGGACCCGACCAATATATCATCTATATATAAATCTGTCCGGGATATTCCGTTCGTGTCTGAAGAAGTTATTTCGATGTTTTGCAGCCCACTGACAGATGAACCGTTTGCCGGGGTAATTGTTACAGCGGGGGCATCAGCATCAATAATATAGTTTTCTGTCTTAACAGCAGATGTGTTGCCCGCTGAGTCTTCTCCGAAGAACTTCAGGGTGGCAGTTGCAGATATATTAATCTGGTCACTGTAGACAAAGCTGGACGTGGTCGGTTCATCACCATCGAGGGTGTAGTAGATGGCCGCAGGTTCATCTGCGGATAGGGTTACATCTACAGGAGTATTGTATGTTCCACCGGCTGGATAAGCAGTAACACTGGGTGGGGTGGCATCGGGCGGAACGTTCTGAATCGTTACTGTACTTGTGCCTATGGACAATACATCTCCGGTTACCGTATAAGTCCTGATCTCTATTACATGGGTGCTGCCATCTGCATATTGGCTGGTATCCCATGTGTAATTTAGATTAATATTAGTGTTAAATGGATAAGTTTCAACTTTTACACCCCCGTCAATATACAGCGCCGCATATTTAACAGCGTCATTGGCTACCGCCGTAAAAGTCGTCACTACTCCTCCCACAACACTGCCATCAACCGGGTTGGTCACTGTTACCCTTGTCGGAACATATATCGTTACAGTGCTGCTGGTCCCTATGTTACCTGCTCCGTCATAGGCCTTCGCTGTTATGGCGTGTTGGCCCAGTAGGCCTGTCCAGTTAAAACTGTACGGAGCGGTAGTGTCCTCTCCTTTTTTCGCATTATCAACATATAACTCCACCTTCGCTACAGCGAAATCATCTGTCGCATCAACTGTAATTACCGTGATTTCTCCACCAGGATTAACTGTACTACCATTAATTGGGGAAGTAATTCTAACTACCGGGGCGGTAATATCCACGCTGTTGTCTATTGTCACGGTACTCCTGCCGGTTGACTGCACCGAACCGGCCTTGGTATACCCGCGTATCTCCACCACATGGCTTGTCCCGTTGGCATACTGGTTGGTATCCCAGCTGTAGTTTATGTTGATATCCGTTGTGCCTGCTGC
>PHAB01000044.1 GCA_002840275.1 Firmicutes bacterium HGW-Firmicutes-14
TGTCAGCTGTCACACCTGGGCGCCTCACGGCGGTAAATACAGGTTATTGGGTGTGACAAAAGACGGCGCTCCATTCCAGAATTACGCCAAGAATATCAGGATTGACCGGGTGACAACTTATGTAAAAGACAATTGTGCCACCAACTGTGGCGGTCATCCCAGTTCGTAAATGGGCACCCAAGATGGTCTTAAAGCGGAAAAAGGAATTATAAAAATGGGGGAAAAATCAATTTTGCGGGTAACTCTTTGTCGTTCGAAGAGGTGAGGCATTGGATAGGCACTGACAATATTAGGTATGAAACTGGTTGAAAAGGCTGCTGCGGTCGGCCAACCCGTCCCGGGACACATAGGCATGACCGGTGGCGGACGGTATGATAAAAGCCCAAGGGGCGCCGTGCTCGACTGTGGCGGACGGTATGCTGAATAAACAACAATGAGACGAACAGGCCTCCTTTGGGAGGTCTGTTTTTATAAAAAATATGTCATATTTACGATAGAGTTGGAAGGATGTTGGCTTATTTTGTAGAAATGTAGAAATAATGTTAGTACTACAGCCACTAAATTTTGTTAATAGTTTTTATTATTAGTCACTGTTAAAGAGTGAACCTAAAATTACCGATAATTATTATGCAGATAGTAATTAGTTTTTACGTAATCATATAATCGAGGGAGGACCAGTGAATCCAATCGGTAATTTTGCAAAATTTCTCAACTTTAAACTGCGTGACCTGGATATAAACCGAACAGTCAGTTGGCAAACCTCTATATTGACTATAATAACAACATTCATTTTGCTTTTAAGCTGCGGGTTATTGCTGGGCAGCTATTTCTTCGGTCCTTCCAAATCCAGTTATTATGACAGCCGGATAAAGGAACTGAGGGAAGTTCTGCGGGAAAATCCCGGTGACAAAACAATCGCTTTGGAACTGGCAATGACTATATATCTCCAAGGGGACACCGGTAAGGGCATATCACTGGCCCGGCAGGTTCTGTCGAAATACCCCGATGACCCCGAGGCTTTGTTTAACCTGGGGCTGATGTTATGTGACCGGGGAGATTATGTCGAGTCCATCCGGTTTCTGGACAAGCTGGCTTCCAGATACCCGGGCTTTGAACCGGCAGGGGTATCCTTTTACCTGGGTAAAAGCTATCTGGAGTCGGGGGATTTTAATAATGCACATGTAAAGCTCAGGGAGGCCGTCAATCTGGACAGGGGTTCTCCTGTAGCTTACTATTATCTTGGCAGGGCGGAAGAGGGTATTGGCAATTGGGAAAAGGCCCTGGAAGCATATCAACAGGCAATTCGCCGGGCCGGCTCTTATCCTGAGGCAGAAGCGGCAGCCAGAAGGCTGACCAGGTGAATAAACCCACACCCGGTAAAGGTGGTTAACAGTGGATAACAAAGAAAAAAACGGCAGAACCCTGAAACTCAAAACCCTTCTGAAGATTTTGGGAGGGTTGGCGGTTCTGGCTACGGCTATTATATATTTTATATACGGCTACCTGTACAATCCTGAAAAGCCCGTGTCTGTTTCCACAGTCCCGGTTTTAAATAATTTTGTCAGGCCTCGTTTCCTGTTTAATATTTATGGCGCAGCGGGAGTGCAACTGGTTAAGCCCATGGCCGTTTTTTTCGATAATGAGAATGAAAGAATATATGTATCCAATACTGAGAGTCATACCATTGAGGTATTCAAATACCAGGGGGAACACTTACTGTCCTTCGGAGGTTTTGGGAGTGAACCGGGCAAACTCTCGTTTCCCTATGGCATAGCCCGGACCAGGTCAGGAGATATCCTGGTTGCCGAGGCCGGTAACGGCCGCATCCAGAGGTTTTCTGCAGAAGGCGAATATTTGGGTACTGTTCTGAAACAACCCAATGAATTTAAAGTGGAAAAACCGGGGCCTCTTTGTACAGATTCGGAAGGGAACATTTATATTGGAGATATCTCCGGCGGTAAAGTATTGGTAATCGACGAACAGGGTAAACTTGTCAACATCTATTATCAGGCGCAGTATCCTCATGGAATCGCCGTTGATGAAAAAAATAAGCTGCTCTATACAGCCGATTCAGATGCTTCAAAGATTCTGGTCTATTCCCTGAACAGTGATACAAGGGACCCTGTACGGGTTATTGAAAGGACTCCATCCGAATCCGGACAGGTCAATTTTGGTATAATCCGGGGCATTGCCCTGGATAATCAGGGCAGGCTGTATGTTGCTAACAGCCTGGCTGGCAGTGTTATAGTTTTTGATAATAAGGGCATTTCCAGTTTTGATTTTGGCAGTCCCGGTAATGATGACGGGGCAATGCTTTACCCCAACGGTATAGATGTGGATGATAACGGCAGGATTTATATTGCCGACTGGGGCAATAACAGGGTTGGTGTATGGGGCTACTAAGCCCGTTCACCTGCGGAGTGATACCAAATGACCAAAGATGCAATGGACAATCGATTAAAATTTTTAATAAAAACCAGAAAACTCCTGGCTTTATTAGTCGTTCTTATAATTATCGGGGCAGGGATCCTGGTTTACAACCGGTTTTTTGCCTATGCCGACCCCCAGGCCTTGTGGAACCCCCAGTTTGATAATTCAGGTGTTGCTGTCAAAGTGATGGCTCAGGCCGATATAGACGGTGACGGGAATGTCGAAATTGCTTTCGTTGACAATAATCGGAATTTTAAGGTGCTCAGGTCTGACGGGACCCAGATAACCAACGGAACCGGGACCTTTATCATGAGCTCTGCGCCTTACAACATGGCGGTCGGGGATATTTCTGGGAATGGAAACGCTGACTTTATCGTCCCTAACGGCAATACCAACCCCCCGTTCAGGGTTTATAAATATAACAGCAGCACGGGGAAAATTGACGAACATTCCATGGTATTGTCGAGTTCCAGAGGTAACGTCAATCTGGCTGTATACGGGGACTTTACCAATGACGGTGTAGAAGATATTATTGTTGCGCAAAGCGGCAATAGAAACATAGCTGTCTATAAAAAAGACGGAACTGAGAGTTTTGACTGGGACCACGGTCAGAATATATTGAACATAGCTTACGCAAAAAATACCGGCACAAATTACGCCCTGGCCGCAACCTGTTCTGACAGCAAAATATATTTCTGGAGAAATGACAACAACAACACCTCTGATAAAAACGTAGGAATAAGTAATAATACCCATTACAGCATTGCTGCAGCGGATTTTAACGGTGACGGGGTCGAGGATTTTGCCTGTGCTTCCCGGGTTGTTAATAATAACAACTGGCTATACATCATTAACGGCACTGATGGTACAATCATGTCCGGGGTAGTTAATACCGGCAACCTTGGGCCTGTATATGACCTTAAACTGGTGGATGTAACAGGGGATGGGGTAAAAGACATAATCTTGGGTACAGGTGATGCGAAGAATGCCGGTTATGACAACAGGGTCCATGTACATGACGGCACTAATACCACAACCAACGGCACTTCTACAACTTATATGTCTTCCGGTTTTGCTTCTCCTGTTTATGCGGTTGAGGTGGGGGAATTTGACGGGGACACCACTACCGGGGATATTTTTGCTGGGTATGGAAGCACATTGAAGATATTGAACTTTTCCGGGGGATTTACCGACCCTAATATCAGCCAGACTACCTCAGGTGGAGCTATCCAGCTGAGCGGACTGGGCAATATTGGCGCAATAGTATGCGGCAGGGTTAACAGCCAGGATAACGTCGATGATATAGTTGTGGGGACTGCCCAGAAAGTTGAAGCATATACATTTGATTCCACTCCTCCGGTTATAGGGCTTAACCCATTGCCAACAGATATCTCAGATGTTTCAGGCCCAACTTATGGGCCGTCGACAACTTTTAATATATCTCTTGATGAAAGCGCTTATATCACCATTAATATTTATGACAGCGCCGAAAAGACAAATTTGGTGGCTGCGGTGGCCAACCAGTACAGGGTTGACAAGAGCGACAGTTCATGGACTTATGCCCCCACATGGGATGGCAGCGGAAATACGGGTTCCGGGACTTATTACTACGATATAACAGCTATTGACAATGAAGTTAATTCAGTCCCCGGTTCTACAGCGACCAATACTTCTTCTTACAGTGGTACTCTGGAACTTGACATGACTGCTCCCACCGGGGAAATAACAGCCCCCTCGGAAAACGAAGCAGTCAACGGTACCGTGACTATCACAGGTACAGCCAAGGATGAGCTGGCTTCCCACTTTATGAATTACTCTGTCCATTATGAGGCTTATAATTCCGGCAGCTGGAAGTCAATAGGAACTAACCCGAGGACTACCCCGGCAGACAACGGCACACTGGCTACGTGGGACACTTCGTCACTGAATGACGGCACATACCGGATAAGGCTGACGGTAAATGACAGGTACGGGCATACTACGACCGCTTACCGGGTTGTTAAGGTTGACAAGACAGGACCTGAAATTTCCCTCAATTACTACAAAAACTATGAAGGAGGATCAGGGACTTTTTCAGACGATCTTCCCATCTCTGACGGTCTGCCTATTACCAACAGGCAGAATGTTTATATCAAGATTGTGGCCAATGAGGCCCTGCAGGCCGACCCAACCGTCAATATTACTGGCACTGCAAACAACAATGTAAGCGGCGGCGCTGCGTCGGCGGTTCCCGGTCATAGCAACACATATGTTTATACGTGGAATGTGGCCAACAGTGAGACCGGTACCGTGACAGCGAGTGTTGGCATTGTGGGACAGGACCTGGCCGACAACAATGTTTCATATACAGAAAATGACGATATCAAAGTTGACACTAACATATTAACACCCGCATTAACAGCTGATGACCAGTGGGATAAGGTCTCCCTGACCTGGACCAACAGCGAGTCAGACCATACCGAATACCGCATCTGGCGAAGCGCCACTTCTCCGGTTGATACTGCGGGAGCCCCGGACTTTACTGCTGTCGGCCCCTTAAGTTCCTGGGATGACACCACCGCAACAGTGAACCAGTTATACTACTACAGGATAAAATCCGTGGATTTAGCCGGGAATATCTCTTCTGAATCCAATGAGGTCAGCGGCACGGCCTTGCCAAGCCCCCCCACCCTGACAGTCAATTATTACGCCGATGAAGACCTAACTCAGGAACTGCCAAGGGATGGGTCAAATATTTATCATACCAGGGCCCAGAATGTATATATTAAAGTTACTTCCAACAAGGATTTAAGTTCACCTCCCACTTATGGGATTCAGGCTCCGTCGGCGGGCAATTCTCTCTCTGGCCCGCAGTCGATGACAGCTGTTTCGGGCGCGACGGTTTTTAAGGGCGCCGCGGCATGGAACGTTATTTCAGAATCCGGCGGTGAGGGGGATGCCCTGATTAAGTTTACCGGAAGTACCGCTGAGGGTTATGACTTCACTGACCTTAACCCTGCCGGCGCCAGCGGGGGGAAAATTAAAATCAATACCGTCATTGAGACCCCTTCGCTTCTTTATACCATCGAAGGAGAACAGCTTACCCTTAGATGGTCAGCCGAGGCCGATCATGAGGAGTACTATATATACAGGTCATTGACCGACGGGTTTACCCCCGATGAAGGCAGCCTTTTCGCTACAGTAAACGCACCGGCCGAACAATACAGTACCTTGATGCTGGAAGATATTTATTATTACAGGATTAAGGCCAGAGATGTGGCCGGTAACATCTCGGCTGCATCACCCCAGCAAAGGGTTTACCGGGAGTTGACCAATACCACGGCTTATGTAAGGTATTTCAATAACAGCCCCTATGTTGCGGTTTCCGTATACTGGAATGATACGGGGGATGGCGCCAATGTCCAGTGGGCTGATGATGTGGTGCCCAGCGGAGACAAACTCGACTGGAAGAGTGAGGGACTAACTGTCACCGGGCTGGAAACGAAAGCCGCCTGTGCTACTTTGACTGGTGCGGTGCCCTACAGAAATTACTATTTCAGGCTGGTTAAAGGCGGTAAAATAACCATCGTGAGGGCTTTTCCGGCAGAGTTCAACCCTGAAAGCGGACCGCGGTACCAAAATGATTATGCCCATGGCAATTTTTCTCCCGGCACTGCAATGTGTGCAGCCTGCCACGTAACCCACTCGGCTCTTAAAGCCCAGCTGTTAAAACAGGCCACTTATTATGACCTTTGTTTATTCTGTCATGGTACGGCATCTACTCAGAGCAAATATGATGTGCAGTCAGGGAAAGTCAGAACAGCAGACGGCTGGAAGGATTCGCTGGCGGGACCCATAGGTTCCGATTACGGTATATCCAGGCATAATGTTGATGACCGGTCAAGTGTTGACACCGCTGTTTACGGGAGCGCTCCCGGGAAGATACTTACCTTTACATGTGTTTCCTGTCACAAGAGTCATGGCGGTACTAATGATAATTACCGGCTCATCAGGGAAATTATCTATCCTTCCAATGACAAGTTCACTTCAACTACTGTATACTATAACGCATATGCTATAGTCAAAGACCCGACAGTCGGAGAAGAGGTATATATGGTATCAGGCAATACGGAGTTCTGTACAGCATGTCACCTTGATTACGATGACGGTTCCGCCCTGTATCAGGGGGGTACTTATTCTGCTTATTACCGCCATCCGGTTACAGTGGGCAATCAAGTATACAGCGTTTACAGGTCAGACCCTCTGAGAAACTGGTACCCCGGTTCCGGAGATAATCTGCCCCTGCAGGTCTACGGCGCCGGTGAGAGTATAGGTTCAGACAAACGCACGGCCGTGGTGTGCAGTACATGTCATTATGCCCATGGCACATACAGGGAGTTTAACATGGGTTACCCCAGGGCCAACGGCCTCCCCAGGGAGAGTATTTCCAATCAAAAGATGCTGCGTATGAATAACTATGCAGTGTGCGAATCCTGCCACAAAAAATAAATGCATCCAAACTGTCTGGAGTAAGGCCAATGAAAGTAAAACATTTAATTATAATAATAACGGCTATATTTGTGCTCCTGACGGTATTATGGTATGTCAGGACAAAAGGGGAAGCGCTGTGGACTGAAAATATGCTGGAGAAGAGCACAGGAAAAACCGTTATTTACGGAATGCTTAATGATCCTTTCAAAAACCCGGTCGGAGTTGCTGTGGACGGCCATGGAAGGATATATGTGGTCGATTCCGATAACCACCGCATCTGTGTCAGCGATTCTTATTTGAAGCCGGTGCGGCAGTTTGGCAGTATCGGTTCCGAACCCGGCGAATTTGCTTATCCTGTGAGCGCCGCAGTTAACAGTTCCGGTGAGGTGTTTGTTTCCGAGATAAGCAATAACAGGGTCCAGGTTATATCGGAACAGGGAGTGTTTATAAGATGGTTTCCCCATAACGAAACTGACCTGAAAGGGCCAAGTGTTTTATACATCGACAAGGACGATATGGTATATGTATTCGACCGCGGTGACCAGCAGGTAAAACTCTTCGACAGGGAGGGCAGGCTTGTCCGGTCTTTTGGCGGTGGCAGCGGGCCTGAAGAACAGTTAAGGTTTGCCATGGGGATTTCAGTCTTCCCGGACGGCAGGCTTGTAGTCTCTGATTCCGGCAACCGGTCGGTAAAAATTTTCGACAAAGACGGTCAGCTAAAAGAACTGCTGCTGGAAAATACCGGCGGAATGCCGGACCTGGGTCTGCCCAGAGGGCTGGCTGTTATTAATAACGATAAATTTGCCCTCGTTGACAGCTTTTCCCGGAAAACCTACCTTATTTGGAGGAGTGGGCGGGGCTGGAAAAACAAGGCCCTGGAACATGACTTTGTCCTGCCTGACGGTGCAAGTTACAGCAACGGTAAACTTTATGTTGCAGACAGGGGAAACAGCAGTATAGTGGTTTTTGATAATATCAGGTAAATTAACAGGCTTTATTCGAAGGTGGAGAGTCCCATGAGGACCGGTCATTTTGAAAAAAAGAGAAAACTTAATCTGCGCAAAATGTCCATCAGGCTGGGGGCCCTGGCTGTTATTGCGGCTCTGGCTGCTTACGGTATTATTTACTATGTATACCCCACCGGGGCAGCTGTTACCACCAAGCCCAATGTCTTTATCTATAAAGAC
>PHAB01000045.1 GCA_002840275.1 Firmicutes bacterium HGW-Firmicutes-14
GGAAGCAGGACAAGCTGGGGCAAGAATCGCGCCAGCCGTCCGGACGAAAAAGTTCATTTAGCCCCAAGTCGTTAGGCGAAATGTCGTAGCTATGGGGTCGTTTAAGCCGGGATTTGTGGTCATTTTTCTCCTTCAGGCGGTAAGTTAGTCAATTTTTCTACTATGGGGTCCTTAAACAATATTTGTTTTTGTTTTAAAGATTTTTCCAATAGGTGGTAAAATGGTACTGTATGGTGTTCAATAGATTTTCTGTTCCTGAAGGTGTTTATTAATCAGCGGTTTTTTAAAAGAGTTTTAAAACATGGTGTATATCAAAAGAAGTTTTCATAAAACCGAAAACCTAAAAAGATTGTCTGGGTCAAAAATTGACTAACTTACCGTCTGTCACGCTTTTTGCAATTAGCGACGAAATGGCAAAAACCGTTCCAACGGCGCTAATTATGAATAAGATCAATGAAGTTGTGGAAAGAGCCTCGTTAATTTGAGGTATTGGCGTAAATTGGGACGTGCAGGTTAAGAGTTACAAAGTACTAAATTGCAGGTTGTTTCTATAAAGACTTGCAACTCTGGTTGCCGTACGAGTCTCTTACGAAAGACGGTTACGCCGTTGTAACGGTTTTTGCAAACGATGAAAGCGGCAAAAAGCGCGCCAGACGGCGAAGAGGGTAAAGAAAAATGACCACTGAGAAGTTGCTAAGTGGTCCGACACATCGCCTAACAACGGGCTAAATGGTTCCGCTGCGCTCCACCCAACTTTTCCGTCCTCCCTGGCTGTCACGATTCTTGCGAATCAGAGGGGTAAGGGGCCGGGGGCAAGAATCGCGCCAGCCGGTCGGACGAAAAAGTTCATTTAGCCCCAATGCGTTAGGTGAAATTTGGAACTTAATAGGGGGTCTTAGAATGAATTATAATGAGCCACAACCATTAATGTTCAAGCTGGAGGGTCCGGGATTAAGGGAGAATATTAACTTACATGATGCCATAATAACACTTTCAGAATTTCATACTATCATTGACAAATGTTATTGTGTTTTAACCAACCAGCACCGGTTATCCAAAGCCGAGAGAGAATTGTTTAGTATTCAAGCTAGTAATTTTAGGCAAGGGTCATTTATGGTTAACCTCGAAATTTTAATTACAGGTACTCAACTTGCCCTTCCTATCATTGGTTTAGCTAATCCATATACTATTTGGGAATGGACTCGTTATAGCTTTCAATTTTTAAAAGCAATGTACTCAACTCGAGATAAAGGAGAAGTCCCTCAGATTAAAGCAGGAACTAATTCACAAATAATTGTTATTACTGGAAATGATAATAAACTTATTCTTCCTGATGCCCGAGTGATTGACTTGGCAAATAGAACGAAAAAGAACTATGCAAAACTTGCTGGTACTTTGCAGGAAGGACGGATGCATAGTATTGAAATAGCTGCTAAAACAAGTCTAGATACCCCTATATGTCTTAACCTTCAGGAAAAAGACCTTTTTAAATTGCCAACAGAAATTATTGACGAACCAATTTATTTTCATGCTGACATTTACGACTTTAATAAGGAATCTAATGCTGGTAGATTAAGAGTATTACCAGGTCAATCTATTCCAGAAGGTGATTATTCGTTTACTGTTATTGGCAGCCAGGATACTTCGAAATACATACAATCTATGTTACATGATGGAGTTAGAATTACCGCTTTGGAAGAGCAAGAAATAGATCCAATAGAAGGTCCTAAGTTAGTAAGGTTTCAACTAATAAATGTTCAACCTGCGGGCTAGTTCCAAACATCACCTAACAACGAGCTAAATGGTTCCGCTTCGCTCCACCCAACTTTCCCGCCCCTGGGGATAGTCTCTGGGGAGTCGGCTGTCACGGTTTTTGCGAAGAACCCAACCGCGTCATGATTTTTTACTATGGGGACGGCGAAAGAGCCTCGTTTTAATTAGGGTCGGCCAGTTACATAAAAACGAGACTCTTTCGATGGGTCGAATCATCACGCAGTTGGAGTAGGAATGAAAGCGGCAAAAACCGCGCCAGCCGGTGGGGCAGGAAAGTTCATTTAGCTCCAATGCGTTAGGCGAAATAGGGCTAGGTTGGGATTTTTCGAAGATTGGTGATAGATATATGTTAGATATAAAAAAAGCCACATCTAAAGATTTTCAAGATTTAGCTCGACTTATTTCTGGTGATATTGCTTGGAGCCGATATGGAATCGATTACGAAGCTGCTTTACTACTGATCAAATCAGCCGAAGATGAGTTTTACATAGCTAGAAATGATCAAGAAACAATAGGATTCTGTGCTTTGAGACTAACCGGAGTTGGCAACATTGGAGCCTATATGCGAATGATTCTGGTATCCGAATCATATAGAAATCAGGGGATAGGTAAGAAGTTGCTTGAATATATTTGGGATTTAGTCATTAAACATGTACCTAACCTATTTCTTATTTGTTCAACAGACAATTTGCGGGCTCAAAAGTTTTATGAAAGACAAGGTTTTAAGAGGGTTGGAACTTTAGATAATCTGGTTATTACGGATCACGATGAAATACTGTATTGGAAAACAGGTGGGCCTCTAAGATAGTGGAGGCCACTCCTAAGCAGGTCTCCGCCCTACATCGCCTAACAACGGGCTAAATGGCTCCGCTTCGCTCCGACCCAACTTTCCCGTCCTCGTGCTGTCACGCCTTTTGCGGTAAGTGGGGAAGGGATGCAGGAGCAAAAGCCGCGCCAGCCCTGTGGGCGGGAAAGTTCATTTAGCCCCAATGCGTTAGACGAAATCGCATCTACCTGTGGTCAAAAATTATAAAGAAACAATTATGGGGTGAAACAAATGGTTACCAATATACATTATAGAGACCTAAACGCTACGGTTGGTGAAGTTGGCGCAATTTTGGATTCTTTATCAACAGCAGAGGATAAGTTATGGCCGATTGAAAGGTGGCCCGCCATATTCATAGAAAAACCAATCAAAATTGGGTCTAAGGGATGTCATAGTATAATTAAATACGAAGTGGAATGTTATGACCCAGGTAAACTAATCAGATTCAAATTTCTCGAACCTGTTGGGTTTGTAGGGACTCATGAATTCAGCGTTGAAAGTGTTACCTCAGGAACAACACGGCTCCAACATACTGTAAATATGAGCTTAAGAGGGATTGCTAAGATTCAGTGGATTGTTGCAATTAGGTGGCTTCATGATGCATTAGTTGAAGATGCTTTAGATAAAGTTGAATCTCAATTTACGGAGGAAGAGTGGAAACCACGCAAGTTATTTTTTTGGACTCAATTATTGAAAGACATAATTAGAAGAAAGCAACTTGCTAAATTAGAAAAAACCAAAAAACAAGGGCAATAGCGCTAGCCAGATGCGACATCGCCTAACAACGGGCTAAATGGCTCCGCTTCGCTTCGACCCAACTTTCCCCGTCCTCGGCTGTCACGATTTTTGCGGTAAGTGGGGAAGGGATGCAAGAGCAAAAATCGCGCCAGCCTGCGGGCGGGAAAAGTTTGCGGGCGGGAAAAGTTCATTTAGCCCCAATGCGTTAGGCGAAATCGGCAACTAGGAGAATTTTATGGGTCAGAAAACTAATGGAATTAATATTAATAAGGATTTTATTGAGTATCAAAAAGTATTTTGGTCAGCAAATACACGGTCTCTACTGTTAACGGCTCTATTTGTATTAGCAGTTGCCTGTTTCGCCCTTTGGATAAGCGTTGAGTTAGGCATTATAGTGATTGTACTTTTCTCTCCAATATTTCTTTATCGTACATATGACGCATTAATTCAACCTAGTAGAGTGACAATCGGGAATGAAGAACTGATTATTGACAATATCATTATTAATTGGGACCAAGTTGAGAGTGTTATTTTCTATAGGCCAGTATACTCTTGGTTGGGTATAGATGGATTGGCTCCGTTTTATTACGTTTTTTTTCCAACTTATTTAGCCAAGATCAATTTAAGCGATAATCGGATAATTAAGTTTTCACCAAGGTTATATAGACCAGAAGATTTAAGAAACAAATTTGAAAGAGAAGCTTGTAGACATCGAATTAACGTTAAGGTTAGAGACCTTTAGCTGCCGTTGCCGACATCGCCTAACAACGGGCTAAATGGCTCCGCTGCGCTCCGACCCAACTTTCCCCGTCCTCGGCTGTCACGCTTTTTGCGGTAAGTGGGGCGGAATGCAAGAGCAAAAATCGCGCCAGCCTGTGGGCGGGAAAAGTTCATTTAGCCCCAATGCGTTAGGCGAAATATCAATGTCTAGGATTGAACTATAAGAAAGGGGGCTCTAAATGAAAAAATCATTTAAGTACTTCTTAGTTGCTATATTGACCTTCAGTATAATTTATTGTTCAACCTGGGCCATAAGTATGCTCAAACAAATATCCTACTGAAATGCCCAAACATTGCAGTATATATATACAATTAATTTATTTTATGTGTTAATCGGATTTGCTTTCGGTCTTGAAACGTTTTTCAATGAAAAAAGAAAATCTGGGAAATGGAAGGTTAACATACGGAAATTAGTGTTTTTGGGGTTACCAACATTCTTTTTAACTCTCACTAGTATTCCACCGATCATCTTTAAATTGCCTATATATCAGATTGATCCTGCAATATTAAATACCGGACTCTTTTTCAATATTTCAGAAATGGTGCTGGGGTATGTAATTATTACTTCGTTTTACAAGGTTGATCAAGATACAAAAACCATGTAAGATAACGTCCGACATTGATACATCGCCTAACAACGGGCTAAATGGCTCCGCTTCGCTCCGACCCAACTTTCCCCGTCCTCGGCTGTCACGCTTTTTGCAGTAAGTGGGGAAGGGATGCAGGAGCAAAAATCGCGCCAGCCTGTGGGCGGGAAAAGTTCATTTAGCCCCAATGCGTTAGGTGAAATTTTCCTCCCTTTCTTATGGGTCAAAAAACATTTCCGAGAGAAAACATTAAGCTTTTTTAGAAGGAAGGTGCAATTACTTGGAACGACTTTATCACTATACCAAGAAAGAAGCTCGGGACGGTATTTGCGATAATCATGAACTATGGTTTAAATTGACATCTGCTGAATCAAGGAATGACACAAGAGATACTGTTTATATTAGAGAAGTTTTAAGTAAAGCTATAAGTACATATAAAGGTGATGACCACTTCTTTCTACAAGCCCTAAAGGTTATGAATTCCGTTCTCAACCCTGTTGCTCCAGAAGATAAAAATTGTTATATAGAAAAGAACATTTTTATGTTTTGTGCTATGAATTTAAAAAATGATGAAGCCGGAAAGGATTTGTACAAGGATGAAAATGTCGAAGTTTATTGCATCGAATTCGATAAAAGGATCTTAATTAATTATCTAAATGACTTACTTTTAATTAGGAACAATGGTTTGCTTTTACACGGAAATATGATTTATGACGAGAGCGAACAGTTAAACAAAATATATAGTATAATCGCTAAGTTTGAAAAAATATATTGGGAATTTAATCATAACAAGGGAGTTAAGCCTTTGTTTATGCAATCTACTATGCTAGCCTCCACTCCATGTAATGACTACAGTGGCATTAGTGGATGTCAGCCAGCTTTAAATGAAAACCTTGAATGGTATCTCAAAACATGGGATGATATGGAGGACAGTGAGAAATTTAATCTTGACAAGCTTTGGAAATCTCTTGCCAACGAATTTTATAAATTATCCACTTTTATCAAAGATCCTGAATATGAACATGAGAAAGAATATAGAATTGCATTTTGTGGGGAAGAACATTTTAAAAAATCCATAACCATAAATAGTAGATTCTGTATTCAGTTTCCTATAGATAAATCAATCATTTTAACCAATGTTTACATTCCATAAGCAAAGTACTTGTTAAGTTGTAATACTTAATTTTCGGTCGGGGAGGAAAACATCACCTAACAACGAGCTAAATGGTTCCGCTTCGCTCCACCCAACTTTCCCACCCCGAGGGATGGTCTCTGGGGAGCCAGCTGTCACGGTTTTTGCGATACTGGGGCCAGGAATTAGGGCGCAAAAACCGCGCCAGCCGGTGGGGCGGGAAAGTTCATTTAGCTCCAATGCGTTAGACGAAATTATCGCCTACTATAGGGAAAAGAAAGGGAAAAAATGATTTCGATAGATGAAGATATTGAAAGATGTATAAATTCGTTAGGTGAGAAGTTTCTTAAGTGGCCGTACAATTTTTTTACAGAGTCTGACGCTCACTCCTTTATCTACTATTACATTTTCCGTTCTAGATATAAGCCTCTAAAACAACTCTATCCAACTAAAGACGGAAATGACAAAACTGTGCTCTTACATAGGGAATATCCCACAAGCTTTAGGTTTCGAAAGGATAGTATGCAATTAGATGATACTGGTGGTAGAGGACATTATGACCTAGCAATCTTAAATCCAGATTTCATTGCGAAACATTCCATCGACGAAGTAATTGCTAAGGACTTTAAGAAATGCGCTGTTGAAGAAAAAAATCATCTCCTAGCAGCCATTGAGTTTAAATTGATCGTGAACCCTTTAAGTAAAGGTATGAGATCAGAAATTGAAAAAGATTTTTGTAAGTTGTCTTTTGCAAAAAACCTTAATCAGGCTATGACAACATACATGGTGATTTTTAATAGATGTAGAGAAGAAAAGGCATATATTAGTGAGCTTACTAGAATGGCTGCGAAAAATCCTTATGTAAAGGGCATATACATTGAGTCAGTCAAGAGTAAGCCAAGGCATTATAAAATACAGTATTTGAATCAATGGGTACACAAACTAAGATTCGGGTCTGGCGATAACATCGTCTAACAACGGGCTAAATGGCTCCGGCTGCGCCTCCGACCCAACTTTCCCCGTCCTCGGCTGTCACGATTTTTGCAAAGCTAGGGGGTAGGGGTATAGGGGTAAAAATCGCGCCAGCCTGTGGGCGGGAAAAGTTCATTTAGCCCCAATGCGTTAGGCGAAATGTGGCTGGATGCATGTTAAAGAAAAGTCAAGAAAAATACATTACAAAACCAGATTACGATTGATGGACTCAAAAAAGGACTATAATGGAGGTTATCAAGATGGGTTGTGAGGGATTCATGGACGCAGGGAAGAATCCGACAATTGAAGAAATAACCGAATACGTTGGAGAATCTAAAGGATATTGGTGTGATCTTACAACCTTTATTTCAGATAATTATGGTGTTTCGCCTAAAATGACGTTTAGTAAATGTGCCGCCAAACCAGGATGGAACGTTAAATATCAGAAGAGTGGAAAGTCATTATGTACTTTATATCCTGAGAAGGATTCATTTACAGCGCTTGTAGTAGTTAATGAAAAAGAAATTGATCAAATCAGTATTCGTTTAGGGGCTTTCGGGTACTATTTTACGGACGTATTCAAGAACGCCGGTTCTCTTAATGGGTGTCGCTGGTTAATGTTAGAAGTGGCAGATAAAACGACATTAGACGATATAAAAGAAGTACTTATGCTTAAGGTTAAACCGAAACGAAAGAATGATAAAAAACTGTTTAGAGTGGTATCGAAAAATTATTTATGACCGCCACACATCGCCTAACAACGGGCTAAATGGCTCCGGCTGCGCCTTCGACCCAACTTTCCCCGTCCTCGGCTGTCACGATTTTTGCGGTAAATGGGGAAGGGATGCAGGAGCAAAAATCGCGCCAGCCTGCGGGCGGGAAAAGTTCATTTAGCCCCAATGCGTTAGGCGAAATACTGCGCTACTTAATAGATTTGAGCAAAGGTTTGAAGCTTGGAGGAAATGGATGCAAATTTCACGTAAAGCCTTATACGTTGTTTTAATAGTGGCCGGTTTATTAGGTCTTATCGATACAGTGATATTATTGGGATTTTTTGATGTTTCATTTAATCTGGGAGTCATTTTGCCAGGTTTGGCGGGCTTGGTTCTAATCATTGTAAGTTTCTACAAACTGCAAAACGAAGATAGTTTTCGAATTCGAAATCGCAAACTAAAATACTATTTGGTAGCACTTTTGTTAGTCTGGCTGATTTCATTCATTGGTATAGAAATCATGCTTTTGACGGGGCAAAAAAGTGATTTAAGTATGAAAGTAGATTATTTGATCGTTTTAGGGGCTGGATTAAAAGGTGAGAAGATGTCTTCAACTTTGAAGTCCAGAATAGACCGTGCGTTAAATTATTTAGAGGGTTACCCCGACACTAAAGTTATAGTTTCCGGTGGTCAGGGACCAGGTGAAGATATTACTGAGGCAGAGGCAATGAGAAGATACCTGGTTGCCAATGGGATTGCTGATAACAGGGTGATTAAAGAAGAAAAGTCAACTAGCACAATCGAGAATTTAAGACTGTCGAAAAAGATAGTGGCTGAAACTTCAAAGAAGAATGAGATAATAATTGTTACAAGTGATTACCACATGCTGAGAGCCAAAATGTTAGCAAAAAGGGCCGGATTGACTTCGTATTCCTTACCATCTCGCACACCCTACTATGTTATAGTGAACTCCTATCTGAGAGAGTATTTTGCGATAATAAAATCATTCATTTTGGATAGATAAATCAATTACAATCCGGGTCAGCGCAGTACATCGCCTAACAACGGGCTAAATGGCTCCGGCTGCGCCTCCGACCCAACTTTCCCCGTCCTCGACTGTCACGATTTTTGCGGTTAAGTGGGGAAGGGATGCAGGAGCAAAAATCGCGCCAGCCTGCGGGCGGGGAAAGTTCATTTAGCCCCAATGCGTTAGGCGAAATCAACTCGAGATTTGGGGTGAAAAACATGAAATACATGCAGGCTATAAAAGATGATTTACTTAAGCTTACAGACGCAGAAAAAGCCAGCTTTTTACCTAAATTTTTTCAGGCGTTTCCTGGGGGATACGGTGAAGGGGATAGGTTCATAGGAGTTACTGTTCCTAATCAACGGAAGGTGGCGAAAAAGTACTATAAGGTATTTTCAATGGTTGAGGTTGAAGAGCTATTGAAAGAACCCATCCATGAATATCGGTTAACAGCACTTATTATCATGGTTCTCAAATATGAAAAATCAAATAATGAGGAAGAAAAGAAATCAATTGTGGACATATACTTGGATAATACTCAATTCATCAATAACTGGGATTTAGTTGATTCTTCTGCCGACAAGATATTGGGTCCTTATTTTCTTCAAAAGGATAAAGACCTTCTATACAAATTTCTTCAATCCGGTAACCTATGGAAACAAAGAATTGCAGTACTGACAACTTATCATTTCATTCGGAATCATCAATTTGATGATACTTTAAAAATGACCGAGGTTCTGATTTCTAACAAACATGACCTTATTCATAAGGCTGTAGGCTGGATGC
Source organism: Firmicutes bacterium HGW-Firmicutes-14 (assembly GCA_002840275.1). Lineage (GTDB taxonomy): Bacteria > Bacillota > Thermincolia > Thermincolales > UBA2595 > W-Firmicutes-14. The sequence goes on from PHAB01000045.1 coordinate 9,335, forward strand.
TAAGGGAGATAGGCAATCGCGACATTGATGTGGAGCTCAATTTTCTTAAAAAACATTATAAACAAATGCCTCGAACAATGTTACGATATGCTATAGAGAAGTTTGAAGAAAGCTTGAGGCAACAGTTCTTGAAAGGGCTTGTCTAGGCCTCGAGTTGACATCGCCTAACAACGGGCTAAATGGCTCCGCTTCGCTCCGACCCAACTTTCCCCGTCCTCGGCTGTCACGCTTTTTGCGGTAAGTGGGGGAGGGATGCAAGAGCAAAAATCGCGCCAGCCTGCGGGCGGGAAAAGTTCATTTAGCCCCAATGCGTTAGGCGAAATACCCACCTGCTATGGGGTATTTAAAAAATTAAGTAAAGAAGAAGGTGTAACAATGGCTCGAATTGGAATATTATCATGCTCCAATGCTACCCAGGAATTAGGTTGTTCTTCTGTTAGCTGTTTGAGAGACATGCGGAAACGCAAGGGTGCTTTTGAAAGATATAAGGATATTGAACAGCTTGATCTAATTGGAATTATCAATTGCTCGGGTTGCCCGACATTAGCTGGTCCGGAAAAACTACTCGATAGGATTCGGGCCTTGACTGAATTTCGAATTGATGCCATTCACTTTACATATTGTATGGATGCACTTTGCCCATTCAAAAACAAGTACAAAGCTCTTTTGGAAAAGGAATTTCCCCAAATTGAAATCATTATTGGCACTCACGAGTCCCACATAACCCATGAACAATTTAGAGATAAAGTAAAAGACTTATTCTGTCAACAAAAGTTCAGTATGGTTGATGTGATAAAAGGACGGAAATAAAATTTGGGTCAGGTGGGTACATCGCCTAACAACGGGCTAAATGGTTCCGCTGCGCTCCACCCAACTTTCCCCGTCCTCGGCTGTCACGATTTTTGCGGTAAGTTGGGAAGGGATGCAGGAGCAAAAATCGCGCCAGCCTGCGGGCGGGGAAAGTTCATTTAGCCCCAATGCGTTAGGCGAAATACGGCTAGGCTAAAATTGCGGGCAAAAAGAAAATAATTAGTATATGGAGGGCGCCACTGGTGGAGAAAAAGTTGCTTCAAATAATGTCTGTTATTGGTTTTACAGCTGGTTTAGTTTTAATTTTAAATAGCGTAAATTTAGGATATGAATCAGCAAATACTTTTTTACGATTACAAGGCGGAAGTATGGACACCTCGCAGTTTAATATTATAATACAGGAAACAATAAAGACTTATCATTTGCTTGGAGGAATATTTCTACTATCTGCGGTGGCTACATGGGTGATAAGTTTGGTGTTTATGGAAGATAAAAAGGGTGTTTGTGATTTCTTTAAAAGTGAACATGAAAAAGATGAAGATGACAGATAAACCTCAATGACAGTAAGTAAACTTAGCTTTCGTGTTCCGCCGTACATCGCCTAACAACGGGCTAAATGGTTCCGCTGCGCTCCACCCAACTTTTCCGCCTCAGATAAGCATTCCTCTGGGGTACCGGCTGTCACGATTTTTGCGTGTCTTGCGGGTCGGCATAAACCGTGCCACCGCGTCATGATTTTAACTTTAGGGATTGCGCAAAAGACTCGCTTCAGGGGAAGAAAAGCGGGTATGACGCGAGACTTTTGCGGAATGCCAAAATCATCACGCTAAGCGTCACGGTTTATGCAAAACTCTGAGGGCAAAAATCGCGCCAGCCGGTGAGGCGAAAAAGTTCATTTAGCCCCAATGCGTTAGGCGAAATGTCGTTGCTATGGGGTCGTTTGGGCCGGGATTTCGCGGTCATTTTCCTCTTCGGGCGGTAAGTTAGTCAATTTTTTTACTATGGGGTCCTTAAATAATATTTGTTTTTGTTTAAAAGACTTTTCCAATAGGTGGTAAAATGGATCTGTAGGGTGTTCAATAGATTTCCTGATCCCGAAGGTGTTTATTAATCAGTGGTTTCTCAAAAGATTTTTAAAACATGGTGTATATCAAAAGAAGTTTTCATAAATCTGAAAACATAAAAAGATTGTCTGGGTCAAAAATTGACTAACTTACCGTCTGTCACGCTTTTTGCAATTAGCGACGCCAGGGCAAAAACCGTTCCAACGGC
>PHAB01000004.1 GCA_002840275.1 Firmicutes bacterium HGW-Firmicutes-14
TTCCGGAGGGTCCTGGCCGTTACCCCGATTTTTTCTGCCAACTCCTGCTGGCTGATGCCTTTCTGTTTTCTTATGGAAGATATACAGTTAGCGATTTTCGACATATCCGGACTCCTTAACTGTTGTTACTCCGAAAACCATCCGGTCTTCAGACCGCCTGGACCATATTTGAACTAATGACCTCCTCCAGGTCCAGGATTATTATCAGCCTGTCATCTATTTTGGCTATTCCTTCAATGTAATCTTCTTCCACTCCCTGGCATATCATTGATGAAGGCTTTTCGACCACGTCACCGGATATCATAAGCACTTCAGATACACCGTCCACTATTATCCCCACCGTGCTTTCGCGGACTTCGATTACTACAATCCTGGTGTTCCCCGCTTCTTCCGGCCCGGAAAAGCCGAACTTCTTCCTGAGGCTGTATATCGGGATAACTTTTCCCCTCAGGTTAATTATTCCTTCAATCAGGTCTGTTGTTCCCGGGATATTTGTCGTCTCCCGGTATACGATGATTTCCCGGACTTTATTAATGTCGGCACCGAAGGATTCCTCCCCCAGTGTGAATACCACGTACTGTTGCTCCTCATATTTTGTTTTCTCAGATGCCTGGGCATTCACAGAAATACACCCCCTATACCTTAAACTGGGCTATCAGGTCCTGAAGTTCCTGGGCCATCTTCGACAACTGTTCTGCTGAAGCTGAAATCTCTTCAGTGGAAGCAGTGAGCTCTTCAGTTGAGGCAGAAACCTCTTCTGCAGAAGCGGCACTTTCCTCAGAGATGGAAGCGATATTCTGCATAGAGGCATTGACCTGTTCGGCAGAAGCCGACATCTCTTCGGTAGCGGCCGTATTTTCCTCGGTGATGGCAGCCACATTGTTAACCGCCTTGGAGACTTCCTCGCTCCTTTCGAGAATCTCACCGATGAGGCCCATAATCCTGCCTACCTGGTCACCGGCAGTTTTTACCCCCGTCACTATTTCGTTCAGGGATTGTCCTGCCTCCTGGGCCAGAGACACACCCTCTTCAACCTCCCTGGTCCCTACCTGCATGGATTCCACGGCTACCTTGGTTCCCTTCTGGATGTCGGTAATCAGTTCCGCTATCTCCTTAGTTGCCTTACCCGATCTCTCGGCCAGCTTCCGGACCTCGTCAGCCACCACCGCAAACCCTTTGCCGTGTTCACCGGCCCGGGCTGCCTCAATGGCAGCATTGAGGGCCAGCAGGTTTGTCTGTTCAGCTATATCATCGATTACCTGGATTATCTCCCCAATCTTCTGGGACTGTTCACCCAGTTCGTTTATCCTGCTGGCTGTCTCAAATACCGCTCCTTTTACCTGTTCCATTCCGGCAACGGTTTTCTCCACTGCCTCTCCTCCCTGAACAGCCACAACACCGTTCTGTTCAGATACCTGTTTAACCGTTTCCATACCCTCAGCCATCATGTCTATCTTCTGGACCATATCATTAACCATGTCGGTGGTACTGATGACATTTCTGTTCTGGTCCTGGGCGCCTGATGCAATTTGTTCGATGGCCTGGGAAACCTGTTCCACAATTTTTACGGTATCGGTAACACTCTTGGACTGTTCGCCCGACCCGACGGCAATCTGTTCTATGGCCTTGGCTACCTGCTGGGTTGCCTTTGTGGCCTCTTCGGAGTTGGAGGAAAGCTCCTCACTGGTGGCCGCCACAGTCTGGCTGGTGGCGTTTATCCGGTGGACCATGTTCCGCAGATTTGTCAACATTGTATTAAAGGATTTGGTCATTGCGCCTATCTCATCTTTTGAGTCATACTCTATTGATTGTGTCAGGTCTCCCTCTGCCATTCTTTCGGCTACCCATGCCACCTTAATAACAGGCTTGGTAACTACATTGGCTAAATAAAAAGCTATTCCCAAAGACAGCGCTGTTGCCACTGCTGCTGCAATTAACAATTGAGTATTTGTTCTGTCGATAGTTTCATGAAGTTCTTCCTCAATAATTTTGTTTTCTGATTTGTACATTTCAATTACCTGGTTTATTGCTGAGTTCATCTCAGCCTGGTGCTGATCAAATTCCCTGCAGGCAGCATCTAAAGCCGCCACGTCGTTTTTCTCCCAGGCAGGTACAATTTTTTTGAAAAATGCCTCATCGACCTGGGCATCCAGTTCGAAGATTTTATCCCACAACTGTTTGGTTTCTTCAGATTCCGCTGATTTCATGGCAATATCCCTGTTGGTATCCATCAAATTGACAGCTTCTTCAAATCTCTTTACGGCTTGAGCATCACTCTGTTCAATAAGGTCCATTTGTTCAATGTTCTGCCGCTGAACTGCATAGTTCATGGTCAAAAGGGCTTCTATTGCGGATTCCTTTTCGGAAAAGATATCGGCATCACCACCGATTTCCAATAGGTTTTTGTAAGTTAAACCACATAGTACAATAAACACCAAAACCACTGATAAAAACCCGGATATGAATTTTGTTCTTAACTTCCAGTTTCTGAATGACATAAACACACCTCCGTACAAAATTTTCCACGTGCCAATTTCTTAAGCTACTATTATGAGTTGAGTTAAGTCCTCTTTAAAAATTAATACGATAATGCCTTCATTATTTTCAACATCGACATCAGCGAACATTTTGCTGGGCTCTACACTTAATAAATTCTTAATCTCCTGTTGAATTGTCTTGTTCATAACCTGTGTTAACTCAAGCCTGAATTGTCTAACCTTGTCTTTCCCCCTCTCTGTTTGACTTAATAACACCTCCCCCTGACACAAAAAACCCCTAATCATTAAGACAAATAGGTCCTTGGTCAGATAACTCTTATAGTTTGTTGGGCCTTTTCCGGTCGTTTCTTTAATGACTCTGGCTACCGTCAGGGCCATTTTTTTTTCTAACCTGTCTTTTCGTTCGCTATCCTCCCGACAGTACTGCATTTATTACACCTCTCTTTTCAAGCTATAGTGAATAAATGCTAACACATCCTGGAAAATAAAAAAACCAACAGCTGTCACAATATCTCCCGTTAAAAGAGAAATATTAACAAAATGTTGGTGTTCTTCCGGCATGTATCCGGCTAACCTTCCCAATATTCTATTTTAAAAAACTCACCTCAGGCGACCCGGTCAACCATATTTTATTAAATATGAGAAACATAAGTTAAATTAACAATTTATTGTTTATTTCTACAATATACGACATTATATTATATAATCCTCCTTATTATTAAATTTTTCCAGATATTTATGTTGTGATAAGCATGAATATCCACCTTTTTCAAATAAAAAACCCGGAGCTGATCCATTACCTTTGGAACAACCCCGGTTAAGTTCTGACAGTATATCAGTCAGTCAATATAAAAAAATAACCTTTCCACAGGTATGTCCAATACCTGTGCCACCAAAAAGGCCTGGTCCAGCCTGGGATAATCACTGCCGTTTTCCCATTTCCGGAGGGTCCTGGCCGTTACCCCGATTTTTTCTGGCTGGCTGATGCCTTTCTGTTTTCTTATGGAAGATATACAGTTAGCGATTTTCAACATATCCGGACTCCTTAACTGTTGTTACTCCGAAAACCATCCGGTCTTCAGACCGCCTGGACCACATCTGAACTGATGACCTTCTCCAGGTCAAGGATTATTATCAGCCTGTTATCAATTTTGGCAATCCCGTCAATATAGCCTGAATCCACTCCCTGACATATCATGGATGAAGGCTTTTCCATCACGTCACCGGATATCACAAGCACTTCGGATACACCGTCCACAATCACCCCCACCGTGCTTCCGCAGACTTCGATTACTACTATCCTGGTGTTCCTGGTACCTTCTGGTTCCGGAAACCCGAACTTTTTCCTGAGGCTGTATATCGGGATAACTTTTCCCCTTAGGTTTATTATACCTTCAACCAGGTCTGTGGTCCCGGGGATATTTGTCGTCTCCCGGTAAACGATGATTTCCCGTACTTTATTAATATCGACACCGAAGGATTCTTCCCCCAGTGTGAATACCACATACTGCTGTTCCCCATATTTTATTTCTTCAGACACCTGGGCATTCATAAAAACACACCCCCCTATACCTTGAACCGTGCTATCAGGTCCTGCAGTTCCTGGGCCATTCTGGACAGCTGTTCTGCTGAGGCCGAAATCTCTTCAGTGGAAGCGGTGAGCTCTTCAGTGGAAGCAGATACCTCTTCGGCAGAAGCGGCACTCTCTTCAGAGATAGAAGCAATATTCTGCATTGAGGCATTAACCTGTTCGGCTGAAGCCGACATCTCTTCGGTAGCCGCCGTATTCTCTTCGGTGATGGCTGCCACATTGTTGACTGCCTTGGAGACTTCCCCGCTCCTGTCGAGAATCTCACCAATGAGGCCCATAATCCTGCCTACCTGGTCACCGGCAGTTTCTACTCCTGTCACTATTTCGTTCAGGGATTCTCCTGCCTCCCGGGCCAGGGATACCCCTTCTTCAACCTCCTTGGTCCCTATCTGCATGGATTCTACTGCTACCTTGGTCCCCCTCTGGATATCAGTAATAAGTTCCGCTATCTCCTTGGTTGCCTTGCCTGACCTCTCAGCCAGCTTCCGGACCTCGTCAGCCACCACTGCAAACCCTTTGCCGTGCTCACCGGCCCGGGCTGCCTCAATAGCGGCATTAAGGGCCAGCAGGTTTGTCTGTTCAGCTATATCATCGATTACCTGGATTATTTCTCCGATTTTCTGGGACTGTTCACCCAGTTCGTTTATCCTCCTGGCTGTTTCAAACACTGCTTCTTTTACCTGCTCCATTCCGGCAACGGTTTTCTCCACTGCCTGTCCTCCCTGGACAGCCACAACACCGTTCTTTTCAGATACTTGCTTTACCGTGTCCATACCTTCAGCCATCATGTCTATTTTTTGGACCATCTCATTAACCATGTCAGTGGTACTGATGACGTTTTTGTTCTGGTCCTGGGCACCTGCGGCAATCTGTTCGATGGCCTGGGAAACCTGTTCCACCACTTTTACGGTATCGGTAACACTCTTGGACTGTTCCCCCGACCCGATGGCAATCTGTTCAATGGCCTTGGCCACCTGCTGGGTAGCCTTTGTCGCCTCTTCGGAGTTGGAGGAAAGCTCCTCACTGGTGGCAGCCACAGTCTGGCTGGTGGCATTTATTTGGTGGACCATGTTCCGCAGGTTGTCTACCATTTTATTAAATGAGTCAGCAAGGGTCTTAATCTCATCATTGGTTTTTACCTGAAGTGTTTCAACAGTCAGGTCACCGTTTCCTACCCTTTCCGCCGCTCCTGTCACCAGTTTTACTGAATTGGACATAGTTGTCGCAATATAAAGGCTTATTATAACACTCAATATCAAGGCGCCGGCGATAATGAACAATATTTTGTTCTTATCAGCCTTATAGGCGGCTTCAGCTTCCGCTTTGGCCTTATTGGCTTGTTCATCATTGTAGTTCAGCAATTCATCCAGAAGGGCGGAATTATGGTCATAGGAATCCCTTGATTCGCCTTTTTGGATTGATATGGCGGCAGTTATGTTCCCCTGGTTAACCAGGTTCATCATCCTGCTATGAATTTCCTGGTACTGTTGCCTCCCTGCATTGATTCCTTCAATTTTCTCTTTGGCAAAATCTGATTTAAACCTTGGGAAAAGTTCTGATGAAAGCTGTTCAACTGCTTTTACCCGTCCTTCATATCTATCCATATATTCCTGAAATTCGGCCTGGTCATTCAAACTTGCAGAAAATAAAGCCTGTACCTCGTCACGGCGCATCCCTGACCATTCGAACGCTAACTTCTGAAGTCCTTCTGCTTTTGGCAGCCGGTTTTCAGACACGTCTTCAACTATTTCGTATGTGCTTGCTCCAAGATTTATACCCAACCAGCCTATTATACCGGTAAGGGCCACAACAACCAGAAAAGAGATCATCAACTTTGCTTTAATGTTCATATACTTCACCCCTTAAAATTATATTTCTTTCCCTATGCCGTCCCATACTTAGTTACCAATAAGGCTCTCTCCGGAACTCCAGGCAAACCCCCTTCCCAAATAAAATGCACCTGTCCGCCTACCCGGGCAAGTGCAAATAATGGTAACATATGCCTCATCCCAGGTAACCCGGCTGTCATGAACAGGAAATCCTGTTCGAAGACCCGTGGCTTTGCGCCCCCGCCTTTCGGCGTGTTTGCCCTTTTCTGGTCTATTAATGAATGTAATTATCTTCACAATTGTAAGCAGGATAAAAAATAAAAAACACCCACCGGTACCATTCAGTCCTCGCAAGGACCGGTTGGAACCCTGGATGTGCGTTTGGGGAGATACCGGTAATCAGCAGCGCCCCATTCTTACAATTTTCTACTTATTTTTTCACCTTTCTACATTATTTCTAAATTTCCTTCTTCAACTTTGATCTTTTCTTTTTTTTATAGTAATTTCCTATAATGGCCTATCAAGAATAACAAGGCATATTGTTGAATTATTGCTAACATCAACACTATATACATGTTTTATAATTTTTCTGCCAATAATTAATTCAATCCGGTGGGCTACCTCACCTTTGGCAAAGTCAAACAGGGCTTCCCTATACTGAAGCACAGTTTCCACAAGATGAGGATTACTTTGTAACATCTCAAGTTCTATCCTGCGAAGAAACCCGTAAAATTCCAGGACAATAATTTCGTCTATCATCCTGATGTTTATACGTTCAGGGCCCTTGCCAAACACTTCTTTTGATATCTTCTTTAATTCACTGAGCAGAACATGTCTGATATAACTATTATCCTGTTCCGGCGCCACATTGCCTTCCTCCAAATAGGTTACTGTAAATATTTTAATCGGTCTTTAGTTTCTATCACAACCCCCCGAACACCCTAAAGAAAACAAAAAACATCCATTGTACCATTCAGTCCATGGGAGCCGGTTGGTAACACAAGATGCCGCAAAAAAGGAATTCCTGCAGCTGTGGTACAGGCGTTCCTTAAATTATGAAATTGAAATGGCTTTTTTCTTCGACATAATATTCTAATTTTCCTGCTTATTTCTGCATTTTTCTCTATATTTTGTTATTTTTCAATATTACACAACGTACTACAATATAATTTGGCACACCGAAAAAAATCCACCGGGTGCACCCGGTGGTTGTATCACATCTGCCTCGCCTTATGTTTTTCCGCAAAAAAGATTTACATATAAAACTTCTCGTTCTTATGTTTAATCATCCCAATCAGTTCAATTATTGCCTGGGCAAGTTTATCCGGGTCATGGCGGACCACGTCGGTTTTAAAAACCAGGTCCTTTTTCACCGGTTTAACATTCATCTGTTCGATGAGCTTGATATCCGGGGCTACGGGAACGGCACCATCCTCCCTGTATTTGCGGAGCAAAGTCCTGGGGATGTCCTCCACGTTAAGCACCGCATAATCTATCAGGCCGGATCCGGCGTGTTCATGGATAGCCCTAACATGGTCAGATGCCTTGTAACCATCTGTTTCACCGGGCTGGGTCATAATATTGCACACATATACCGCAACCGCAGGGGATTGGGTGATGGCATCAGCCATTCCCCTCACCAGCAGGTTGGGGATGACACTGGTATAAAGGCTGCCCGGGCCCAAAATGATAATGTCAGCGTTGTAGATGGCCCTGTAAGCCTCTGAGACGGGTTCACAGTCGCCCGGTTTCAGGAAAACCCTCCGGATCCGTTTCCCCGTGCGGGGTATTTTTGATTCCCCTTCAATTATACTGCCATCCTCAAGTTCGGCACAGAGGGAACAATGCTTCAGAGTCGCAGGCAGGACCTGACCCCTGATAGCCAGAACCCTGCTCATTTCCCTGACGGCAGTACTGAAATCACCTGCTATCTGGGTCATGGCTGCTATCAAAAGGTTTCCCATGCTGTGGCCGGCCAAGCCGTACCCGTTGGAAAACCGGTGCTGGAACAGGTCCTCCATAAGGGATTCCTTGTCAGCCAGGGCGACCAGGCAGTTCCGGATATCCCCCGGCGGCAGGATGCCAAACTCCCCGCGGATTTTGCCGGAACTCCCCCCATCATCAGCTACGGTTACAATGGCAGTAATATTGCTGGTATATTTTTTCAAACCGCGCAGGAGGACCGAGAGGCCGGTCCCTCCGCCAACCACCACAACTTTGGGACCACGGCTGAGGTGATGTTTGCGGTAGATTAAGTCGGCCACCTCATCCTGTTTTTCCGGGGCCAGGACATTAATTATTGACCCTATTGTATTCCGGAAACCTATCACGATCAGGAACAGGCCAATTATAAAGAACAGTACGCCTATCCCCAATGACGTACCCTGAAGGTCCGGACGCAGTTTATTGGTTATCAGCACCAGACCGGCCCCGGAAAAAATCGCCCCGATAAGGGACAGGAAAATCCACCGTTTTACACGCATCCCGGGGTAAAGCCACTTAAGCTTGTTCATTATGCTACACTCCCGAAGTTTATTGATCGATATCCCGGTGTCTCTTAATAAGATTGTATTCTTTCTGGTCCAGCAGTTCTACCAGCTTATTGACAAGTGTGACTGACCTGTGCCTTCCCCCTGTACAGCCTATAGCGAGGGACAGGCTGGTTTTGCCTTCACTCACATAGTGGGGCAGAAGAAACTTGATCAGGCTGTAGAACTTCCTCAAAAAAGTCCGGCTTACCGGTGAATCCAGGACATAATCCTGAATCTGGGTATCATCTCCTGTCAGGGGCCTTAGTTCTTCTATATAATGGGGATTAGGCAGGAAACGGACGTCAAATACCAGGTCGGCATCAAGAGGGATACCGTATTTATAACCAAAAGATGTGACGGTAATGTTCAGGCTTGGTTCCACCCCGTTGCTGCTGTACATCAGTTTTATCTGTTCTTTTAGCTGCCTGTTGGTCAGATTTGATGTATCAATAATCTTATGGGCCTGACCCTTAATTTCCCCCAGCCTGACCCGCTCTTCCCTTATGCCTTCCAGAATCCTCCCGTCAGGGCTTAGGGGATGAGGGCGCCGTGATTCCTTGAACCTCCTGACCAGGGTCTCATCCGAAGCTTCCAGAAACAGTATTTCATACTTGATCTCCAGGGCTACCAGGCTTTCCAGGGCTTCATACACTGAATCAAAAAAATCTCCGCCCCTGATATCAACTACCAGTGCTATTTTATTTATTTTGCCCTCAGATTGTGCACACAGCTCGGCAAACTTTGGGATAAGGGTCGGCGGCAGGTTGTCCACGCAAAAGAACCCCTGGTCTTCCAGGCTCCAGATGGCCTGGGTCTTTCCCGCTCCTGACAACCCTGTCACTATAACAAATTTTACATCTTTCATTTTCTCCACCATCTCCGCCCTCCAGACTGTAATACAATAGTTCGCCAAAAAACCCTTTTCTCCTTCAACTTCTACTCTTCCTGGCATTAACAACACGCTCCGCAGGCACACCAAATTTCTCCAAAAGAAGTCCTCCAGCCTCCAGTTCGCCTACAGTTGCAGGGAAATGGGCATCACTGCTGACCACAAAGTTCACTCCTTCCCCGGCAGCATTCTTTACCAGTTCACTCTTATCATAATGATGTCCCGTGTTGATCTCAATTGCCGTATCAGCGGCTGCACAGGCCGCCGCCAGTTCCGGGATATCCACAGGCATCCTCAGGTCAGGGTGGCTGACAATATCGACATTATACCTGTTCACCGTTTCTTTCAGGGCCTTGGTGTTATTTACCCTGGCCTTTTCCCTGGCCGAGCGGCTGAACCTGGCCGCCTGGTTAATCCCCACAACCGACCACACCCCATTTATGACAGAAGGCCAGACATAGGGATGCAGGCCGGCGATGAATATGTCAAGTTCATTGATTATACTGCGGGGAAGGTCCACAGTCCCGTCAGGGGCCGTAATATCAGCCTCCGCCCCTGTTTTGACTGAAATACTGTCATACTGCGGGTTGAGTTTCCGGATTTCGTCTTTAATCTGCAGGTATGATTCAGGGCCTCGTACCCCAACCCCGATGTTCGCCGGGCCATGGTCGGTAATGGCCAGCTCTTCAAGCCCCCTGCTCACGGCAGCCCTTATATTTTCCTCTATCGTCCCCCTGCCGTCACTATATGTGGAATGGGTATGCCAGTCAGCAAAAAACTCCATAAAAAAACACCTCACATTATTATGTGAGGCAAGAAACCTGACAATACGATTAATCCCTGATTTCGCCCTTTCTATGTAAAGAATAATGGTCCTGGCTCTCAACAGCCTGGAACACCAGTTTAGCGGCACCGATACACCCGGCGTCATTGCCCAATTCGGCAGGAATAATCCTGACCACCGCAGCAGGAGCATCCAGGGCTTGTTCCATAGCAGTCCTCCTCAGGGGTTTAAACAGTATATCTCCGGCTTTAGATACCCCGCCGCCTATGACAATGGTATCCGGATTGAAGATATTTATCAGGTTACCCAGGCCGATGCCAAGGAAATAAGCCGCCTTGTTAACTATCTCCCGGGCTGTTTTATCCCCGGCCTCTGCTGACATGAATATATCTTTTGCTTCCAGGTTTTCCACCCTGACCAGGTCGGTTTCCTCCCCCCGGTCAATGGCTTCCTGGGCCATACGAACCATAGCCGTGGCAGAGGTAAGGGTCTCCAGACAGCCCCTGCGCCCACAGCTGCATTGAGGCCCGTCAGGGTCAATGACCGTATGGCCGACCTCCCCGGCGCTTCCGTTGGTCCCGCTGTAAAGGCGCCCGTTGAGAATCAGTCCCCCTCCGATGCCGGTACCAACAGTTATCATTACCATGTTGACAGAACCCCTTCCGGCCCCGCGCCATTGTTCGCCTAAAGCGGCAACATTGGCGTCATTCTCCAGGAATATAGGAAGCCTGGTTATCCGGTGCAGGTATTTTACCAGGGGGACATTATGCCAGTGGAGGTTGGGGGCAAATATAACCGTCCCCTGGGCCTGGTCAGACTGACCGGGGACACCGATTCCGATGCCCGGCACCCGGCGCTCCCGGTCATTGGCCATGGCTTCCAGATCTGTTATAATACCTGATATCCTCCCCGCCACCGCTTCAGGGCCGGCATTAGCCCGGGTGGCTGTTTCCAGTTTGGCGATTATGGCGCCTTCCCCATCCACTAAAGCCCCTTTTATGTTGGTCCCACCCAGATCTATACCAATTACCAAGTTATTATCCACCAAGTTATTGTCCAACAAAATCATTCCTTTTTCTGGCCAGGTAATTCAATATCTTTTCAACAGATATATTTAAAACCTGTTCTTCCCGGATACCCGCCTCAATTATGGTTTTCAGGGCATTGTCAAACCGGCCCACATCAGGGGCAAAATGGGCATCACTGCCGATGACCACCGGCCCGCCATACACGGCTATCAGCCGGGCGATATCACTGCAGTTCCCCGCACTGCCCCGGCGGCTGCCACAGAATGAACTGTTATTGATTTCCAGGGGTATTCCTTTTTCCGCAGCCTTTCTGACCACTTTCTCGTAATCCATGGGAAACTCGGGGTTACCGGGGTGGACGATTATATCGATATGGGGATTGTCGAGGGTATTTAACATTGCCCTGGTACATATATCCGGGCCGGTGCAGGAAAAACACTGGTCGTGGAATCCGGCCAGCACTATGTCCAGCCGTTCCAGGTAATATTCGTTCAGGTCAAGCTCCCCATCTTCATTTATTATGTTTGCTTCCACTCCTTTCAGGATGCGGATTCCGCCAATTTCTCCGGGCAATACCCTGAGATTGCCGAAATGATACGGGTGCGGGCCTCCCGGCATAGCGGGGCCATGGTCAGTTATTGCCACCATGGCCAGTTTCTTTTCCTTTGCAGCAGCCGCTATTTCTGTTATCGTGCTGTAAGCATGGCCGCTGCCAACCGAATGTACATGCAGATCAGCTACCAGCCTGATGATAATCCCCCCTCTAACCTTCAGCCAGCTTGTTTTTCAGATAATCGATCTTTTTTACCGGGGTGGGGTCAATACCGGATAGTGCAGCAAGATAAACACTGACCCAGTCCCCCATGTAAGTCAGGGAAAACAACCTCGATAAGTGCCCTCCGCCTGAAGACCAGACCTCTGTCACTCCACTGACCGTATCTTTAATAATATCCTTGCTGATTTCCATCCTTTTCTGGACCCTGGGATGGTCATGTTCATCCCGCAGGATGACAATCTCCAACTGCCTCAGCATTTCCACCGGCACCTCAAAACCGACTATTTCATTATGGTTGAGCTCCGGGAAGACATTCCAGTACGCCGGCGCCTTGGCATTTTCATTTATTTGCCCTTTCCACCTGGTGGCAACAACTTCGGTATTCCCGGCAGCAGCCCAAATAACCGGAATCTTGCCGAAAAATCTGCGGGCAGCCTGTTTGGCCGGATTATTGGCTGTTCCGGTTTCCGGCTTGAATTGTTCCCTCTGTTTTCTCAGGACAGCGGTCATGTCCGCCATTTCAGCCGACAGGTCGCCTATCAGCCCCAAGCTCTCCAGGACAGCCAGGGCCGGGACCAGAAGGTAACCGGTTGCTGCCCGGGGGGAAATTCCCGCAGGTACGATTATTACCGGAACCCCATCCCTTTCCGCCATATCCCGGAGTTTCCCTCCATTCGTCAGGGCAACAATTTTTGTCCCTTTTTCCCGGGCCTGGCTGTAAGCACTCAGGGTTTCTTCCGTGTTTCCGGAGTAGCTCACGGCAAACAGCAAAGTCCGGTTATTGACAAATTTAGGGAGCACATAATCACGGTTGACGATAACAGGTACATCCGTCCTGTCGCCGGCCAACAGGCGCAGGAAGTCGCCTCCGATAGCTGACCCTCCCAGGCCGGTAACGACTATGTTGGAAACAGATCCATAATCCGCAGGTATTTTCACTCTGCGCCCTATGGCCAGGGCTTCCTCACACTGTTCGGGAAGGTTCCATAAGGCCTCCATCATCCCACCCGGATCATTGGCCTTTAACATTTCAACATCGTCCAGGTCCTGTATTTTGACCGTCATAAAAAAATTCCCCCTCTTTTTTTGGTAACCTGTACCTGAATTTATGTTACTGCACCCACAGGTGCGACGCTGACCTGTTTTATGAGGTTAGACATAAGCACATGAATCTAGCGGCGTTGCCTGAAGGTGCACTTGCTTATATTTGCCTATCGGGGATTACCCCCATAATGTCCTCCACATATGCTCTAAGGACCTCTGCCACGCTCCAGGCCTGGGAAAAACAGCCTCTCGGGTAATGAGGCGGATCACCGTCAAAGACCTCGGAAACAGAACCGATACCATGGTCCCACAGGTGGGCTTTAAATGGTGCGATGAACCTCTCGGCAACAGTTTTGCTTTCCGCCGAATAGTCATTGACCCGGCGGTAGGCAGTAATAAAAGGTCCTGCCAGCCATGCCCAGCCGGTGCCCTGGTGATATGCCTCATCCCTCTGAACCACATTCCCAAAGTACCTGCCGTGATATTCATGGGAAGCAGGAGACAGGCTTCTCAGGCCGAAAGAAAAATACAGTTCCCGCCAGACGGTATTGACCACATGCACCTGTTTCCCATGGTCCAGGGGAGAAAAGGGGAGAGAAACGGCAAATATCTGGTTAGGCCGGATGGAGTCGTCCTTCCCCTCGTCTAAAATCACATCATACAAACAGGCCTGCCCGGGGTTCCAGAACTTTTCCAAAAAACCGTTCCGGGCTCTGGCTGCCAAACCGGCATAGTCCTCTTTCTTATCTTTGAACTTTGCCGCCAGCCTGTTCATAACCTCCAGGGCATTATACCAGAGGGCGTTTATTTCCACCGGTTTGCCATGCCTGGGTGTGACCACCCAATCCCCGGCCTTGGCATCCATCCAGGTCAGCTGAATACCGTATTCCCCGGCGGAGATTAGGCCGTCTTTATCCATTCCTATATTAAACAGTGTCCCTTCCCTGTAATACCGGATGATATCTTTCAGGACAGGGTAGATCTCCTCCCTGATGAAATCATAATCCCCGGTATAGCTAATATACTTATAGGCCGCATGGAAAAACCACAGGGGAGCATCCACGGTATTATACAGGGGTTTTTCCCCCTGGTCGGGAAACATGTTGGGGATAAGCCCCTTTTCACAATACCCGGCAAAGGTATGCAGTATTTCCCTGGCTTCTCCAAACCTGCGGGTGACCAGGGTCAGCCCCGGCAGGGCAATCATAGTATCCCGGCCCCAGTCAGTGAACCAGGGGTATCCGGCAATAACCGTCTTGGCGCCCGTTGACTGCCTGTTGACAATAAAACTGTCGGCAGCCAGTATCAGCCGGTTGACAAACTCTTCCTGAAAACCTGCCTCTTCAACCAGCTGGGCAAGCCTTCTTTCAGCTCCAACCTGTTCCAGGAAAGGATTTTTAACCTCTTTCTCCCCTTCGGTGGAAGCAATTATGCTGAACGACTCTCCATCAGACAATGCCACCTCAAAATACCCGGGCATAAAATGGTCTTCCCAGGGATCCAGTCCTCTCTGGTCTTCCTGCTTATAATACATATGCTCAAACCAATAGCCCGGTCCACGTTCATAAACAGCCTTATCGGAATAAAGCTTCAGTTTCGGGGCTCCGGGATATGCTTCAATGATCACGGATTTATCAGTGGTTTCCTGGTTAAAAGGCCAGTCATTCCTTTTGATGGTGTGGTGGTAATGACGGCAGTTTACCAGAGGAGTAATTTTTAAATTTGCTCTGCCGCCGGCGCCGGTATACAGGGTATACCGGCTTATCGTGATATTCGCTTCCCTGACCATAAATACGACTTTTTCCACGATTACACCCCCGAAAGAAAAGGTAAAGGTGGGAAAAGGCCGCAGTTCAAAAGACTGCAGGTGGTTATACCCGGCCGGGAAAATCCCGGTGCCGGTGTGGTTGCTCCCAAGGGAATAACTGTTCCCGTTAACCGTAATTTCTTCTTCCAGTTTGGCCAGCAGCAGGGTACGGTCTCCGGGAGGTCTGAAGGCCGCAAAAAGCAGGCCGTTATACTTGCTTGTATTTGCTCCCGTTATCGTGGATGAAGCAAACCCCCCCAGCCCGTTGGTCACCACCCACTGCTTATCGGCACTGCGTTCGAAAACCCCAAGTTCATTGCGGCTGAAAATCATTTATCTTATCCTCCAATCAAGGTAGCCTGTCAATTTCATTAGCCTCTGCCATCATGTTTACCAGCAGAATGAACATGGCATGAGACCAGGCAAGGGGGACAACCCAGGCTGTCTCCCCGGTTTTCCGGTCAACCTGTTCGGGAAGAAAATCCAGTGGTGTTCGTTTGTCTAAAGCCCACCTGAGGCGCCCGGCTGCCGATTCCCAGTCCCCTGAAATACCTTCAAACATCCCGAGCCACAGGGTTGTCAGCACCCACGGGTTGCCCCCTATATAACAGTCATTCTCATACCTTTTTAGCCCGCCCGTGGCCTGGTTGGTAAGTTTTTCTACAAGACTGGCAACGGTTTTTTTCATTCTCTCATCATCCGGGGGGAAAACCCCAAAAGGAACTGTAAGGCCGAGAAGCCCGGCATCAGGAGTACAGTCCCCGAAATATTCATATGTTATGTATCCCTTGGGACCGATAACTTCCCTGATCCGGCCGCCTTCCTTTTTATGGCATTCAAAAACCTCCCACCTTACAGAGGTCCAGGCTGAACGGAGAAACCGTCCGAGACACGGGTCCCAGAAATAGTTGTAAATATGTTCCCTGAAATTCTTGGCGGTTTCCAGCCACTCAAGGGCCAGCCCGGTCTCCCCAAGGGCCCTGGCCACCAGCCCCGCCCCCTTAAGCCCTGCGTGAACAGCGGCAAAAGAGTGGGCATGCTCACCGAAACGTTCCTCCCAAAGGTCCCATGACATACGGGCCAGACCGGATGTATCATTTATCCAGTTCGCCAGGTATTCCCCGGCCCTGGCAACCGTGGGCCACATCTCCTCAATAAACGTATTATCCCAGGTTTCTTTATAGAACTGGCAGATTCCCCAGATTATTGCCCCGGTTGAATCTACCTGGTCCCCCCACCGGGGTGCCAGCTCACCGTCGGTAAACTGTCTCTGCGGCCATTCACCGCCGGGAAACTGGTTTTTAGCAGCCCACCGGTAAAAGTCCCAGGCATATTCGGGATAGCCTGCCTTAAGCATTGCATGAGCTATAATCGCCGCATCCCTGCCCCATACATAGGCATAACCACCGCAGCGGCTGTATGTTTCATCAAATTCAGGTGCCGCTATAATCCCTCCGGTATCCCTGTTCATCATCATTTTACATGCCATCACCGAACGCTTGAGAAGCCTTGCGGTTTCATGGCCAATGCCATGCGGTAAAAACAGCCGTCCCAGATAAGTTTCCCAAAATGCGGCTGTTTCTTTCAGCAATATATTCCGGCCCTGCTCCCTGGCAAAAGATGCATTTTCCACCACCTGCTGCCTGCTGTTTGCGGCTGTTATAAAAACCGTTACTGTCCTGCTCTCTCCCGGTTCAATCACCCCGAGGTTCCAGGCCTGGGAGCCGCTGGTCCCCATGGCCAGGCTTCGGCCATTAAAGCTGCCTGTAAGAAATTCCTCGGGACCGCACCCGCACTGGTAATCTGCGGTTTCCTGGCTGCCTGCCACGGCAAACCAGGTATCATGCCGGTAGTGCAGCTGCACATCGTTCTCCTGGTCGAAACAGGTGGTATTGTAAAGGCAGCTTTCGTTAATATGAAGACAGCTGTAATAAAGAAAAACAGCCGGGACCGGCTTGTCCGAAAGGTTAGTGAACCGGAAGGCCCGGACAAGAATATCCCGGTCCGGGAGCACGAAATCCTCAGAAACTACTTCCAGTTTGCTTCGCTTCGCCCTGGCTACGGTTTTCAGAATACCCATGTCATCAAGGTACTCCTGGGAATAGACCCAGTTTCCCTCGTCATTAAGCCTGACACCCCTGTCTCCCAGGGCAGGGCTTAAAATCGCAGGCAACATGAGGTGAACATGCTGTAACCTGTCAATACAGGGCCAGAAAAGCCGGTGCAGTTCTCCGTTCGACCCCAGGGTCGCCAGTATCCGGCCGTTTCCTATAATCGCTGAGGCAACAAAGGGTTTCACAGATGGGCTCCCTTCTACAATTTTACTTTCATTTTTTGTAAAACAGCTATGATTCTATCCAAAAATTTTTCCTCACGGGTAAGTTTTATCCGTGCAGGACCCACCGGTTCGACGATGGCCTGTAACCGTTCAGCGGGGTTATAGGAACCCAGCATTTTTTCCTGTCTGCCTTTTGGGGCCAGGATATCAATAACATTCGGGTCATAATCCGTGTCTGTACCGCCGCCAAAGGTCCACTGGCCTATTTCGGCATTCACAACCCTGAAATTATCAGGCCCCATCCCGTCCTGGGACCCTATAAGGACGTAAAACCGCCATTCATAAGGGTCCCCCGGCAGAAGCGGTTTGGGCACCGATACCCGGACAGTCTTTTTGTCAGGCTGCAAACTTGCCCTGACACCCGTGTACCTTCCATCTGCACCTTCAAAGTCCGAATCCCAGTAAACCGATGACTTATTAAAACTGACTACTTTAATTAGATATCTCCACGGGCTTTGAGGGTCAAAAATGATATTCGCCCCTTCCCTGAAGGTTTCGATCCTGCCCTTATCAGGGTCATCGACTATGTAAATCTGGATCATTGTCTGGCTGAACCCCTCGGCTGCCCCCCAGGGATTGGTGACTACAGGAAACGTCATATCAAAATGGTAAGTGTTCCGCTGACTGGAGAGGGAAAACTTCAGCAGGTCAAAATGTCCTTTCTTGGGGTCAAATATGGAGCTAATAGGATATTTATAAGTCCCCGGGCCGTAATCATCACCCTCAGGGTCATTCATGGCAAAGACAATGTGCTCAGTGTTATAACGCGCTTTTGCAGCTTTGGTAACAAAAGCGGCCAAAATAGCACAGATGAGCGCCACCAGCAGGAATGTAATTCCTATACTGACTTTCCACTTCGACAATTTCTTTTTCCCCCTATTGAAAAACCAGTTTTTCAATCACTTCCGCTATCCCGTCTTCATTATTAGTAGCAGTGACAATATCCGCTTTCTCCTTTACCTTGCCAGGAGCGTTTCCCATGGCAATACTAATTCCGGCAAACCTGAACATGTCCAGGTCATTATAACTGTCACCGAAAACCATGACCTCTTCCGCGGGTATGCCAAACCTTTCCGCCAGGGTTTTCAGGGCCTTTCCCTTGGTAGCATCAGGGTGCATAATCTCCAGGTAATAGGGTTTTGACTTGGTTATATAAATCCTGCCGGCAAACTTCCGGTCAAAGTCTTCCTTCATGGAATCCAGGAGGTCCGGGTCAGCGATAAACAATATTTTGGTGGGGTCATCCTTTACGAAATCCACCAGGTCTCCCGCAGGAAATATGTCTACCCGGGACATCTCCGCATATTCCCTGCCCACAGGGGTAATGTGGTCCACATAAAGGAGGTCATTAAAATAAACATTCATATGCACCCCGGCCGTGTATCCTTCCTTCAGCACTTCCTGGGCCAGGACGCTAGGCAGGGGAAGGTTGACAAGCACCTCACCGGAACAGGTGTTTTTGACCAGGGCCCCCTGGTAAGTGACAATCGGCGCCTCTATACCCAGTTTTCGGGCGAAAGGCAGGGTTGAACAATACATCCTGCCGGTAGCAATTGTAATAAGTATCCCTTTATCTGCAGCCCTTCTCAGGGCTTGTCCGGTCCTGGGGGATATGTCCAGCTCATCATTCAGCAGTGTGCCGTCAAGGTCAACAGCTATCATCCTGTACCGTGCCACTCTTTAGCCTCCAATTCTACCGGCGCCTGTGCCTTTTATTATCGTCCATCACCACTGAACTCAAAACACCGCTGATTATTGTAAGAATAATGGAGCCAAAGAATGCCGCCCAAAACCCTGATACGGTAAAGCCGCTGACTGCAGATGCGGTGATAAGCAGCATAACCGCATTGATAACCAGGGTAAAAAGGCCCAGGGTCAGGATGTTCAGCGGCAGGGTGAAAAACAGCACCACAGGCCTGATAATGGCATTTATCACCCCCAGGACAAGAGCTGTGATGAGGGCCGCTCCAAACCCCGTTACATCAATGCCGGGCATCAGCCATGCGGTAAACAGGAGGGCCAGGGCATTGAGAATCCAGCGTATGGCAAGTCCTTTCATTCCTGAAACACCTCTCTTTCAAAATGCCGTTTCACTAAGTACTGTCTCATTAGATACTGTTTCAAAAATGTCTTTTTCTATATAATACCACAAAAAATGATTGTTTCCTTTAGTTCCTTACCATTTTAACAACGGTGCCGGCTAATCTTCCTGCTGGAAAAACTCATATACAGCTTCTGCCACGGGAACCGTCAGCCCGGGGACTGCGGCGATTTCTTCAACTGTGGCCTTTCTCAGGGCAGCCATAGATCTGAAGTGTTCCACCATGGCTTTGCGGCGTTTCGGCCCTATTCCCGGTATGTCATCCAGGATGGATTTCAAAGACCGTTTCCCTCTCAGGGAACGGTGATACTCAATGGCAAACCGGTGGGCCTCATCCCTTATCCTCTGGACCAGGTACAGGCTCTCCGAATTTCGCGGCAATATGATGGGGTCAGGGTCGTTTTCCCCATAGAGGTATTCATGTTCCTTGGCCAGGCCAAAGGTGGGAACAGGGTCAAACCCCAGTTCCTTCATGGCCTCCCGGGCCGCGTTCAGTTGGCCTTTACCCCCGTCAATGATTACCAGGTCGGGGAGATCGGCAAACTTCGCCTTATCCCTGTCCAGCTTCCCGGCTTCAATAGCCTCTATTTCTCTCAGAGCCCTGCCAAATCGCCTCCGGATTACTTCCTGCATACTGGCGAAATCATTGGGGCCTTCCACAGATTTGATCTTAAACCGCCTGTACCTGGCGTTGTCAGGCTTACCGCCCGTAAATACCACCATGGAACCGACGGATTCGGCGCCCTGGATATTGGATATGTCATAACACTCAATCCGCTCCGGAAAACCGGATAGATCGAGGTATTCCTTTAATCCCGCCAGGGCTGTTTCAATCCTGGCCCTGGCCGCTTCCTCCCTGGCCCGGTGGCCGGCCAGTTCCTCTGCCGCATTTCTGGCTGCCATCTCCACAATTTTCAGCTTCTCTCCGCGCCTGGGCACCCTGATATATACCCGGCTGCCCCGCTTCCGCTCCAGCCAGGCCGTGATAACTTCCTTTTCCGTTGTTTCCACCGGAAGCAGTATCTCTTTCGGGATAAATTCAACCTGGTTATAGTGCTGTTTGATAAAGACACTGACCAGTTCACCGTCATCAGTGTCAGAAACCTCATCCAAAATAAAGTGTTCCCGGCCTATGAGTTTTCCGCTCCTGATAAAAAATAAGGCTATACAGGCCGTTTCTCCCTGCCTGGCTAAGGCTGCTACATCCTGGTCAGAGAAGTCGGTAGAAACTATCTTCTGTTTTTCCACAACCTTCTCGATAGACCTGATCCGGTCCCTCAGGGCAGCGGCCTTTTCGAAATCCAGGTTCTCCGCGGCTTCTTCCATCTGGCGGGCCAGGTGTTTGACCAGGTCCTCCTGCCTTCCCTCCAGGAACATACAGACATCTTTGATCATCTCCATGTACCGGTCCGGGTCCACCTTCCCCGTACAAGGCGCCAGGCACCGTCCGATATGGTGGTTCAGGCACGGGCGGTCCTGTCCTTTCACCGATTTCTGTTTACAGGAACGCAGAGGAAAAATCCTCTTTAAGAGCTTTAGCGTATCCTTCAGGGCTGTTACATCGGTATACGGCCCATAATAGCGCGACCCGTCCCTGACCACATTTCTGGTCATATATACCCGGGGATATTTCTCACCCAGGGTAACCTTCAGGTACGGGTAGCTCTTATCATCCACCAGCCTGACATTATATCTCGGGCGGTGTTTTTTTATCAGGTTGCATTCCAGGATGAGGGCTTCCACTTCTGAATCAGTCAGGATATAGTCAATGTCTTCCACCTGGCTGACCAGGCTGACAGTTTTGGGGCTGAGATTCCGGGCAGACTGGAAATAGGACCTGACCCTGTTTTTCAGGGAAATGGCCTTCCCGACATAAATGACCACCCCGGAACCGTTTTTCATTATATATACCCCGGGACTATCCGGTAACAGCTTCAGCTTCTCTGCCAGTTCCATCCTGTTCACTCCGTTCCAGCACCCGGCTGAGGAACTGCCCGGTGTAGGAATCCCCTGTCCGGGCCACCTCTTCGGGGGTACCATATGCCACAACGGTACCACCCATATCGCCGCCCTCAGGCCCCAGGTCGATAATATAATCAGCGGTCTTGACCACATCCAGGTTGTGTTCGATTACCACCACCGTATCACCCGCTTCCACCAGGCGATCCAGGACCCCCAGCAGTTTGTGGATGTCGGCGATATGCAGGCCGGTAGTAGGTTCATCCAGAATATACATGGTTTTCCCATTGCTCCGGCGGCTGAGTTCGGTGGCCAGTTTAACCCTCTGGGCCTCCCCCCCTGACAGGGTGGTAGCCGGCTGGCCCAGCCTGATGTAGCCCAGCCCCACATCCTGGATGGTCTTCAGTTTGCGGTAGATTTTTGGAATATTCCTGAAAAACTCTGCAGCCTCATCCACGATCATATCCAGGACATTAGATATGGTCTTCCCTTTATATTTTACCTCCAGGGTCTCCCTGTTATAGCGTTTACCCTTACACACCTCACAGGGGACATAAACATCAGGCAGGAAGTGCATCTCAATCTTGATGATCCCGTCCCCCCGGCAGGCTTCACAGCGCCCGCCCCTGACATTGAAACTGAACCGGCCCGGTTTATAACCCCTCATCTTGGCCTCAGGAGTCTGGGCAAAAATTTCCCTGATCCCGTCAAATACCCCGGTATATGTGGCCGGGTTTGACCGGGGTGTCCGGCCTATAGGGGACTGGTCGATATTTATCACCTTGTCCAGGTGTTCCAGGCCCCTGATATCTTTATGCTCTCCGGGTTTGGCCTTGGCCCGGTGCAGGTCCTGGGCCAGCCGTTTATAAAGTATTTCATTGACCAGGGTGCTCTTGCCGCTCCCTGAAACCCCGGTAATACAGACAAATACGCCGAGGGGTAATTTCACATTGATGTCTTTAAGATTATTCTCCGCCGCCCCGATAATCTCCAGCCAGTTGCCATTGGGCTTCCGGCGGAAGGCCGGGACAGGGATATTTGCTTTCCCGCTTAAATACCGGCCTGTAATTGACTTACTCTCAGCAATAATATCTTCCACTGTTCCCTGGGCGACGACTTCCCCGCCGTGTTCCCCTGCCCCTGGCCCAATGTCAATGATATGGTCGGCCGCCAGCATTGTTTCTTCATCATGTTCAACCACAATAAGGGTATTCCCCAGGTCCCGCAGGTGTTCCAGGGTCTGGATAAGCCTCCGGTTATCCCTCTGGTGCAGGCCGATACTGGGTTCATCGAGAATATAGAGCACGCCCACCAGGCTGGACCCGATCTGGGTGGCCAGCCTGATGCGCTGGGATTCGCCGCCTGACAGGGTCCCGGCCGCCCGGTTCAGGGTGAGGTAATCAAGCCCCACATTGACCAGGAAACCCAGCCTCTCCTTTATCTCTTTCATAACCTGCCGGCTGATCATGGTCTCCCGTTCAGTCAGGGCAAGCCCTTCAAAAAATTTAAGGGATTCTTTGACCGGCATCCGGGTTACCTCATATATGGACAGATCCCCCACCTTAACGGCCAGGCTCTCAGGTTTCAGCCTGGCGCCCCGGCACTTGGGGCACGGTTTGGTACTCATAAATGACTCTATCTCTTCCCTCATCCACTCGGAATTTGTTTCCCGGTGGCGGCGGGCCAGGTTATTTACAATACCCTCAAAGGGGGCGTGAAAAACATGGCTCCGTCCCTCTTTTTCAAAACGGTAGTTTATTTTCCTCTCCCCGGTCCCAAAAAGGATAACTTCCAGCTGTTTTTCAGTCAGTTCCTCAACAGGGGTCCGGACACTGAACCCATATTCCCGGCCCAGGTTCTCCAGGGATTGAAAATACCAGGCGGCATTGGAACTCCAGGGCGCTATGGCCCCTTCGGCAATGGATTTTGATCTGTCCGGAATCACCAGGTCAGAGTCTATTTCCATCTTGTTCCCCAGCCCGCCGCATTCCGGGCAGGCGCCATAGGGGTTGTTAAAAGAAAACATGCGGGGAGAAAGCTCTTCCATGCTGATCCCGCATTCCACACAGGCGAAGTTCTGGCTGAAGACCAGTTCTTCGCCGTCAATCACATCTACAAGCACGGTTCCTCCCGCCAGGTTAAGGGCCAGTTCCAGGGAATCAGCCAGGCGGGAAGCCGAGTCCGGGCGGATGATAATCCGGTCTACCACCACCTCAATGGAGTGTTTCTTGTTTTTGTCAAGCTTGATTTCATCGGTGATTTCCATCATTTCACCGTTTACCCGGACGCGCACATACCCGTTCTTCCGGATATCTTCAAACACTTTAGCGTGCTCTCCTTTGCGCCCTTTGACCAATGGCGCCAGGACCTGTATCCTGGTCCCTTCGGGCATCTCCAGCAGGTTGTCCACTATCTGCTCAATGGTCTGCTGGGCGATGGGCCGGCCGCATTCCGGACAGTGAGGGCGCCCTATCCGGGCAAACAACAGCCTCAGGTAGTCGTATACCTCGGTCACCGTACCCACGGTGGAACGCGGGTTCCGGCTGGTTGTCTTCTGGTCAATGGAAATGGCCGGAGACAGGCCTTCGATGTAATCCACATCAGGTTTGTCCATCTGGCCCAGGAACTGCCTGGCATATGCCGACAGGGATTCCACGTACCTTCTCTGGCCTTCCGCATAAATTGTGTCAAAAGCCAGGGACGATTTGCCCGATCCGCTGAGACCGGTTATGACCACAAACTTGTCCCTGGGTATGGCCACATCTATGTTTTTCAGGTTGTGCACCCTGGCCCCTTTAATGATAATTTTGTCTTTTGCCATGTTGTAAAAACCTCCGGTTTGTTATCAATCATTATATTATATCATATTTGGAGGAATTGAAAAATCCAACCGGAATTATAATCCAACCGGAATTATAATCTGCCTAAATTATCGTTTAAGTCTTCAAGATTAGAAAGCACATCAGTTATTACCGTCTCTATTTGATTTAACTTCTGCATATTCATTTTTACTTCCTCATCATTTTTTTGTTTCTTTTCCAGCGCCCGGCCGGCAGCCTTTCTGACACCATCAGTTAAACTCCGGATTTTGCTGTTTAATTGAGATGCAAAAGACCTCTGGCTCTTATCTATCCGTTGTACAAAATCATAACGTATCCGGCCGCAATTCCGGTCCAGCTGGTCCCATATTTTTTTTCTTAAATCCCTGATAACAAGATTTCTAAAAGCAAACCTGGGAAGCAGGTAAGATAACCTGGAGGGATCAATCATAAACATAGTATCATCGTCTTCGAGCATATAATAAAAATCGCTTTCATCGGTAAGTCTCTCAATCTTACTAAAAGCTTCGACATCTATATCAAAAATATCTTTGGAAATCTCTCCTATATGCTGAATGATCTGGTTCGCTTTCAGGGTAAACCTTGATATTGTTTTTTCAAAAGAACGGCTAATCGTCCCCGTCTGCACCGGTCTCCATTGTTCAAAGGACTCCTCAACAAGTTTTGCCAGGTACCTGTCTACAGCCTCGTTAAGTTCTCTGTTGCCAAGTTTGCTGTTATTCCGGATGTATTCCTGCATTACGCCAAACAATCTGGTCTTTAAATAATACTGTTATTTTGACTTTTTTACCGTAAGAAATTACTGTAACGATTGAAGTCAGCGGCACAACAGCAGTTGGCAGCAGTTCCGCACCCAGCAGTGATTTGATAAATGTAGTTTTACCCCTCTTAAACTGTCCGAGTACCACCAAATTAAATACGTTCCGGTTTAGTTTCTCCTGGTTTAATGTACTCTGGGACAGAATCTCATCATTTATCCCTTTGGCTGCCAGGTTAATCTTCTCATAGTTTTCATTTATCGCTTCTTTTAATCTTATGTAATTTGCTAACATTGCCCCTCTCCCCTCACTGCTATTTGCCTGCCAGTAATGAATCTGCCAGTGACTGCGGCAGACCAAGGCCAGACATTTTTCTGATCGTGGTTTCTGTATCATATGGTACTTTCCGGAATTCCAGGCTTATCACCGGCCCCAAATCCAATATCGCATAAGAAGCATCAGGATTCAGATCCTTGGGCTTGCCGACACTTCCGGGATTGATAAATACAGCATCTGTCAACATAATTTTATATGGAACATGCAAATGGCCAAGGACATATATATCAGCCGGATACTCCACATGCATTTCTTCCAGTTTATCCGGGGTGCCGGGACCCGCATAAGCAGTCAAAGAATTGGGCAGGGCGTGAGTTAAAAAAATACGATAGCCTTTCCGGTTCAACTGTGTTCAATGGCAGGCTATCGGATTAACGAAAGAGCTCCTACCGGAAAAGAATATATTGACCGGTAGGAGCTATCAGCTGTAACCAGCAGTTTTGGCGAGCCCCATCGCCTTTGCTATTGGGAATGGACAGTACCGTACTTGATTATTTCCACATCCACAACCATGACAAGTCCCCGGGGTACCATTTCCCGAACCACCGGCAATACCTTCTTTATGTTTTCTTCCTTGTCAACTGCTTCAACAACCATGGGTAAGTCCGCCGACAGGTCGAGGATTTTAGCTGAGTGCAGCACTTTATCAGCGCCGTAACCCTCAATTCCTCTGTAGACTGTCACTCCGGCAATTCCCTCTTCTTTCAGCTTTATCACTAATTGGTGGTACAAAGACTTGCCCTTCCATTTCTCAGTCTCACCGACATAGATTTTCAGCAGTTTCCCTTTACCTGTGATATCCATTATTAGCCCTCCTCTAAGTTATCCGGATAAATATTCCGCCAACGATATCCCTAAAAAAGCCGCCATAAGCCCGACAATGATACTGGCCAAAAGGTATTTCAAAGCAGTACCTCTCTCCCCGTTTTCAACCAGGTTTACTATTTCATATGCAAATGTTGAGTATGTTGTATAAGCTCCCAAAAAGCCTGCAGTGGCAAAATTCTTGAAACCTGCCGCACCGGATCCTGCTTTTGAGAAAACAACGACTAACACACCAAGAATAAATGAACCGGTAATGTTAATGCAAAATGTTGCCAGGGGAAAATCTCCTCTCCAGCGCTGGCCGATCCATTTGCTTAGACCGTACCTGGTTACAGCTCCAAAAATGCCGCCGATTCCAATATATAGATATTCCATGGTATTTCCCTCTTTATTATGAATTATAATTATAAATCCTTCTGATTTACAAGTTATTCTGAAGTCCCGGTCCCGGTATCCCTGCGTTCGGTCAGCCCTTTACCTGCGGCGGCGCCAATCATCGCCATGACAGTACATCCCACCGGGGTTCCCACAATATAGGCCAGTGAAATCCATATTTGATCACTTCTTATAAGATTAATTGAATCCACGGCGAATGTGGAAAAAGTAGTATAAGCTCCCAGAAAACCTGTCCCTATAGCCAGGCGCAGCCTGGGATTGATTTCCAGGCGTTCCAGGGTCAGCCGGAGAAAAAAACTTAAAATAAAACAGCCGGTTATGTTCACGATAAAAATCCCCAGGGGAAAAGCAGTAACAACCAGCCCTTTAACTGCTTCGCCTAACACAGCCCTTGCCACTGCCCCAAAGAAACCGGCCATGGCAACCGCCAAATAATCCAAATTTATCACCACCAGAAATGTACTATAAATGGCTTCAGCTTTACTGCGTTTGCTTTAGGGCTTGAGCTATTTTTACTGATAAGGCCACTGTGGCTCCCACCATCGGATTGTTGCCCATGCCTATAAAGCCCATCATATCCACATGGGACGGCACTGAGCTGGAACCGGCGAATTGGGCGTCACTGTGCATACGGCCCATGGTATCGGTCATACCGTAAGATGCCGGTCCTGCTGCCAGGTTGTCAGGATGCAGGGTCCTTCCTGTTCCGCCGCCGGAAGCTACTGAAAAGAACGCTTTGCCATTCTCAATACACCATTTCTTATATGTGGCAACCACCGGGTGCTGGAACCTGGTCGGATTGGTGGAATTACCGGTTATTGATACATCCACCTTCTCCATCTGCATTATTGCAATACCCTCATCCACTGATTCAGCCCCATAGATTCGCACATTTGCACGATTGTCGTTGGTAAACCTTTTTTCATTGACAATATGTACCTGCCCGGTCTTAAAATCGTATTTAGTTTCCACAAATGTAAAACCGGTTATCCTGCCGATTATATTAGCGGCATCTTTACCTAAGCCGTTAAGGACAACTTTCAGGGGTTCCCGGCGTACTTTGTCAGCATATTTGGTTATTCCCAAAGCGCCTTCGGCAGCCGCAAAAGATTCATGTCCGGCAACAAAAGCAAATACCTTGGTCTTTTCATCCAGCAGCATGCTGGCCAGACCTCCATGGCCTAAACCCACATTTCTCTGTTCAGCCACAGAGCCGGGTATGGTGAAGGCCTGTAAACCTTCTCCCATTGACAGGGCTATCTTCCTGACATCCGGTTCACCTTTCTTTAATGCGATAGCAGCCCCGAGCGTGTATGCCCATACTGCATTATCAAAAGCAATGGGCTGGACCCCTTTGACTAATTCATCCACATCAATCCCAGCGGTTAGTGTCAACGATTTAGCTTCGTCCAGGCCGATGATGCCATATTGTTTTAAACAAGAATTGATTTTATCAGTCCTGCGGTCTTTCCCCTCAAAATCAGTCACAAACACACACCTCCTATTCCTTCCTTGGGTCGATTATCTTGACGGCCTCTTTGAACCTGCCATAAACCCCCACAGCCTTATTAAAGGCTTCACCAGGGGATACGCCGTCTCTGATCAGGTTCATCATCTTACCCAGGTTTACAAATTTATACCCGATTATTTCATCCTGATTATCCAGTCCCAGTTCCATTACATATCCTTCAGCGATCTCCAGGTAACGGGGGCCGCCTTCCAGAGACCCTGTGATTGTCCCGATATGTGAGCGCATGTTTTTCCCTAATTCTTCAGCCCCGGCCCCTACGGGTAACCCCCCTTCGGAGAAAGCTGTCTGGGACCGGCCATACACAATCTGCAGAAATAGTTCCCGCATGGCCACATTTATTGCGTCACAAACCAGGTCTGTGTTAAGCGCTTCCAAAATGGTTTTGCCAGGCAGTATTTCGCCGGCCATGGCTGCAGACTGGGTCATCCCGGAGCAGCCAATGGTCTCAACCAGTGCCTCCTGAATAACCCCGCCTTTGATATTGAGGGTGAGTTTGCATGTACCCTGCTGGGGAGCACAGCCTCCCACACCGTGGGTCAGGCCGTTGATCTGGTTAATCTCTGTGACTTTATCCCAATTGCCCTCCTGGGGGATGGGAGCCGGGCCACGGTTGGCACTGCTGTGAACACAAAACACTTTACCCTGGTGAGTCATGATGAACCTCCTTCTCATGGTAAAACTAAAAAACTCCTACCAGCAATTTACCGGTAGGAGCTATCAGCTGTAAACAGCGGTTAATGGCGAGCTCCATCGCCTATTAATTGTCTTTACAATAATTATTTTTTCTATGTTTTTCGCAATAATCCTGCTTATCCCCTGACAATAATGAAAAAAATGGTTTGCTCTGACCAATTTAGAATTATAACATTATAATCTGCTTTGAATAAATACTTGCTTTTATTATACTGTCAACGGATAAAATTAATCACATCCCTGCTTCTTTCCGTTGCACCTTTATTTTCGTCTGCTTTATAACCCAGGGCTATTGCGCAAACAGGCAGATACCCTTCAGGAACGCCAAGCTCTTTTAAAAATTTATTTCCTTCTTCAGTCATAAAAAGCCGGAGAACGGAACCTATCCAACAAGAACCGATGTTCAGTGATTCAGCGGCAATTAAAATATTTGCGCCAGCTAAAGAACAATCGTTTTGGGCATACGGAAACCCTTCTTCTCCGGAAACAAAAATCACAGTAGGAGCATTGTGAAAGGTATGATAACCAGGGTCATTTGCCCTTTCAGCCAATTTTTTATCTCCTGAAACCTTCATTATTCCCACCAGGCTTTTAACCATGCGGTCAAGTAAGTCCTTGTTTTGCACCACTGTGAAATGCCACTTCTGAGCGTTCCTCGCATTAGGGGCCCTTAAACCGGCATCAAGAATTTGCTGCAATTCAAAATCAGTAATCTGTTCCGGTTTATATTTCCTGACACTTCTCCGATTTGCAATCACCCTTAACGTTTCATTCATGTCATACCACTCCTTTATTCTTAGCAAGTTATTCTTAATGCTCACAAAGAGTTTTTGCTGTTTGTTTCGTAAACATCCAAAGAACCAGGGCCGCAATAGATAAGCCTGTGGCAGCCCCGCACACCAAAAACCCCGCACTGGCGCCAAACCTCTCCATTACACTTCCCGCAAAGAAATTCCCAAAGGGCATGGCCCCTGCGAATGACAGTGTATAAACACTCATGACCCGGCCACGGAAACTGTCACTCACATTCAGTTGAATCGTGGAATTTACCAGAGTCATAAACATCATGTGAAAAAATCCGATGGCGGACAAAAGGAATCCATACCCCTGGGCGCCCCTGTGCAGGATACGGTCCGAGAAAACCGGAATTATTACATCCATGTTCATGGCAAAGGTACCGACTGCTACCAAGGCAAGTATAGCACTCAAAATCACGGGTTTTGATTTTATGTATTTCAGGCCGTCCAGGATATCATTTATTATTCTGCCCTGTTGGGCCGTTGTCCCGGATGACTGATATTTTATCATAAACAAACCAAATATAACCGGGATGAAACTGAGCCCATTTATGAAAAAGCAAAACCCAACGCCAAAGCGGACCAATAATATGGCGGAAAGGGCGGGTCCGGCAATTCTCGCTGCATTAAATACGGCGGAGTTCAGAGCAATTGCATTAGTTAAATCATTTCTTCCCACTAAATTAATTATAAACGACTGTCTTGCCGGCATGTCGATACTGTTCATCAAACCCAGCAAAGCAGCCAAAACAAGTACATGCCAATACCTGACGTGACCTGACCAAACCAATGCCATTAAAGTGAACGCCTGAATCATTAATGCCGTCTGGGTAAAGATGATCATCCTTTTTTTTGAACACCTGTCAATTATCACACCGGCAAAAAGAGAAAAAAGCAGTACCGGACCAAACTGGGCAACCCCCAAAAATCCCAGTAATAAAGCCGATTTTGTTAAGGAATAAACCAGCCACTGCTGGGCGGTTCTCTGCATCCATGTTCCCAGCAGTGAAATACAGTGTCCAAACCAGAAATATCTAAAGTTTTTATGAGATAAAGCGGGAAACATTTTATTTAAATTTCGCCCCAGGGCGCTGACATCTGCTGCCATTTATATACTCCTCAGGTGGTTAAAAATCCTCGCTAAATAATATCTCCCTTCGACAAAAAAAGAAAAAACCCCTGCAGAGCAGGAGCAGGAAGTACCAAAAAATTAGATATTTAATTTACGGAACAAATGCCTCAACTCCAATTCCTGTCAAACCACTTCAATAACAGTCATCATTCCCCCGGGGAATGTATTATCATTGACCGAACAGTTCAGATTCCGGTCATAGAGCATATATTGCCCGGCGGCCGGGGCGGTAAATAGAAGGTCATACGACTGGCCTGACCCGATTGTTATGGTGTTTTTTTCATAACTCTTATCCAAACCGGCGGATAACAGGGGCCAGCTGTCCCCTGCCATTACCCTGGGGGTGATGCCCAGAAACCTGATGTTGTGATTTATAAACCCGGCATTGATAATCCTCAATAAAACCCTCTGCCCTGAAGTAACGGATACCCTGGAACCATAGGGCTGGCCGCCGCCACTGTCGGGGTCCGTGGTATCAGGGTAGCTTCTTCCGTTAATGATGAAATGACCAGGATTGAATTCTGCCGCCGGAGATCCCGCAGCAAGCTCTTGATGAAGGTTTGTGTCTATTTCACCTGTCACCAGGATTTTTTCCACATCATATTCGGTTCCCGTACCGGGCCCGTATGCTGTCCATGTGGCGGGGTTCCCCGGGTCGAAACCGGCCGGGCGGACAACCATCACCCCGTACAGGCCCATCTGCACCTGTTTTTCGGGACTGGTGCCGCTCTCATAGAGAAATATGCCGGGCCGGCCGGGGGTCAGGTTATAAGAGAAAGCGCCGCCGGGTGCGGTCTCGGAATTATAGGACACAAACAATCCGCCGGAATCCCTGGCCGGCTGGGGAGTAAACTCCTGGCCCGGAAACATCACTGACACGGGGAAACCCAGGTCATTGGTCAGTATAACCTGCACATTGTCATTTTGGGGGACTTCCATGTGCGGACCGGGCAGCTGGGCAGGCCCGGCGGCTGAACCGGCAAACCCCCAAAAGGGAACCGGTCCTGTTCCGGGGAGTGATATATTGCCGGTTTTAGCCCAGAGGCTGAAGTTAGTTGCCAAGTTTATTTCCTCCTTTCATATTCTGAAGAAAACCGGAAAACGAACCTCATCCCAGTCCTTCGATGGTCCCGGCGTCTCCAAGGGTCCCTGTGGGGAATATGGCGATCATGGTCATCATTCCTCCCGGGAATTCACCCCAGTTGGTTATCTGCATCTCTTCATGGGAATGGACCATAAAGTGATACTCTCCCACCTGGTTGAAAGAAGTGACACCTACGGGAACATCACCCTTTTCTCCCAGATAGGGGCTGCCGCTCCACATGGTCCAGCCGGCGTCACCCACACCCAGGTTCCGCAGGTTGGGCATAACCGTCGGAATGGGGTTTGACGGGTTATACCCCAGGCCGGACCAGGTAAATACCTGGTCATAGGTCTGCCCTGCCCCGACCAGCACGGTAAACTTCTTGTATGACAGGTCTTCTGTACCGTTCTTTAACAGGCTGCCATCCAGGGCAACGATCCGGGTATGGTTTCCATGGGGGTGCAGGGGGTGGTTTTCAATCCCCCCGCCGGCATAACGGATAAGTACTTTTTCATCCGGTTCCGCCATAATCATTGCTCCATAAGGCTGGTTAGGCATATATCCCGCATTATCCGAATTCATGGTATCAGGTGCGGAACGGCCGTTCATGGTCCAGTACCTGGGCAGGAAGTCCCTTATCTTGTAGTCCTTACCCTGTTCCACAGCCTGGTGAAGAACCGGGTCGATTTCAGATACCACGACCAGGTATTCCCGGTCAAATTCAGTATGGGTGTTTTCACCGTAAGCCGTTTTTTTCGCCGGTACAGCCGGATCATAATCGGACGGCCGGACAATTATAGCGCCGTACAAGCCCATCTGTACCTGTTTATGGGGGTTGGTACCGCTTTCATATATAAAAGTCCCGGGTCTATGGGCAGTAAAGGTATAGGTTATGGTTGGGGGGTTACCCCCCGGGTTACCGGGATAGTCAGCAAAATCAGTAAGGGAAACCAGGTTGCCGCCGCCGTCATATTTCGGTCCGGCGGGCTGCGGGCCGGAACCGGTATCAGCCGTCACACCCGATTGGCCGGGGAAAACAACGGAAGTGGCTTCAGGCAGGGTATTGGTGATGCTGATATTGACCACATCCCCCTGGTTGACAACAATCCGGGGTCCCGGCACCTGGGCCCGCTTGCCGGCGGCGTCGGTATACCCCCAGATGTAGATGCTGTTCCCGTCCGGAATGCTGATATAGCCATCGGTAACCCAAAGGTTAATATTTCTTATCATCTTTAATCCCTCCAGTTACTGCCCCGGCCCTGGCTGCGGAGGCAGGGACCCGGCGAGGATTTGTATTTCGGAGACCATGCCCCCTGGCGCTGTCCCGGCATTGACATTTTTGTGATAATCCCTGTTAAATAAGGGGTAAGTACCGGCTGACGGGGCCGTAAAAATGGCGTCCATTGTCTGTCCGGCGGCAAAATAGAGGGCGTTTTTCCGGTAGGACAGGTTTTCACCGTTAAGGCCAAGAGGACGCTGGGCATCCTGGCCGATAACGTGCAGGGGTACGCCAAGGATTTCAATTGAATGCTGCTGGTAACCCAGATTAACGAACCGGAGCAGGACCTTATCCCCGCTATTGGCCCTGATCAGAGAGGAATACGGCTGGTAAGGCAGCGCCCCGGAAGGTTCCACTGTATCGGGGTAAGACCTCCCGTTGTTCAGCCAGTAATCAGGTTTGTAGTCAGTCCAGTCATATTCCTGGACAGCTTCAATCTGCTGGTGGGCCCTGGTATCCAGTTCCGTCAGAAAGATAAAGTATTCGCGGTCAAATTCGGTCCCTGTACCATGGCCGTACGCAGTCTTATAAGCAGGGTTACCCGGGTCATAGTCGGCCGGTCTGACCAGCAGCGGCCCGACCATACCCATCTGAATATGTTCCACAGGTTCAAAGTGGCAGTGGTATATATATGTGCCCGGGGCGAGGGGCTTATAGTAATAGACGAAATCCCGGCCTACCAGCACAGATATTGAGGCTTCCGGAACCCCATCCCAGACAGGGATCTGGTTGGGGAAACCATGCCAGTGTATCGTGTGGGAATCATCAAGGTCCGGCCTGACCGGCATTCCCAGGTTGGTGAGAGTCAGGTAAACCTCATCTCCCACTTTTGCCTCCAGGAGGGGTCCCAGGAGCTGGGCCTTGCCCCGGTAAGAAAAAATTTCATTTTCCGGTATCCCGGTCAGGTCTACCCATCCGAAGATATATATTTCCGAGCCTCCGGGCACCCTGATATAGCCGTCGGTAGCCCCGAAGCGTTTGTTAATAGTGGCCATTGTTTTACCCCCTTCAATACACTTTGGGATACGTTCCGGGCCTGTGCCCCATGAGCCTGGGAATCCTCCCGATGAATCGGGCCGGGAACCGGATACCCCTTCTCCTGAGCATTTCTTCAACGATGTCAAATATTCTCCTCACCGGATAAGGGAGTGGGACGGGCCAGTATTCATCGGCTCCGATATCATACCTTTTCCACGGCCGGGGGTCATCGTCAAAATCGAAGGGCGGCGCGGCCCATACCAGACCCCTGGCGGTAAAGGTCCGGGTCCCGGTGTTGACTGCCGGTGAATTGGCACGGAGGTGGTAATTCCCTTCCGCTTCAGGAGTTACCGTGACAATTTTTACCGATATAAACCTGGGTTCAGTGGTAAAGGCCACCGCATCCACCCTGGTATTGTATTCCCGGATGAACCTGGGCGGGTTTTTACCCTTATATACGATATTATGAACCCCGGAACCATAGGGAACAGAGAGATAGCTATAGTTAGGTGTCATAAATTGAGGTGCGGGTGTACCAAACACCTCCAGGTCAATGACCATGTAACCGGTAGAAAGTTTACCTGTATTTAGATCAAAGTAATGGGCGCGGTTATCCCAAAACAGGTTATTAAACAGAACAGGGTTGCTGAAAACCGGGGAGCCGGGCGGCAGTGAGGCCTGGAAAGCGGCGCTGTTGGGTTCGCTGGCCAGTCCTGCGGCATGGGGCCTGCCGTCACTGTCTTCGGCGGTGGCAGTGGTGATGTTTTTGGCAATGGTATTATTGGAGATGATCACATTGGAAGCGTCATCCAGGGCGATGCCGCCCCCCAAATCGGTCGATACATTGTTGACAATCATATTGTTATATATCCGGATCCGGTACCTGCCGGGCTGCAGCAGCCTGATTCCTCCCCCGTCATCATTGGCCACATTGCCCTGGATGCAGTTGTTGTAAACCCGGACCTCACCTGACCCGGCGGAGAGGACTGCCGGCGGTATGGGCTGTTCCCCGCCGATGAATATTCCTGCCCCTTCATCAAAAGAGGCATTAAAGGATACACAGTTATGGTGGATACGGCCATACCTGCTGAGCCCGTAATGGGAGATTCCTCCCCCGTATTCAGCCGAATAATTGCCGCAGATTTCATTATGGTCTATTTCGTAGTAATGGGCACCGTTAAATATGCCTATGGCGCCGGCCAGGCTGATCCCGCCGTTATTTAAAATACGGTTATGATATATCCTTACATGGTCATTGTAATTAGACCCGGCATAAGCCCTGCCGAGAGTGACGGCCCCGCCGAAACCGCCGCCATTGCTTTGGATAATATTGTTGCTGATTTCCAGATAACTGCAGTAGGCATTGGCATAAAGGCCCCCGCCCTCTTCACCCCTGGCGCCGGTGATATAGAAGCCGTCAATCTGGGTGTGGAAGACCCGGCTGAAGGCCCCTGATTGTGCGACTACCGTTATTACCTGGCCTCTCGGTATTTCCTGGGGTCCGTCAAAAGTGATGCTGTTGAGGGTGTTTTCCCACCGGTCAAGATAACTCAGGAAAAACCGGCCGTCGATTTTCGTCACTTCAGGTCCATACCCCTGGATCTTCACGTTCTTGTAAAGGATGGGGCTTTCATAATAGGTCCCGGCCGGGACAATTATCAGGCTCCTGTCCGGGGCGCTGTCAATAGCCGCCTGGATTGACCCGCCCGCCGGTACATTGGCAACAGGGGGATTGTAGTTTGTGCCCAGGACATGAATGGTTAAACCCGTAGGTGTCACCCGCCCGTCAGTCCTGTACAGCAGCAGCTGCCAGGCCCCGCTGGAAAAACTCCTGGGCACGGCACAGGTGACCCGGTTATTCCTCCACCGGCTGATTGGCAGAAACCGGTCATTAAGAGTAACGAAACCTATGGAGTTACCGAAATCCTTTCCTTCAATGACCAGTGTCCTTGACCCGGCCGGTGTCAGGTAAACCCTGTTTACCGAAGTAATCTGCGGAGTACCGGCTTTAACCCTGCAGAGAGGCGGTTGGGAGAACTGGGAACCCGGTGTTTCCACAAAGGCGGTTATGGGAAACAGGGCGACATCCGCGTAAGTTGTTTTACCGGGCCAGACATCAAAGACCAGTTTCAGGGTCTGGTAATTGGGATTAAAGTGTTCATTTGGCGTGTCCGGGTCCCCCGGGTCATTTCCGATAACCTGGTACATCCCGGGAGCCACCCCTGAAGGTGAAGGGATATTAGCCGTATAGGTGGACGGCAGGACAACTTCGAATATCCCGTTAGGGTCGGAATATACAGTGGTAATCAGACGTCCCTTATAATCCCTGATACCTACCGGAGCATGAGGAATTCCGCGCTTTTCCCCGTAATAAATCCTGGCAGGGTCGGTCTCTATGTTCACATCATCCAGCAAAAACCCCACGATTCTGCCTGGGACAGGCACATCAGTATACAGGAAGAAATCTGCCGCGGCATTAAGCCCCCAGCCCAGGGTGACAATTTTGGCCGTCCTGGACGAACCCTCATACGGCGGGGGAAGCATCTGGGCAGTTACATTTTCACTGGGAATAAAAGTGTCCCCTTCCCCGGTATTTACTGATGATTCATCAATGGGCTTATACCCCGGGGGCACCTCTACCTCAACAATGTAAGTCCCTTCAGGCAATGGTTCAAAGGCATATCCCCCGTCAAAAACGCCCCGGGCTAAATAATTACCGGTGCCGGGGACTTCCCGGACAGGTGTCCCGTCAGGGTTGAGGGGGTGTTCCCAGGCGTCGGTGGCGACAGAGTTGATCTTGGGCCCCCTTGTTATCTCCCCGGTTACCGGGTCAGTCTCTGTGGCATAGAGATTGACTGCCACATTGGGGATTCCCGGTTCATAGTCCTCGGGCAGGGAAAATCGGGGATCCAGTTCATTGCGCATGGTGGCATAATAAACTATACCGGAAATACCCCCATTGGTAATATCATCAGCAGTGCCGGTAACGCCGTCCGGTCCGGGCAGGGGATATTCCTTTTTGCCCCAGTCGATTTTATTTTTCTTGGCTGCCCAGGTGAGGGCAGCCAGGGTCAGGTCGCCATCATAGACAACGGTGGGCTTTTGGTCAGGATTATCATAATCAGCGGTGGCGGTTGCGGTGGTCCGGCCAAAACGGGTAAAGCCAACTTCTGATACATTGAAACGTTCCAGTTCAAAGACTTCATTTAGCGCATAATTCCCTTCCATATCTGTGACCGTACTGTACTGGACGCTGCCGTCCTTAAACCGGGTACCCACTTCCACATTTGGTATGCCCTCTTCACCGGAGTCAAATATGCCGTTGCCGTTCACATCCCGGAAAACCTTCCCGGCAATCCATCCATACCAGCGGGGAATACCGATCTGTCCGGGGTACCTGTCCGGGTCATCGGATAAGGAAATATTCCAGCTGCCAGTTTCAGGGTCAGGCATCTGGACAGTACGGAAGGAAATGATATAGTCAAGGGGTTCATCCCAAACGGCCATCTGGTATACCCCTGCCGGGACATTGGTGATGGTGATGCTGCCATTGGTATCACCCCGGCCGGTATAAACCTGTTTATCTGTCCGCCCTATGTCAGTCAGGGCAACCCACGGCCTGTCGACCGGGTCTCCCAGGGTCAGGGGTTTCGTGGGGGGGACAAACTCAATTGTTGTCCTGACCCGGGTGGTTATGGTCCCGGTGGTTTCCCCCGGAGCGGGAGCAGGAAATTCCATCGGCCTTACAAAACCAAACCATACAAGAGGAGCCTTAAAACCTTCCCGCGGGCTGTAGCCGTCATTGCCTTCCTCTATCCAGGCATCGATTACATGGGTCCCTTCTATAGTGGTGGTCTGGATCCAATCCGTCCCGTCGGGAGGAATTGCCTGGACTTCGTATTTCCCGGGGGCCAGGTTGTCAATAACGGCATCCCCGTTCCCGTCTGTCCATATTATCCCGCCTGTGTTGGAGACAGGTACCGGCTTCCCGTCAGGCCCGAAAATTATTTTACCCTCTGAATCTTTCTGGTACTGAGTACCAATGATATTTCCGAAATAATCTGTGGTTACCT
The DNA here is from genome assembly GCA_002840275.1 of Firmicutes bacterium HGW-Firmicutes-14. Classification (GTDB taxonomy): domain Bacteria; phylum Bacillota; class Thermincolia; order Thermincolales; family UBA2595; genus W-Firmicutes-14. The sequence goes on from PHAB01000004.1 coordinate 37,897, forward strand.
CCCCGACAATATCCCCGATAACTATCCGGAAACCGGGCAGCCCCGATTCGAGGGGGATATCATCTTCACCGTTGACAGGACTGTTGTCATGAAACACGTGAACCCGGATTTTGGAGAGTGGCAGGGGGTCAGGCTGAAGGCTGACAATTGCCGTGGCACTGGAAGTGACGTTCACATGCAGACCGCCGAGCTTATAACCTGGGGCCAGGACAGAAATGAGGTAATTCCCCCCGGGCACCTCCACTGCGGGCAGGGTTGAATCCCCTGTGGCCACGACCGGACTGTGACTGGCCCCGGGCTTTAGTGACGGCCAGTTGTTCGGGTCAGGGTCAAAGGGGTTTCCCACGTTATTTTCATTGACTATGAATTTGAAATCGTTAACCTGTGTTCCCGTTGTCACGTCTTTCACTTGTATGGTAAGGAGGTAAGTATCTATGTTTCTACTGCTCATCCTGTTGCCTCCTTTTAATGATATCTGTTATTCCAGCATATTCTGAGATTATGTATCCTGCTACACATCTTAATATGCAGTTTTAAAAAGCAGTATATCAGAATAATCCATACATGAACTGCATCACTATGACGCCGGTAAAATAATAATGTCAGAAAAGTGCAAAATTACATATTCTGTATTATAAAATGCACGCAAAGGGAACATCAAACGGCAATTCCCGCTTATGGGAATTGCCGTTTGCCGGGTCACGCTTCTTTGTTTTATCCCTGAAACCAATGACAAATATTACAATAAGTTCCGGTCGCTGTACTACCTGGTTCATTCCTGTCGTGGCATGTAAAACAATTTCGAAGTCCGTTTTTCTGGGCTCTGGAACTATGAACCGGTATTTCTTCATGCCTGTATTGCAGATGGCAACTGTAACAAAAACTGTTTGCCCTGGCCAAATCCGCTATCTTATCCCCCACAGAAGGGGTAACATATGTGGGCCCTTCATTATCATTATGACAATAAGCGCAATCATCCGGAGCCTTACGGCCGGTGATACCATGGGCCGTACCACCCCACGCGCTGGCCTGGTGGGAATCGGGCTTAACCGCCTGGTCTACCCCAAAGGTAACCGTAACCGTCTGGGTCTGGCCATTCCAGTCAACCAAAGCTCCCAGGGTCTCCCCCACAAACCGGACAGGAACCATGGTCCTGCCGTTGATTGCCCGGGGAGCCACATCCAGTACCACTTCATTGGAGGTCGAATATACCACATCCCGGACCATGGCCTTATTGGAACCCAGGGTTAATGTAATTTCTCTGTCCGCAAAGGTAATAATAACCTGCTGGGTTTCCGCCGCCCATGCGATAACCCCTCCTATGTTCTCTACCAGAGTTCTGATGGGCAGAAGAGTGCGGCCGCTGATAACAACGGGAGTGGTTCCCCTGCCGGGGTCAATTTCCTGTTTTACCCCATTAACTGTCATAAATGGGTCCCCGATTTTGAGAACAATTGTTTTTTCGCCATCTGCCCGGGCTACCACTGCAATCATGAGGACCAGAATTGCCGCAAACATCAGGACTAATCTGTTTTTCAAATGAATCCCCCCTGTTTGTTAAAACTTCTAATAAGAATTTTACCAGCCGGGGGAATTATTGTCAATGTTTGCCATTTACGGGAGCATTCCCCGGAATCCGGGAATGCTCCCGCATCTTTCAGGAATGTTTCCGCTTCTTTCGCGAATATGGGCGCTACTTAAAGAATACCAGGCCTCCTGACCCGTCAGCCGCGTATACACGGCCGTTGGACACAACCACTGCCGTACATTCGCCAACAGTAGGCGCAACTTCTTCGAGGACAGGGTTTGCCGGGTCAGTCCAGTTAATCTTGAGGACACCGGCTTCAGCAAAGGCTACATAGAAGACCAGTTTTCCGTTGACTTCAGTATAATCCATCTTAAAGGCCCCGCCTGCCCAGTCTTCATAACCTGGTACATACTGGAGCTTAAACCTGCTGACAGCCTCCGGCCTGTAATCATACAACAGCACTCCGCTCTGGTTCTTTTTCCATACATCAGTGGGACTTACCCCATCAGGCAGGGCTTCAATAAGGTCATATATGTCGTAACATACAACTCCAAAGCTGTCATAAGTGAAATATGCCCTGCTGCCCGCAACTTTGACATCAGTAGCCTGCCCGTCAGCTGCTCCCACCTTGTCGTCCTCATATTTTACCGGTTCAAAAACCTTGATAAGTTTCATATTGGACACATCAGTTATATCCACTACACCAACACCCCGAGGCCCACAGGCGATAAAGGCATAAGACCTGCCATCAGCTGGGTCGGTCCACAGGGCAATCCCGGAAGCTGTACCCAGGGGCGGCTTTTCTGCTCCTGCTCCCAGGTTGGAGACCAGGAAGCCGCTGCCGGGATCGGTAGAATCCTTGGTGTAGTCATAGACTGTCAAACCGTTACTGCCATCGGCTGCAAACGCATAGTTGCCCTTGATGGCCACATCATAGGCATGGTCCTGGAACTGCACATCTCTGACAGTACCCCATTCGGCATTATGCTCAAAACAGTCAGTCAGGGCAAGGGGAAGCAGCAGCGGGGTCCCTATCTGCCCGTGACCTGCTTCGACATCAGATACATTAACTCTCCTTAAACCAAGACTGGCGCTGCCTGACCAGGCCACGTGGTTTACAGGGTCATAGATAACATTGGTCGCGTGCGAAGCCGGGTAGATCTTGACTCCATTGACGATTTCGGGGTATTCATCCTGCAGGGTGTTGGCCACTAAATGTATGTCATCGGTGGCAAACCCTTCTTCATCCACCAGTTTCCACGCCGTAATCCCGTGGGGCCCGTCGGAAACATAAAGGTAAGTATCGGATGCTGCCACTCCCTGGCTGTGTCCTATAGAAATCGTCTGGGTGGGAGTACTGTCGGCAGCTGCGCCAATCTCATCAGTCGGAGGGAAATATACCGGTACACTGTAACGCTCTTCCATGACCGGAGCATTCAGGTCAACAATGTCTACATAATTGAATCCACCGCCCCCCGCACATTCCAAAAGGTCCACATTACCGGCAGTATCCACAGACATCTCATCCATCAGCAGGAGGCTGTTGCCGTGGCCATTGATTTCCGCTGTAGCCAGCAGGCACGGTGATTCATACATCCAAGCAGGCAAGGATTCATTGTCATTGGGATCATAGGGTGACATGTTATATGATGTGATAAACTCCGAATCAGGCCAGTGATTCCCCATGATACCGTCTGTATCATTATTATACGGCCCGTCCGGACCGTGCCAGCCCATTTCCGGAGCAGAAGCATTGTCAACAATAACCAGTCCGGCAAAGTGGTCTGTGATATATACATAATCACCCCTCACCTGAACGTCCACAATACCGGATTCTTTAAGCATTCCGGCCCCAAAATAGGGCAGGAGGCTCTCGGACTGCTCACCGGTAGGCTCTTTGGGCCCATTTGCAGGGACTGCGGGAACATAGCCCAGGTAGCTGGCATTGAAGAAATTATCCGCAGCACCTTCCCGGTAACCGGTAATGTCAACCGCCACCAAGCCTCCCAGGGAATATGCGATATAGGCGATGGTGCGGCCGTTAATCTCCGCGATATCAACACTTTGGGCCTTATAATAAAACTTGCCGCAGCGGTCAAAATCAGCCCACGGGGTTGGCGCATCCAAATTTTGTTTCATTACCTGAAGGATTTCAAAACTTGTCTGCCGGTAGTCCGGCATTCCTGTAAAGCTATCCAGGTAAACCTCACCTGTTACCGAGTCTCTCTGAACTGCCTGGGCAGGATCCATACCCACAAACCAATCCTCTAAAACAGTGGCATCAGTATAAAGGTTATACCTGCCTACCTGCTCAAGGGAAGCAGGGTCAAAAATCCCAAGGCCCAGGGAGCCAATGCAGGCAAACAGCCTGTCCCCGTAAAGGGCAAGGTCCAGCGGCCCGCCCCACGGGTTTTCCCCCGCATACTGGAGAGTGTATTTTTCGGCCTCAATAAACAGTGTGCCGTCAGGCTCCAGGACAGGCCCCCCTTCGGCAAGCAGGTTATCCAGGGCAGTGCGGTGGATTCCATAGCCGCCGTCAGCAATAAACAGGGTTGCCCCATCAGTCTCAAGGGCGGCAATAGGTGCCTGTACACTGGATATCTCATTGTCATAAAGGATAGCCCCGCCGCCCTCAGTAAAGGTGATTCCGCCCTGGTAGTAATTGACATGAACCCGGTTAACCAAGACCATATTATATGGGTCACTGATGTCAACAACCCCGATTCCTTCCGAACCCATGGACAGAAGGGCATAGTTGGTCCCGTTATATGTCACCAGGTCAATATCATGGACAAACCCAGGCACATAAACAAAGTTAACGGGACCCGCCGATGCGCCTACAGGGGCTGCACAGAGCTTGCTGCCGATATTGAAGATCGACCAGTCAATGCCGTTGGATACAAACTTGTTCACAGCTGTCGTGGCACCCCCTACCTGGACATAGGTGCCAAGGAACGGGAACATATCACCAGGTTCAACATATATGCTTACCCTGGCTGAATCACTGTTTCCGTCAGTATCACTGACGGTCAATTGGAAGACCAGCTCAACATCAGCTGCCACAGAAAGTCCGCTGATATCCAAGACGGCATTGGAGGCATCAACAGCCGACAAACCAACCTTGGGCCCCGAAACCTGTTCCCACGTATAATCTGCCGGGGTGCCCTCGATCATAGCGAAAAGGTAAACAGCATCTGCTGTATTTTCCACAAAGGAGGTTTGGGAAGCCGCCAGGTAAACGATTGATACCACAGTACCGGACGGCGCCAGTGCAAAATCACAAACGGATTCTGCCCCGGGCTCAACCGCGACCTGCTGTTCTGACGAAACATGACCGTCAGCCGATACAGAGACCTGGTAAGTACCGGCAATGACCCCGGTTATGGTAAATTTACCGTCATTTCCGGTTACAGCGCTGTATCCCCCCTCTGAAACGGTGAAAACAGCCCCATCCAAAGGTGTTCCTGTAGTGCTGTCAATAACTGTTCCTGAAATGATTCCGGTTGTTTCCATAGCCTCATTTAGGCTGAAATTTAGGGTTGTGGTAGTCCCATTCTTTGTGGTTACCTGCTCTCCGGCAGTGTTATAACCTGCAGCTTCGCATGTAACCGTATATGTACCTTCGGGCAAGCCCAGGGAATAGGTGCCTTTACCGGCGGATACCGCACTGAAGGCCCCTGTCTCCCCGGAAGCTGTAACAACTGCATCGGGAATGCCTGTCTTTGTTCCAGAAATCGTCACTTTACCGGAAATCATGGCTTCTGCCGGTTCCGGTGCCGGTTTCCCCCCGCCGCCTTTATCCGCTGACACAGGTGCAGCAAACACGGACATGACAAATACCAGGCACATAATTAATGCCAATCTTCTTTTAAGTTTTTTACTCATTTGGTGAACCTCCCCAAAAAGCGTTCAATTGCAAACAACAATTGTTTTCGCAATTTTCTAATAATTTACGCGTTTAAAAAAGCCCCAATGTCACCTCCTGGCTGTTGTTTTCCTGACTAAACCGAATCTCCTGGTTTGTCACTTGATTAAATTAATTTCGCAAATACTGTTATTGTTAAACCGGCAAAGCCGGCTGACTCACTCAGCCTACTAAAAAGAGAAGTACTATTAATTATTATATATCCATATATATTTATTTCAATTATTATTTTACATTTTTAATACCAATTACTGTAATACTACTTTTTGTAAATTTTTACTCTCCGTAAGTTTTAACGGGGAAAAATTTTTTTTAGCAAAAAGGAGACCCCCGGCGAAGCTGATAAGCTTCCCAGGATGTCTCCCAATGCACTAGTGCCCCTTCAGAACTATTTAGAAACTACTTTCCGTACTTCAGCCCTCAGTTCAATTATCAAGTCCCTTAACTGGGCTGCCTTTTCAAACTCCAGGTGTCTTGCGGCTTCTTTCATATCCTTCTCAAATCCGTTTATCATCTTCTCCATTTCCCGGCGGGACATCTTCCGCGCCTTTGACCCGGCCCCATATACTTCACGGGTTTCTGCCACCCGGGTGGCCTCAATTACATCCCTTACCGCTTTCCTGATAGTGGCCGGTACTATGTTATGCTGCCTGTTATACTCGGTCTGTATTTCCCGGCGCCTGTTTGTCTCATCTATTGCCTTTTTCATCGATTCAGTGAGCCGGTCTGCATACATGATAACCTTCCCGTGGACATTCCTGGCAGCCCGCCCAATGGTCTGGATCAAAGAGCGCTCAGACCGGAGAAATCCCTCTTTATCGGCATCAAGGATGGTAACCAGAGAAACCTCGGGAATATCAAGCCCCTCCCGCAGAAGGTTAATTCCCACCAGGACAGTGAATTCCCCCAGCCGCAGTTCCCTGATTATTTCCATACGCTCCAGGGTTTTAATATCTGAATGCAGGTATCTGCTCTTTATTCCGGATTCTTTAAGATAGTCCGTCAGGTCTTCTGCCATCTTCTTTGTCAGAGTGGTAACCAGTATTCTTTCATCCCGCCCGATGCGGTCCCTGATTTCTTCCATCAGGTCATCTATCTGCCCCCGGGTCGGCCTGACATGTATTTCCGGGTCAATAAGCCCGGTAGGCCTGATAATCTGTTCCACCACCTGCTGGCTGTGTTCTTGTTCATAAGGTCCCGGTGTGGCCGAAGTGTAAACCGCCTGGTTAACCCGGACATCAAATTCACCAAACTTCAGGGGCCGGTTATCCAGGGCCGACGGTAACCTGAACCCGTGCTCGATCAGGACTTCCTTGCGGGACCTGTCACCCTCATACATGCCCCTGACCTGGGGGATGGTCACATGGGATTCATCCACAATAACCAGGTAATCATCCGGGAAATAATCCAGGAGGGTATAGGGAGGCTCTCCGGCGTTTCTTCCCGTAAGATGCCGGGAATAGTTTTCGATCCCTGAACAGTATCCCATTTCCCGCATCATCTCAATATCAAAGTTGGTCCTCTGCTCCAGGCGCTGGGCTTCCAGCAGTTTGCCCTGCCTGTTCAGCTCTGCCAGTCTTATTTTCAGTTCCTCTTCGATACTGCCGATAGCCCTGTCCAGGTTCTCCCTGGAAGTGGCAAAGTGGCTGGCCGGAAAAATGGAAACATGGGTTCTCTCTCCCAGCGCTTCACCTGTCAGGACATCTATTTCCAGGATCCTGTCCACTTCATCACCGAAGAAATCTACCCGCAAGGCACGCTCGGTGCTGGCGGCGGGGAATATTTCCACCACATCCCCCCTCACCCGGAAGGTCCCCCGGACAAGACTCATATCGTTTCTGTTATATTGAATATCCACCAGTTTGCGCAGAACCTTATCCCGGCCTATTTCCATGCCCTTGCGGACAGACAGGACCAGGTCCCTGTATTCTGCCGGGTCACCCAAACCGTAAATACATGACACACTGGCCACAACAATGACATCCCGCCGCTCAAGCAGGGCCGCTGTAGCCGAATGCCTCAGTTTATCGATTTCATCGTTAATTGAAGCATCTTTTTCAATATAGGTATCGGTCTGAGGCACATAGGCCTCAGGCTGGTAATAATCATAGTAACTAACAAAGTATTCGACAGCATTATCGGGGAAAAATTCCTTAAATTCACCACACAGCTGGGCGGCCAGGGTCTTATTGTGAGCGATGACCAGGGTCGGTTTATTCACCCGGGCAATAACATTGGCCATGGTAAAAGTCTTGCCTGAACCGGTCACCCCTAAAAGTGTCTGGTGCCTTAAACCCCGGGTGATACCGGCCGTCAGCTTATCAATAGCTCCAGGCTGGTCACCGGTAGGTTTATATTCTGATTTAAGATTGAATTCCATGACAAGCCCCCCTGTTTAGAACATTCGCCTTTTGGCCAGGATGATTACAGCCATGGTCGAACAAAACGTGGTCAGCAATATAATCAGTGCAAAAGCAAATGGCTGGCCCTGAAAAGGCAGGTTAACATTCATCCCAAAGAAACTTGCTATCATCGTGGGGATAGAAAGGACGATAGTAACCGATGTCAGGAACTTCATCACAATGTTGAGGTTGTTGGAAATTACGGACGCAAAGGCATCCATCATACCACTCAGGATGTTGCTGTATATATGGGCCATCTCAATAGCCTGTTTGTTTTCAATAATGGCTTCCTCCATAATATCCTCATCATCGGCATACATTTTCAGGAACTTTGACCTGAGCAGCTTCTGCATGACAACCTCGTTTGCCCTCAGGGATGTGGTAAAGTAAACTAAACTCTTCTCCAGGTTCAGGAGAGTAAAGAGTTCCTGGTTCTTCATGGATTTGTGCAGCTGTCTTTCGATCTGGTCGGTTTTCCTGTTAATCTGTTTCAGGTACCTGAGGTAATATACAGCTATCCTGTACAGGAGCTGAAGTATAAACCTGGTCTTCTTGAAGGTATAAAAACCCTTTATCCGGTTGTTGGCAAATTCGTTGGTAATCGGGTTATCCTTCAGACAAACCGTTACAAAATAGTCATCCTCTATGACAAACATACCAAGGGGTATTGTGTCAAAAGGAGATGTGTCATCTTCTGTATTAAGGACGGGTATATCGACAATGACCAGGAGAATTCCGTTTTCCTTTTCAACCCGTGACTTTTCTTCTTCATCAAGGGGGTCCTTCAGGTAATCCGGTTCTATTCCCAACTGACCGGCAACGTTGCTGATTTCAGATTCCGTAGGGTTGACAAGGTTTACCCAGCACCCTTTCTGGATTTTATCCACTTCAAAAAAATCTCCGTTTTGGTTGGAGTTATAAATTTTTATCACCGGATTCGCCCCTTTCCATTTATAATCTGTCAAAAAAAGAAGGTAATTATTATGAAAGCCTGCAATCGTCCCTTAAAGACACAAAAATCCTCCCGATCTGCCATAATTCCGGCACAGGGAGGACAATTCCGTCCAACAGGCATATATCCATACGGCAAAGGTTATACTGATCCCGGTAACCGGGAAAATGCCGGACCTCCCCTGCATAAACACGCAAAAAACGGTTTATTTATTGTTTCTGTAAGATAATTACCAGGCCAGCCGTCCATAAAATCACCTCAAGTAAAAACATCTTCCCAGAGGAAGATGTTAACTGATGTGGCGTGATTTATGCAGGATACACCCATCTCCCTCGTACGAGCTTTGCCACATACACAGCTAGAGCCGGGGCTCAGCAACATTAGGTAAAACCTTAATCCGGTAGTACCTGTTAACCTATTGGCGTCTCTCGATATTACCACAAGGACCTCGAAACGCTACTTCGGTTTATTCCACTATCTAATTCTACACCCTTCAATATCATAAAGTCAAGCAACTAGTACTGCGGATTAGATATAAATTGATTCAATTACGTGGATACGATATAATTTAATATTTGGCTCATTTAGGTCGTTTTTGACCATTTTCGGACAGTTTATTTGCTGGACCTTACTTCTTGCATTGATTTATTAAATCGTTTTTTTACCCCCCGTTTAAAAAAAACTCCCATTCCAATGGAAGTTTCAAAAATTATTTGGGTGGATAAAACAAACCTATAATAGAAAATGTCCCAAACCTGTGTAATTCAAAAAGTGTTCCCAAATAAAGGTATACCTCTTTCTTAGTGGTAAACTCTTCGAAGTATTTTTCCTTAATCTTTTGTAGTAAAGTATCCTTTGGATAATTCCAACTTCTATAAGCCTCTCCCAGTTCCCAGTCAAGAATTTGTAGTTTATGACCTTTACATTCTTTATCATCACAATAAAAATGATAGTAAAATTTATAAGGAATCTTCTCTAACCCCAGTTTGCTATATTCTTGGGTTTTTCTTATATCGAACAGGGACATTTGAATATTTGACAACGCACCTTTCTGCTCTTGTGACCATTCATCCTCAACTTGTTCCCAAAAGAAATCCACAATTTTCTTAGGCTTTATAATACCTAATGAAGTATTGATTTCTGCCCTTGAAGATTCCAGTTTTTCTAAGGAATCAACCAATAATGGTAATACGATTTCCTTTCTCTTCTGCCACTTATCTTTAGTATCTAACACTTGCAATGGCTTTAACGAATCGTGGTCAACCTTATAAGATTCAGGTCTGTAATCGCTGGATTTTCTGATCCTTCCTTTAATCCATTGATATTTTTTAAATCTTAGGTGAAAAGGCAAATCTCTAAACTGTACTGGATAAAGTCTAATCCATTTTCCATCTTCTGTTATCCCTGCAGTACAAACGGCTTCCCCATACGTCTGGCTAGGTGTAGGATAAGCCTTAACTGTAATCAAAATGTTTTTTGTAATCCATCCACCAGTCAACGTCATAAATGTATCACCTGAATTTCACTATTTTGCTTCTTTAGATACTTCGCAATAATACTTCTATGGCAAACATTTGCATCTCTTTCAAAGCATAATAAACAAGCTGGTTGTTCAGATACTATTTTTTCTATATTTTCTACTGTTTCTGTTTGAGACTTCAAATAGGCTAAGTATTTTTCGTAGAACTTTATAAAGTTTTTAGTTGCTCTTAATTCGTCTCTGATAGTCTTCGGACTTCCAAGTTCCTTTATATGTAAATAATCTATACCACTAGTCTTCATCCAACTTTGAAGGTTAGACTTAGAGAAATCCTTTTTCCTACTTGCCGGAATTTCCCTCACATCAAGCAGCATCTTAATTCCATTCTTTTTTAGCTTCTTAATAAATTCTTCTGGAACTATTCCTTCATACCCCACTGTAAATAATTTGACATTCATAAATAAACCTCCTTTATCTCCAAAAAACAACCTTTCAACTTTTTTCTACCTTTTAAAGTTATGCAATATTTTTCCTATTTCTTTTCAGGGATGCCTGAACCTTTCTAACCATTGGATGTCAATCAATTATCCCCATCAAACCGTCTCCGGTTCCCCGAACAGTTGGTGATACCGGTCCCTGACCCTTTTGATATCTTCCCATACCGGCCGCTTCTTTGTCTCGTCCCGCAGCAGGGCAGCAGGATGATAGGTCGGCATGAACTCTATTCCGGATTTTTCAATCCATTGGCCTCTCATCCGGGTTATCCTGGCATCAGGGTCAATCATGTTCTGCAGGGCAACCGAGCCAAGCAGTACTATGATTGCAGGGTTTATAAGCTCTATCTGCCTGACCAGCCATGGCCTGCAAGCCCATGCTTCCTCCCTGGCCGGGACCCTGTTGCCGGGCGGCCGGCATTTCACAATATTAGCTATGTAAACATGATTCAGATTAAAACCTGCCGCTGCCATAATCCTGTCCAGGAGTTGTCCTGCGGCACCCACAAAAGGCAGTCCCTGCCGGTCCTCCTCAGCCCCCGGCCCTTCACCGATGAACATCAGCCCGGCCCTGGGACTGCCTTTGCCAAAAACCACACCTGAGCAGCCATTCCTCAACCCGCACTTCCGGCATCCGGCGGCCATGACAGACAGGTCTTCTAATGACAGGCACTTATCAATTTCATTTTGGGGAAACAGGGTTTTATCACCAAACATCCAACCACTCCATAGGTTTATTGGCAACTGCCACAGCATCGGGGACATACCTCGATGAACTCCGGCTGCCAGCATTCGTAACAGTATTTCAGCCCACACTTGATACACCTGTTGTATAACGGGGAATTTCCGTTTCCGTTGTTTGCGCCCTCCAGTTTTTTACCGCATTTGGCACACATATGGGTCTTAAAACCAGTCATCCCCTGCACCTCCAGACCTTAAGTTTTTCCGGGCATTAAACATATTCTATATACTATAGATGTTTCCTCTTACCAAAAAAAATAAAGAAAGACCCGCAGGTCTTCCAGTGGACAGAAATCAACTTATCTGCTGAAGTCTTCCGTTGGCCAAAACCCTGTATACAGCAGCCAGCTTTTCGTTCCGCAGGATAAATTCTAAATAACAGTTCATACAAAAGCAAGTTTCCATTTTGTTGTCATTTCTGTGAATGGTATGAAGCACTCCAACCCACCTGTCACTCTCACATCTCGGACATTTCACTGACATCGTCACCTCACCAGGTCATTTTAGCGGGGTGTTTATATGGCATAATCTTTATGTTTCTATAATATCCCCGGTTAACATTATATAGATTAAATGTGAAGAAACTGTGACAGAAAGGTTAAAAATCTATAACAATTCACTGTGGTTCAGAAACTCACCTTCTGATCCCCCTGAATTTATCAATCAGTTTTGAAATAAGGCTCTGCTTATTAAATTCAGTATATATGGCCTCCTCCCCCTCAGGTACGGCTATAATGCCGAGAGGTTGATATGGCCTTAATTTTACAATGGCCCTGTGCCATTTCTTTTTAGTATATGGTATGTATTCGATTTCCAGGAAAACCGGCCCAACCCCTATAAAACCCTCGATATCCCTTTTACTGTTGACCGGTATCCCATTTACAGCGTAAACCACATCCCCTGAACGAAGACCCGCGGCTTCCGCTGCCGTGTTGGGGACCGCCTCCAAAACCCGCACACCCCGCAGAGGCGGGACAAATATCGGTTTGCCTTTAAATTCGGTATTCTGTCCAACAAGAATAACTATCTCGTGACCCAGGGGAGTAAAAATGGCAGCTATCCATTCAATTATCCGGTACCTGGATGCCAGCAGGGACAGAAGCAGCAGAACCAGGCTGAAAACACTCAGGTTACGGGCCGATATTTTGCTCTTTTCCCCGGGAGTATGGGCCAGGGCCAGGTCTCCATACCCCAGGCCGGCCACAAAAGGTATGATTACCCCAATCATGGAAAGGGCCGGTCCCTGTTCGAACCTGATCACAGGCCACCATTCGGGCATAGGGGGCAGTAAAGTAAATCCGGACACCTCCGGTAGAAATGCCACGGCTACTATAGGCAGGGGCCAGAATTTCTGCAGGGTAAACCCTCCCACCATCCGGCCGGAAGGCTTTTTCATGAACATGGGGGTCGCCCCCACATGGCCGCTGAAATAAATGAGCAGGCTCTCAACCAGGTGGAGGATGGCTATAAGCCCCATGAGCTGGGGCACATTGACATCAGGGATTCCCAGGATTAAGCTGCTGAGAGCCACTATCCCCCCCGCATAGGAAAAACAAAGGAACCTGGGATTTATAAGCATAAGAAACAGGGCAAGGGGCCAAATGTAGTTTATTCCCAGGCCCATTAGGTTTATCCCCGTAAAGACCAGGAGAATGCTGCCGAAAATCCCGCCAACAATTCCGTACAGGGTAGCTGTCAGGGTATCCCGAACAACCGAGTTTCCCCTTATCCCAAAAAGACTTTCCCTGGTCTTGGCAATCCTCCGGTACTGTAATGCCACGAGGGCCAAGACTACCCAGAAGAGGGGATTTTCGAAGACCCCCCAGAATTCACCGGTTATTAACCTGGCCGTTCCTATTAATTCAAGCATTATGGTACTCCTTAATATATTCAGAGCCACGAGACTTGTTCGTGGCTCCTCAGGGCTTAACTTGCCTTTTCCTTTATGATTTCAATGGCCTTTTCCAACTGGACATCTTTTTCCCCTTCTTCAGGCTGTTCCACTTTGATATCAGGTTCAATTCCTTTCTTATTGATATCCTTTCGCTGTGGGGTAAGGTATTTTCCGGTAGTCAGTTTCAGGCCTGCATTGTTCTGCAGTTCATAGAGGGACTGAACCACACCCTTGCCGAAGGTTTTTGTCCCTATCAGTGTGCCGGATTCTGTATCCTTGATAGCTCCTGCCACTATCTCGGAAGCGCTGGCGCTGTTCCCGTCAACCAGGACTACCAGGGGAAGATTGATGTACTGGTTGTCAGCTTCATATACCTCTTCATTTTCTGACCGGTAGGTTATAAATACAATGGGACCCCCCGGGATAAAAAGGTCAGCTACGCGAACAGCCGATTCCAACTCTCCTCCCGGATTTCCTCTAAGGTCAAGAATAATACCGTCTAAACCAGATTTATTACTATAGGTCACCCCCAGGTCTGAAAGGACCTTCTGAAGTTCTGAAGCAGTGTTTGATGTAAACTGCATTATCGCAATATAGGCAACTCTGGTATCCGGAATAATTTCTCCTTCAACGGTAGGCACCTTTATGATTTCCCGGACAATAGTGAAATCGTGCATTTTCTTGTCCGATTGGCGGTATATTGTCAGGGATACCTCTGAACCAACCGGGCCGCGCATCAGGTTAACAGCCGTATCCATGTCCATTTCTTTGGTGTCTTTTCCATCTATCTTGAAGATAACGTCTCCTGCCTTGAGTCCCTCTTCATAGGCCGGGGTTCCCTTGATTGGTTTGACAACTGTCAGGTGTTCCTCGTTCTGTCCCACCAGGATGCCTATCCCCCCAAAACTGCCCTGGACCTGTTCCCTGAGTTCTTTGTACATTTTAGGAGGCATATAGACAGAATAAGGGTCACCAAGGGCGTCAACAACCCCTTTTATCGCCCCGTTAACCATTTCAGGGGCAGCGGCAGGCTCGAGATAATGTCTGTCTATTAAAGAAACAACCCGGGCCAAAGTGCCCAGGTTATCATAATCGGCTATCAGGGCACCGGTTACCAACCCTCCGGAGAGGACTGTTAAAATAAGTAATACAGCTAAAACTCCGATCAGTACCCTGCGTCTTTCAGTCAAAAACATCACCCACCCGCGAACAGCATTTAGTACACTCATAAATATATGTATAATACTACAATAATATTAACGAAAAAACAACTTGTCCGGGAAATTTTATGCCGGGGTAAGTATTTATCAGATGGAGCACAAACTCCATCTGAACTGATTTTCTCTTTATAAATATCCCATGGGGTCAATGGGAGACCCGTCCTTTCTCACCGAGAAATCAAGGTGAGGTCCGGTGCTCATCCCTGTACTCCCCACTTTGGCTATGGTATCTCCCTTGGTCACGTCCTGTCCCTCTGAAACAAGCTGGGAAGAAAGGTGGCTGTATGTGGTGGTCAGGCCGGCGCCATGGTCCACAACTACCACTTTACCATAGCCGTTCATCCATCCGACAAAAATAACCGTTCCTGAATCTGCGGCCACTACCTTGGTTCCTGAGGGAGCAGGAATATCGATTCCGTAATGCATTTTCCGCTCTTTAAGGATCGGATGTGTCCTCCACCCATAAGGAGAACTTATCCGGGTATGTCCCGGTACCGGCCAGGTGAACTGCCCTGTTCCCTTGGCACTGGAATTGGAAGTCTTCCTCCTGATCAATTCATCCAGGGCTTTGGTTTCTTCTTCAAGTTCCTCATATGCTGCTTCATAATATTCCTGCCGGGTTCTGATTTCCTCAAGCTTCTTTTCCCGGTCGACTTGTATCCTTCTGAGGTTATCCTGATACCTGGCTTTCCGGATGGCCAGGTCCTTGATTTCTGACAACTTAAGCTCCAGGTCAGCCTTCTGATTGGAAATTTGCCGGCGTTCAGCCTCAATTGTTTCGACCAGCTCAGTATCCTGTTTTACAATACGGCTTAAAAATTCAAACCTGGTAACAAAATCCGAAAAACTGCTGGCACTGAGCAGTACCTCAAGGTAAGAAACCTTCCCGTTCATATATATGTCTTTGACCCGCACATTGAGGACTGCCGTGCGTTCAGTTAATCTTTTCTCTGCATCCTTCAGGTCACGGCGGACAGTTTCGACCTGCCTGTTGACCTCGACAACCCGGGCGCTTAAATTTCTCAGTTCACCTTCAACATTATCAATGTTCTTGTCCAGTTGGGCCAGCTCGCCCAACACGTTTTTGGCCTGCGTTTTCTGACTCTTAATCGCTTTCTGTGTCCTTTGCAGTTCTTCTTGTTTCTGTTTCTTCTCATTGATAAGGTTGTCCAGTTCACTCGCATAGGACGGCAGAAGTGAACCGAAGAGGAACACAGCGATAACAATAATGGCAGCCAGGAACCTTTCTTTCTTAAACCTAGATTTTACCACGCATTATGTCCTCCTTTCCCGCCTGAAACACCTTATGTTGTAACATTTTATATATCGAAAAATATCGAAATTTCTTTAGAACTGTTATACCTTAAGAAATCTCCTTATGGAAATACTGCTTCCCAAAGCCCCTATAAAAGTACCCACCCCCAGCATAGCCGCACCCAGAGCCATCAGGAAATGCGGATCGGTCTGCAGGCCAAACAGGCCCAAATTAAGGTTTTCCCGGACATAATCAGTAGCCGTCACATAGGATAAATCTACAATCACCACAGCGATTATGGCACCCGTGAAACCCAGGACTATCCCTTCCATCAGGAACGGCCACCTGATAAACCAGTCAGTGGCCCCAAGAATTTTCATAATCTGAATTTCCTTTCTCCGGGCAAAGACAGTCAGCCTGATGGTAGTGGCAATCAGGAAAACCGCTGCCAGCCCAAGGAGGACAATAACCACGATCCCTACCAGGCGGACCCATTTTGTGATGGCAAACAACTTATCCAC
Source organism: Firmicutes bacterium HGW-Firmicutes-14 (assembly GCA_002840275.1). Taxonomy (GTDB): domain Bacteria; phylum Bacillota; class Thermincolia; order Thermincolales; family UBA2595; genus W-Firmicutes-14. The sequence continues at coordinate 54,309 of PHAB01000004.1, forward strand.
AACGTTTTTGCCATAATCTACTTTTTCCATCTGTTTCATCTTTTCTAAGGCACCGGCAACTTTCTCCACATCTTCCGGCGCAATAGCGCTTATTTTAAAAAGATGGGGAAGGGGATTCTGACCGCCCAGGGCATCAACCATATTTTTCTGGTCTCCCAGTTCGCGGCGGAACTCCTGAAGCGCCTGGTCCTTGTTGATAAACTGGAGTTTCGCAATCCCCGGAATCTTATTGATTTCTTTCTTCAGGGCCAGGGCTTCTTCTTCATTTACCTCTGTTTTCATATAGGCGATTATTTCAACATTTGACTCAAGCCTTGTAGCCAGGTAAGTGGCATTCATCACCGTGATAAGGGATACCCCGACAATTATCAGGGAAACCGCTACCGTTCCTACGGAAGCCAGTACCATCCAGCTGTTCCGGTTGAGGGATTTCAGCGCTTCACGGACAAAATATCCGATGGTCCTAATCCTCATAACCGTAAGCACCTCTTTCCTCATCCCTGGCTACCCGGCCTTTTTCAAGGGCAATAACCCTTTTCCTCATCCCATCGACAATCTCTTTTGCATGGGTGGCCATCAGGACGGTTGTACCGCATTTGTTGATCTCCTGCAGAAGATGGACTATTTCCCAGGAGGTATCAGGATCAAGGTTGCCGGTAGGTTCATCGGCTATAACCAGCGGAGGGTTATTGACAATCGCCCTGGCAATGGCCACCCTCTGCTGTTCACCCCCGGAAAGCTGGGCAGGCATGGCATCGGCTTTGTTTGACAGTCCGACCAGTTCCAGGGCCTCCGGTACCGATTTTTTTATTTCCCGCCCTGAAGCCTCAATAACTTCCAGGGCAAACGCCACGTTTTCTGAAACCGTCTTGTTGGGAAGGAGTTTAAAGTCCTGAAATATCACCCCTATAGCTCTTCTCAGGAATGGTATCTCCCTGGGCTTGTACCGGGCGATGTTTTTACCGTGAAAAAGGAGCTGACCCCTTGTGGGCTGTTCCTCACGAAAAATCAGTTTTGTGAGGGTTGACTTGCCTGCACCGCTTGGGCCTACCAGAAAGACAAATTCTCCCTTTTCTATCCTTAGCGTTATGTCTGTCAGAGCCTTGGAGCCGTTCGGATAAACCTTGGAGACATTTATCATATTTATCATTAAAAAAATAACACCCCTCAAATATACGGTTATTATATTTTTCGACATGTTGTCCTAAATTCCTTTTTCAAGCAGAGTTTTTACAGTTTTTTCAAGGACTTCTTTTTCCTGATTACCTTTTTCTGCGAGTTTGGAGGAAAACGGCATAATTTATCGAATTACATTAAAAATCAAAAACCATTGGCCCGGTAATCCGGCCAACGGAAGGAAACTCAGCAAAAAACAAGGGGGATAAGATGTTAAAACCAGTCATTCTTGAAGTGCACGATTTGCCTGAACTGTGGTTCAGGGCCTTGTGGGAACTTTGGAACCGTCATTCCGGGGACAGCAGGGAATACATGGTCCAGCACGGAAGTTTCAGCGGCAGCCACCGCAGGAAAGAATTTGACTTTTTCCTGGGGCATGTAAGGCACCCCGGTAAAAGGCCGCTTACCCCGATTATCCCTGAAGGTTCCAATATCAGCCCTCCTACCAGCATGGAAGCCATAGAAACCTATTTTGCCGAGTATATTATGGGGGCTGAAGTAGCCGAAAATGAAACATATACATATGGAAGCAGGATAAATCTGAGCCTGGAAAAAGTAATCGGCCTGCTTAAAGAAACTCCCGATACCAATCAGGCCATAATCGAAATCGGCAAACCGGAAGATATCCTAAACAGTGACCCACCGTGCCTGAGACTGATTGACTGCCGGATCAAAAACGGCCGGCTGCATTTTTTTATCTACTTCCGCTCCTGGGACCTCTGGGCAGGACTACCCCAGAACCTGGGAGGCCTACAGCTTTTGAAGGAATATATGGCCGGTGAAATCGGGGTTGAGGACGGTGAAATGATAGTATCCAGCAAAGGGCTCCATGTATATGACTATGTCTGGGGCCAGGTGGAAGAGATGATAAAATACAGGTGAAATAATTAATGGGAGTGTCCCGTTTACTTATGGAGCCTTTTGACAAATTATAAGGGTTGAAAAGGGATGGGAATGTTCCATAAGGGCGAGTCTGTCATCCGTCCGGCCGACGACCCGCAAAGCGGGAGGCGATGCCGGCGGAGACGTTGCCGCCCGTTGGAATATGCCCATCCCTTTTTGAGAAATTAGTTTGTCAACAGGCTTCATTACTGTTTTGGCAGACAGGAAGGACAATTTCCACGACGGTGCCCTCACCCAGTTGACTGTTTACACTGAAGCTTCCCCGGTGGTTTTCTATGATCTTACAGCTGACCATAAGACCGAGACCGGTCCCTTTTTCTTTTGTCGTATAGAAAGGTTCTCCCAGTTTGGCAACCCGCTCCTCCGGGATGCCGCATCCTTTATCAGCGATTCTGACCAGGACCCTGTCCTGAGCAGCCATTTTCACGGTAATGATTATATCCCCGCCTTCAGGCATTGCTTCGATCGCATTTTTCAGGACATTAATAAAAACCTGTTTGACCTGGTTATCATCACACTCTATCAGAGGGATTTCAGACTCGAAGGTAGTATTGATCGTGACCTTACTTATTATGGCCTGGGTATCCACAAGCCTGATTATATTGTGCAGCAGTTCCCGGAAATCCTTCTTACAGATTTTTGGCATCTGGGGTTTTGCCAGGACCAGGTATTCACTGATAATTGCTTCAATCCGGTCGACCTCGGACAAAATAATTTCATAAACATCTTTATCATCCCTGGCCTTGCCCTGTAAAATCTGCACAAAACCCTTGATGACTGTCAGAGGGTTCCTGATTTCATGGGCCACACCGGCAGCCAATTGTCCTACAACCGATATCCTGTCTGATTTTTTCAGCAGTTCTTCTGTCTTCTTTCGTTCGGTAATGTCCCTGGAAATACAGGACAGGGCAACTATCCGGCCTTCATTATTCCTGATGGGTGAAATGGTAATACTGACATCTATAAGACTCCCATCTCTTCTCTGCCTGACTGTTTCAAACCCGTTCACCTGCCCGCCGGACCGGACTTTTTCCCATAAACCCCCGGTTTCTTCAATCAAATTGTCCGGTACGGTCAGCAGCATCTGTCCTAAAGGCCGGTCTGATTTCCAATCATACATTTTTTCAAATGCCCTGTTAAAGCTCTGGACGTTCCCTTTCAGGTCATGTACAACTATAGCATCAGTGGTGTTGTTGATAAATGATTCAAGGTATTCTTTATTGGCCCTCAGTTCTTCAACAGCTTCCCATTCATTTTTCTCCGCCCGTAACCTCAGGTTCTCAGAAAACCTGCTGGTCATTACCAGGATTACGGTTATTAACACAGTGAACAGGTTTATGAAAATAAGCTGGTTCGTGTTTGAATCAGGAAACAGCCGGTCATGGTAGGCAAAAAAGAAATAGTTGGTAATAAATACAGTGAGAAGCGAGGCGAACCATATCAACCGGGAATTTTGATAAAGGGAAGCGATTATAAGTCCGAACCACACAAAGATGTAGTTCGCTATTGATGGGTCTGTAGCCAGTAAAATATTAAAAAAAATAAACATTAAAATTATGTTGACAATCATTATTTGTTTGATAAATTTCCTCTTCAATACAAAGAGGGTGATAATGCTGCTCAGCAATATTCCTGCCTGAATATGGGTTACAAGAAGATTTCTATAGTTGATAAATGCTATTACGACAATGTCCAGAATTAAGGCAGTCCATACCAGTTTTAGCATCAATATGTTGCGCTGATGAATAAGTTCTTCCTGTTTGCTGTTCATTTCAACCCCCCCTGCAACAACTACTGTTTTCTGCAAATACTGACATTTTCCTGCCGTGAAATAATAAAAGGGGATGGGCATGTTCCAACGGGCGGCAACGCCTCCGCCGGCAGCGGCTCCCGCTATCGCGGATTGCCGGCCGGACGGATGACAGACTCGCCCTCTTGAAACATGCCCATCCCCTTTTTAGATTAGTAATTTTGTTAACAGGCCTCATTACCTGTTGAGCTTTGTTTTTCTCTCTATCACTTTTTTCACTGCAGCTACGATGTCTTTGGCAGTCAAACCGTACTTTTCCAGTAGTTCGGAAGGGGCTCCCGATTCGCCGAAGGTATCTTTAACCCCAACCATTTCCTGGACCACCGGGACAGTTTCAACCAGCGCTTCGGCCACAGCGCTGCCCAGTCCTCCGATAACATTGTGTTCTTCTGCAGTAACAATGGCCTTTGTCTCCATCGCTGCCCTGACCACAGCTTCCCGGTCAAGAGGCTTGATTGTATGCATATTTATTACCCTTGTGCTGATATTTTCCCCGGCCAGGACATCGGCAGCCTCCAAGGCCTGTCCCACCATCAACCCGCAGGCAATTACAGTTACATCACTGCCGTCCCGCAGGGTATTGGCCCTGCCAATTTTATAGCTGTATGATTCATCAAACAGCACCGGCAAACCAAGCCTGCCAAGCCTTAAATAAACAGGACCCCTGTAATTCACCGCTGCCCTGACGGCCTTTTCGGTTTCAGTGGCATCTGCCGGTACAATCACTGTCATATTGGGCAGAGCTCTCATTATGGCAATGTCCTCTATAGCCTGGTGGGACGCCCCGTCCTCACCCACACTTATACCTGCATGGGTTGCGGCAATCTTCACATTTAATTGGGGATATGCAATGGAATTGCGGATCTGTTCAAAAGCCCTGCCTGTGGCAAATATGGCAAATGAACTGGCAAAGGGAATTTTTCCCGCCGCTGCCAGGCCGGCGGCAGTACCAATCATATTCTGTTCGGCAACTCCCATGTCAAAAAACCGGTCAGGGAATTCCTTAGCGAAATCCGATGTTTTGGTTGATTTGGAGAGGTCAGCATCAAGGACAACTATATCCCTGATCTCAGCTCCTAACCGGGCCAGTACCCGGCCATATGCTTCCCGTGTCGCTGCCTTGCTCATCTGTCATCCCCTCCCAACTCACAAAGGGCCTTGCCGGTCTGTTCGGCATTGGGCGCATTACCGTGCCATCCTACCTGACCTTCCATAAAAGACACTCCCTTGCCTTTCACCGTATCGGCAACAATCATGACCGGCTTTCCCTTTACTTCCCTGGCCCGGGCCAGGACTTTGGTTATCTGGTCCAGGTCATGGCCGTCAATTTCCTCGACATGCCACCCAAATGCCCTCCATTTTTGGGCCACCGGTTCCGGTGACATGACGTCCCTGGTCGGTCCGTCGATCTGCAGGCCGTTATGGTCAACAAAAGCCACCAGGTTATCCAGTTTATAATGGGCTGCTGCCATGGCGGCTTCCCATACCATTCCCTCCTGTATCTCACCATCCCCCAGCAAAACATAAACCCGGTAATCCCTTTTATCCAGTTTGCCTGCAATAGCCATACCGTTGGCCGCAGACAGGCCCTGACCCAACGACCCTGTAGACATCTCAACCCCGGGCAGGTGTTTCATACTGGGATGCCCCTGAAGGCGGCTCCCCAGCTTTCTAAGGGTATCCAGTTCATCAACGGGGAAATAGCCTTTCTCGGCAAGGGCAGCATACAGGACAGGGGCGGCATGGCCTTTGCTCAGGACAAACCTGTCCCGTTCGGGCCAATCCGGTTTGTCAGGGTCAATTTTCATTTCGTGAAAATACAAGGCAGCCACTATATCAGCAGCCGAAAGAGACCCTCCCGGATGGCCTGACCCGGCCTCACCCAGCATATTGACAATGTGCCGCCTGATTTTACAGGCTTTCACAGCCAATTCCTGCAAATGGGAATCATCCATTCCTTCTGTCAACTCCTTATCATCAAGAATATTATAGCCTTTTCTTAAAACCTTCACCCAGGACCTCATGGACATCTGTCAGGATGACAAAGGCATCCGGGTCAATCGTATGTACCAGCTCTTTCAGGGTGGATATTTCTGCCCGGGTGACCACAGAAAGAAGGACATCCCGGCCCTGTCCCGTATACATTCCCTTCCCCTGCAGGGATGTAACTCCCCTGTCCATCCGGCTCAGGATAGCATCAGCCACTTCCCGGTTCTTTTGGGATATAATCAGGGCAGCCTTGGCATAGCCGAAACCTTCCTGGACAATATCAATTACCCTCGCTGTCAGGAATATAGTCAGCAGGGCATAAAGGGCCAGTTCGGCACTTCCAAAAGCTATTCCGGCAGCTACAATTACCGATGCATCAATTATAAAGAGGGCAACACCCACACTTACCCTGGCATAATTATTGACTATGGCCGCCGCCAGGTCTGTCCCCCCGGTTGTCCCCCTGTTGCGGAATACCGTGCCTATCCCGATTCCCACTACTATTCCACCGTAAATCGAAGCCAGCAGAGGGTCTCTTGTCGGTACGGGGAGAAAAGGCGCCATCAGGTCAACACCTAAAGAAATGATAATTGTCCCAAACAGGGACCTAACCCCAAAACTCATGCCCAGTCTTCTGATGCCCATGAAAAACAGCGGGATGTTTATGGCCAGCATGGTTATCCCCACCGGAACATGAGCAGTATAATATACTATTGTGGCTATACCGCTGACTCCCCCGGCAGCAATCCTGTTAGGCACCAGGAACATGTCAAGCCCCGCTGCAGTCAGAAGGACACCAATCAATATGAGCAAGTACTCACGAAGGGTTTTCCAGTTCAAAAAAGTCATCTCCCGGATTATTTGTTACTAGTAATTCCTCAGGAGGACTTTTTATAACCACCGGTAAGTTCTTACCCCTGCCTTTTTTTAGCCTGAAACTGCAGATAAGCTGAAATAAAAGGGTCAATGTTTCCATCCATTACCGAATCGACATTACCGGCTTCTATCCCTGTCCGGTGATCCTTGACCAGACAGTACGGCTGAAAAACATATGACCTTATCTGGCTGCCCCAGGCTATATCCTGCTGATCCCCCCTTAGGGCACTTATCTCCTGTTCCTTCTGTTTTAACTGAAGGTCCAGCAGTTTGGCCTGGAGCAGTTTCATCGCCTTCAGGCGGTTTGCATGCTGGGACCGTTCGTTCTGGCACTGGACAACAATACCTGTCGGCAGGTGGGTAATCCTGACTGCCGAATCGGTCTTGTTGACATGCTGGCCCCCGGCCCCTCCGGACCTGTAAGTGTCTACCTTCAGGTCACCCGGATCAATTGCCGCCTGGGTATCATCCTCAACCTCAGGCAGGACATCCACCGAAGCAAAAGAAGTGTGCCTCCTGCCTGATGCGTCAAAAGGAGATATTCGAACAAGCCGGTGGACACCCTTTTCTGATTTAAGATAACCATAGATATTTTCTCCGGTAATCAGCAGGGATGCACTTTTGACACCGGCCTCATCCCCGGGGAGAAAATCAAGGGTCTCTGTGCCAAAACCCTTTTGGTCAGCCCATCTGGTATACATTCGGAGAAGCATTTCCACCCAGTCCTGGGCCTCAGTTCCTCCTGCCCCGGCATGCAGGGAAATTACCGCATTGGCCTTGTCATAAGGGCCGTTTAAGAGCAGCTCCAGATCCAGTTCATCCAGCCTTACATCAAGGTTGTCTATACCTTCACTAATCTCCTTTTCCAGGGATTCATCCCCTTCATCCACACCCAGCTGCCAGAGTACTTTCAGGTCCTCATACATAGAAAACGCCGTATTATATTCTTCTACACGGCGTTGTAAACTATTGATTTCCTGCATTACTTTTTGGGCCGCTGCCGGGTCATCCCAAAAGCCGTCGGCGGTCGTTTGAGACTCCAGTTTTTTAATTTGTTCGACTTTGTGGTCTAAGTCAAAGAGAGACCCTCAGTTCTTCGATACGGGTATTGAGCCTTTCCAGTTCTTTTTTAAGGTCAGCCAACACATTAATACCCCCAAAACCTTTATTGAATAATATTCTCATAACTTATATCATTATACTTTTACCGGCAGGTTTTGTCAAAATCTACTTGCATGAATTAGCCTTCGCCCTGGCTTCATGGAAATTTGCCTCAATATCACCTTGAGAGCCAAAGCCGAAGCGTACATCCATTCCGGTTCTGTTCTGAATCGCTTTCTTAATGCGGTTAACCATCCTGTCGATAATCTCCGGCTCTTTCACCTTGGTTATCAGGGCATATTCATCGCCTCCGACCAGGCTGACCAGGTCCTTATCCCTATACCGGTCCTGTACCCGTATAACTGAACGGATGGTTTTTAAAATTTCTTTTTTTATGGCCTGGACCTTATATTCGCTGTTCTGTTGGACAAACGCGCCAAAACCCCTGATATCAAATAATATTACGGTTTCGTTGCCTTCCAGCCTGGCCCCCAGCAGGGCAACCCTCGGGTCCTGGATGTCAGTCACACCGATAACCAGTTCCTTGGCCAGTTCGTCTTCCATTTCCTCCGGGTCCCTGGCCACATATACCCGTCCGGCAAATTTCCGTTCAATGGCGCAAATCTGGTCAAGGGCGGCAATAACCTGGGACAGTCCACAGCCCTTTGCCGTATACTGCTCCGGTTTAAACCTCAGTATATCCCCATAAATTACATCCGGCAGGCAGAGGCCCCGGGCCAGTTCCTTGAGCACCTCGGGAAGGATTTTTACATGGTGGTGCAAGGCTACTGCTTCAAGGATTTCACCTTCTATATCATATGCTTCGGCAATTTCAATGCTCCGTTCCACATGGTCATGCAGGGGTGAATAATATTCCGCCCATCCGGGCACCCCGTATTTTTTGAGTTTCCGGGGCACCTTTGCCGGTTTGAACTCCTCTTCATAAAAACGACAGTCATCTATTTCTTTTCCCTTTCCGGAATCGTGAAATAATGCGGCAGTCGTCAACTGCTCACGGTTGACACCAAGGGCAGTCAGGCAACTGTCCTTAAGCCGGTGAATATGTTCACACATTCGGATTGTGTGGTAAAGCTGGTTTTCGCCGAGGCAGCTGACATCAGCCAGCTGGAACAATTCCTGGACTTCAAAAATTCTGTGGATAACAGGCATCATTTCAGGCCTGACCAGACTCCCGAGAACCTTCAGCATCAGTTCCCGGCTGCACATAACCTCTCCACAGCCGTTTCCGGTCTTTTTGCAGTCAACCGGTTCCCCGTGATACATTAATTTCATTTGCACAAAGGCCCCCCCTTTCAGTAGGACCGAAAAAGAAACCGTAATATGAAATATATTTGACAAAAATCTCCTGTTTCCTTCATAATATCGCAGGCTTTCCTATTAAAAAGGAAAATAACAAAAAAAGAGGTTAAATACTCCATCTAACCTCTTAATCAGATATATTACCGGACTTGGGTGTTTGCCTGGGTGTTTGCCTGCCCTGTGCCAGTCCCTTTTCCCTCTGTGCCGGGCTCAGCCACATCGAGGGCGGTCCGGAGGACCACTATATCAACCCGGCGGTTTTTGGCCCTGTTGATCTCTGAAGTGTTGGACACTATTGGCCGAAACTCACCGTATCCTGTTGCCGAAAGCTTCTCCGGTTTTAACCCCACATTATTCACCAGAAATCTCACCACATTGGTGGCCCTTGCCGTAGAAAGTTCCCAGTTGGAGGGAAACTGGGAGGTCCTGATAGGAAGGTTACAGGTATGCCCTTCAATCCTGATGTTGTTGGGCATCTCCGCCAGGATCCGGCCCACATTCAGAATTACATCCCTTGATTCCGGAGTAATATCAGCTGAGCCTAATTTAAACAGGAGGGCCTCTTTCAGGCTGATTATCAATCCGCGTTCCTCCTGACCTACATCAACTTTCCCTTTCAGTCCTTTTTCCTCAATATATTTCTCCAGCTTTTCCTTCGCTTCTTTCATACTTTCCATCTCTGTTTTGCCCCCTGGGGAGTAACTATCCTGTATGACCAGGGGACCTGGAGCTTCCCCCAGGAAATACCCGCTGTTCTGACCAAGAAGGGCTTCACTCATGGAAGCGGAAAGCTGGGCAAACTTCTTTGAATTCACATTGCTAATAGTGTACATCAGGACAAAGAAAATCATCAGCAGGGTAATCAGGTCAGCATATGTAATTAACCAGCGTTCATGGTTTGGGGCTTTTTCAGGTTGTGCGCTCCGCCTTGCCATTTAACCACCCCTATTCCTTGGAAACCGAAGCCTCCTGGCGCATCTTCCCAGACAGGAATGCCCTCAGTTTTTCCCTTACAATACTCGGGTTGTCACCCGCCTGGATTGAAAGGATCCCTTCCAGGGCAATTTCCCTCATAAAGCGTTCCTGTTTACTCTTCAGTTTAAGCTTATGTCCGATAGGAAGCCAGGCAACATTGGCAAAACAGACACCATAAAGGGTCGCAATAAAGGCTACTGCAATGGAGGGCCCCAGGGATTCAGGATCCGACAGGTTACTCAGCACGTGAACCAAGCCCATAACCGTACCGATAATACCCATGGTCGGTGAATACCCGCCTGCAGCTTCAAATATATCTGCACCAATTTTATGTCTTTGGTCAGTAAAATCTATCTGGGTTTCCAGGATGTCCCTTACCAGCGCCGGGTCGGTTCCGTCCACCACCAACTGAATCCCCTGCTTCAGAAACTCATCATCTATGGCGGTAGTTTCCCTCTCAAGGCTTAACAGACCTTCACGCCTTGCTTTCTCGGCAAACCCGGTAAGAATTCCTATCAACTCATTAACTTCATACTTCTTCTCAATAAAAGTAATTTTAAAAAGCTGCGGGACCTGTTTGATATCCTCCATGGCAAAACTGGTCATGGTAGCTCCGATAGTACCGCCAAATACTATCATCGCTGCTGTCGGTTCCAATAGGGAGGTAAAATGACCGCCCTCCAGCATAAAACCGCCAATCAACATGCCAAAACCCATAATAAGTCCCAAAATAGACGATAAATCCACGACCGGCCCACCTTCTCAAAGACTTTTTAAAAACGTTCTGATAATAATAATTAGCCGTCCATTCTTCTTTTCCTGCAATTCTTTTGCATGTTTTGACATTTTTTTCACTTGTTGTCGGTGATTATACTGTAACGGTAATAGTATCGTGGAAATATGTGTTCAACTTTAGGCTGAATGAAAAAAAATAAAAAAAAAGACACCCCTGTTTGCCATTGGGGCATCTTCTTAATATTTGTTACTATATCTGCCTATGGATAGTACCGGAGAAAAGTTACCGGCCACAACATTTCTTGTATTTTTTCCCGCTGCCACATGGGCAGGGGTCGTTCCGCCCAACACGGTTCTCAACCCTCCGGGGCTGTTTTTGCACATCATCGGCATACCTGTTTTCAATAACGTCCCGGTGCTGGGGAACAGGTTCCTCGACCACCTTTACCCGGAATATATAGCGTACGACATCTTCCTGGATGGAAGAAATCATGTTCTGGAACATCTCGTATCCCTCAAACTTGTATTCAACCAGGGGGTCTTTCTGGCCATAGGCCCTGAGTCCGATACCCTGGCGCAATTGGTCCATGGCATCCAGATGGTCCATCCATTTCTCATCAACCATTTTTAAAAGGACAGCCTTTTCAATCCGCCTCATGGTTTCCGGGCCAAGTTTTTGTTCCCTGTCGTCATAAGCCTCCATAGATTTATCGAACAGGATTTCTTTGACAGCGTCTCTGCCCATACCGGTCAGGTCTTCAGGGGTAAGAACATGGTTGGGCAGGAAGAGGTCCCTGGCATGTTCCAGGAGTCCGTCCAGGTCCCACTCCTCGGGATGAATCCCCTGGTTGCAGTATACTTCCAGGGAATTATCGATTACCGTATCTATCATCTGGGAAATTGTCTCCCTGAGGTTTTCATCGAGCAGGACACGCCGGCGCTGTTCATAAATAACTTCCCTCTGTTTGTTCATCACATCATCATATTCCAGGACATGTTTCCTGATGTCAAAGTTGCGGTTTTCAACCCGTTTCTGGGCTGTTTCTATTGAACGGGTAATAAATGTGTGTTCAATCGGGACATCCTCTTCCAAGCCCAGCTTGCCCATTATACTGCTGATATTATCTGACCCAAACAGGCGCATCAGGTCATCTTCCAGGGAAATATAGAACCTGGTAGACCCCGGATCACCCTGGCGGCCGGCCCTCCCGCGAAGCTGGTTGTCGATCCGGCGGCTCTCATGGCGTTCGGTGCCGATGATGTGGAGACCACCCAAATCTACTACCTTATCATGTTCCTTATCTGTTTCAGCTTTTATCTTTTCATAGAGCTCTCTGAATTCTTCGGGGTCCGGATTTCCCTTCTCATCCTTTTTAGCCTGGGAATGAGCCAGAAAATCGGGGTTGCCCCCCAGGAGGATGTCGGTACCGCGTCCGGCCATGTTAGTGGCAATGGTGACTGCCCCAAAACGCCCGGCCTGGGCTACAATTTCGGCTTCTTTTTCGTGGTATTTGGCATTAAGCACCTGGTGAGGAATGCCGCGCTTTTTTAGCATGGAACTAAGCACTTCCGATTTTTCAATGGAAATGGTTCCAACCAGGACAGGCTGGCCCTCAGCATGCCTCTCAGCAATCTCTTCAACGGCTGCCCTGAATTTACCGGCTTCGGTTTTATATATCACATCAGCCAGGTCTCTTCTGATCATCGGCATATTTGGCGGGATAACAACAACATCCAGGCCGTAAATCTTCCTGAATTCCTCTTCTTCCGTCTCCGCCGTACCGGTCATACCGGCAAGCTTCTCATACATCCGGAAGTAGTTCTGGAAGGTGATGGTAGCCAGGGTCTGAGATTCTCTCTCTATTTTGACTCCTTCCTTGGCCTCAATGGCCTGGTGCAGTCCCTCACTGTACCGCCGGCCAAACATCAGGCGGCCGGTAAATTCGTCAACAATAATGACTTCCCCTTCTTTTACCACATAGTCCCTGTCCCGTTTCATCAGGCTGTGGGCCTTCAGGGCCTGGTTCAGGTGATGGGTCAGCTCTATATGGTCGTCTTCATAGAGGTTCTGAACTCCCAGCATCTGCTCAACCTTGGCAATCCCCTGTTCTGTAAGGACTACCGTATGGGCCTTTTCGTCAACGGTATAATCATCTTCCTTCTTTAACCTGGGAACTATCTTGGCCATGGTGTAATAGAGGTCTGTGGCCTTATCCGCCTGGCCCGAAATAATCAACGGGGTTCTGGCCTCGTCAATGAGAATGCTGTCAACCTCGTCCACTATGGCATAATACAGGTCCCGCTGGACCATGTGGTCCTTCTCGGTAACCATGTTATCTCTCAGGTAATCAAACCCGAATTCATTGTTTGTCCCATATACAATGTCGGAATTATAGGAAGCTCTTCTCTCATCATAATCCAACCCGTGCACTATCAGTCCCACAGAAAGCCCCAGGAACTTATAAATCCTGCCCATCCACTCACTGTCCCGGCGGGCCAGGTAATCGTTCACCGTGATAATGTGCACACCCCGGCCGGTCAGGGCATTGAGATATGCCGGCAGGGTAGCCACCAGGGTTTTCCCTTCACCGGTTTTCATCTCGGCAATCCTTCCCTGATGCAGGACTATCCCGCCTATAAGCTGGACATCGAAATGGCGCATCCCCAGTACCCGCCATGAGGCCTCGCGAACAACGGCGAATGCTTCAGGCAAAATATCGTCGAGAGTATCCCCATCAGCAAGTCTTTCCCTGAACTCGCCGGTTTTGGCCTTCAGACTGTCATCAGATAATTCCCGGATTGCAGGTTCAAGGCTGTTAATCTCTCCAATCACGTTCTGGAGTTTTTTAATAATTTTTGCATTGTCATCAAACAGGCTCTTTACAAAACCCAGCATTTATATATCATCCTTTCAGGTTAAACGAAATATAAGCAAAAGAGACCTGTGCGGTCCCTTATGTTCCAAGGAATTCACTATTAAATTTTAGCATGTTTAGGAATGGAGTTCAAGGTCCATAAAAAAGGCCGCCTGTCAAAACTAGCAACTCCGTTTCATTCCCAAGATTATCAGGATCAAAACTCCAATATTAATTATTATGTCTCCCAGGCTGATCAACTGCTCCTGGTAAGGCAGGGTTATATGAAATATATCAGCCAGGAAAGCCAGTCTTGTTCCTTCGGTCATCAGGCCATGGGTACCGCCATGTCCCGCCGCCAGGGTCTCTGCCATCTTCGCGGGAATCACATCGGCCCTTACCGGCATCCTCCCGCCATTTAAGGCTATCACGGCAAAATTCATAACGGTCCCCCCAAGGATATAGTTCATCCCGGGCAGGTACAGGTTCTTATACATGGCAAATATGAGTACTATGTATGAAATAATATGGAGATACGGGTACCCCCAAAAATCATATCTTGCAGCCCCAATATCAATGCCTGCCTGGATCAGGTAGGCCAAAACAATAAGGTAAATATATTTTATGTTCATCCGGCCGAGGCTGGAAAATTTTCCTCCGGCAATCAGGCCGATTATTGCTGCAGCCACCAGGACTTCAAAAAACATCTATATTTCTCCCCGTTTTTTCAGGATTTTCTTGAACGGTTCCACCAGGTCAGGGTCAAACTGGGACCCCGCCAGCCGTTCCATCTCTTCTACGGTCTGCTCAGGTGTCTTGGCCGGTCTGAAAGGACGATCGGTAGTCATTGCATCATAGGCATCTGCTACAGCCAGAAACCGGGACAGCAGCGGGATCTCATCACCTCTGAGACCTGCCGGGTAACCGGTCCCGTCATAATGTTCGTGATGATAAAGGATAGTATCTGAATAAGACTGCAGGAACTTAATCTTCTGCAGGATTTCTGCCCCAAGGGCCGAATGTTCCTTTACTCTATCATATTCTTCCACAGAGAGGGGTCCGGGTTTATTTAATATTTCGTCAGGAATTCCTATTTTCCCTGCATCATGAAGCAGGGCAGCAAATTCAAGCTTCTGTATTTCATTCTCCCGCATCCGGAATTCCCGGGCCAAGGCCACAGTTAACTCTGCAACGCGCTCGGAATGGCCCTTCATATATGAATCTTTGGCCTCAATTGCCGCAGCAATTGTGGTTACGGTTTTCAGATAACTCTGCTTCATACCTGTTGCCAGGCGAAAAGCATGGCTGACAAGGATTACGGGGACAAAGAAGACCAGAATACTAAATATTTTCAGCTCTAAAGAGCTGTTTTCTATCATATAGATATAAACGAAAGAAAGAGAGGATAAAACAAAATAGTTGACATAAATGGTCTTAATAACCGACAGCCATGTTTCTTTGAAGCTTTCCCTGGTTATTGAAATACTGTATAAAGCAATAAACAATGTTGAAGCCAGGAAATATGTTATAGAAGTCAGTATAGATGTAAGGACCATCTGGGGTATTGAATAATAAACAATTCCGCTTAACCCCACAACCAGAACAGACTGGCTGGAAAACTGCAGCACCCGGGGCAATGAATCTTTTTGGACCAGTATCCCGGAAAACAATCCCGCACCGAATGTAACCACAAACTTGGTGACCGCAGCCACCGGTGTACCGTATAACCCTATCAATATAATATCTATAATAAACGCAACCGAGAAAGTGGCACCCTGGGGCAGGCGGGCAGGTATAAGCTGGGCAAGAAAAGATAAAACTGCAAAAATAATGACCTGTCCCCATATATTTGACTCTATCTGCAAAGAGCTGATGACAGTCACGGTTAAACCGCCTAATACAGTTAATAATATGAAGAGTTTGATTCTGAAACTGGTCGGCCGGGAACCGGAACTTAACTCCATTTATCCTTCTCCTCATTTTTCAGTTAGAGATGCCATTTCTATATAAGCAGCCATTTGAGGAACGGGAGCTTTCTCCTGCCAGCATTCAAGGAAGGCCCGGGCCAGATACGGGTCAAAGTGAGACCCGGCACAGCGCCTGACTTCATCAAGAGCTTCTTCAACCGTCATTTTCTTCCGGTAAGACCTGTCTGTGGTCATCGCATCAAATGAATCTGCAAGGGTTATTATCCTTGCACCCAAAGGGATATCATCTCCCTTTAACCCGTCCGGGTAGCCAGAACCGTCAAATTTTTCATGATGGTATCTGACATACTCGGTATAGCTGCCCATATAATTTAAATCCCTGAGGATATTAGCGCCTATGACAGGGTGGAGCTTGATGAGGTCAAATTCCTCGTCAGAAAGTCTTCCCACCCGGTTTAACAGCTCATCACTTATGCCAATCTTGCCAATATCATGGAGGAGAGCCATGTGCTGTATTACTTCCACCTGGTCTTCCGGTGTTTTCAACTGCCGTGCCAGTTCCACTGCGTATTTGGCTACCCTGTCCGAATGTCCCCTGGTATACCTGTCCTTGGCATCAAGAGCGCTGGCCAGGGCTTCGAGGGTATTAACATATAATTCCCTTGTATCCATATAGGATTTAAAGATAAAGCGGGCCAGTAAAAGCGGGGCAAAAAACAGGAAAACTCCAAGGGGGCCGATAGTAACATAAACATAGGCCATGATCAGTCCCAAGACTGGGAGGGTCAGCATATTAGGTATTGTCCACTTTATACTGGTAACCCATATCCCCCAGGGGGGAACTCTCTGCACCAAAGCCAGGATAAATGTTATTGCGGTTATATTGATTGTAAAAAATGTCAGGGCAGCTAACAGTAATGGGATTATATTAAAAAAGTTATTACTTGAGAAACTCCCTCCGGTAAATTTATATACCACTCCGGCGATGGCGATGGCAATTACGTATTGGGCACAATTAAAAATGACCTTGTGCCATTCGATTTTTTCCCTGGAGAAAAACTGGCTTCCCACATTGGCAATTATCATAATATACATTGAAACTGCAGGCCCAAAAAGGATAATACTCCCATAAACCAGGGCCACCGTTACCGTTACTGCCCCGCCGCGCCCCAAATATACCGGCAGGGATTCGGTAGCTACCGCCAGAGCGGAAAAAAACAAAAATCCCTGAACGGTAGCTGTGTCAATCTGCACATTGTACGACATCAGCACTAATAAAAGAACCGCCAGTCCCACAATTGAACAAATGTATATTTTTACCGCCTTAGGATATCTTTTCATAAAATCACCTAAAAGAAATTAGACCGACAACAGTTATTTAGAAGTGGTTTTTAGACCCACTTGTAACCAGCACCACCTGCTAATATCAAAGTAACTATAGCCATAGCGATCTTAACGATAGTTGCTTTCATGTAAAGTTAACCCCCCGTCTGTCTCTAACTCAGCCTTCTTCCGCTCGAAAGGGCCGGTATGGGACTCCGCTCGGGTGGGTCTTCGCTCATTTTAGTTTTGTTTTCTTTGGTGTCACTTTACCTGCAACTTTAAAGACCCTGGCATAATGTTGTCGGTCCTTTAAATAAACTTATATGTAAAATTGAAAAATCAATCCCTTTTTCTTCAGCCCTTATTCACTCAACAGAAGCGCCATGCGCCTGTTGACTGCAGCAAGGGTTGCTTTAACGGCAGCCTCCCTTTCATCATGGTTTAAAAAAGCGGCGCCTATAAGCCGCTCCTCACCAATATTTGTCACCAGCGATATTGAAGCGGCTATTGCCTGGCGCCTGGCCAGGGTGATAACTGTAATATCCTCAGTAACAAGATTGCATGTGCCTTTCAGAAAACTCTCCAGTGCCAGGACCGCAGCATGGGAAATCAGGCGAAGCTTGTTATTGGAAGTACTCGGGCCGGAAGCCGTCCCCTCGTAAATCTCCCCTGCTATTTCCAGCTGAACCCTGGCCTCTGTTGTCCGGCCCCCTGAAAGGACGGTAACACTGACAAGCTTGGGCCTGACCTCTGAAGTAGGGCGGGGTTCATCCTCATCCTGCATCTGGGCCACACTTATTTTTTTATGGTCGACAGCAATCCCAAACTGAGCCATAAAAGCCGATTCAATATCCCTGACCACCTGTTTGGGACTCCTGCTGGAACCGGCTAAAACGTGAACCTCGGTAATCTCACCGGTTTCGTCCGTCACAATCCTCGCCGAGATAACATCCTTTATTTGCCGAATAATATCCTCGTAATCGGAATGCTTAGCGCCGATTAACCTGTCAGACCCCATCGTGAACCCCCGCAGTTCCTAGTATTTTTAAAAAACACTACTATTCCTAGATTCTAAAAATTTATATTTCTATTTTCTACTTTTAAGGATAATTTCCTTCTTTTTCATGAATATAATTGGATAAATTTTTCTGTAAACTTTGTTTTTTCCCGAAGATATTGTTATATATTTCACTATGCCGGCTGTAATCAATACTACAGCAGAGCGTATTTATGTAAAATTTAAAAAAACCCGCCCATTTGATGAGCAGGTTTTTCCAAGACTTTTATTTACATTTTAGCCCTTTTATACCAGCGAAAAGTATTAAAATTTAGAATTCGGGTTCAATCAAACCGTAGTTTCCGTCTTTCCTCTTATAAAGTACGTTCACCTCTTCAGTTTCCGCATTGGAAAAGACAAAGAAACTATGGCCAAGGAGGTTCATCTGCATAACTGCTTCATCAACCGGCATCGGCTTGATAGCAAACCGCTTGGTCTTCATGATGAGCGGCTCCTCCATGGTCTCCTCTGCAGCCGGAGCAACAATCTGCTTGCCTTCAATCCTTGCTTTTTTGTTAAACCGGGCTTTGTACTTGTTGATCTGTTTTTCCATCTTTTCGACTACAAGATCGATGGAGGCATACATGTCATCAGTTGCCTCTTCACCCCTGAGAATCATTCCGTTAATCGGTATGGTCACTTCTACTTTATGGGTCTCCTTCACCACTACCAAAGTAACCTGCGCCTCGGACAGATCAAGGTATTTTTCGAGTTTTGCCAGTTTCTTTTCCACATACTCCTTCAATGCATTTGTCACATTGATGTTTTTTCCTCTTACATTGATCTTCATAATGGCCACTCCTTTCCGGTCACTTTCTTTTTATTATTCCCTTGATATTGGCAAAAATCCTTCCGCATTCTATAATATTATGTATTACAGCAAAGGTCTGCCAAGGCACATTTATTACTTAAAAACCCCAGGAGGCTCAGGTCTCTCCTGGGGTAACTTTATCATGGTATTTAGGTTTATTAGAGTTTCACAACATTAGCTGCCTGTGGCCCACGAGCGCCTTCTACGATTTCGAATTCGACTTCCTGTCCCTCTTTCAGGGTTTTGAAACCATCCTCCTGGATGGCAGAAAAATGAACAAATACATCGCCGCCATCTTCCCGCTCAATAAAGCCGAATCCTTTTTCCTGGTTGAACCATTTGACCTTGCCTAACATTCTCTTCATTCCCCCTAAATAAATCTATCGTGAGCCTAGGTAAACCCACTTACGATATAATATCACAGTGCCAAATTTTTGTCAACAATACAAAACCTTAGCAAAACTATATTTCTATACCAAAAAACCGACCCAAACCGATGTCGAAAATTGGGCATTTTGGCTCTGCATTGTGGATATGAATTATGGGGATAAAGTGGATAACTCTGTTAATAAGTATTAAAATCAAGGGTCTGGCTGTGGATAAGTTTGTGGGCAGGCAATATTTTGTCACAATTTCTGTATAGAATTGTCGAACATAAGTTTCACAAAAAAACAATAAACCCGGAAAATCTCCGGGTTAGTTGCAATTTTTCAGTTTTTGAATCTACTTGTGGCTTTCGAAGCAATCCCGGCAGTATACCGGTCTGTCGTCTTTCGGCTGGAACGGAACCTGGGTTTCAGCGCCGCAATCGGCACAAATCACCGAAAACATCTCCCTGGGCCTTCCGCTGTTTCTTGCAGACCTGCGGTTTGAGCGGCAGTCCCTGCACCTCTGAGGCTCGTTTTCAAACCCCTTTTCAGCGAAAAATTCCTGCTCACCGGCTGTGAAAATAAACTCGTTTCCACAGTCCTTGCATACGAGTGTCTTGTCTTCAAACGTCATTGATAAACCCCCACTTCTTAGGTATTGTTCAACCTGAAACCGGACTGTGACCTAGGAAATGAGGCCTACCAGTAATACAGGTTGCATTATTGTCAATTATATCGCCTGTTTCCGGAATTTGCAATAATTTTCTTTATTTCTTTTTATCCAGAAGTTCTGGCCCTGTAGGTTGTTCAGCTTGATAGTAGGCATTTCTCACATTTTTCGAGTTCCTTATAAGTTTCATGTCAGCCTTCAATTTGATAATCTGCTCATAGGCAGTCCTCTCCATCTCTGTGTCAATTTTCTGAATCTCCGGCAGAATTTCCGAAAGTTTCCCGATAGCGGCAAAAAGCCGCTCACTCCCAGGTGTATGGACAACTTTTACCAGTTTGCTGACCTTAAATTCTTTAAAATGCAGGGTTTCACACACATCGTCTATCACCGCTTTTGAATCAGAATTAATCCGGTCTATTTCTTTCATCAGTTCCTGCCTCCGGGCAAAGGTACCCTTCATTTTTTCCTCACTGCCCTCTTTGATAGCTTCTATCATAACTTCCGCCTGTTTAAGCATTTCCGTATATAAAGCCACCTGTTTTTCATAATTATCTGCCAGGAAATCCACATTATTGTTTAGGTGCTTAACCTTCAATATTAACCCCACCCGTCTGCTGGCCAGAACGACCGGTTTTCATTATTTCACTCCATGTAGCATGAAATTCCTGGAACATGCCCAGGATTTCTTTCACTATCTGCCTGTCTTTTTTCAGGTTGGCCTCAATCAGGCGGCCGTTTATATACGTATAGAGGCTTTGCAGGTTTTTGCTGACCTCTCCCGCTTCAGGATTAAGGGATGAGATAAGTTCACCCACTACCTCCTGGGTTTTGCCAATTGCCTTGCCGGCCTCCACCAGGTTATTATGCTCAATCGCTTCATCAGCCTGTTTGAGAAAACGGAGCCCTCCCTCATAAAGCATCAAAATAAGTTTTTCCGGTGATGCTGTTGCAACCGCTGTCTGTTTGTACTGCTGATAAGGATTATTCACTTTTGGTCCTCCTTCCGCTGTAATGACAGCTAATTTATTGCTTTATATCAAAAGTATTTTTCAAGTGCTTCCGGCAATTCTTTAAACCGGCTGATTTCCATATGGGCCTCCGCGCCGCTGCCCAGGTTTACTCTCCGGTGCAGTCCCCGGCGAACCCGGACGGTATACAGGCCTGCTTTTTTCGCTCCGGTAAAATCCTTATGAGGGTTATCCCCCACGTAAACCGCCTTTTCCGGCGGGACCCCCAACCGTTCCGCAGCCTCAAGAAAAGATGCCGGGTCCGGTTTTCCGAATTCGCTGCCTTTTTCCCATGTATAAATTATTACCTGCATCATGTTTTCCAAACCAAGAGCCCCGATTTTTTTCCTTTGGACCAACGGGTCCCCGTCTGTAATTATCCCAAGGTTGTATCTTTGTTTTAAAAGGGATATTACCGGAAGGACATCGGGATATAAACCGATACATGGGGAGTGATCCCGGTATAGGGAAACCAGGTGGGGAACCAACCTCTCCTGCTCACCCGGGGAAACACCCAGACACCCCAATACCTCGTTAAAAATTCTGCCTGTACTCCCCTTTTCCACCAAAAGCCTGAGACACAACTCCCGGAACCTTTCTGCCGGAATGTGCAGGCAGGACTCCAGGTAAGTACCAACGGCCATATATCCACCTGCACAGAACCTTATCACCGGGAACAGGGTATCATCCAGGTCGAACAGGACAGTATTCTCTTTATTGTTCAGGTTTAACCAACTCCTCCCGGTGCAGGAAAACCCCTTCATCAAACCTCAGCATAACCAGGTCTTCTCTAAACTCTCCTATCTGCGGTGTGACCGTCTCTCCAGCAACCATTTTGAGTATAAGCCGGGGAAAAGAGGCTCCTGCGGCATGGGAGAGGGGATACCCCCCCGCAAAACGCGGATTGATTTCTACCAGTTTTAACTCCACACCGGTGTTATGGCCGATGCCCCGGTTGGATGCGAAGCACTGGATATTTGCCGGACCGGTTATATGGAGGGCTTTGCTCACCCTGACGGCCAGGCCGATAAGCCCCGGGTCCCTTACCGTCGTTCCCTTTTGGGACACCCCCGCCGCCGTGGAAATCCTCTCCCTGGGGACGACAGAAACAACCTCCCCAGTGAAACCGGCCAGCAGGTCGATAGTATACTCCCTTCCCTCCAGGCATTCCTGGACAACGGGTTCTTCCACATATTCCAGGAAAAAATCCAGTTCTTTTCTGTTACAGGCCTTGAAACAATCGATGCTGCCCCGGCCGTGCCTGGGTTTAACAAAAAGGGGCAGGGTCATGTTCTCAAGTCTCCCGCAGCCCCAGCCACTGCCCCGGCCAAGAGCCAACGGTCCTTCGGAAGGCAAACAGGTGGCCGGAACAGGCAGGCCTTCTTCCCGCAAAAACAGGTATGTAAGGTATTTGTCATTACAGATATTTATGGTGGAAGGATCTGATACCAATACGGTAATACCCTTTTCAGCAAAATCTTTTTTAAACGGCGCCAGAACTGACAGTTCTATATCTGTGGTAGGGACAATAAGTCTTACATCCTCACGCCGGCAGATCTCCAGCAGGCGCGGGAAGTAGTCCGGATCTGAAGCCCCTGGCACCAGGTATGCCCGGTCACAGCAGTACAGCCCTGATGACAGGGGGTCAACTTCAACCCCGATAATATGCCCGGTAAAACCCGCCGACCCGTCCAGGGTCTCCCTGAAGGCCCTGATAAGCCCCACTTTTCTGCTGGCACCGGTAATAAGGACATTTATTTGCATGGCAGGTTTCCGCATGGCAGGTTCCACCTCACTTATCCATAAAGCAGTGTCACAATCTTCTCCACGACCCTTTTCGTGCCTTTCCCGTCAATGGCCCGCCTGGCCGCTTCAGAGAGCAGGCAGCGTCTGTGAGGGTCTTCAATAAGTCTCCGGCAGGCTTCTTGCAATAGTTTCTCATCAACCTCCCGGCCAATCCCCAGGTTGATGACAGCCCCCATTTCTTCCATGTAATCAGCATTGGCCTTCTGTTCCTCATGCTGGCTCAGAACAATGCAGGGTATCCCCAAAGCCGCCAGCTCAAACATGGTCAGTCCTGCAGAACATATGGCGATATCAGCGTCATACATCAATCCACTCATATCAGGGACGTCTCTCAGTATTTCGATTTCACCGGCAAATTCCCCCGTCTCTGACTCCACCAGTTTTTGCAGCCGGTCTTCCCAGGGGAAGGCAGGCCCCAGGACCACCCGGATTTTTACGTTTATGTGGTTGGTGTTTATGCCGTTAGTATCTATACCGTTTGGGTTTATACAATAGGTGTTTATAGAGTCATTAAGCAGCGCCTTAAGGACTTTTACTGTCAAACAGGCCGGGTCGCTCCCACCCATGGTTACAAGGATGTTTTTTACCCCGGGTGAAATGTGCCGTTCCTTTTGAGATAAAAGGGCCACAGTATCCGGGAGAATCATATGGGAAAAATCTCTTTCCAATATAGCATTGAAAAATAGGTCCGGCAGTTCTCTCGGGACCCTGATATTATCTAAGCAGATAACCTTTTGTCCCAGTTTCTGCAGTTGTTCTATATATTTTTCCCCGGTATCCAGGACATCGATCAGGACAGCATTACTTTTTTCCCTGCCCACAAGGCCGGTCAGTATATCCAGCTCTTCCTGGACCGGGCAGTTTTCTGCCATGGTCTCACATTTGAACCCGGCTTCCCTTATTTTCTGAACCGCCGGGGAATAGTTCCCGGTCAAAAAAATTATATTCACAGGTTTTTCCGCCGCTATAGCCCGGGCCAGGGTAAGGGTGCGTGATATGTGCCCCATACCGGTCTGAATACCCCCGTCAGCCCTGATTATAAGTGTGCGGTCCCGGGGTTTTTTCTGGACAATGCCCTTGTTCCTGGCCGCCAGCTCCGGCTCTGTCCTAAGGAGGTTTATTACCTCTGCCAGGCTGATAATCTGCCCGTCTTTGCATAACCGTTTGAAGACCTCACCTATCAGGCTGAAATCCTCGGGGGTATCGACGGTAAGCCTTAATTCAGGGGCCCTGAGGCTCTCCGGCGCTTCCAGGGAGAAGAGCTTGAATTTCTGCGGGTTTTCTTTCGCATATACTGTTACATGCTCCCTATGGGGCTGCTGTTTCCCTTCACGGCAGGATTTTTCCAGGGCTCTGAAGGAAATGATTTCGGCAGTCGTGCCCAGGGGCAGGCCTGTCATACACCCATAATCGGCACCTGTTTCAACCTGCTTTTGGACCAGCCGGTCTATACATTCCGGGTCTGTCAGGGGGTTATCCCCGGTTACCCTTATCACATGGTCTGCCCCGGCTTTTTGGGCAGCCATGCAGAAGCGGGCCAGCACATCCTCTTCAGGGCCGGCAAAGGCTGTAATACCGGCCTGTTCAGCCGTGCTGACCAGTACCGTGTTTTCATCCCCTTCACCGGTGGCCAGGATTATTTCATCAACTGTGCAGCAGGTTTTCAGGCGCTCGATAAGGTGTATTATCATCGGTTTACCGGCGAGTTCCCTGATCACTTTCCCAGGCAGGCGGGTCGAACCCATCCTGGCCTGGATAATTGCCACAACTTTCATATATTCATCCCCAGTTTCCTGCAGAAATATCGCCACTGTTGAATATTAACCTATCTTATCCCAGGTAATAACTTCGTCGTCATCAAGGTCAACCTTCGCGTAACGGCCAATTACCAGGTCTGTGTCTTTGGGGGCGATCCCCGAACCGGGCCGTTTGACAGTCACCATCTCGGGGGTAATCTTTGTCCCTTTTAATATAGGCCGTGCCGCCACCACACTGCGGCGGCCGATCTGTCTTATTTCTATCTCTGCTTCGACAGGGGCCTTTATGGGGGAGCCCAGGGCCTTCTCCACACCCCTCATCGCTTCCACCAGGGCTGTCATCTCCGCTGGATCGGATGACAGGGCCTGGTCCGGTCCGGGCATGGATTTATCCAAAGTAAAGTGTTTTTCCAGGACACAGGCGCCAAGGGTGACTGCCGCAATGGCGGTGGTTATACCCCTTGTATGGTCAGAATAGCCGACCGGGACCCGGAAGGCATTCTCCATTGTCACCATAGCCCTCAGGTTGATATCCTCTATAGAGGGCGGGTAGTTGGATGTACAGTGAAGCAGAATAAGCTTGGAGCGGTCCCCGAAATTTTCTATGGTGATAACCGCCTCCTCAACCTCTCCCAAAGTGGACATCCCTGTGGAGACCAGGAGGGGCAGTTTCTTAAAGGCCAGCGCCTTGAGAAAAGGCAGGTTGGTGAGATCACCGGAGGCCACTTTGAAGGCCGGGACACCCAGGTCCACCAGCAGGTTCATACTGTCATAGTCAAAGGGGGTAGAAAGGAATATCAGCCCCAGGCTGCGGCATAGCTGGGCGATTTCTTCATATGTTTTTTCCGATAGCTCCAGCCGCTTAAACATATCATAAAATGATTCTTCCTCACCGGTGGAGGCCTCTACGTACTTTGCTTTGGCGGTATCCTTAGACAATAATTTGTCTGCCTGGAAAGTCTGGAACTTGACAGCATCAGCGCCGCACCGGGCAGCCTCCTCTACCATCTGCAGGGCAGTTTCCGGGTCACCGTTGTGGTTAATGCCAATTTCCGCGATGATGAATGTGGGTTGGCGGGGGCCGATTGTTTTATGGCCGATTTGGATGGGATGCAAGGGTAATACCCCCTCTATAAAGGTTTTAAATATCGAAATATTTTCCGCCCTCAAAATTATCGCCAGGCTTGATGTGCCTTCAGGTCTAAACAGCCTTCAGGTCTTAACAGCCCTCAGGTGGAACTGGGCTGCAAAGAATTCCACCGCTTCCTCCCGGGCAAGGCTATCAAAGTGATGCAATTGTTTTAAATCTCCGGTGATGTCATCGCCATTGAGACATTTCTGAAGAAGCCCGTTGTAAATTTCAATAAAGCCGGGGCTCACTGCTTCCGGACCGTACATTTTCGCATACCACTGGCCGTCCCTCAGGGACGGTTCAATGTGTTCTATTTTAAGCCCCAGCCTGTGAAACATTTTCCCGATTTCATTCAGGGTATAAAACCTCAGATGGGTCCGGTCCAGGATGCCCCAGTTGGTGTAAATCCAGCTTCCGTGGAGCAGGTGGTGGATGATAAAAAGGTTTCTTATGTTAGGGATACTGCAAACTATGTACCCACCCGGCCGGAGGAAGCTAAGGTGGTTTTTCAGCAATACTTCAGGGTCTCTCAGGTGTTCCAGGGAGTCGCCATAGACAAGACAGTCAAAATACCCTTCCGGGAAGGGCAATTGAAATTCTTCGACATTTTCACAGTATACCGTTGTAAGCCTCTCCTTCGCTAACTCTGCCGTGGTGGGGTTTATTTCTATGCCAACCACTTCCTGAGACAGGTTTTCCCTTAGCAGGACCTGCCCGAAAACCCCATCGGCACAGCCAACATCCAGGACTTTGCTGCAGCCTTTCGGAAAAATACGTACCAGGTTGGCATTGAAGGCGCCCATGTAGTTATGTTTTTTAGTCTCTGCTTCGGCCCGGCCGGGGCCGCTTGTATTTATACCCGGTGTAGATCCCTGTATAGTACGGTCGTTTTGTACTTTGCCTTTTAAGACATTGATTATATATTCAACCCGGTGGGTATATGTATGGCCTGCAAGAACTGCCTTCTGCAGCTCCCGGGCCAGCTCAGCCCGCTCACCGTCCCGGAAAAGGAAATATGAGATCTTGTCATTTAAGTCATCGATAGAATGATAGGTAATGTGTTCATAATCAGGGAACACTTCTTTCAAGTCTTCCCTATAGTCAGTCAGCATGAAGCCGCCTGCTGCTCCTATATCAAATATCCTATTGTTCAAGGCCTTTTCCAGCTGTAGTGAGGTAATATTGAGATTTATACGGGATTCAGCGTAAATCCGGGGGAGTTCAGAAAAATAGTCGACTCTGCCATGGAAATTTATGCTGGGGTTTTCCCATTGAGCCCCGAAAACATCCGGCACCGCTGCCTGGATGGAATCCAGGAATACACGCCTGATAAGCATTGACCCTTCCCTATGGGCTGCGTGATACAGTTTTTTCAACATTGGGTTGTTCCAACTGAACACGAGTTCGGGGAATCCTTCGTTATTAAGTTCCTTCCAGATATCAAGTACAGGTATCGACGGGTTCTCTATTTTGGCCATTATGAGCCGGTCCAGGAATTCATTGATTCTCAGGGGTTGTTTTTCCATGCGTTCCTTTTTCATGGCCATAAAATCACTGATTCCACCGATAAAGGAAACATCCCAATTATGGTCTGTATTATAATCAATGGGACGGTTATCTATTGAACCTTCGGGCCGGAAATTGGCAGGGTCGGCGGCCAACATGATGTGATAGGAGTTTTTTATCTGGTTTTGCCGGTATGTTCCGAGGAATGACTTGTCCCAAATGAAATGGTAATAGTTATCAGGGTATTTAGTAAATTCCTGTTGCACCGTCTCATCCAATACAAAAAAGGGGCAGTCATAGTGGAGAATAACCAGGGGGATACCCATGACCCGAAAGAGGTATCCCTCTTTGGCATTGAGCAAACCGGTATGTCCGTAACTTACAGCCAGGTCAGGTTTCCAGCTTATGAGCTGATTGATTTTTTGCTGGAGTTCGGCCGGCTTTTGGCCCAGTTCGGCCAGGTCCAGGATGAAAGTCATAAGGCCGGCTTCCCTGAAAGCCCGGACATAGCAATCCATGACATATGGGGCGATTACGCCTCTGTATTTGATCAGGCAGACTTTTTGATACATGCGGCCTCCGTGAATTGAATTAAAGGGACAAAATGTTAATAAGGGCTGGACAGTTCTGATATTAGTTCTGACATAGTTATGGTTCGACAAATTTTTACTATTTCCTTGAAAATATTGAGCATTTTGGATTGGAATAGGCAAAAAAATAAACCGGGCCTGCGGCCCGAAAAAGTATTATTTGGGACACCTTCTGCAGATGCCGGGAACAGACCCCTCTTCAAACCGTTTCCTGAAGCAGGAATATCCTTCAGAATTCCAGATTTCTTTAAAAGGCTGTTCATATATGTTACCAAAACTTATAAGGGATGGATCCATCCTGATGCAGCAGGGTGTTATATAACCTTCATATGTAACAAATACACCTCGCCGGGGCCACCAGCATTCCGGGGCTAGAGGTGCCGATCCCTGGAAACTCCATTCTATCCCGGCTTCCTCACACTTTAATCCAAGCTCGGAATGCAGTTTATCCTCTATTTCATAGTCATCAATCTGCAAACCCCTGATTTCTGTCATTTTACTGTTTAGTTTTTCATCAGCGAAATCAGTGCCCACAGTATCCATCGCCATTATGAAACGAAGTTTGGAAATCCCGTATTCCCGGGCGATATCCACGATGCCCGGAACATCGTTACAGTTGAGACTGGAAATTACGGTGTTCATAGTTATTTGAACAGGAGAGCCGTTCCTGTCTCTGGTCTCTCTTAGTTTTTGAATGTTTCCTGTAATCAGGTCATAGTCCGAACCACAGCGGACCTTTTCAAAAATCTCTTTGGATGCTGCATCAAAAGAGAAAATAACCTCATCAAATACCTTCACTACCCGGTCCAGGTCAAATCTGTGAAGCAGCATCCCATTTGTCGCTGTCCGGCTGGCCAGGTTTCGCCTTTTCAGCTCTTCCGCCATATCGAGAAGCTGCGGATTCATAAAGGGTTCTCCCAAGCCAAGAAGACTGACGTCATCCAGGGTAGGTATCTGGTCAAGGACGTATTTCAGTTGTTCCAAGGTCATATTGCCTTTCCGGGCAAAATCTATTGACCA
The DNA here is from genome assembly GCA_002840275.1 of Firmicutes bacterium HGW-Firmicutes-14. Classification (GTDB taxonomy): domain Bacteria; phylum Bacillota; class Thermincolia; order Thermincolales; family UBA2595; genus W-Firmicutes-14. The sequence continues at coordinate 83,024 of PHAB01000004.1, forward strand.
GGTAATACAACTCAGACATTTTAGGTTGCATAAGGTTGATGGTTCTATATGGGCGTGTTTTGGACCGTTATTCATAGTGGGCCTCCTGTTAAAAGAGCCGGTGATGGGTGTGGAAAACAGGCTCTGTTCACTGTAATTATTCAAGACAGGTAACTAAATCCATGGCATCCTTTACCACAATATCCATATTGGCATATTTGTATTTCCCCAGCCTGCCGGTGAACCAGACATGGTTCAACCGGGCGGCTTCTTGTGCATATTGATTATACAAATCACGGTTTTCCTTCCGGGGAATAGGATAGTATGGTTCTCCCTGTGAGGCGGGGTACTCCTTCATTATGGTGGTTACAGTCGACTGCTGCCCGGTCAGGTGTTTGAATTCGGTAATGCGGGTGAAATCGTAATCATTTGGGTAATTGACCGTCCCCGCAGGCTGGTAGTATTCCATTTCGTGAGTTTCAAACTGAAACCAGAGCGACCGGTAAGGCAGCCTGCCAAACCTGTAGTCAAAGAAGTAATCGATAGGGCCGGTAAAAATCAGCCTGGCGTATTCAACCCGGTCCCGGACAGCTTTAAAGTCAGTGTTCAAAAGAATGCTGATATTGGGATGGTCCAGCATTTTCTCCACCATGGCTGTATAGCCATTTTCCGGCATACCCTGGTACGGGTCGGTGAAATACCTGTCATCCCTGTTATACCGCACAGGAATCCGGGCCGTCACCTCACTGTCAAGGTCTTGGGGGTCGATATCCCACTGTTTTAAAGTATATCCTCTGAAAAATAGTTCGTACAGTTCCTGGCCGATCTTACTGACAACCATGTCCCGGGCATTTTTAATCTCGATGTCCTTTTCCCTGACGCTTTCATAGAATCCGGCGATGCTGGATTCATCATAGCCAGTGCCATATAATGTATTAACAGTATCCACGTTTATGGGCATAGGGACAAGCTTGCCCCGGACATAAGCAAGGACCCTGTGTTCATAATCTCTCCAGCCAGTGAAACGGGACAGGAAGTCCCACACATCCTTATAGACCGTATGGAAGACGTGCGGGCCGTAGTTATGTACAAGAATACCGTGTTCATCGTATGAATCATAGGTATTACCGGCGAGATGGTCCCTTTTGTCTATAATGAGCACCTGTTTCCCTTTTTCCGCCAGCAGCCGGGCACAGGTTGTTCCCGACAGCCCACATCCTACTACCAGATAATCAAACATATGGTCACTTCCTAAACAAAGGTTTTACATTCTCTTCTCCAAGGATCTCAACAATAAAGGTAATATAGGCAAAACCACCACCCCAATTAAGACCGTGAACAGAGAGGCCAACACTGATATAACCGCATTCTTCGCCACAACAGCGAAAACGCCGGCTCTGCTGATTTCCCGCAGGTCAGAAACCATGTTGCATATAACATATTTTTTTGCTTTAATGGTCAGGGCAAACAGGCATACATTGGAAAAACCGGCTCCTGATATATTGGTCACAGGAATTATTACCGTGTCAAAATCCCTGTTTTCCAGTTCCTTAACCGGCTTACCGTACGAAAAAGACCCTTGGTACGGGTAAACATAGACCCTGTAAATATTTTTATATTTTTCAGCCAGCTTAACCCCGTGTTCATGGGTCAGTAAAGAAATCCGGCAATTCCTGTATTTTTCACGAATGGCTTTTATGTTTTTGTCCAGCTGTTGAAAGCTTACAGAACGGATAATCAATACTTCCTGCATCATATTTCTCCTTACCTTTTTCTATTTATAAAACATGAAAGAAAAGTTAAATGGGGTCCTCAGGTTTTCCGCAATATACCTGCTGACCGGTTTTCTTTTACCTTTCAGTTTACCGGCATCCCGAAAAGCAGCCATCATTGCTTTAATATAAATAAACGTTTTCTGCTCCATGGAATAATAGATACAGTCCCGAATCAACCTGAGAGTAATTCTTACAGCCATACCAGCCGGGTAGTTCTTCCAAACCAGCCAAAATGCATTCCTGGTGAAATAGAAAGGCGCGCGCCACGATTCGCGGTTCTTGGGAGAATATTTATGATAGGAAATAATATCAGGGAAAAATTCTATCTTGTAACCGGCATCCAAGATCCTGAAGGCCGTATCCTGTTCGTTCCAATACAGAAAAAACTCTTCAGGATAGTAACCGGCCCTTTCCAGCACATCCCTCCTGATACCGGCTCCTGCTCCGTTAAAAGACATCAGGTAATCACGGGCGGCTGCCGCCCCACTGTCCCCGGGATTTCTGTCCTCATTCCGGATGTCATCATAATCAAAATAGTTCCGGACATCAAAGGCTGCAACACCCAGCTTTTCGTCCTGCCGGAACTTATCCACCATATTGGCTATAGCATCTTCCCCGGGGAAAGAATCATCATCAAGAATTACTATGTATTCTCCCCCGGCCTTTTTAAAGCCGAAGTTATAAGCTTCTATACCAATGTTTTCGGACATCTTTATTAACTGCACATAAGGAAATTCATTTTCAATCATCTCTATGGTCCCATCGGTGGAACAATTGTCAGATACAATCACTTCAATGTTCGGATAAGTCTGCTGCTGCAGCCTCAAAAGGCCTTCCCTGACATCTTCTTTCCGGTTCCAGCAGAGGATAACCACACTGACCAAGGGCTTATCCATAAAACCTCTCCCTGTTTTCGTTTATAAACCGTTCCTTTTCCTCTTCATGTTCTTTAAGAAAACTGTTAGCTAAATCAGCAGGCAGAACATTATTATAATTATCGGTATAAATAAGCCGCCTGTTATTTTTGTCAGCCTTCATTGCATCAAGAATGACATGGCCGACTTTTTTGTATTCCAGCCTGCTTTTTTCTTCCTCACTGCAGCTTGTCAGGTAATCTTTAGGGACATCAACGCTTATGTCCCGTCCGGGTTCAAGAGAGACCGGCCCGCCGGTGTCATTGAAACCGTCAATCATCGCTTTCATGAGGATATTATATGTATTGTCCTTGTCAAACACCCTACAGGTAAAAAGGGCAGTGAAAAGGTCATTGATAAGGGTGTTCAGGACATCCCTGTCACCGTATTTCTTAAAAAACCTGATGCGGTTCCGCCAAAAATAGTAGGTAGGGAGCAGGTTTTTTTTATTGGCCGTGCCCATGTTGTGCCATACCCTGGAGGAAGCAACAGCATAGACCTTATATCCGTGACGGTTGAAGCGGAAACCCCATTCCATGTCATCCCAGTATATAAAATTGGTTTCATCCATCAACCCGCATTGTCTTATGGCATCAGCCCGCACCAGCACAGAACAGGCAGGAACATAATCCACTTCTGCAATACCGGTTAGTACACCGTCTTTTGCTTCGGAATAATATTTCTTATTGGGCTTTACATGGGCCCTGTCCCAGTCAATCCAGGCGCCGAACTCCTGGACCAGGCCTGGCTGGGTCATAAAATACAGCTTGGATCCGGCCATCCCGGCATTCTCATTGGCCTCCATAAAAGTAACCAATTCGCCGAGGGCGCTTTTGTCCACCACCACATCATTGTCCAACAGCCAGATGTAAGAATAATCCCCCTTAAGGGCTTCCCTGATGCCGGTGTTGAACCCCCCTGATCCCCCCAGGTTCTCTGCGTTGACCAGGAGACGGACCCTGCAGCCGAACTCCTTTTCCACTGCTTCGGGGGACCCGTCAGCAGAGGCATTGTCAACCACAAAAATGTCAATTTCGCGGTAATCCTGGTCCAGCACCGATTTTATGCAGTTTATGACATATTCTTTTTTGTTCCAGTTGCAAATAACCACTGCTACATTGGCATTAATTTCAGTCATCTTTTGTTCTCCGTTGGCATATTAAAAAAAACTTAGATAATCATGTATTTCTTTGTAGCCATAACTGTCAAGTTGCTGTCTAATTTCAGAACTGTGAATAGATGTTATCAGAATCGGGTAGAGCGGTGGGGTTACTGCAAGCTCAGTCCCCCTGATAACCGGAAGCCCATCAAGTATTGTCCCTTCTTTGACCGGGTCATTGTCATAAACAGCTGCAATCTTGAAACCAAAATATTCAGCGGCTTCTTTAGCCGCCTGACCAGGGAGGCCGGCCCCAAATATTGCAAATACATTTTGGGTAAAAAGGTTGTCCCGCTTCAGACGATAGAACTTATTAAATATAAACCGTTTAGCCATAGTAACAGCATGGGCTTTTTCCGGTCCCATTTCTTCCGACAGGTCTATCCCTTCCTGGCAAATAGAAATGCTCTTATCTACCAGGTAATCCGGGACTCCTTTGCATAAAAAAACATCTTTATTTTTATTTAGGGTATTTATCGTATTCTTTAACATCATAAGACTGCCCAGCTTAGTGATATTCTGCCGGTGCCTGCGATATCGGAGCAATTTTTCGGGGATAACACCAAACCGGTAGAATTGTGATGCCCTGATAATAAAATCAGTATCAGATATGCTGGAAAACGCTGTGTCGTAGTAACCCACTTTTTCATATACCGCGCGCCTGGTTAAAAAACTGCTCATGGGGAAGTCCTGCATAAATATTAGATCCTGGGTTGGGTTATCTGAAACAATGCCGTCAAAAGACAGCATGTTGGGTCGGATATAGTTCCCCTTATCGTCGATAACTACACCGTCAGTATATACCAACCCAATTGTTGAATCCCGACAACTATCATAGAAAGCGACTTCCTTTTCCAAAAGACTGGGCTCCATAATATCATCAGATCCGCAGATTATTACCAGGTCCCCTGAACTCAAATGAACCCCACGGGAAAAGGAATAAGGAATCCCCTTATTTTCCTGGTGAAACACCCGTACACTTGGCCGGTGGGCATATTCTTCTGTTATAATGCCGGTACTGTCAGTTGAGCCATCGTTTATAAGTATCAATTCATAATCCCGATAAGTTTGGTTAAAAACACTATCAAGGGTTTCACGTATAAACTTCTCAGTATTGAAAGCAGAGATTATTATACTAACTCTCGGCAAAACTATCCCTCCAGCTATGTACCCAGCTCGATTTTGACAAAATCACTATTTATAAAACTCCTTTACCTTCTGTATAACATATTTAACCTGTTCTTCAGTCATTTCCGGGAATATGGGCAGGGAAATCAAACGGTCGGCAATATCCTGGACATACTGAAATCTCTGTCTGCAGTTCAGATGATGATAGGCTTTTTGAAAGGGCAGGGATATAGGGTAATGAATTCCTGCAGAAATACCCTGCTCCCGCAAATAACTAAGCAGTTCATCCCTCTTTTCCACTTCCAGGACATACAGATGGTACACACTTTCATAACCATCGGGGATATGCTGCGGTTTTGCATGACCAAAATCCTGAAATAATTTGTTATATGTAGCTGCTATGTTTCTGCGGGCATTGTTCCACGAATCCAGGTACTTTATTTTTACGTTTAATACTGCAGCCTGGATGGTATCCAGCCGGCTGTTTGTTCCTTCTATGATATGTTCGTATTTCTCAGTTCGCCCATGGTCCGCGAGGAGCCGTATTTTTTGGCCCAATTCAGCATTATTGGTCAAAACCGCTCCGCCGTCGCCATAAGCGCCCAGGTTTTTACCGGGGAAGAAACTGTAAGTTGATACATCAGTATAAAAAGACACATCTTTTCCTTTATATTCAGCCCCATGGGCCTGAGCGGCATCCCCCACCACATGCAACCCATGCTGTTTGGCAATCTTCAGAACCTGGTCCATGTCACACGGGCAGCCATACAGGTGAACAGGAATCAATGCCTTTGTGTTTGGAGTTATAAATTCTTCAAGGGTTTCAGCATTAATGGTATATGTATTCCTGTCTATATCGCAGAAAACCACATCTGCTCCTGCCATAGAGATTGCTTCAGTGGTAGCTATGAAAGTGTTTGGTACAGTGATTACCTCATCTCCCAGGCCTACACCCAGGGTTTTTAACGCAAGATATATCGCATCTGTCCCATTACTGACCGCTATACAATAATCGGCACTGCAGAAATCTGCAAATAATCTTTCGAATTCTTTTACCTGTTGCCCCTTGATAAAGTTAGCTGTAGTCAATACCTGTTCGATAGACTCATCAATTTCTTCCTTAAGCAAACGATATTGAATCTTTAGGTCAACTAATGGAATCTGCATCGGTTTCACTCCATTTCGTAAGGATGCGCTGTCAATCCAGTCTTACAGGTTAACTCCGATACTTTCTTTAGAGTTTTAGCTGGGTTTCCGCTGACAGCGGTAAAAGGCTCCACATCTTTTGCAACAACAGAACCTGCACCGACTAACGCACCCTCTCCAATTCTTATATGAGGGAGAATAGTTGCATTTGCCCCTATGATGGCTTTTTCACCTATTACTGGCCCCCTAAGGCAATCCTTAACCTTGGGGCACAGTGGATGAATCGCATTGGTCAGAGCAGCCTTTGGCCCAATCCAGCAACCCCTTTTAAGATGCGTATATTCAGGTATGAAGGCCTGGGAATGAATCCGTACACCTTCTTCAATCTGCACATGATGTTCCACTACAGAATGAGTCCCGATACTGACATTGTCACCTATCAGGCAGTTTTCCCTGACCATAGCCCCGTGCCCGGTTGAAAAACCGTGCCCTATAACATTCCCCGCATAGATTACCGTATGTGACCTGATTACCGAATTATCGCCTATGACAGTCTTAAGTTCACCAGGCTCCGTTCCGGCAGGGGGCTCCCCAATAATCACAAAATCACCAACTACAATGTTTTTTCCTAGATTAACATTAGAATATACTTTAAATGTAGACATTAAGCCCTAACCCCTCGTCTCCTTAACATCAGCTCTTCTATATCACTGTCTTTCCTGAGAGGAAGCTTGACCTCCTGCCCGGAAATTGCTGATTGATGAATAGCCAGAATCAGTTCAAGAGACTTCCTCCCTTCAAATCCATCCGTATATGGTTTTGCCCGGCCCAATAACACATCAATTACATTCTGGAAATACTCTAGATGACCGAAACCATAAACATCGGGGGGGTTAGTGGAGTTGCTGCAGTAAATCTCGTCATCGGTGGTGTAATCTTCAAAATTCCAGGTTTCCATCTTGTTTACTGCAAAACCGCCGATTTTTACAGAGCCTTTATCACCGAGAATAATCAGGGATCCTTCCAGGTTTTTCTGGAAGACACAGGTAGTGGCTTCAATAACTCCCATCGCACCGTTTTTAAATCTGAGAATTGCTACAGCCGTATCTTCTGTCTCAATGTTGTGATTGAGAGTAGCTGTATAGGCTTTGACAGTTTCCACCTCACCCAGCATCCATTGGAGGAGGTCTACATGATGGCTGGCCTGGTTCATAAGGACCCCACCGTCAAACATCCAGGTCCCGTGCCACTCATCCTGGTCGTAATATGACTGGGGTCTTGCCCACCTGACTGTAACATTACCCATAAACAGCCTTCCAAAACGTCCTTCTTCCAGGGCCTGCCTTGCTACTTTTACAGGGGAGTTAAGCCTGTTTTGCTTTATTACAAATAACTTTACTCCTTCTTTTTTACAGGTGTTTATCAATTCATCAGCCTCTGTCAAAGTAAGAGCCATGGGTTTTTCAACTACCACGTGTTTCCCGGCTCTGGCCGCTTCAATTCCCATCTCAGGGTGCAAACCACTGGGGGTGCAGATATGTACAACGTCTATATCATCACGTCTCAACATTTCCTGATAATCAGTATAGCAATCTATTTCATATCTATCAGCATATTCCTGGGCTTTTTCCGGTTGGGTGTCACATATGGCAACCAACTTGGCTTCCGGGATTTCTTCAACCAGAAGCTTAATATGTTTTTTAGCAATTCTGCCACAACCAACCAGGGCAAAGTTGAGCATTAGCTTGTCCCCCTCTCCATTACAACCTGGCGATAAATCTTATCCATCTCCCTGCAATATGCATTATATGAGTACTTTTCAGAGGCTTTTCGTATTTCATCCCGATTGTACAGGTGGAATGTCGTTAACATTTGCAGGATGCCCTGCGCTAAGGAACCGCTATCCTTTGGGTCAACCACAATTCCCAGTTGTTCATTAACCTCATCCCGGGCATATCCAACCCGGGTAGATATAACCGGCAGCCCGCATGCCATAGCTTCAAGCAATACACAGCCACCTGTTTCGTAGTCACTGCTCATGATAAAAAAATCAGATTCCCTCATCAGGTCTGCTATTTCGGTCTTTTTTTTATAACCGTGAAATTCACAAAATCCAAATACCCCCAGTCTTTTTGACATTTCAGCATAATAATCCTTTGTTTCCCCGTCACCAATGATATATAATTTAAAATTATTAAGTTTATCTTTAATAAGGGATAGTGCCTCAAACAGGTATTTTAAACCTTTTATATGGTCTGTCCGCATATTGGCCACAATTACTGCATTGATGCTATTGTTATAATTTACTTTTTTTTCTCCCGGGTAAAAAACATCATGATTCACCACATTGGGAAGCACTTTATAATTTCCTGCAAGGTTTGCACTAACAAGCTCCTCCTTTAATAAGTTGCTTATTGCAATTACGCAGCTAGCTTGTTTGACAGCTTCCGGTATCAACGCTTTTCTTAAAGGGGTCCGCATAATCAGGCCAGGACGGGAATGTTCAGTAATGATATAGGGGATTTTGAATCTACGGCTCAGTATTTGTGCGGCAATACCACTGGGATAAGACAGATGGGCATGGATTATGTGGGGTTTAAACCCGTCCTTCAGGATCAGTTCGTAGCTTAAAACTGCGTTGAGTGTATAATAATGATTTGATTTGGCGGGATTTCCGAGAATTTTAAGGTAAGTCCTATAAGTTACAACATTATCTTCGTTTTGTTTTATGAAATGAAATTCTTCCTGCCCTGATATAAATGTCTGCGGAAACAGAACCCTTATTTGGTGAATATCCTTACATGCCTGAATTTGCTCCCTGATAAAGATTCCTTTGGTAGGGTCTTGTCCGTCTGAATAATAACCTGGGATTACCAGAACATTCATTCCATCCCGACCCCTTCTCCGTAAAGTCTTATCCATATGGTCCCAGCCGTTTCGTCATCTATATCCTCGAACAGATTGATAATCTGAAAATCTGCATTGGCTGCCGATTTTATGTCTCCCAGCATTTTGACTATTTCTTTACCGTATATCACCGAGCCGACCAGCACTGCCTCTGGTTCAAGTTTAAGAATTTCACCCGGTGGGTATATCCTATAACCGTTAAGGAGGGTGTTCCATTTATTTTCTTTGGAATCAAGCAGCCCAACAATATTATAGTTGTCAATAAACAACAGTAATTTTTGAGCAAACTCCCCGGCGCCATAAATGAGCAACCGGTCTTTTTTATGCACTCCTAATATAGCAAGAATATCCTCCGGTTCTTTTTCTTTATTCTTAGTACTTTTTCGTGTAATTTGATAGCACTGGGCCGATTCATTCCTGCCTGTAAATTCAAGCTCCATATTATTTAATATTTTGTCCAAATCATTTTCCAGGTTTGGCAAATAAAACACCTCTGTCCGGGAATCCATTAATAAAGAATTTTCTATCTGATCTTTATATCATAATACTTCATTATTTTTTCTTTGAATCCGAGGTCCCTTGCCAAATCCCGGACAGCCAGTAAAAATTTATTATCATATATTTTTTCGGCCTCCGCCTGGACTTGGCCAAAATACCTGGTAGAAAGCTGTTTTTCACTCAGGAAAAAATAAGACAATGTTTTATCAATATAGACAAAACGCAGGTTGTTCTTCAGGGCCCGAACCCAGTATTCCAGGTCCATGGCAAACCTGAAGTCTTCATTATAATAACCAATTTTTTTAGCAGTACATTTATTGAAAAAGACGGATGGGTGAGGTATGTAGCAGCCTATTATATAGAGCAGGAACAACTTGATAACAGTGGGTTTGCTAACACTGAGGATTTTGATGTTATTTACAAATTCGCAGTTGCCTACTACAAAATCCGGTTCTCCATTTGCGATAAAGGCTTTTTCCACTGCGGCCAAGGCACCCTCGGCGTATTGGTCATCAGAGTTCAGAAAACCTATTATATCTCCGCCTGCCAGCCGCCAACCCTTGTTAAATGCCTCAGTCATATTCCTGTCCTGTTCGGAAATCACTTTAAATATATTTGAAAATTCCTTTTGATACTGTTCAACTACCGTTAAAGTGGAATCGGTCGATTTCCCGTCCACAATTATGTATTCGAGGTCAGGGTAGTTCTGTGATAATACGCTCTCAATAGTTTTGCCTATCGTTTTTTCACTGTTTTTACATACAGTTATAATCGATATCTTGTGCATCAAATTCACCCTTAATAGTTTGGTTAAAGATCAAAAACCAAGTCATCGAAGGATACAGTTTTGGTGTTCTGAGAAATTTTACCTGCCAACTGCCGGTCGATGGCTTCCCTGGCATAAAACGGGGTGATTATTATGACATTCAGGTCAGGGTAATTCACTAGGTCATCAATGGTGACAATTTTTACTCCGTTGTAGTTGTCCTGTATGAACTTCCCCTGGTCAATAAAACACCGGACATTTAGGTCATTACAACTGCTAAGCTCCTCAAACAGTCTTTCTCCAATTTCGCCTAAACCGTAAATGCCTACTTCTCGATAACCCTTGTCCACCAAAAGTTTACAGAGGATTCGGCCCCGGTTTTTTGCGGATATCCATACATTATAAATCTGGTAATAATTTTTAAAGGTATCCCTCGTTTGTTCGGCTTTATGCAGATTCTTTTTTAGATAACAGTTAATGTATATTAACAACAGCACTGCAATACCCAGTAATAACGCCAATATTGCCAAAGCTAAGATTCCCCCTCTTTTTCCCGCCGGTGGTTTTCTGTAACACCTATAAAAACAATCCTATTCAGGATTTTATTATTATCTGCCGATTAATTTCATATGGGTTTGCTCAGATTTTTGTTATTTAGTCGTACTAAAGAATTCTCCACCAGGATGCTGAAACCCTCTTTCATTCCAATATTGAAAGTATCATGGTTAGTTTTCAATATGTCACCTATTTACTAGCCAAAAACCTGCTTAGAAATTAACACAATATCGGAAAACCTGCGGGCAAAGTTTTCTACAAAACTGGCCGCTTTTTCTTTTGCTTGTGCTTCACGTTCAATATTTGGGCCGGGTGCCTCGGCATGCCAGACCTCTGTTATTTTCTTTGCTAAATCAGCTGCATCCGTTCTGTTAAAGTAAAAACTATGATCAGGATTTTGTTCAATATTCACGGGTAAATCAGAAAGTATCATGGTTTTGCCAAGCACTCTGCAGTCCTCAACTACGGTGCTCCATCCCTCAAACAAGGATGGTTGAACAACGGCAGCGCTCCGTCGGATTAATTGGACTTGGTTTTCCCGTGGAATCAAACCAAGGATATGAACCAGATCTTCTATGTTAAGCTCCTTGAGATATCTTTTCAGGTCGTCAAAATATGCAGCTGCTCTATAATCACTTGTTGACCCGGTGCAGACAAGATAAACATCCCTCCCCTGCCTGCGAAGAATCGCTATTGATTCAAATAACCGCTTATGATTTTTGTGGATCCAGAACTGATTACAACATATGAGGAATTTGTCAGGTAACTGATAAAATTCCTGTATGGATACCGGATTGCCTTCATACCATTGTTCCTGGGGGAAAGCGTAAAAAGGCAATACCTTAGTGACAGCACAAGAATTGGGATAGAACTGCCTGTAATCCTTTTCTGCATCATAACTGCTCAGCACTACCATTCGTGCCTCGTCGGCAATTCTGGCAAACCTGGTTTCTCTGGCGATATATTCTTCCTTTGAAAAAAACTCAGGTAAATGCCGGTGTTGGAAATCAGGTATCCATGAAGCAGCTGGCCGATGAGGGTATACATTTGAAAGAATTGGGTAACAAAAATCGATATGTTGATAAAGTTCATCATATGATGAGAATTGAATCAATGGCTGCCCGTTTACTTTTTGTTTGGCCGCGGAGATATCATCGCCAACATAAAAAATACCGTCATATAAATGCACAAAATGGCTATGAAGGTCATAAAATTCCAGTGTTCTGTCCGATACAACCATATAAAGTTGAGGCCTTTCAACCCGTGGCAAAGAGTTGATAGCTTTTATCAATAACTCGATATACGAAACTCCACCCAGCCAAAACTTTGAACCTATAATGGGTATCGCTACACAAAGGTCATTTATCATCTTAAACTCCTTTATTTTTAAAAATAATCCAGTTTAAACCAGTCACAGTACTTTTTGATACCTGCGTCCAGGGTTATTGAAGGAGAAAAACCAAGTGACTTTAGTTGATTTATATCAGCTTCCCAGCACAAAGGGTCACCCGGGCGAATCTGGCCGGTGAAATGAATATCTTTGTCACTATTCATGGATTTTTTGATCTGGTTAACCAAGTTGGCGATCGTCGTCTGTTTCCCTGAACCTAAGTTAAAATAACCGGTTGCATTACCAAGCACTATGCAGCTTATAGCTTGAGCCACATCGGTCGCGTGGATAAAATCCCTGCTCTCTTGCCCTGTGCCATATACCTCAACCACATCACTTCCCGGATTGTTAAATTTCCGGCACAAATCAAAAACGACCTGTCTCCTCAGCCTTTCGCCATAAGCCGAAAATATCCTCAGAACCACTGCAGAAATACAGTGGAGGGTCCGGTATTCATCGACGAGGGTTTCACACATGCGTTTATGATAACCATAAGGTGATACCGGTTCAACAGGGGAATGCTCTCTGACCGGCAGTTGTGTTGGATTACCGTAAACAGCTGCACTGGACAGCAGGATAAACCTGCAGTCCGGTACTTCCCTTCTGACGGTTTCCAAGGTAAAAGCACATACATCGACCGTCCGCTGAAAATCCGTATATGGTTCGCTGACTGAATCAACAACCGACGAGGTTCCGGCGCAATGGATTAGGACAGTCGGCCTAAATTCGCGGACCGCTGTGATGAAAGCCTTGTCCGGCAGTGTTAAACCATATATCTTCCATAAATTCCGGTAGTCCCGGATGAGCTCCGGGTCGGTGGAAAAACGCCCCACCGCGGCAATCGGATATCCCAGCCGGCCAAAGTGCCGGCAGATATGACCGCCCAGGAACCCCCCCGCTCCGGTGACCATCATTCGCTGTTCTAACATACCTTAATACCTCCGGATAGCAAAAGCTATCCCATAACCCATTTCCGTATATTCATATCCACTCAAATATCTAAATTCATACAACGCTTCATGCCAAACTTCAATTAAATGCGGTAGGTCAGGGTGAGATATATCGTCAAACACCAGAACACCTCCCATAGATAAACGGGGAATGACGTTAAATAAATCTTCCAAAGCACCCTCTTTAGAATGATCGCCATCAACTGTTATTAAATCGAATAAAATATCCGGGTTTTTTGACAAATATTCCGGAACGGTTTCATGGCTGTCTCCATTAATAAATGTTATTGCCCCAGAGTGTCCATGCTTGATTATTTCTGATTGGACAAATTCCGGTCCCGGGTTTTCCATACCGGCGTAATTGGGTATCCACATATCAAATGCCACAATATTAACAGATGGGCATCCACGAACCACGGTGCAGACTGAACGTCCTCTTCGCACTCCGATTTCCAGGTAATTGTACGGCTGTAAAGTCTTCGACGCCGCATACAATACATTGGTAATATCCATATAATGCCATTGCTGTCCAAAGCGTTGTAAACATTCACGGTAATAAGCATCCAGATATTCAACATATTCATCTGAAGCTAATAAACTGTGAAAAGCCAACAGCTCTTGCCAAATTTTCCCGGAGACAGCGATATTAGCCAAAGTGGTTGGGCTTAAAACCACTGGACCGTAAAAATTATTTCCATAATCAAATATCGCTCTTTTTTTTAAATTCACTGTCACACCTTCTTTATTTGAATAATAAAAGGGCCTTCAATTGACACCAAAAATTATCTTCTCCTCTGGTACCCCCATATCCAATAACTGATTTTCAATGTCATCTTTCCAGATTGAAGACACTACTATAAAATCGACTTCTTCTATAATGTCTGTTTGAGGTTTTAGTACGGTCTTGCCCATAATGCATGAATGATGTTTTTGTGGATCATTATCCAGGAAGAACTCCATAACATTACTGTAGTTATAGACCTGGTTTAAGTTCTGCAGTATGCTTAAAATACTCTGTCCACACATCCCTGCTCCAAATATCGCAAATTTTCGATTTTTCTTTGTCATCAAAGATTTTATTAAATCAAAATTAATAAACGGCTTATAACTATTCAATCGGGATATTTCCTGATAATGGCCCTGTTCAAACATTTTATCAGTGATTTCAAATAACTCCCGCAATTCTTTTACAGATTTGTGGCTGGTTACTCCCCAATATTTATCTACTATTTCTCTCTGTTTACTTGAGATATCGGAACGAAACCCTGCAAAAGCTGTCTTAACTTCCTCAATTTCACTCATCTGCCGGAAACCACAGCCATCAGCTTTAAATATCCTGTCGTTTTCCACTGAAATTTCAACGTTCTCCGGAATATAATAGTGCGGTTTATTCAAAATCACACTATACCCGATATGTGTTCCAAAGTCGTTAGACACAGTAAGGGTTGCTGTTTCGATAATGCTTTTAAGCCGTGCCAAAAATAATGGATCAAACATATGACCTGCTGTAACACATTCGAACCCATATTTTAAATACTCCTCAGCCCAGCCTCTTAAGACATCTTTCCAATACAGGCAAATCCTGACAGAATCAAAGTCTTTCCCTATCAATTCTATATGCTCGCAAAACTTAGGAGTGTCAAAATTGACACTTACCCGGTGTGTAGAGTGCGCTGGGAAAACCAAGAGGTTCTTGCCCAGCCTTCGTTTTTCAGATTCAATCTCTTCGTGATTCAATAATCCGATTGTATAACTTATCATAGGGCCTATCGCATATAAATCCCTTTTTGTAAATTTCCTGAAAAAATGAAACCGGTAAGGTGCAGATACAAATATGGCAGGCAGCAAGGCCTCCAGGTCCGGCTTCCAGGGATCGGCTCCAAGTCTCGGTGCATGCTCAATAACTGCTTTGACCTTATAATCCGGAAAAAATCCTGCATATTTTTTTAGTATGGCAGCATGTCCATAAAAATCATTCGGTTGGTGAATCTCGGGAGTCAATAGCGGCCTGTCCGCAGAAAGTTCATTCAATTGGTTCAGTTTCATGAATATTGCCCCTTTTAAATTATTGCTTAGCAATCATCCATATCTCTTTTCCTTTATCTTCAAAGTGTTTTACCTGCTCATAAATTTCCCGGGCATATTTAACTGAATTAATAACAACTAAATCAAAATTTATTTCGTTCAATATTGAAGGGTGACATACATCTTTCCCCCCAAGGACTTCCCCAAATTTATTGTTGTCAACAACACACCTGATATAATTAGAAATACCCGGATTATCCAATATTTCCTGAGAAACATTATTTGCTCCAAATAGAACTATCGAAGGCTTTTGATCTCTCATTTCAACTTTACTTATCAACCGCATGACTTTGCCCAGTACTTCACGGCTTAATCCGTTACCATGCATAAATAAAACATCACAATCCCTGCACAAAGGAAGCTGAGAAAAATCTTGCTTTCGGTGCAGTTTTCGAAATTCATCCAATTTCGGATTCCTGTTCCACAGATCATACAAGGATGAAGTATTAATGTTCCCTACAGCTAAAGCACCGTTATAATCCTGGCAACAGACTGTAACATCACCGTCGGCTAATACAACCAGCTTGTATGCTATTTCCGGGCAAACGAGCCTTTTCCCCTTGATTTGCCTGCCAAACTTACCTTTATATGTATTAAGTTTGGTAAAATAAACAGAGCCGGCCTGTAGTCCCCATTTTTCATAATACGGTAATACGTCTCTTATGCTGTCCTTGGTAACGATAAATTGCATATTAAGTTCCGGTTTGTCTTTATTTTGATTATTTCTCTCCAGAATAAAGTTTTCAATGTTTTTTTCTATCTCACCTAAAGAAAACCCGGTCTTATATCCTTGAAACATATTGTATGTTTCCTGGGTAAATCCTGTTACAGAAAATGTTATAGAATCAAGCTTTGACGATACCAGTTTACGGGCAATTTCATTGGAAAGAAGTGTTCCGTTTGTGTTAAAATCTATAAATTTGATACCTTTGTCTTTAGCATAGTTAATCATAGTCACTAAATCGGGATGCAATAAGGGCTCTCCAAATAAGAATAGTCTTACCTGGGGAACACCCAAATCAGCCGCCTCGTTAACAATTTTTTTAAATAAACCAAAGCTCATAAATTGCATTGGCCTTTTTAAAGTTGATCTAGGGCACATTGCACAGCTTAGGTTACATGTGTTGTTTATTTCAATAAATAATATATCGGGTTTAGACATTTGATATTGTCCACCTCAATTTAAAAATGCTCTCTATTTTTTAACTGGATAAATAATCATTAATCATAATTTCTGCCTGTTTGCTTATATCCTGGTAATAGGGGATTTTCTCTTCAGAAGGTTCTTTCTCAACAAGTTGATTATGTGAGAAATGATTAATGTTATTTTTATTTAAATACTCCTTTACCTCAAGATAATTGGAATCAACAAATACTATCACGGTCTTATCTTTAAGTTTTTCTGCTGCCGGTTTCAGTATTTTATGTCCTTTAAAAGTACCTTCTTTGAAAGAATCAACAATTTCAATTTCAGTAACATCCGGCCTGATAGCCCGAAATATTTTGTAAAAACTACTCATTAGGTCATTTACGCCCCAAAAAACAAATCCGGCTTTCGGTAATGTTTTAATTAATTCCGTTTTAAAATTTAAGCTAATTTCAGGAAAATAATAATCAGTTGTTTTCAAAGTGCTAAATAGGGCAGACATAGTTTTATGAGTCATTTGACTTCCATAATAAGCCTGAAAACTATAATCAACAGCTTTTTCTAACATTTCTTCGGGTAATTCACCGGCCTGAATATACCTTTTAATAACCTCCTTAGTTTTGGAGTAACGAAGATAAAATTTATCATTAAAGATATACTGACTTGGATAAATCGTGTTACCTGGAATCGATTGTCCAATTTGTCTTGCATAATAAATACACCTTAACTTTTTAACCTTTCCTTTTGCCACAGGTAAAACCGCAGCTAGAAGTTCTGCCATATGATAATCTTTTGGTTCAACGTGTTCAGATAATTCTTTAAAGACTTCTTTTAAAATTGCAGTACGATGCAAAGCATAATAAATAGGCTTATAATTGCTTAAGAAATCAAATATTCGTTCTAACGGATTTTCTTGTTCAAAAGAGAACGAACTATAATAAGGACTAAAAGTCACTGTTCCGTCTTCCCGTTTAAGAAAATATACATACTCCCCATGAGCAACAGAATACTTGGGATTTTCTTTAAGAAACTCAATGCCTGCGTTAAGCCCTTCAGGACTTAAAATGTCATCATCTGCCAACATCAAAACAAATTCTGTATTAACCGTTTCCAATCCTGATAGAATTCTGTCAGTCACAGATATCTCCGGACCATAATATTTATATTTGATACCAGTTTCCTGACAAATTCGTTCATTTATTTTTGCTTCCCTTTCGGAACCATCTAAAACAAAGAACTTCGTTTTTTCCAGGTTAAAGTTTTTAATTAGATATGAAATGAGTTTTCGCAGATAATCTGGTCTCTCATACGTTGGAATTAATACTGTAACCAAATACGAATTGTTCACCATTGAAATCCTCCAAGACATGATTTCAAATTCTTGATTAAATGTTGCTCAAAATGGACATTAGAATACCACTTACGTATTGAACTTTTTTCTTAGTCATATTTAAACCACTCGGAAGGTTCATACCATACGGAGAGATTTTATAACTAATTGTGTTTCTCCGTTGTGCTTTTTTTGCTTCCGTGGAATTTTCATATGCTGGGATTGAACTTAGCGGGTGGAAGAAGGGGCGGCTGTCGATGTTTCTTTCAGCCAACAGCTTAATTAACTGCTCTTTTTTTATATCAAATTTTGGGTCAAGTATCAATGTAACCATCCAATAAGTATTTTTGGTATCCGGAAATTCATAATTGAGAGTAATTCCTTCAAATGTGTCCAGTTCATATTTATACCAGTTGAGTATTTCCCTTTTGCGTTTTACCAGCTCGTCTATCCTTTCCAGTTGGGCCAATCCCATGGCAGCCTGCATGCTGCTCATCTTGTACTTATGTGCAACTTCCGCATTATAGAACATTACGTCTCCCGGCTTCCGGCCATGGTCCCGCAGGAATAGACAACGCTTGTAAATATTTTCGTTATCGGTAACCAGCATTCCACCTTCTCCGGTAGTCATAGTTTTTGAACCGTGAAAGCTGAAAACACCGGTATCCCCCAAACTTCCCGCTTTTCTGCCCTTATATTCCGACCCTATAGCTTCCGCTGCATCTTCAATAACAGCAATTTTGTGTTTGGATGCAATCTCCCTTATTTGGTCCATATCAGGGATATTTCCGTACAGATCCACTGGTATTACAGCTTTTGTCCGGGGAGTGATCAGTTCTTCAAAAGAATCTGCAGACAAGCACCACGTTCTTTCATTTACATCTGCAAAAACCGTTGTCGCCCCTACATAGCTTACCGGCGCTGAAGAAGCAATCCATGTTAGTTCGGGGACAATCACCTCATCACCGGGCCCTATTCCCAATGCCAGAAGAGAAAGATGTATCGCTGATGTACATGACGGAAGGGAAATTGCATAGCGCACCCCAATATATTCGGCAAAAGCCTTCTCAAACCGGTCATTGTACATGTTGGCATTGCTGTACCAGGCATTTGCTGCGGCATCTGCAACATAGTCTATTTCCTTTTGGGTTATGGATGGGCCTGAAACAGGAATCCGTTCCAAGCTTTTCACTCCTTTACACACCTCAGATATCCATCTGAGGCAACAGTAATAAGAAGCTTAGCTTCTATTTCTTTGTCAATCTCAAATCGGTCGTTGTTCTTCAGAAACTCCCATACGGCTGTTTTGGGGTTATCTCCTTTACCCCATGGCCGGTCAGGGAATAAACCGGCAGGCATGTCCTCCACAACCGTATCAAAAACCACCAGGTAGCTGCCTTTTGTAACAAGGGGAGAATATAGTTCTAATTCTCTTAAAACATGCTCATGAGTATGATTTGAATCCAAAACAACCAGTACTTTCTTTTTCCCTTCAGCAATTATACGGACTTTTCTCAAAGTGTTTTCATCGGTGGATGACCCCTGGAGCATATTAATACGTTTAAACATAGGGTGGTTTTCAATTTCAACCCTGTTATGTTCTCTAATATCAATATCAATTCCAAGGACCTGTCCGTTTTCACCTAAAAGCTCCAACATTGAGGCATAAAATATCAGTGACCCTCCGTGGGCAATACCAGTTTCAATAATTAAATCAGGTTTGATACTCCAAATTATTTCCTGCATTGCCACAATATCCTGTGGGTATTGAATGATAGGCCTGCCCAGCCAGGTAAAATTGTAAGAGTATTTATAACGTGAAGTCTTCTCTATCCAATCAACAGACTGTTTTTTTAAATTTGAATCCATTGACAAATCTTTAATCATTTTCTGCTTTTCTTTTATAAACTTCTGCAAACTATCCATTATATTATCTCCTTACCAATTTTATTGCATAAACCGGCCCGAAATCTCCTATGGGCGGCAATTTTGAAGCCACTTCATAAATCGGATGGTCATAATCCGGTTCTCTGCCTTCCATTTGACAGAGTTTGGAATAAACTACGCGGGTCACCAGGTAATACAGGCTGCTTATGTTTTCGCAAGATTCCATTTTGAAAATATGTTTTATTGAATCCCTAAACTCATTCAAGGAAAAAAAGGAATTATGCCACCGAACCGGTATCTCAGGAAGGTCTAAATATGCACGTAAACGGTTCATTTCTACATGGCCTTCGATAAAATTTTCTATCATTAAATACTGACCACCATTATTCAGACAGGCAGCTATTTCACATAAGGCTTTTTTACGATTATTTAGGTTACTAAGATTTATCAGGCACCGGTCAGTGATAATAATGTCATATTTCTCTTTATAGTCAGAGAGTTTCAATACGTCCATAACTTTGAACTCTATGCCATTAAGTATTTTATATTCCTTCTGTTGCTCCCTGGCCGCCCTGATCATTTCTTCAGAATAATCAGCACCCGTAAAAGTGTGCCACTTTACTCTTTTTTTACATTCCAATGTACTGTAACCGTTACCACACCCAATATCAAGAATTTTCAAAGGTTCTCCAAAAGATGATAAATAGCTGCATATATAATCAATTTCTATGTGGCGCATAAACACATCATTTGTTGTTGCTTCAGGCTTAGTGCCATAATCAAGTGCTTTGCTGTCCCAAAACTCCTTAATCTTATTAATGTTGTCCATATACTTATGCTCCTTTTATTAATATCCGGTTGGGTTTAAACTAGAATAGCTTATATCTTTCAGTGATATCATGTTTACCGCAACCGGCCACTCAATCCCAAATGCCGGGTCATCCCACCTTACGCCCCTTGCGGATTCAGGATGATAAAATTCGGACATCTGGTAGAAAACCTCGGTGTTATCCTCCAGCGTCTGAAAACCGTGGGCAAAGCCCTCAGGTATATACAGCATCCTGTGGTTTTCGGCGCTAAGTTCCACTGACACCCACTGGCAGTAAGTGGGTGAAGCTGGCCGTAAATCTATAATCACATCATAAACTGACCCCTTTGTGCAACGTACCAGCTTGGCTTCTTCATGTGGTGCAACCTGGTAGTGCATTCCTCGCAGAGTGCCTCTTTTTTTATTAAAAGACATGTTACACTGGACAATAGATTTGTTTAGACCATGCTCCATGAACTCTTCCTGGCAGAAACTGCGGGCAAAAAAACCACGTACATCCTGTATGGGTTCAATTTCGATGATATATGCACCTTTCAGTTTCGTCTCTTTAAAAATCACTTTACATCACCGCTACTCCCGGAATTAATGTTACAAATTTCCCTCCCCAATCGCGGATATAAGCCATCTGTTCCATTATTTCATCCTTCAGATTCCATGGAAGGATAATAACATAATCAGGTCTGGTTGCCCTGATTTTGTCGGGAACTGCGATAGGAATTCTCGTTCCCGGCAGATACATCCCCTGTTTATGCGGACTCCTGTCCACCGTATATTCCACAAAATCATTACGGATCCCGCAATAGTTGAGGAGGGTATTTCCTTTTGCCGGGGCGCCATAGCCTACAATGGTTTTGCCCTCTCGTTTTGCTTGTATCATAAACTCAAGAATGTTACACTTTGTATTCCTTACTTTTTCACTAAAGACCTGATAAGTCTGTAACTGCCTAAGTCCGGCTGTATCCTCAAGTTCCAGCAATCGTTTGACATTCGGAGTTTCCGGTTTTGTTTCGTCTTCTGTGTGGCAGGCATATATCCGGAGGGATCCCCCATGGGTTGGCAGTTCCTCCACATCAAACAGGGTTAGGCCTTGGGATGCAAAGATCTTCTGGACGGTCCCGAAAGAAAAATAGGAAAAGTGTTCGTGATATATAGTATCAAATTGGTTATCCTGTATCAACCGCAGCAGATGGGGAAATTCCATGGTGATAATACCTTTTGGCTTGAGCACCAATTTCATGCCTGCAACAAAATCATGAAGGTCCGGCACATGGGCCAACACGTTGTTTCCAATTAAAAGGTCTGCACTCCTGCCTTCCGCGGACAATCTGGCGGCAGTGTCCCGGCCAAAGAAATTGACTAAGGTAGGGATCCCCTTTTCACTTGCAGCCCGGGCAACATTGGCGGCAGGTTCAATACCCAGCACAGGTATATCGGCCTCAACAAAATACTGCAGAAGATATCCATCATTACTGGCTATTTCAACAACCTGTGAATTCCGGTCCAGTCGGAACCGGGAAACGGCCATCCTTGTATATGCCCTGGCATGTTTCAACCAGCTTTCTGCGTAAGAACTGAAATATGTATATTCGTTGAAAATGTTTTGGGGTGCTTCGAATTCCTCAAGCTGTACCAAAAAGCAAGATTCACAGACATAAGCATGCAAAGGATAGAAGTCCTCTTTCACCTGTAAATTCTCAGTTTTAATGTAAGAATTAGCCAGTGGAGACAATCCTAAATCCGCAAAACTATGTTTTAATGAGTTACTGCAAAATCGGCATTGTTTTTCTCTCATTTTTTATTATATCCCATCTTTCAAAATTCTCTAATTCATTCTATACTCCATTCCGGAGCATATTGATTGTTAATCTGAAGGAATGAATCTCTCCGGTTCCAGTTTGCGTGGGACGATTGATAACATCTTTTACACTCCTTGGGCATATTTTCTAAATTGTTAACACGCGACCTGAATCTTTGATATTCATCGGAATTCCACATTTCATTAAAAGAATTGTATTTGTTGACCGGAAAAAGCTTCAAAGACGTCGACTGACAAGGCCGTATATATCCATCCGATCCCACGTAAAAATCACGCCAACTGACGAAACAATCTTTATGAAAACGTTCCTTAGCAGGGTCTTCCCCGGGTAAATGCGGTAGTTTAATTTTTATTCCCAGGGATTGAGCCAGACTGGCCGCCTGATCAAAGTTTTGTCTTATTGTTTTGTCACTTCCCCACAATGTTTCTCCCAGTAAATTCTCTGTAAAAACTGTTAAATAAACCGCCTTGACCTCTTCCAGCCCTATTTCAGATGCCAGCCGGACCAAGTCAGGTAATTCATGAATATTTGAACGCATGACAGTAAATACAAAATTTATGTAAGGGTAATTTAAGTTTCTTTTTCTTTTTTCTTCTACAATTGAAGACAAATCTGAAACTATACGGACAAAACTGGAACCCCTTCTAATCCTGTCGTTTGTTTCGGCACAGGCTCCGTCAAGACTGACCGCCATGATGTCTACGTGGAAATCAAAGAGAGCGTCTTTCAAAAATTTCAGCCTTGTTCCATTAGTAACAAAATATTTTCTTACAGGAAAACTGTCAATATGCTTTAGGATATCAATAAACTCAGGATGAATGGTCGGTTCCCCCCAACCGAACAAGGTCACTTCTTCGGCATTTTGAAAAACATCGTTAAATTTTCTGAAAAGCTCTGTATTTAACACCGTCTTATTAAAATTTGCTTCATCTCTTCCACACATTATACATCTCAAGTTGCAGTCATTTGTCAATTCCAACACTACTCTTCTTGGGAAAGATGCAAGAATCTCTTTTCCTTCGTTTAATTCTTTCAGATTCAATTCACTGTTAGCCTTTTGTTGAGAGTTTAATTCCCCGGTTTGTAGCAAATCAACAGTCTTGGCCCTAAGTATCATATGTTCACATCCTTTTATTTACCATACTTTCCAATTTGCCTGGCCCGATTCCCATAGTTCTTCCAGTTTAATCTTATCCCTCAACGTATCCATAGGCTGCCAGAAACCCTTATGCCTAAATGCCGACAATTGTCCGGCTGTTGCCAGCTTTTCCAGGGGTTCCCTCTCCCAGATGGTGCTGTCACCTTCTACAAAATCAAAAACCTTGGGTTCAAGAACGAAAAAGCCGCCACTTATCCATCCCCCATTCCCATGAGGCTTTTCCTGAAAGCTGACTATCAGATTGTGATTCAGGTCGATTGCTCCAAACCGGCCGGGGGGCTGCACAGCCGTAAGGGTGACCCAGGTTCCCTGTTTCCTATGAAACTCAATCAGTTCCCTTATATTAACATCACTGACTCCGTCGCCGTAAGTGAGACAAAAAGTATCGCCATCAACATACTTTTGAATCCGTTTTATTCTTCCACCGGTCATGGTATCTTCACCGGTATCCACTATCGTAACCTTCCAAGGCTCGCAATGGTTATTATGAATATGCATTTTATTCTCACACATATCAAAGGTGACATCCGACTGGTGCAGGAAGTAATTCGAGAAATACTCTTTAATCATATACCCTTTGTAACCCACACAGATTATAAATTCATTGATTCCGTAGAAAGAGTATATCTTCATAATGTGCCAAAGGACCGGTTTGCCGCCAATTTCAATCATCGGTTTTGGTTTTAAGTGTGTTTCTTCGCTGATACGGGTTCCGTAACCGCCAGCTAAAATCACTGCTTTCATCGGAATACACTCCCCTGCAAAGACAGTAATAGTCAATCGTCTTTTAAAACTTTGTTAGACCTATATAATTTTTTGCACCGGGAACCATCATTCTTTTACCATGCAGTCCAACCACCGTCTGCAATCAAATTCTGTCCGGTTATATATGAGGAGGCATTTGATGACAAGAAGAGAATTGGCCCTGCAATGTCCCGTGGACAAGCCATCCTTGCCATAGGTGTCCGATTACAATACGCCGTTACAAAACTTTCCTGTTGATTGTCAAATATCCCCCCAGGTGAAATACAGTTGACCCTTATATTGTCGGCAGCCAAGTAAGTGGCTAAATACCTGGTTAAGTTAATGATCCCGCCTTTAATTGCTGAATAAGCTGCCGGCATCGTCAAATTGGTTCCCTGGTAAATTGAGAAGTCCGGTCCTAACATACCATAGATAGAAGCAATGTTGATGATAGTCCCTGATTGAACCTCTCTCATTTTTTGGGCGGCCTTTTGACAGCATATAAAATACCCGTTTAAATGCATATCAACATTTTGTCTCCATGATTGGACAGGGATATTTTCAAACTTTACGCCCCAATCTGCTGTTCTTGGATAAGCATTATTAATCCAAATATCAATCTTTTCATATTTGCTGATAAGGTCCTCTACCGATTTTTCATCACTGATATCAATGAATTCAGCGGTAGCAACACCTTGTAAGCCATCAACAACTGCCTGGGCTTTGTCCAGGGAAATATCAGCCACAACCGTTTTTGCACCAAAATCGCACAGGCCTTTTGCAGTTTCTTTACCCAAAAGACCGGCGCCTCCGGTAATAATTGCAACTTTTCCCTCAAGTGAGAAAAGGCTCTTATATTCATTCATCGTATCTTCCTTCCTCCCTGGACATTATAAATTCAACAAAAGTGAAATCAAGCTCGGAATCTATATCTATGGAGCGTTCCTCCGGCATTAAATAAAGCAAAGTATCTTCATTAAAAATAGTGTCATTTGATAGTAACGCATCTCTGTTCCAAACATATATAGATGCATTCATATCATAGCATTTCGGAGAATCCTGTCTTCTTACAACAGGCTTCTCCAGAGGCTTTGATAACCGCACCACACCGTCCCCATCGATTTCAACCAAGTTAAAATAAGGTGACCGGCGAGCAGGCATCCCAGTAATTACGTTCGAAACTCTACGTTCTTCGAGAAGTTTAACTGCTTCCCTAATATCACTGGCCTTCCGCAAAGGAGAAGTTGCATCCAGATCAACGATAGTATTAAAGTGTTTCTGATACAATCTTTCTGCCTCCAAAACACAGTGTTGTATAGCAGGGATTTTGGCTGCACTGTCTGTTGCAAGGTGAACCGGTCTCTTTATCAGGCAGTCGGCTCCCCACCGTTTTGCAGTTTCAAGGATAATATCTGAATCACTGCTGACAGCGATCAAATCAAACAGGTCAGAAGACTTTGCCTGGATAATGCTGTGTGCAATCAAAGGTTTCCCCATTAAATCACGGATGTTTTTATTTTTTACTCCCTTAGAATTTCCCCTTGCACAGATTGTACATAACCTGCTCATTTCTCCCACCCTGTCTTTCAAAAACAAAATAAACATATTTCAGATCAAATATTTTTCTCTAAATTTTAAAGCAAGTTTTAATACCTCAACACCCTGGGTTAAACTACATCTTGGCGGTACCCTGTCATGGATTACATCAATAAAATGTGCCATTTGTTTTTGATAAGTTAAATCCCTATATATCTCAAAATGTTCTTCCTTAGTTTTTAAGGGTCCCGTAATTGTGATTGTTCCTGTCAGAAGGTCACCTTCTATTACACTTCGGTCAGTTATAATTTCTATGGTCCGTTGAGGGACCGGCCGAAAATAATCCAAGTGAATTACACCAAGACATGTTTTATAGCGTAATATTAGCTCTGCCGTGTCTTCAACATCTATTTCCAGTCCGGAAATTTTTCCACACTGGCCGGTAATCTCTACAGGTTGGCCAAAAAGCCATGTACAATAATCCAACTCGTGAATAAGATCCAGCACTACCCCTCCACCTTGATCTCTGGAGGCACTGTAGGTACTGCGATAATCTGTTTCCCTCCAATCAGATAAATAAGAACCACAATAAGCAGAAAACCTTAATATCCTCTCATTAGTTACCTGAATAATTTCCCTTAATCTTTCAATAACGGGGTGAAATCTCAGGTTAAACCCAACCAGAGTTTTTAGATTGTTTTGCTGAACGATGAATTTTAACTCTTCTATACCTGTCATAGAGTGGGAAACGGGTTTTTCGACGAAGAGGTTGATTCCCTGATTAGCACACTTTAATGCTGTTTCAACATGTTTATGTGTAGGATTGGAAATGATAGCAGCATCGAAAGTGATCTCTCTTACCTGCTCCCAGTGGGTAAAGACATTTTTTTCGTTAGATTGTTCCTTCTCTTTTTTGAAGAAATACCGCTTACTATCAGGCACCATTTCCTTCAAGATCCGCAGATGTCTTTTGCCAATAGAACCCATACCGATAAACAGTACATTCATTTCAAATGCTCCACTCCATTACATTTCCTTCAAAAAAGCGCAAAGTTTCCCGGTATTCTTCCCATTGTCCGATATCAAACCATTTTCCGTGATGCGGGTAAACTCCTATTTTACCCTTGTCTAATTCAATTCTCCTAAACAGTTCTGTCATATCAATTTTTTCATCATCACCGATTAAATCCAGGACAGCCGGTTCTAAAACATAAAGTCCTGTATTTACCAGGAAATGCAGATTGGGCTTTTCATCTATGTTTAACAATTTTTGCCCTTCCGTTTTGAGAACTCCATAGGGAATTGTAAATTCTTTGACTGAACCCACAATTGTCAGCATATTTCGCTTTTCCCGGTGATACCTGATTAAATCCAAATAATTTAGTTCCAGAATAACATCACAGTTGGTCACCACAAAAGTATCATTTATATGATTTCTGTGTAAACTGAGAGGCCCGGCTGTCCCCAGGGGATGGTCTTCACATATATAATCAACACTATATGGACGCCTGTCGGATTCTGCAAAGTACATTTTAACGATCTCAGCTTTGTATCCCAATGACAGTACAAAATTACGGAATCCCTGCTGATGGAACTTGTCCATAATGATTTCAACAATAGGCTTATCTCCTAAAGGAATCATTGGCTTGGGAAGAATCTTTGTAAAAGGGTCAAGCCTGGTACCTTTCCCGCCAGCCATAATTATTATCTTTTCTTTTTGTTCCTTTGGAACATTTTCAAAACAATCTGTCCAAATAATAAGGTCCTGCACCCTGCCGCATTTGTCAATTAACGGTACATGCCGAATGCTGTGCTGCCGCATAATTGTTTTCGCTTGGACAACCGATGACCCGGTGGGTAATGAAAGAGGTGCTGTATTCATAACTTCAGATACCGGAATATAAAAGTTAACTCCCTTCAACATGGCTCTTCTTATGTCGCCATCAGTTATAATTCCTATCAGCTTCCCGGATGCATCTGTTACCAGGAGAATCTGTAAGGCTGCCTCGTTCATTTTTAAAATACTGTCGAACAAGATATCTCCAGAGGTTACGGTTATTCTATTGATTTGTTCCTTTGTTCTCCGTCTCAATTGTTATCACCCTGTTTTCTCAGCTGATTTACCAGCTTTTCAAGTTCTAAAAGACGATTTTCATATTCCCTAAGTTTTAACCATGGATTAAGTCCTAATCTGCTTCCTAACATACATACCGGAATATCACCGGGAAATATATTTCCGTCTTGTGCAATATTGACGATACCTTTAACCCGAATGATACTATCACCCGTTTTCACTATAATTCCTGTTTGCTCTTTACCGATAATTTCTCCCGGAGTCCCAATATAAGCCGGCGCTTCCGGTATTATCTCGGTTGATAAAACTGCGATTTCCTTATCATTAAGATAAGTTCTGGCACACGGGCCAGGAACCGTTATTCCCCTGACAAAGTTATGAATTTGCTGGCTGGACCAGTTCCAATCAAGCCATTCATCTCCGTTCAGACGGCGGCCGCAATAAAACCCGACCGGGTGAATTGCTGCCTGACTAATTGGTTCGGCCACTCCATTGAAAATCTGTTTTAATGCCTCGAATAAAGCATCAGCACATAAATTACTTGCTTTCTCCAGCAAGCTTGCATAATCATCATCCTGATCAATGTTGCCAAACCTCTGAACAATAATATCCCCTGTATCAATTCCCTCATCAATGTAATGCACAGTTACCCCAAAACTGCTTTCTCCGTTAATTAATGCCCAGTTAAGAACGTTGCGTCCCCGGTAAAAAGGCAGTGCTCCGGCATGACAGTTAATAAATCCCAATGGTGCAAGGTTTATAATCTCTTTTTTAAGAATCTGATCAAAAGACATGGATACATTTAAATCCGGATTGAATCTTTTTATTTCATCAATGAAGCCCTTTGCATTGACGCTTGCATGAGACAAACAGGGTATTTGCAGCTTTTGAGCAAATTCCTTTAAAACAGGATCTGCGTTTTCATGCCTGGTTACAATAAAGACCACATCGAAATTACTGTCTTCCAGGATTTTGTTCAGGGCTAAATGAGACCACAGGCCATCACCGAAATATCCTATTTTCATTGAATCACCTCATCAGCCTCATAATCCCTGTCCGCAATTTTACCGAGCCATTCCCAATAACAAAACGGAGAGATTCCATATCCCGGCCTTTTTACAGTAAGATTATTTTCAGTAAATACCTCTCCTCGTTTAATTCTCTTTTGGGCAACCAAACTCTTACGTATAACCGAAAGATTTTTTAACTCAGAATCTGTTGGTTTCTTCTCCCGAACCCCTAATGCGTCATCCACTTGGCGAATAGAACGGATCATTGCTGCCAATTCATTTGGCTCCAAAGAAGCAGCATGGTCAGGCCCGGATAAGTTCCGGTCCAATGTAAAATGCTTTTCTACGACAACTGCTCCAAGCGCGGCTGCGGCAATAGAGACTGCAATTCCGAGCGTATGGTCCGAATAACCAACCGGCAGGCCAAATACATTACTCATAAGTTTCATGGCCAGCAGGTTTATATCCTTGAACTTAGCTGGGTATTCCGTGGTGCAGTGTAATAAAACCACATGTTTTTTTAAAACATTCTTCCCTTCACTGGATAAATATGCTTCTTTAAAAACTTCAACAGCCGGAGTTTCTTTTGTTCTCAGGTACCCAAAGGCCAAAACACCTAAAGCCAGTTCAATTTCTTTTAAATCGGAAACCCCGGTTGAAAGAATAATCGGTTTCCCGGTTCTGGCAGCATGTAACAGCAAAGGAGCATTGGTTATTTCTCCGGAAGGAATTTTTAAGCGAGGTAGCCTCATTTGTTGAGCAAGTAAGTCAATACTGTCTATGTCAAATGCGGTCGATAAAAATTGGATACCTCTTTCATTACAATGTTCAACCAGCAACTCATGCGATTTTTGATCCAATTCCAGTTTTTTTAGCATTTCAAATTGTGATTCTGATTCATCTGTCTGCTCCATTTGATACTGAGCCTTAGGCGCATTTTTACTTACCAGCATTTCAGCCTTAAAAGTCTGAAATTTGACTGCATCAGCACCTGATTCAACTGCCACATCAATCAACTGTTTCGCCATTTCTATGGACCCATTATGATTAACCCCTGCTTCAGCTATGATATAAGTATGTTTCATAATCGACTTTCCCTTCTCTTATTCCGTAACATATATCATAATTTCAGAAGCATATATCATAAAATTTCTTCATTAAAACTGTATCTATATCCACTGTCTTAAGGAACTCTTTAATTTGAGCAGATGTATGACCACATCCATATAACGAGGACACCCCGGGAAGCATAATTTGAAATTCATGAGATAATGCCTTTTTTATAGCGGAAATTATCGATTGGGAATTTTCAGTGCAATCAATAATTGATGCCGCTTTCAGCCTTCCTGTCTGCCTGTTTCCTATATTTATGCTTGGCCTCTTAAGAGCAGGGGCTTCAATTATTCCACTCGAAGAATTTCCTATTACCAAATCCATAATTTTCATTGCGCTCAGATAATTTAGCTGCCCCAGGGACGTATAAACTGTCACCCTGCCCGGATGTTTTGAAGCGTAAACATCTATCATTCGACCGATTATCCGGCCATAAGTATCTGCATTATGCTTGGTGATAATCACCTTGGCTTCCGGGAAATGGTCAAGTGCCTTAAAAATCTCTGTCAATGCCTTTTGAGGGCCGGATTTTTCTAATGTTTCCGGGTGGTAAGTGACTAGAAAGTTAATCTGCCCGAATTTAAAATTTATTGACTGCTCTAATTCTTCCCTGTTTAATAATTTTAACCGTTTTATGTTATCCAGTCCGGGAGCGCCGTAATTTAGCACCCGCTCCGGCATTTCTCCCAACTGTATAACCCTCCTGCGATAATCTTCTGCTGCAACAAAGTGAAATTGGGACATTTTTGTGATTGCATGTCGTATAGCTTCATCTATTACGCCCTCTGTTGTCTCTCCCCCGTGTATATGAGCAATTGGAACACTTGCAATCAATGCGGCCTGTGCAGCAGCCAATATTTCATAACGGTCCCCTAACAATACCAAAATGTCTGGCTGCAGCCCGTCCAATGCACTGGCAAATCCTATGGTACCTATTCCAATGGATTGTGTAATTCCAACAGGTGAATCACTGGACATTAACATTTCCACTTTTGCATTTAAAAAAAATCCGTCTTCCTCAATAATCTTATAAGTAAGTCCAAATTCATGAGAGAGGTGCATTCCTGTTGCTATCACCTGTAACTCGAGGGCAGGGTCTGCCTGAATTTCTTTTAAAAGCCAAAACAAAAGACCATAATCGGCTCTTGAACCTGTCACAACACAAATTTTACGTTTTTTCATATCCTTCTCCTAACGTGGCACTGCTCGGAAGGTTTATTATCCTGCCTTCCAAACTTTCGGCCGTAACTAAATTCATCCTTGGACATGAACTAAACATCTGCAGCCGGGAGAGCAGTCGCCATACCGGCCTGGTGGAGATTCCCATTTCATTGCTCATCTCAATCAATTTATCGAGCTGATTCTCATGGCCCTCATCCAATATTAATGTATTCAGCCAGTAATTACTCCGGGCGTAAGGCGGTTCTTCAAATACCGTGATTCCGTCCACACATTTAAATGATGTCAAATACTTTGAGGCTAACATGCGTTTCGTATTTAAAAAATCAGGCAATTGCTCTATCTGCGCACATCCTAACGCTGCATTAATATTGGGAAGCCGGTAGTTATAGCCCACCATATCGTGGACAAAGAACCACTGATGGGGCTTTTTGGCCGTTGTTGTCAGGTGCTTGGCCAACAAGGCAAGTGGTTTTTGATTAGTTAGTATAGCCCCACCGCCCCCTGTAGTTATTATCTTGTTACCGTTAAAGCTTAGAGCGGAAGCAATTCCAAAATTGCCTGCATGCCGCCCCTTGTATAATGAACCAAGCGCCTCAGCAGCATCCTCTATCATTTCTAAACGAAATTTTTCGCAAATTTCCATCAGGGGGTCTATATCAACCGGGTGGCCAAAAGTATGCATCGGTATAACCGCTTTAATTCTTCGGCCTGTTATCATATTGAAACACCCTTGGGGTCCAACACGGGCATTTTCCTTTAAGTAGTCCGCAAGTTTATGTGAGTCAATACCCAGGGTATTGATATCTATATCAACAAAATGAGGAACAGCTCCGCAATATGTGACCGCATTTGCCGTTGCGACAAAGGTCAAAGCAGGAACAAACACTTCATCTCCCGGTTCGACTCCAGCCAGTTTCAAACAAATGTGTAATGCTGCAGTGCCGTTAACAGTAGCCACCGCATATTTTACCCCGGTATATTCTTCCAGTTTTGCCTCAAATAATTCCACAAATCTGCCCACAGAAGAAACCCAGCCTGTATCAAGACATTCTTTTACATATTCCCACTCGTTTCCATTGAATTGCGGTTCGTGCAATCCAGAGGCCCCTTTGTTTGAAAGAACATCCTTCAACACTTGTAAAACTCTATTTAGGTCAAGGGGTGAGTTCATATGTTATATACCCCGGCTTTATAATTTTTTAAGTTTGATGGCTGCTGAAACCACTCCACCGTTTCAACCAGCCCTTTTCTAAAGCCTTCCTTCCCACCATAAGCCGGTTCCCATCCAAGGAGTGTTTTTGCCAGGGAATTATCTGCTCTTAGCCGGTCTACTTCGCTTGCTGCAGGTCTAATCCGGCCAGAATCAGATTCTATATCTATTTCCGTATTCATTATCCCGGTTATAATCTTCACAACTTCTCCTATTGAAATCTCGTAATTACTTCCAATATTAATCACTTGGCCAATGGAACGGTCTGATTCGAGAACTGCTGTAAAACCATTGATTGTATCTTTTATATAATTAAAATCCCGGGTGGGCGATAAAACACCCAGTTTAATTTTTCGGTGCCCCTTCAAAATCTGTGTAATAATTGTGGGGATTACCGCCCTGGCAGACTGGCGTGGTCCATATGTATTAAAAGGCCTGATTATTGCAACAGGGGTTGCAAAAGAATTATAAAATGACAAAGCCATCTGATCGGCTCCAATTTTGGAAGCAGAATAAGGGGATTGTCCCTGTAATGGATGGTCTTCTTTAATAGGAACAAATTTGGCTGTGCCATAAACTTCACTTGTAGATGTATGAACTACCTTAGATACTTCCAATTCGCGTGCTGCCTGTAAAATATTCAGTGTTCCTTTTATATTGGTGTCAACATAGGTATCCGGGGAATGGTAGGAATACGGAATCCCGATAAGTGCTGCAAGGTGAAGGACCGCATCACACCCGCACATAGCCTTCTTAACACCATGAGGGTCCCTGATATCTCCAGCAAATACTTCCAAGCTGTCCTTAACTTCCTTTGCTGCACAATCCAGCCAGCCCCAAGAATTAAAAGAATTGTAAAAAACAAATGCCCTAACATCGTAACCAAGACCAACCAGGTGTTCAGTCAAATGTGAACCAATAAAACCATCTGCTCCTGTGACCAAAACCTTATTAAATTTCACCTTTACACCTCCAGATATCCCTGAGTAAAACAATGAATCATATTGTTTGGATTATCTACAATAACCACTTTGTTTTTAAAAATCTTGATATTTACAGGTTTTGCGTTTTTAGCCGACATTCTATAGGAGTAAATTAGATTAAAGTTCTTATCAAACTTATGAAATCCTCCCGTTTCAGAAATATAGATGTACCCTTGTTTGTCTAATGCAACCGAATACGGATTGTTAAATGAAACATTCTCTTTGCATTTGTTCACAACATCCATCGTATTACCTGTATCTTCGATGACAATCTTATTTTCATCATAGCTAAGATACCAAGTTCTATGATTAGCTCTGTCTATTAATATTTCATAGGGAACTCTGGAAAAATTAATATCAGGTATGTTAAAATTATCCAGGAATTCCCCCTGTTTAGAATAAATATGAATATTGTTCTTGATGTTATCTCCAACCAGGATTTGATTTTCATCTGCCGTTATCCAAACCGGGCCTTCTAAATTTTCCCCAAAGGAATCAATATATTCACCGTTTGTGCTAAAGACCTGGATTCTATGGTTGCCATAATCACAGACAAACACCTTGTCTTCCCGGTCAATCAGAATCCCAATTGGTCCATTAAACTGCCCCTCTTTTGTACCATAATCGCCAATTTGCATCAATGGTTCCCCGGAATAACTAAATTTTTGAACTCTATGATTAAAACTATCAGTTACAAAAAAGTTACCTTTACTGTCAAAATCAACTTTATAAGGCTGGTTAAATTGGCCAAGTTCAGTTCCATAACCGCCGATTTCATAATCTTCATAGACATAGTTCACTTTTATAAAATCAATAATTTTTTCTTTCAATATGTCATTGTCGGTATTCTTTACTTTATTATCTAAATAGTTATAGTATTGCTTTTCACAGAGCTGCAAAGGTAAAGACCTGAATTGATGTTTCATAATATTAAAGCCTTTATCATAAAACTTGTTATCAAATAAATAATCAATAATCTGTATGTTTTCATGATGTTCTTTAATAGCAAGCCCGGAGACCTTTTCTATTACGCAATTAAAAGTTTCAAATTCGTTTTCTTTGAAAGTATATTTAGCTAGTATCTCATATCCAAGGCTCTCATGAACATGCCCAACATTGTTTGCCTCAATTATCCCTCTCTCTGTCCGGGCATCAGTATCTCCTAATTCAATTATTCGTCTTCCGGAGACAGCAAAAAGTTTGTCAATATGTAATGCAAGTAACAAATATTCATCAATTTTCTCAAAGGCTTCAATAAAATATCCGTGCTTGGAATATTTTACAATCTTATGACTAACATCATCAAAAACATAAACAAAATCCCTCTTAGTTGCTAAGCTTATAGGTTTAACAAACTGATGGGGATTTTCCCCCTTTTGACCTATCATGAGAATATAATCAGCTTTGCCGTTAAACTTTTGTATCCGTCCATTACCGTTATCTACAACATAGATATAATTTTCATCATCAATGGTAATGGACAAAGGGTATTTGAAATTCCCCAGCTCACTTCCCTGCTCCCCGACGGTGGCCAAGCACTTCCCGTCTGGATTAGTCCTCTTCACCCTATGATTCCCGCAATCCACCACCCACAGATTCCCATCCCTGTCAACCGCCACATCAGTCGGCTCGGCAAACTCATCCTCCCCAGAACCATAGCTGCCAAACGAATATAAAAACTCCCCTTCCTTTGACAGCACCTGGATCCGGTGGTTATAGCTATCAGCTACAAATATCCTGCCATCCCTGTCCATATCCATCCCGGCCGGGTAAAAGAATTCTTTCTCTCCACTTCCCTTTGACCCAATAGTCTTCACGAGTTCACCTGAAGTATCAAAAACCTTTATACTGTGGCCAAACTTGTCCAATATATATATGTACTCCCCTACAAACAGCATATCTGCGGGGTAAATATCTTCATATTCACTCAAATCCAGCAAAGTTTTTGTCTCAAGAACCACTTCCAAGCCTCCTACCCCACAATCCCCTTCACCACATCCACCACATACCGCAAGTCTTCTTCCGCCATGGCCGGATACAGCGGCAGTGACACAATCCTCTTAAATACATCCTCTGTCACCGGAAGCATCCCTTCCCCATAGCCAAAGGTCTTCCTATAATATGGGTGCAGGTGAACCGGAATAAAGTGGACACTCGTCCCCACATTCATCCTTCCCATCTCTTTAATCAACTCATCCCTGCCCACCGGCGCCCGGTCTTCCAGCATTATCACATAAAGGTGCCTTCCATGAACTGCTCCGTCTATAACTCCCGGCAGTCTTATCCACCCTATCCCAGCAAACTCCCTGTCATAGTACGCCGCGTATTCCTCGCGCAGTTCCCTCCACCACTCCACCTTGCTCAGCTGGTGTATCCCCAGGGCAGCTTCAATGTCTGTCATATTATATTTAAATCCCGGATAGAGCACTTCATAATACCACGAACCCTCAGCGGAATATCTCTTCCACGCATCCCTGGAGATGCCGTGCAGGCTTAAAACCCTTATCTTCTCCGCCAGTTCATCATTATCAGTAGTGACCATCCCGCCTTCACCTGTGGTCAGGTTCTTTGTGGCATAAAAGCTGAAAGAAGCAATATCCCCCAGGGTGCCAACCATTTTCCCTTTATAACGGGCGCCTATTGCATGGGCGGCATCTTCAATCACCAGTAAATTATGGCTCCCGGCTATTTTGTTGATTGCATCCATATCACAGGGCTGCCCGGCGTAATGTACCGCTATGATGGCTTTTGTCCTGGGGCTGATTTTCTTTTCAATTTCTTCAGGGTTTATATTCAAGGTCTGTGGGTCAATATCGGCAAAGACAGGGGTGGCCCCCACATGGACAATCACATTGACAGTGGAACAGAAGGTCAGGGGTGAGGTAATAACTTCATCCCCCGGGCCAATCCCTGCCGCCGCCAGGGCCAGGTGCAGCCCGGCTGTACAGGAACTCACGGCCATAGCGTGTTCGCATCTGATATATTTCTTGAATTTCTCCTCAAAATGCCCTGTCTTGGGCCCCCTGGTCAGCCAGTCTGATTTCAGGGAATCGATGACTTCATGTATCTCGTCATCCCCGATTAACGGCCTGGCAAAAGGCAGAAACTGTTCCCTCTTTTGCATGTGAACCCCCATTTTTATGTATAATCTTCCATTCGGTATAATTATTCTTCCAGACCGGCCGCAATTTCGGCACAATAATCTGACCGCAAATCACTTTCCCTGCTCCAGAGCAGGTTAGCCTTGTAGAGAAGGTCCTTAATCTTTCTCTTGGTCAGGTGCCTGCCGTCCCGTGACGAATAGATCGTTACACCGGCCTGTTCTACCAAGAAGGGATAAGCACTGGGCTGGACCCTGTCAGACACTATAAACATATCTTTCGATTCAAAAGTACGCGGTATCTCATCCGGACTCAGCAGGTCTTCATGCATCTTTTCCCCAGGCCTGGCTCCAATGTATTTTACCGGAATGTTTTTCGGGAGATAACCGTATTTCGGTGCCAGCTCCTTTATCAGAACCTCCACCAGGTCAATCAGTCTCAGGGTTGGCATCTTGAGAATAAAAGTCTCTCCTCCCCGGCTGACCTGGGCAGCTTTGAGAACAAGGTTGACCGCATCAGCTATACTCATCATAAACCTGGTCATATTGGGGTCAGTTATGGTCACCGGCCCGCCCTCAGATATTTGTTTCCTGAAGAGGGGGATGACAGAACCCCTGGAACCCATCACATTACCAAACCTCACACAGGAAAACACAGTCTTTCTTTTGCCTTTATAGTGATTGGCCGATGCCACAAGTTTTTCAGCCATCAGCTTTGTGGCGCCAAGGGTATTGCCGGGATTAACCACTTTATCGGTACTGATGGCCACCACTTTTTCGACTTCTTCATCCAGGGCTGCCTCAATCACATTCTGGGTCCCCAGAACATTGGTCTTAACCGCTTCAAAGGGATTATATTCGCAATATGGGACATGCTTCAGGGCAGCGGCATGGAAGACAATGTCAATCTCTTCAATGGCCCTCTGGAGCCTTTCCTTGTCCCTCACATCACCAATCAAAAACCTTATGTTGGGGCGGCCTGCAAACTCCTGCTGCATCTCAAACTGTTTGTGTTCGTCCCGGCTGTACACCCGGACCACTTTGGGATCATAGAGCAGTACCTGACGGAATATCTCACTGCCTATGGAACCCGTGCCTCCCGTAATCAATATGTTTTTTCCCTGCAAGAGCTTCCGCAACGGTATCACCTCATCAGTTGTTAGCATTTGTTCCTCTATTCAGTGCTTCTAAAGCCTTGTTAAGCAAGTCAGCAGTATATTTGCTGTAATATGTTATTGCTGAATATATCTCCTTGGCTGAGATAAGCCTCAGTTTCGTCCCTTCGGCTGTACCGCCAAGCGTCTTCACCTTCAGCAGCGTAGGTTTTAATACGTCCCCGGTAAACTGCAGGGCAGCCATCCGGTCAACCCTGGCATCACTCTTGGCCAGCTTCTGCAAGCCCTCCAGTACCTTCCGGGTTTCACCCAGGGAACCATATTCCTCTGCGATCCTGACCACCAGTTTCAGGGTGTTCTGTCCCAGGTCCTGCAGTTCCCTGAGTCCTGATTCGAGCTTTTCCAGGAGCCTCCGGGCGTTTCTTAAGTTTCTTGATTGCCGGTTCTTCGTATAATAATCATCAAGCCTTGCGGATACCTGCCTTTCCTCCCGGCAGTACCTGAAGAGGACCTCTCTGAACAGCATACGTTCAGCCCCCTCGATCATGGCGCCGCCTTCGGTGGCGTTTATAAACCGGGTCTCCCCGCAGTCCCTGATGTAGTTTTCAATCCACTTGTTGAAGGAATATAAAACTCTGGAAGTAAGAACCTGTCCACCGAAATAACCCGGTAGGGTGACCTGGTTGAGGTCATCATCTTTGGCTTCCTGCCGGCCTCTTTCATAAAGGGTTCCCCCGGCATGGGTCCTCCCGCCGGTAAAGGCCAGGTCCTGGCCCATAAAGACGATAGGATTTCCTCCCAGCCTGACCGCCAGGTCCAGGGCCACAGTAGCCACTGAACCGCCGCTCCGTACTCTGCCCACAGGCCCGATGTTTTTTTCCACCCAGTTAATTATTGAATTGCCATAAGTGCATATCAGCTTTGACCCCTGATATGTTTCAAATATCCCTGGGTGGCTGGTGGGCTCGGCTACCAGGTAAATACCTTCCACATCAAGTCCTTTGAAATGCTCAAAGTTTTTCTCCCGGGGGTCTATGGAAACAACGATGTCAGGTCTTATACCCCTGCCCAGAAGCGCTCTAAGGGCTGTCCCCACACAGATAATCAGGGCTTTTTCCTTAGCCAGCCTGAGGTATTCGACATTTTTGTCCAGGGACGGCCCGGCCGAAACGAGAATTATGGGTTCCCCCCGGAATTTCCCGAAGAGCCCCTCAACACCGGGATTTCGTAAGACCTCCGGCAGGTTTTCCAGGGTATTGGTGTACCATTTTTCAGCTTCATTCGTAACGGTTATCTGGTTCAGAACCATCTGGTTCAGGGTACCGCGGATAATTTCCAGGGCAGTGTCATAATATTTTCCGTTCCGTTCCACTGAAGGCCTGTGGTCAAGAAAACCCATTCCTTGCAATGTATTTATATCAACGGCTGACGCCAGTTTTGACACAAGGGAGTCGGTAGTTCCAACTAATAAAATAAATCTTTTGGAAAGCAACAGTTCTTTTAAATCGCTGTACTGCATTGCGGCTTTAAACACTGCCGGGTCAGCTTCCAGAACAACAATAATGTGTCCAGCCGAAGTGTGGCTCAAGAGTTCTGTAACATGATATCCCAGGCCAAAACCAGACACTATAAGGAGGTTGTTCTTATTGATATCAACGGAACCTGCCAGCCTCCGGGCTTCTTTGCCCGGGTCATAGGCGCTGTGGAACTGCACATACTGCCCGTCTTCTTTCTGCACCCTCAGGCTTGTCTGCCCGTTTTTTGCCGGAAAAACATTATATATCTGTGGGTCAACTGCCACACTGTCAATTACTTCAGCCAGTTCTCCATCTTTTTTTTTCAAAATGGCAAGGTTCTGTTCATATAGTCCCATCAGTCTATTCCTCGTTAAACTTTTAATTTAATCCCTGCTCTATCTTCTCAATTACCTGGGGAATCAACATATTCCATTCACTTAAAAGAGGTGCCAGTTCATATTCCAAAAGGTCACTCACTGCCAGGAGTTCTTCATTGGTGAGGTTTTCCACCACCTGGTTGAGCACCTTGTTGATGTCCTGCCTTTTCTCCAGCAGGGCCAAGTCTTCCACCAGTGAGGGGCTTATGGCTGAAGTGATAAGCTGACCCGATTTGTCGATGATTTCGGTAAACCACCCCAGTCCGGTTACACACTGCTGAAGCATATCCATTGCCTCGGTCCGCTTGCCTGCCTGGAGCATGGCTGCACATTCTTCAATACCTGCAACCAGCTGGGGCAGGTACTTAGTCAGTCCGGAAAGACTGTCTGTAATAATAGTTTCCAGTAAATTGGTAAATATGGTAAACTCCCCTGTTTCAGCAACCGTTAAGTCCGCCAGCTGGCTGTCACTGCCTTCAAGAGGGGCGCCGTTGATTTCGAAGTTGGTGATAATCCTCCGGTTTGACGCGATTTCCCGGGAAACCGACTGAACCACATCCTGCAGCTTTAATTCCCCTGAGAAATCATGCTTAATGGCCTTGCCGTCAATAATAAGTTTCATCGAATTCACTCCTATTTTTATTGACATGCTGTTACAACTTAAGTGCCTGTTTACCAGCCAAAAAATATCCTCCTCCCGGCCCACGCCTGACCCCCACCATATCCATCTTCTGAAGCGGTGTCATCTGCTCCCTGATATATGAAGGTGTAACATTCAGAGCATTCCCGATTATATCCGAAGTTACCGGATTTACATAGCTAGCGCTGTTTTCGCGGAGAACCCTTATAATTTCATGGTGGATGGTCGTTAAGACCTGGGCCATCAGTAATCACCTCAAAACAATCTATACGAGTGGACATATTAATACATGAGTAGACACAAGTAGACATTTTAATTCTTAGAAACTGGGGGACTATTTCATCCCCCAGGTTGAACTGACTTGGGCGCTCAACCAGGCGCTTTGGTTCTGGAAATTGCTCATAATGGTTTCCAATTGGCTGAACTGGCGCCAAAGGCGGTCTTCTTTGAGTTCAAGCCGGTATTCAAAATCCTTGATCCGCTCTTCCATATCCCGGATCTGGGATGACAGTATACCGGAACTGCCGGCCCGTCCCATTATTTCTCCGGTGGCTGATGTGACGGAATTCAGGTAATCATTCAGTTTAACTGCTATTCCACCGGTTGCTTCCATAAATATGCCGGCAACTGCATCAGGGTTATTCTGGATGGCAGTCTTCAGTTTGTCTTTGTCAATCTGCAGTTTGGAATTCAAAGCTGCAGATGCCGAATCTGTCGGCATGCCGGTTGTAATCCCTATATCTGACAACTGGTCATAATTATGGGGCAGTCCGCTGACCGGATTGAAGATGGATGACCTGAGGTAGGACTGAACCCTTCTTAAGGTGCTGTCGGTCCGCAGGATACCGCTTTTCCTGTCAAAGTCACTGAGGGGTTCCCTGACTTTGTTCTCCGTCAGTTTTGTATTTAACCAATCCATTACAGTATTGTATTCATTGACGAAATCTTCGACATTCTTGATTATCTTATCATTGTCCTGGGAAACAGTAATGGTGGTTGTACCGGCCTTTAGCAGGTTAAAAGTAATCCCGTTGATTTCAAAACTGTTGCTGTCCCTGTTCATATCAACACCGTTGAGGTTGAATGCAGACGAGGTGCCTAAAGTCTGAACAGCGCCGGATATATTGGTAACCGTCAGGAAATTGGAAGTATCAGTTGCCTTGCCCAGGGTAATTGCATCAGACCCGGTTGTCTTCGAAGTTATGGAAATAGTATCACTTTCACTGTCATAAAAAGCTGTAACCCCTGCTGACGAATTGTTTATCTTGCTGATAATATCGTTCAGGGACTCTGTCGCCGTATCTACTGAAAAAGTATAATCATTTATTGTGAAATAACCGCTGGTAAAACCCAGGCCCGTATCCGCCAGGTTTCTGAATTCACCGGATTCGGTCCCGTCCACAACCACTGCCGCATCTAGTTTGGCCGCAGCCAGGAACCCGCTGGTATCCTCACCAACAGTGATGGTGGCCTCCGAGCCGGTAGTCTTCTGGGTCAGAACAATCCTGTCTCCGGAAAGGACAGCCTTTACGCCGGCAGTTGAGTCGTTTATCTTGTTCAAAACTGTGTTAATTGTATCATCCGCATCCACTGTAATAGTAACATCATTGACCTTGAATGCTCCTGCCGTAACCTCGGATTCCAGGCGGGTAGCCGCAGTCCCTCCGCTAAAGGCGGCATTCGGGTCGGCATCCACCCCGGCCCCGGAATTCAATTCAGCAGTGCCTGTAAGTGTGGCATAGGTCCCGTCAGGGATACCTATAGCGCCAGTACTGCTTACCTTTGTAGCGGTTGCCAGGCTGGTAACCTCCAGGGTATAGGTACCGTTGACGGCAGTCGCGCCTGTTGTTACAGTGGCTACTTCAGAGTCAGACGAAGCGCTTTTCTTTAAATCAAATGAAGTGGACAAGGTCAGTGCCGATGCTTTTTTCTGCAGATTCAGCAGCATGTTCCGGAAATCCAGGAGAGCGCTCTTGCGCCATTCCAGGACGTTTTTCTTATCCTCAAGCCTGGTCAAAGGCATTCGTTCCAGAGCCATCAACTGCTTGACCAAACCCTCTGTATCTAATCCGCTGGCAATTCCTCCTAATCGCAAGGTACTCACCTCCTCCTGTCCGGTATCGTCTAATATAGATGGACAGACACCAGCTAAAGTTTTAACCTGCATTTATACGTGCTTATCCAGGAATAAACCCGTCAGGACAACACCGGCCATGTCCTTAAACCTGGCCACCAGGTCAAGAATTTCTTCCGGAGGAATGGTCCTGATAACCTTTTCAGTCTCAGTATCAATGACTTTAAGCTCATATCTCTGGGTTTCCTCATGTACGGAAACTTTAAACTTGTTATCCAGCATTTTGGCCAAAGAGTTGAGGTCTTCAACGGCCTTTCTGATATCCTCGCCTTTAATACCGGCACTTTTTTCGTCTGGACGTGATGCGCT
Organism: Firmicutes bacterium HGW-Firmicutes-14; assembly: GCA_002840275.1. Taxonomy (GTDB): domain Bacteria; phylum Bacillota; class Thermincolia; order Thermincolales; family UBA2595; genus W-Firmicutes-14. The sequence goes on from PHAB01000004.1 coordinate 125,489, forward strand.
CTCGGAAAGGGCGGAATCAACCCTTTTGGCCCCGGATACCTGAGAAATCTGAGAAGCCTGAGATACCTGAGGCACCGGTTCGCCGGCAGCAGGTATTCTGTTAACGGCATCCATAAAAATCACCATCCCGCAAAAGGATTACAGCCGGTCGACCCAGGTCGACCGGCTTGATTCCTTTGAGATTATCCTAAGAGCTGTAAAATCGACTGAGGCTTGGCATTTGCCTGGGCAAGCATTGCAGTACCGGCCTGCATCAGGATCTGGGTCTTGGTGAAGTTCATCATCTCTGCTGCCATGTCTACGTCTCTGATCCGTGATTCGGAAGCCGTCAGGTTCTCAACAGCTACGCCGAGGTTCTGGATGGTATGCTCAAGACGGTTCTGCATAGCACCGAGATTGGCCCGGGAAACAGATACACTTTCAATGGCAGTGTCGATGAGCCCGATGGCTGAAGAAGCATTGGCGATGTCAGTAACAGCCACACCATTTACACCAAGGTCACTTGAGCTGGCGCTGGAAATAGCTACAGTCAGTGTCTGAGCCGCATTGGACCCGATATGGAGAGTGCCGCTGAAACTGCCGTCCAACAACTTCAGGGTGTTGAACTCGGTGTTGCTGGCAATCCTGTCCATCTCGGACTTCAGGGCTGTTACCTCATCATTCAGCTTACTGCGGTCTTCCGTTGTCAGGGTACTGTTGGAAGCCTGAACAGCCAGCTCACGCATCCTCTGAAGGATTGAATGGGTTTCATTCAGGGCGCCTTCAGCGGTTTGCAATAAGGAAATACCGTCCTGGGCATTCTGGATAGCCCTGTTCAGACCCTTGATCTGGGAACGCATCTTTTCGGAGATGGCCAAACCTGCAGCATCATCGGCAGCCCGGTTGATCCGGAAACCGGATGACAGTTTCTCCAGGGATTTGCCCAGATTGGTGTTACTGGTATACAGGTTTCTCCAGGCATTTAGAGCCTCAATGTTGTTTTGGATTCTCATAATATCATCCTCCTTGAATTTTTTCTTTTTGCATCCATGCAAAAAGCTTTAAGCAAAAAAGCAACTCTGAACCTCTACTCCTTCCCTCCAATCTAACGGCCGGCCGTACCGTATAATTGTTAAAAATTTTCAAGTTCAGATACTTTTTCATAAAGTATATCGACAAAAAAAAACAAAACTTTACACCGCGGTAAAGTCTGTCTTTGGCATTATTGGCATATTTTCTCTCTATTGCTCTATATTACTCGTTATTTTGGCTGATATTATCTTTTTTAATTAATTGTAGTAATTCGTCAAAATCAGTCAGCTGAGCGGAGGCCGCTGCCTTGATATTTTCGGCCTGAATCTCCTCGTAAACCTCTTTCCGGTGTACCGAAACATTTTTCGGAGCCCTGATACCTATTTTAACTACATCCCCCTTGATATCCAGGACCACTATTTCTATATTTTCTCCTATCATGATTACTTCTTCTTTCTTCCTGCTCAATACCAGCATATTGCGCCCTCCCTGGCTTTATATTCCGATCAGCGGGTCTGTTATTTTGCCTTTTGCTTCTGTACCGCCTCCTGTTTAGCCTTTATTTTCTGCAGTTCCGTATATTGAAGTTCTGCCAGGATATAATGGCGGGTGGTAAAATCCCTGCTGTTGCTGAGCACCAGCTGTTTTCCCCTTCCCGTCCCCTTATTTATGACTACCGGCCCCCTGAGGTTGGCTGTCATCTGGATGGGGTCCGGCGGTATGGTAACAACAGCATATACGGCCACTTCGTCCCGTTCACCCAGGGCTTCCTTCTCAGGTTCACCCCATGGTATTTCATATTCCGCCCTGAAGGACAGCGGGTCGATAAGGACGAAGGCCAGTTCCGAATCATCCAGGGACTGCAGCCAGACGAAGCCCAAAGGGGAATCTTTCTGTCCCTCCTGTTGTTTGACCTCCTGGGGTATCAGGATGAAATTATGTTTGGCTTCAAACCCCAGTAGTCCGTCAGGAAACCTGAGAACGTCATTGTCCTCATAGTTTACCAATCCAAACCTGGAGGTTTTAATCTTGAGGGTCATAAAAAGGCACCGTCCTTTTGGCTTATTTAATCCATTTACCGGAAACAGTGATATCAATCTCCGGGGTTTTTTTCATATAAATGTCAACATAACCCTTCTGTACTGCTATCTTCGGATTTCCCGGAACATACTTTATCTTTGGCAGGTCTGCCCTGTTATTTACCTTAACCATACCGGGAAGGACTTCAACCTGGGGCCGGGAACGGGGTACCAGTCCCACATTGGTTTCAACCTCTCCTTCTGCCCGGTAGTTTTCAGCGGCAATGACGGGTATCACTCCTGATCCTTCTTCAATAGCAGCCATCCGGTTACCTTCTTTGACAATCCTGGCAATCCCCGCCAGGGCTGCCTCCTGCCCCCTGGCAGCATCAGCCTTCATCGATTCCAGGTAACCTTTCAGCCCTATTTCCGAATAAATTTTAGACATATCAATCCTAATCCCGGGAAATGAAACATCCATATCAATCATTATAGGCGGATGCTGTACTTCCAGGTCCCCCGGGCGGGAATCAATCTGCACCGCAGGATATTTCTGCCTGATCCCGATCTGTCCGGGTGACTGGTTCACCTGTATCCTGATACTCATGGCAATCACCCTTTACCTTGGTTATCTCAGGAAGTCCACCAGGGTCGGCTGGATTATCCTGGCGCCGGTGGACAGGGAGGCCCGGTAGACATTTTCCTGTATCTGCAGGTTCATTATAACCTCGGCCATATCGGCATCTTCATTGGCGCTCAGGAGCTTGGTAAAGTTCACCCTCATATCTCCCAGCCGTTCCTTGTGGAGTTCCAGCCTGTTTATCTTGGCGCCGATTTCCGCCCGGTAAGCCAGGACATTGTCGATTGACCGGTCAAGGTTGTTTATATCACCCGTTGATATCGCGGCAGTGTTACCTGCAATAAGATTATCCCTGAGCATAATCAAGGAATCAAATATATTTGATGCGCCGCTGAACACCTGGGCTCCGGTGACATTTATGGACAAGGTGATACCCACACCTATTTCCCTGTTCAGAATTCCGCTGTCCCCGCTGTAAATAACTGCTGTTGCAGGAGACCCCACAGCAGTAAAGGGGGCAGAAGTAGTCTGGTACCCGCCGAAAATATACCTGCCGTCATGGACCGAATTTGCCATATCCACCAGCTGTTCCAGCAGCTGGTTTACCTCTTTGGCTACGGCATCCCTGGATTGCTGGGACATGCTCTCCGTGGCGCCCCTGACCGCCAGCTCCCTTGCCTTCTGCAGGATCAGGGTCACATTGCCCAGGGCGGTATCACTGGCTTCCAGCCATGAATTGGCCTCATCAGCATTTTCATCATACTTGGCGGTCTCCATGAGGTTGGATCTCAACCTGAGGGAAGAAACAACCCCCACCGGGTCATCGGAAGGCCTGCTTATTCTCCTTCCAGTAGCCATCTGCTGTTCCAACCGTTCCATGTGCCTCAGGTTGTTTGTTATATTGGCCAGGAAATTGTCCACCAGCATCCTGTTAGTTACCCGCACTTATATCACCTTACCTTCCCACTATTCCCAACCGGTTTATGATAGTATCCAGCATCTGATCCATTGCTGTTACAATCCTTGCCGCAGCGTCGTAAGCATGCTGAAACTGGATCATATTTGTCATCTCTTCATCCAGGGAAACACCTGATATCTCCTGCCACCTGCTCTTCAGCTGGTTCTGCAGAAGGGTCTGATTCTCCACCATCCTGATGGCTTCCTGGGAATCTATCCCCAGCTGGGATGCGAGGCTGCGGTAAAAATCATCCATGGTCCCAGAAAGGGCCGGTATATTGGTATGTTTCAGCTGAGCCAGGGTAAGGGCGTTTGACCCGTCCCCCGGGGCATCGGGATTGGCAGCAGCGGCAATGTTATCATAACTTGTGAGGATTGCCGCATCAAGAGATATGGATTTGGCCGTTATCCCGGCGGGGTCAAAGAAACTCTGACCTGTGGTCACACCGTCAAGGGCATACCCCCCCTGGTGGATAGCATTAAACTCATTGACCAAATTCTCAGCTATCTGGTCCAGCTTCGTCCGGTAAGCGGGTATGATGCTGTCCCGTATATCAAGCATCCCTCTTACCGAGCCGCTGTCCAGCCTGACCATCGTATTGTCTGATGACCACTGGATATCAACATATCCGCTGTTGAGCGGATTCGGTACAGCTGTGAGGGGTTCCACTATCGCATTGGCCACAATTGACCTGCCCCCGATGGTGACCGTGACAGCTCCGACGTTGTCTTCCCGCACATCCACGGGAACCAGCGTTGATAACTGGTCGATAAGGGTATCCCGCTTGTCCCTCAGGTCATTGGCATTATCCCCGGAAACCTCTATCTTAACAATCTGCTCATTAAGGTCCCTGATCTGAGTAGCCATATAATTGATTTCCTGGATCTTAATTTCAATAGAATCATCCAGATCGCTCTGCAGTTCTGTAAGCTGCCTGTCCATATGCTGAAATGTATCTGTTACGGCAGAGGCGCGCTGTCTGACAACAGACCTGGCAGAACCGTCTTCAGGTTTTTGGCTTAACAACTGCAGGGATTCCCAGAACTGGTCGATAACACCCCGCAGGCCGGAATCTGAAGGTTCGTTGAAGATGACTTCCAGTTTGGACAGGGCATCCCTCTTAGATGTCCAGTACCCTGTAGTCTTATTTTCATGCCTTATCTGGGTATCAATATAAGAATCGCGGACCCGCTTGACCTCTTCAACCGAAACTCCTGTACCCAGCTGCCCTGCCCCGATAAGCCGGTTAGCGCTGGGATATGCGAAGGGGGTCGTAGTCTGCATCACCGCTCTCTGCCTGGTATAGCCCTCTGTGTTGGCATTGGCAATGTTGTGGGCAGTGACATCCAGGGATACCCGCTGAGCCTGAAGCGCCTTCCTTCCGATATCAAGCCCGAAAAAAGTTGATCTCATGTATCTTCCCTCCGCTCTAAACCTTGCGGTCAAATATTTTTGACGGTTTATCTTTCTCTTTTTCTTCTTTCCCGTTGTATGATGAGGCAGTATTATCCGAAGTAATGACATTCAGGGAAAAATCCAGGTAATCAAGGGACTTTTCTATTAAATAAGAATTAGACCTGTTGATTGTTTCCAGTTTCTGCAGTGTCCCGACCATTTTTTCACACAGTAATTTTAGTTTTGCTGCCATTTCTTCCCCGGCCAGTGTCTCCAGTTCGGATACTGTCAAATCACCCGGAGAAAGCGCAAAATGGCTGGCCAGGGACCGGTGCAGAACCTGTCTCTTTTCTTCCAACCTGCCAATCTGCAAGATCAGTATCTCTTCTGCCTTGGTTATCTTTTCAAGTTCAGGGATATTACCCTTAACCAAAACAGGCTGCTTTTCGTTAGCCAGGGAAAGCAGTCTTTCATAAACGTCAGATTGCTTTTCCATAGTTTCCAGCAGCCCGGTAAAGTCTTTTTCCACACCTATTCCTCCATTAAAGGTCAAAAGCTCAGACCAGTTTATCCACCAGGGATCTGCCGATCATCTTTTCGGCGACCTCTTCATCAGTAATCTCATAGGTTCCTGATTTGACCTTCTGTTCAATAGATGCCAGCCTGTCTTCCCTTATTTCAGGCAAGCCCCTGATCACTTCCCTGGCATTGGTATATGCTTCAGCATCCTGGGAAACAGCGTTTTTATATAATTCTTCATTAAAAATTTTACTAAGTTCCTTTTTCGATGCCTGGGGACTTTTGGCCTCCTGCTGTGAATAAAGGGCCAGAAGGCTTCGAATCTGGTTGTTGGAAATAATCATACCGGCCACCTCTTTTTTTGATCAAACTATTCTGTCGATGATAAAATAAAATTTACTTGCAATGTCGGTTGATTGAGGCTTTTTGTTTAGGCCGGAATTTTGATAATATCTTTATTAATTGCATAATTGCTCTTTATTCCTGCGAATATCTGGTTAACAAAACTAACGGATGCTTTTTTCTGAAAATTTGGTTATTTTGTTCACAATTGACCCTAAATTTTTTTCAGTCTTTTCTGATCCTGTCAGCAATAAACATACCTTGCTGTTTAGATTTGCTGTCTGTCTTTTCATCTGCCGGTACGGGTTTTGAGACACCCCTTAACTTATCCGACATCTCCCTCGCACACCTGGCACAATAGTTTCCGGAAATGATTGAAGCGCCGCAGCTCTTGCAGGTCAGACTCCCTCCTTCGGTAAAACTCACCTCTAAGCGTCCTTCCCGCATCCACCTTAGGATCTTTTTCTCATCTGCTCCGGTAACTCCCGAAATCTCCTCCACGGAAGCCCCGGGGTTGTCCTTGAGATATGCCCTCACTTCCTCAAATTCCTTTTCTTCTTGATCGATACAGTCAGGACACAAATTCTTGCTCATTCTTACGAAGACCTTTCCGCATTCGGGACAATTACTCAGGTTAGCCATAATATCTCCTCCCAGACATCCGAAGACTGTTCAAGTTACTTATTTATCTGTTTTTCGACATAATTCCTTCTTTTCCCTTCTTCGTAAGCAAGATTGTTATTTTTTTTCTTGCAGCCCTGAAGCAAAGGTCATCACCCCTACCCTGTCCGCTCCCTGTTCCAGCAGAACCCCCGTACATTCCCCCACAGTAGCTCCCGTAGTGAAAATATCGTCAATCAGCAGTATATCTTTACCGGATAGCTTTGTCCCGGGAATACCGGTTAAACTCCGTCCGTCGAAGGCAAACGCCCCCCTGACATTTTGCGCCCTTGCCCCCCGGTCAAGTTTTGACTGGCTGGTCGTTTCTTTAGTCCTTAACAGGCAGTGGCTGACCGGCAGGCCCAGGACCCTGCCCATTGCTGCGGCAGCCAGCTCTGACTGGTTAAATCCCCTCAATTTCATCTTCTCCCTGCTCAGGGGTACCGGCACCAATAAAGCTGCATTGGCAAATACCCGCTCTGCCAGAAACAGTTCCGCCATCAGCAGCCCGAAAAAACCGGCCAGTGAACGGCGTCCCCGGTACTTAAACAGGTAAATGGCCTCTTTAAGAACTCCTTTGTACGGCCCCACCGACCGGGCAGCATAGAAGGCAGGACGCAGGGAATGGCACTCGTCACAGGAGAATCCGGTGTTCTTGAAACTATAACGCCCGCAAACAGGGCAAAAAAAATAACCCTCCCGCCGGACAACCCTTTCCAGGCACCCGCGGCATACCCCGCTGTCCAGTCTCCCCTGGGAACCGCATATAATACATTCCGGGGTTCCCGGGAAAAAAAGGTCCAGTATTTTCTCCAAGATTTCCAAGGCATCATCTCCCAACCCATAATCCCTTAAGGTAACCTTCCTTCGCGGCAACTCTGTTTAGGTACATTATCTGTTCCCGGGCCTTTTTCATGGCTGTACCGGCCCTCTTACCTGAGAAAACCACTTCCCCGTCCGGGTATTCTGCCGACCGTCCTGCCCGGCCGGCCATTTGGACAAGGGTTCCCTCATCAAAAACCTGTTCATAATCGGCTTCAAGCACCAGGACATTGGCTTTTTTTACTGTAATTCCCCTTTCCATTATGGTGGTAGTAAGAAAAAAGGGGAATTCACCTGCCTTGAAGCCTTCCCTCTTCCGGTCACGCAGAGGATCCCGGGCATGACTGTAATACAATAGGTCATTGCCCGCAGTTCTTCCGCTCAGGCCGTTTTCAACGGACTCTTTCAGGACCGGGCCGAAATTTTCTACCATTCGTACGGTGGGAAGAAAAATAAACACCTGTCTTCCTTCATCCGCCAGCCAATTTTCCAGCAGTTTCATGATGATCGGTTCAACGGTCCAGCGTCCGGCCCTGTTCTTGTTGAAGGCAGAAACCGTCATAATCCGCGGTTCAGGCACCGGATGTCCGTGGTACCTGGCAGGTATGGTGATCAGCCTGCCCTGCCCGGACTTTGCCTTGGCCAGGGTTTTTTTATCCGGGGTTGCTGTCAGGTATATGGTTTTCCCACCCGTCTTCACCGCCCGCCTGACAGCCATATGCAACATCCGGCTCCCCTTATACGGGTAAGCATCTACCTCATCCAAAACGATCAGGTCAAAACACCTGTAAAACCTGATACACTGGTGGGTTGTGGCAATCACAACCGGGGCGGACCGGAATTTCTCAGGGCTGCCCCCAAAGGCGGCCAGGACTTCGACTCCCCTGAAGGCTGACTGCAGCCTGGGCGCCAGTTCCCTTACCACATCCCGGCGGGGGATGGCATACAGAACCCGGCCCCCTGAATTCAGAACAGCGGCAATAGCATCAAACACCACCTCGGTTTTTCCGGCCCCGCACACGGCCCACACCAGGCTCTCAACCTGGTCCCCCTTTGTCACGAAGTCCGCCAGTTCCGCAGATGCCCTCCCCTGAGCAGGGCTTAGAGGGGGGACCCCTGCCGGCTCAATTTTTACTGAAAGGGCGATGTTGGAGTGAGGGATTCCGGAATTGCCAATACTGCTCCCATTTCCCGGTTCACCTGCCGCTCCTGCGGCAAACAGGCCCCGGCACAGCCTGGATTCCCCAAAGGCGCTGCACTGTTCACAGTAAAACGAGGGGAAACCACAGGCTGGGCATGCTGCCCCGTTTATTTTATCCGCGGTTCCTGATGAGTTTAGAAATGTTCTGTTTAAATGAGACCTGTTGCCACACCGTAAACAGGTCAGTTCCCCCGGGGCGGTAAATCCCAGGGAAGGCATTATTTCGGTTTCCCCTCGCAGAGCCAGGACCTGAAGCAAGTCCAAGATCCGGTCAGGGTTAATTTCTGCACTTAGGTTATTCTCCCTTAAACTTCTGCTGATTTCCTCCAAAAACAGGACCCTTCCCCTGACAGCCCCAAGGATCTGTCCTATGTCTCCCGGGACCGGTTCCCCCGGATACCTTGCCCCCAGGTCCCCTATGTCCGAAACCCGCCCATGATATTTAACCGGATACCGGTCCATTACCGGAACCCGCATCCCTTTCCCCAGAGCTTCTTCCATCCGGGCGATAAGCATCTTCACCTGACCGGACCTCTCCCGGACCACTTCCTCATAACCCCTGCCTTCATTTCCCCCGTTCCCGGTTAGCCGCCCGGTCAGCCATCCGGTTCGTCCGTTGAGCCATCCGGCCAGTTTTCCTGCCAGCGCCACGGTGAATGTTTCCACAGGTTCTCCCAATAAAGTTCCGGCAAGTGCCCCGGTACATGTGCCGCCAAGCTTCTCGGAAGATCTGTATCCATATATCTCTCCCGGTGTGAACACATGGTGAAATATGTAATGGGCAATTCCTATGGGGATAAACGGAGTGAGCAGGTCCAGTGAATAATATGCTCCCGGAGCGCCAACATGTCCCTGTTGACAGGAACAGGGGGACCCTGCCCACTGCCCGCCAAACAGGAAACCGGCATCAATGTCCGGGTTATGAGTCAAAAATGCACGAAATCCGTTGCCGGTATTGGTCATATATATGCAAACAAGAAGGTCCTTCATAATAATCTAATTATACCAAAATTTGTCTGTATTGTTAATAAAAACATGTAATCAGACTTATACCAAGACAAAAAAAACTGCCCCCCTTGAGGAGCTTGTTGATAAAACCGGTTATTGGCAGCAGGAACGGGCCGGTATTAAGTATTATTAATAAACAGGACACTTGAGTATATTTCTATAAAGAACAATAATTTCCTTCTATCAACTAAATTTTCCATACTCACCGTTTATCTGCTTTTTCAGCTTTTTTCAATTAAAGCGGAAACCGGTATTTCAGACCACAGGGAAACCTTGTTTTTTCCGCTCTCTTTCGAAAAATACAGGGCCCTGTCAGCCAGTTCTATAATTTCGTTAATATCCTGGGCATCCTGCGGACAGGTTGCCACACCTATGCTGACAGTAACATGGACAGGCGGCTGTTCATCGGAAACTGGGAAAAAAGCATCCTGTACCGCCCGGCGCATCCTTTCTGCCACCAGTCTGGCAGCGCCGGAATCCGTTTCCGGAAGGATGACGGCAAATTCCTCTCCCCCGTAACGGCTCACCATATCCACCGTCCGGGTGCTTGATTTCAAAACCTGGGCTACGTTATAAAGGGCATTGTCTCCGGCCCGGTGTCCATATTTATCGTTAAACCTCTTGAAATAATCCAAATCCAGCATTATCAGGGAAAAGACCGATCCGTACCGGCGGAACCTCTCGATTTCCTCCTCCATTTTCTTATAAAAATACCTGTGGTTGTATACCTTTGTCAAACCATCGGTAATAGCCAGTTTTTCGATCTTTTTGTATAACATGGCATTGGCCATAGCCACAGCTGCCTGCCCGCCCAGGCTGGTCAGAATCTGTGCCTGTTTTGGACCGAAAGCATAAGGCTCCTTTTTGCCTATAGTAATCACACCTATCAATTTGTTTTCCATCAAGAGGGGGATAACCATGAGAGACCGCAAAAACTGGTTTATACCAGGATGGTTACGCAATTCAGGGTCTCTTCTGGAGTCATATACTATTTCAGGCTGCTGGGTTTTGGCCACCATCCCCACCAACCCTTCACCCAGGGGATAAGTAATACCCTTGAGCTGCTCTGCAAACGGACTCCTAATGGCGGTAGGAACCAGCTCATTATCCTCTTCCTCGAAAAGGTATATTATCCCGGTATGGTAATTCACTACCCGTTTGGTCTCCGTCAGGATCAGGCCAAGGGTCCTGGAAAGCTCCAGGTTTGCCCCCAGGTTTTTGGCCACCTCATAAAGAGCCGAAAGTTCCTTATTGGCCGTATCCAGGTTAATGTACAGGCGGAACAGGTATTTCAGTGTCAGCAGGGGAATAAACAGCAGGATTGCCCCCAGGGTCCCCGTTTTTTCGTAAATAAGGGTCATCAGGATCCCTACAGGGGCGGCAAACATGTAAGTAAAGCAGTCCCATTTGAGGGCTGAACGCCAGAAACTGATAGTTTGGTGACGGAGGGACGGCCACAGGAACATGGTGACAAGAAGATGGTTGACAAAAAAATAGCTAAGCACGAATACTAACAGGGGAATTATATTGGGAGCCGATATCTTGTCCGCGGACAGTCCCCCGGCATAATAATAAGCCGTTGAAGCTGCAACGGCCGAAATGGTATACTGGGCACCGTTAAACAGGGTTGAACGCAGCAGGCCGTCCTTACTAAAAATACTGTTGGCAATAAATGCACTGAGTACACTTACAACAACTGTGGTGGTGGGATCAAAACGGATAAAGGAAACAAATACAATAGCAAACCCCAGAGAAAGACTCCCCTGGGGAACTGAAACCACAAACCATTCGGCTAAGACCCCAAGGACGACCAGTACCGCATACTCTCTCCACAAGTCGATAATAAGGGGCTTTTTATTAAGCAGGGTGACCATCATGCCATATCCGGTAAAAACTATCAGCCATACATAAAGTCCATGCAGAAACCCTCTTCTGGCCCTAGCCATATGGTAACACCCCCTGTGCCTACCATATTCGACACAGAAATAACTATTCCCTGCAAAAATGCCAGATAAAGACAAACATTTTGTCACTAAAGCATGTCAGCGGTAAGATTCAGGCGGTCATTGAGGCACGTCCCGGTTAAACGTATGGTTCCTGATGGAAGTTCGACAATAAACCCTGCCTCCCGTATCAAAGGGGAAAACCTGAAGGGAGGCATATCCTCTGTCAGGTATACCACCGTCCCTGCCCTGTCCACAAAAAGAAGGTCAATATTGAACCTCATAAAACACGAATGCACCGAGGAACACGGTACCAGGACAAGGGAGTGTCCATCTGCCAGTCCTTTTCGAAACATCAGCCCCTTCAGGCGCGAAAACCAGGTCCCGGCCACTTCCGCCGTATCCGCCAAAACCGTGTTCCGGGTAAGGTTAACCAGTTTCAAACCCTTCACCTCTGCTGCCAAATCATTTACTGGAAGGTATCCATAATCTGAATTGCTGCCGGACCCAGGACCACTATGAATATAGTCGGGAAAATGAACAAAATAAGCGGTATAAGCATTTTAATCGGGGCTTTCATCGCTTTTTCCTCTGCCCTCTGTCTCCTCTTCTGGCGCATTTGTTCCGCCTGGAGCCGGAGCACATTACCGATACTTACACCCAGCTGGTCAGCCTGAATTACCGCCCCCACAAAGGAAATCAGGTCATCAACCCCCGACCTGCTTCCCAGGTCTCTCAGGGCATCCCTCCGGGGTTTTCCCATCTTGATTTCCTGCAACACCCTGGAGAACTCCTGGGATACGGTACCCCTTGTCTTTTCCACCACTTTTACCAGGGCTGCATCAAACCCCAGTCCGGCCTCAACACTTACTGTCAGCAGATCCAGGACATCAGGGAGGTTATCCTGGATTTCCTCCCTTCTGTTGGTTGCCTTAAGTTTAAGGTAATAATCAGGTAAAACAAAACCAACTGCGGCCCACACACCCATGCCAAGTATCACCACAGTCAGATCCCAGTTGAGGGGCAGGGAAAACAGGAGAAAACAGATGGGCAGTCCCAGGGTACACCCGTATTGAATTACCAGAAATTCGTTGGGTGTCAGATTTAGAGGGTTTCCGGCCATGGAAATTTTTTTGTGAAGGTCAACCTTTTTCTTGGCAGGCTGGGCTTTCCCCAGGTTTTTGCCCAGTTTATCCAAAACAGGCCGGATTATCCGGTCAAAGAACGGCTTGCTCAGTTCATCATTCAGGTCCTTTTTCCGCCGCAGGTTAGCCGCTATCTCCTGCATCCTCTGGGTTACAGCGAAACGTTCCTGGTTAAGGGCAAGGTATATACCATATATGACCAGGGCAACTGTTAAAAAACTTAAAATCAGGACAGCGAAATACATAAGGGGAACCCCCTTTATACTTTAATGTCGACCGTCTTTTTGATCAGGGCGATACCGATAGTCTGGGAAATGATGCCGGCAACCAGCAGGCCCCAGCCAAGCGGGGTTTTAAAAAGTGCACCGATATACTCAGGGTTGATTACTGCCAGCACCAGACCTATGACAATCGGCAGAATCCCGACTATAATGCCGGAGACCCGCCCCTGGGCAGTGAGAGTTTTTATCTCCCCCTTTATTCTGATTCGTTCCCTGATGGTATGGGAAATGCTGTCCAGTATTTCCGACAGGTTACCCCCAACCTGTCTCTGGATCATTACTGCGGTCATAACCAGATCCAGGTCTTCACTCTCTATCCGGTGGGTCAGGTTCATCAGCGCATCCTCGGTGGGGGTCCCCAGGTTCATCTCCCTAAGGGTCCGGTTGAATTCATCACTGATAGGGGCAGGCATTTCCCTGGAAACCATCTCCATGGCCTGCAGAAAGCTGAAACCGGCTCTTAAGGAGTTTGACATTACTGTTAAGGAATCCCCGATCTGGGAATTAAATTTCTGTACCCTTTTAATCTTTGTCCTTTTTACGATAAACCTGGGCACAATAAAGCCGATTACCACACCGAACCATGCAACAATGGGGTTACGGGTAATCAGAAGCAAAACAAGCCCAAGGCCAACCATGAGGAGGAAATTCATCATGATGAATTCTTCCCCTCTCAGGGGTATATCGGCCTTCATCAGCTCGATCTCCGCCTTCTTGGTAAAGCTCTTGGCCGCAAATATTTTACTCGCATCCTGGAATGACGATTTCCAGTTGAAGTTTTTTAATGATTCGGCAAGACCGGACTCCCGGTTCAGTTCACCCAGTCTGGCAGTATAGGTCTTCATCCGCTCATCCAGCTCCCTTTTGCCGGTGGTTGTGGTTAGAAATATACCGTATATTAAAAGCGAAACAAACAAGAAAACCAGTACCAGGGTTAATGACAGGTACATTTGTTTCCCTCCTGTCTATAAGTTTAGAAGGCCGGGGAAGAAAAAATGTCATCAGGCAGCCTGATGCCTGAGGTTTCCAGTTTGTGGAGGAACTTTGGCCTGATACCCGTAGGTTTAAACCTTCCTACCAGCTTACCGTGTTCATCCACACCTTTCTGCTCATAAACGAATATGTCCTGAAGTACTATAGTATCACCTTCCAGACCGAGAACTTCTGTTATATGGGTGATTTTCCTTGTTCCGTCCTTAAGACGGCTCTGCTGGACAATAAGGTCGACCGCAGAAGCCATCTGTTCCCTGATTGCCCTTACCGGAAGGTCCATACCTGCCATCAGCACCATCGTTTCAAGCCTGGCCAGCATATCCCGCGGGGAGTTGGCGTGACCGGTGGTCAGGGAACCGTCATGGCCCGTATTCATTGCCTGGAGCATGTCAAGGGCTTCACCGCTCCGGACCTCACCTACAACTATCCGGTCAGGGCGCATCCGCAGGCAGTTCTTTACCAGGTCCCTTATACTAACCGCACCTTTCCCCTCGATGTTGGGCGGCCTGCTCTCCAGGGTAACAACGTGATCCTGTCTCAGCTGTATTTCTGCAGCATCTTCACATGTGACAATCCGTTCGTCATTGGGAATAAAAGATGACAGGACATTAAGGGTGGTAGTCTTCCCGGAACCGGTCCCTCCGGAAACAACAATATTTAACCTCGCCTTTACACAGGCCTCCAGAAACTTTGCCATCTCCGGAGTCAAAGAACCAAACCTGATCAGGTCCTCAATCTGGAGCGGGTCTTTGGAGAATTTCCTGATGGTGATACACGGTCCTTTTAAAGCCAGAGGCGGGATAATGGCATTGACCCGGGAACCGTCCGGAAGGCGGGCATCCACCATAGGGGAACTCTCATCAACACGTCTACCGAGAGGTGCAACAATTTTTTCGATGATGTGCATTACATGTTCGTTATCCCGAAAAGCCACTTCTGAAAGGGTGAGTCTCCCCTTCCGTTCAATATAGACCTGGTCAGGGCTGTTGACCATGACCTCAGATACGGTGGGGTCATTCAGAAGCTGGGTAATCGGCCCAAGACCGATAACCTCATCAATAATCTCCTGGATTATCTTGGTCCGGTCAGCCCGCGGAATATAGCTTGCTTCCTTATCAAGCATGTCATTGACGAGGTTTTCTATTGTGTCATTGATTTTTTCGGTGAGGGCATCATCCCTGTCATCATCCCTCATCATTTCATCATCGAGTTCTTCAATAACCTGTTTGTGGATCTTAAGCTTCAGTTCTCTGTACGGGTCCTGTTTATGTACCGCTGCCTGCTTCTTTTCAGCCTTTTCCGCCCCTTCCGGAGTTACGGATTTTTCTTTTTCAAGCCTTTTCAGCAATGACATGTTATCAGCCACCTCTTACCCGCAAATCTATTTAAAGAGTTTTCCAAACAGGCCCTTTTTAACTTCAGCCCTGGGCTCAGGCTGGGATTTAGCCTCACCCTGCATTATCATGTGGGCCAGTTCCCTTATACTTTCGGTAATCCTTGTATTAGGGCTGGCCGTCACAAAAGGATTTCCCTTGTTTACTGATGAAATAACCGTCCTGCCGTCACTGGGGATGTGGGAAACCACCTTAAGTCCCAGGCTTTCTTCCATGTCTTCCACCTTAATGCCGATATCACTGGAAGACCTGTTCAGCACCAGTTTAACTTTACCTTTCAGGTGCAGCGAATCAAGGACTTCCAGCCCAAGCTTTACATTCTTTATAGTTGGCAGGTCCAGAGACACGATCAGCAGGATCTGGTGACACAGGTCCAGGGCAGTAAGAGTGGTCTCATGGAACAAGGGCGGAGTATCAATGATTATGTAATCATAGCTCTGTTTAAGTATTCCCAGTATTTTTTCCACATGAGCCCCGGTAATGAGTTCAGCATATTCGGGCCTGGTCGGGCACGGCAGGACCTTTACCCCTGTGGGGTGAGTAATAAGATAACTTTCCATCAGTTCGGGATCCATCTGGTTAATATCCTGGATCAGCTCAGTGATGGTCCGTTTGGGAACCACATTGAGCAGGACCGCCACATCTCCGAACTGAAGGTCCAGGTCGATTATCACTACTCTCTGCCGGGTTTCTTCAGCCAGGCTCACAGCCAGGTTGGTGGCTATCGTTGTCCTGCCGACCCCTCCCTTGGTGCTGAAAATAGCCACAACCTGGGGGTCCCTCTGCAGTTCCCTTACAATCGAAGGCTCAGATAACTGCACCCGGCGCTTCTGCTCAAAGTCATAAACCTTTCTGATAGTGTCAACAAGTTCATCAGTGCTGAAGGGTTTGACCATGTATTCCCTGGCCCCGGCAACCATTGCTTTTTTCAGGTATTCCTGTTCCCCCTGGACAGACATGATAATAATAGCTGATTTAGGGCATTTGAGGGATATCTGTTCTGTTGCCGCAATACCATCCATCCCGGGCATATTGATATCCATCAGGATAACATCGGGACTCAGCTTATCGGTCTGCCGCACAGCCGCTTCGCCGTCTGCAGCTTCTCCAATAATCATCATATCCTTCTCAAAGTAAAGCAGCCGCTTGATGTTTTCTCTTGTCTCAGTCACATCATCCACGATCAAAATTTTTATTGCCATCAATATCCCTCCCGGTTATCTGAGAAGCTGCAATGAATCAATAGGCGGCCTGTCCTCTTCACTCTTGTCGGCCGGAGCCCTCAGGGCTAAGTAAAGTTTTCCCCTGGAAGCCATGTGTGCCACCAACTGCATTTTTTCCGGCGGTACCGCAATGGTAACAGTGCTTCCGCCTTCCTGGGCTTTGCCCTCGCCCTCTCCTTCCGTCACACCCGGGGCAGTATAATTCTTCCCGACAGCCAGGACTTCTATATTCTGGAGAACAACATGGGTCTTGGTTTCTTTTACTGTATTAACCGTGGGGTCAGGGCTGAAGATTTCTATGTCGACAGTACCCAGCACATCTACCCTGTCCCCGGGGGTTAACATTCCCGAAACCCCGGTCTGTTCATTAACATCGATAGAAATAGCCCTCATACCCAGGGGCACGGTGTAAGCCAGGGTACTTCCTGAGCTCTCTTTGGGCACAAGTTTTGTCTGCAGAATCGGTTCACCGGCCTCGATTTCGGCTCTTGTGGTATAACCTATGACTTGGGACGGGTCAGTCACTGAGCTCCCGTGTACATATTCCATTGGTATATCTTTAAAGGCTACCTTCTCAGCGGTCACCAGGCTCCTGGCAGGAATTCTTACCGTAGCAACAGCTACCTTTTTACTCTTAACATTTGTGATAGCATCCTTCACAGATTTGAGGTAAAAATTCAGCGTTACCGCTGTCAGGAGCCCACATATGAGAGCCAGCAGCAAGACCTTTTTGTTTGACATTACCTTCCCCTCTTTCTGTTCAACCGGTTATTATTCCGATAATCTAACACTGCTCAGATTCATATAATCAGGGTCTGTTACTGAATCATCCGTTTCCCCGGATACCGTCATGGGAACATACCTGGCCCAGACCCTGCTTTCATTGCCGTTCCCGTCAACCCGGTCCAGGAATACAGCCGCAAATCCCACAACCTCCAAAGTGTTATCCCCCGTCTCGTCATCCGGATTTAAATCCCTGTATACCGGGACAATGACCACCCTGGGGCAGCCTGGTTCAAAGTCATCCCATGTGCACCCTTCACTGCATGCATTAATCCGGTCTTCGATCCCCTGCTCCGTGGGCCCTGACTTGTTCCCCGGCACCTTGCCCAGTGTGTCTCCTGTTTCAACCGTCCCGTCATAACCGTTCTGGGTCAGTTCCCTGTATTCATTACCGCCATTGCCCTGTCCGGGGTACTTGATAACTCCCCTCCAGGGCGCCCCGTCCTGGGACCCGCCTTTTATCAGGTATTGGTTTCCGGGTGTTAGAGGGAGATATGTTTCATTAATCCCCAGGGGGATAAGTCCGTTCATTTCCCTGACCGGAGACAGCCTGGCAACGGCCCTTCCGTCAATGTTCTTACTCTCGAAACCAAGGGCCCGGGCAAAATAGAAGTCAACTGTCTTATTTACCGTTATGGTAATCTTCCTGTTGTTCTCAGCAAAGTTAATATCCAGGTTATTCGGGTCAATGCCATTGAGCTGAGCATATTCCCGGGCCACATTCTCTGCGGCATAAGCATCCGGAAGTTCCTGGGCCCCGGCCAGGGCGGCGGCATCTGCCGCCCTGGCGAGGCGGGTGTGTTCCAGATACAGGATTCCGGTGTCTACCGCCAGGGCGACAAACCCCAGCAGTACCGTAAAGGCAACGGCAATAATAATGATAACCTGCCCTTCTTCCTCCTTGGTAAACCTGGATAATATCTTTATCATGGAAACCACCTCTTTCGGACCGCATAACCAATCAACTTGCTTAACCGGTCAGTTATTCAACCAGCCGGACTGTATTCAGGTAAGACCCGGTTATGGAATCATCGCCTTCATTGGAAACAGTATGGTGAACATATTTTACATATACCTCGTTGTCATTGCCGTGTCCAAGGACCTTTTCCACGAAAACACTCACAAACCCGGTAATTTCCACCCCATCCGTAGGCAGTGACCCCTGCACACGGTATATGGGGACCAGGGCTATCCGCCGGCTGTCAGGTGAATAGTTATCCCAGGTCTCCCCGGGAGCGCTGTCGATTCGGGTCTGGATACCCTGGATAGTGGGTCCCGTAACATTTCCGGTTTCCTTTTCCTGCACATCCCCGATGGCCACAACTCCATCATAGCCGTTCAGCGCAGATTCCCTGTAATCGTCCGACCCGCTCTGTCCGGGATACGCGATAATCCCGGTCCACCCTGTTGCAGGGCTGCCCACTTTGATAATATACTGGTGCCCTGCCTGCAGGGGCAGCAGGCTCTCATCAATACCTATCGGCAGAAGCCCGCTTGTTCTTGATACGGGATAAATCCTGGCCACAGCCCTGCCGTTTACCGTGGAAGTATTAATTCCCAGGGCCCTGGCAAAAAACAGGTTGACCTCTTTGCTGCAGGCAACTGTTATATCCCTTGAATCAGCAGAAAAGCTGATATTCAGGTTACCTGAAGGCAGGTTATTTCTGGCCGCATAATCAAGGGCCATTGCCCGCGCCTCAGCAGTGTCCGGAAGTTCCTGAGCGCCGGCCAGGGCTGCGGCATCCACAGCTCTGGCAAGTTTTGTATGCTCAAGGTACAGCGCCCCTATGTCGGTTGCCAGAGCGACAAAACCCATTAATACAGTAAATGCAATGGCTGTGATTATAGCGGCACTGCCATTATCTTTTGTCAAGGTACCGGCCTGTCTCCGCATCTTATCATCCCTCCACTCTCATGGTCGTCTGGGAGGTAACTACATACGGGTCCCCTATAATGTTTCCGATCACAGGGGCAATAATATCTACCGGATAAGATACCTCAACCCCGACAGAACTGCCCCTGGCCCGGGGTCCTGCTGCCGTGGGATCAATGGTTATCGTCAGGTTGCCGGCATTCAGCTGATTGGCATTAGTCCCCAACTGAACCGCACTGATAATCTCAGCATCCGTTCCGCCGACAGCCCCTTCCCGGGCCCCTTCCCTTGACAGGTTCGTGACAATCATATAAGTATTTAGTATCCGGCCAAACTCAACAATACCAAATATCAGCATTATTAAAATAGGCAGCACCAGGGCCATTTCGACAACAGCCTGTCCGTGCTGTTTTCTGCGGAAACTTTGAAACCAAATCATTTTAATCACCCCACCAGGTACGCCAGTAATGTACCAATGCCAATTGCCAGACCATATGGCAGGGATTCATGAAATTCCGCTTTATCCAGGCTCTTGAGAGTGTTGACTTTGAACACACTCCCGAGAAAAAAACTGAGCCAAATCCGCTTCAAAGTGGCCAGTAACCGTCCTTGTTTTACCAACAACAGAATCGCAAGAATCCCCCCTGCAATCCCGGTAGCCAGAAACGCTTTGAATGCGAACAGCGCGCCTTTAAGAGCACCGATGGCCCCCATCAGTTTTACATCTCCCGCCCCAAATCCGCCCAGGACGAAGGGGATGAAAAGAAGTCCTATTCCCGCTCCCAGCCCTTTTAGACTGAAGATAAATCCATCCATCCCTGAGAACACTGAATTCACGGCCAACCCGGCAAGCGCCGCAGGCAGGACTACCGCGTTAAGAATTTTTCGTTCTTTTATATCCGTATACACCGAAATAATCACAACTGCAGCCACTATTATGTCGGCAATGTGCACAGCCAGTATTTTCATCTGTTCCACCCTTTTTGACAACGGACCCTACTTATTGGAAGTAGGGTCCGTCACTCACTCATTACAGGTTGTCACTGACGTTCTTGAATTTCTGAGCCAGCTTAGGCCCCATTACAACTAATACCGCGATAACTCCAATTACCAAAAGTGCCAGGATCAAACCATATTCAGTCATGCCCTGACCTCTCTCTTCTACCGCCAGTTTCCTGAACATTTTCAACACTTTGTTCACCCCCATATCATTTGATATTTATCAATCTTGTTATTATTTATAAATCTAGTCCAATATTTTATTTGCAGGAAAATATAAAACCCTTCTCAACTGCTCGCCAGAGAAGGGTTTATCGCTCTATCACCACTCCCCCTTCGGCAGCCTGGCGATCATGACCAGTCAGCAGTTGGCTGCTGGTTTTAGACCCATGGCTTTGCGACACCGCCTTTCGACGGTTTAGCCTTTTTCGTGAGGTATCATTTTGTCTGATTTAATTGTAACACAATTTAACTACGGGTACATCGACCCTTGGTCCCATTTTTATATAGGACTCTGGTCCTATATAGACTTGCCCTGGAACCGTTTAGGACAGATTCAACCGTCCTGGACATGAGGCCGTAGTTCACCGGAACCGTTAGATCAAAAAAGTAAATTATTTCTCCGTGACACAGGTTAGAAATCTTCTTGGGAACTCCCCCGTCCTTGCCCGTGTTAAGAAACCTCAACTCGGGAAAAATCCCCTTAAGATGTGTGATGATTTTGGCGGTCTGATCCACAGACCCGGCATCCACAATCATAACCTCCACCGGGTATTTGCCTGTAGCTGCAAATACGGTCCGGATAATGCCTTCGATGATGTCCTGCTGGTTTTTAACCAGGAACATCAGACTCAGGCCGGGAACTTTACTGCTGAAATCCCTTGTTCTGTACGATTCAACTACATGATGCAGAAAGATGATGATACTATATATGGCAATCAGTAGTGCGGTTACCAATAACCAATTGCGGTACATTCTACCACCCCATAAGACACGTCTCTTATATCTTATGCAGGGAAACATACCGGCGCTAATTGAATTATAATATTCCGGACAACAAAAAACCCTCCTCCAAAAACCAACCAGCCAGAGAAGGGCCTCTTGTTCCCGTTCTCCTGCGGCAGCCTGGCAATCATGACCAGCCAGCAGTTGGCTGCCGGTTTTAGACCCATGGCTTTGCGTCACCGTTTTTCAGCGGTTTTGCCTTTTTCCGGAGATTTATTCCCTTTTAGTTTAGGTTGTCACTTACGTTCTTGAATTTCTGAGCAATCTTCGGACCCATTACAACCAGTACAGCTATAACACCGATTACGAGAAGTGCAAGTATAAGGCCATATTCGGTCATACCTTGTCCTCTTTCTTCTTTCAGGAAGTTTTTCATTAATGCCAGCATGTTTTTCACCTCCTCCGATTTTTTAAAACCGCACTACAGAATAGCATAAAATCAACAGAGTTCTTGGTTAGCCATCGGATAAATGCAAAAAACCCTTCTCCCCAAGTGCAGAGAAAGGTTCAAAACGGTATAACACCTTTCGGCAGCTTGGCGATCCTAGTGATTAATCACCGTAGACCCATAGCTTTGCGCCACCGTCTTTCAACGGTTTAGCCTTTTTCGTCGATTTTTGTAGATTTTCGCAAAATAATCTTACCATATTTTACTATGGTTGTCTACATTTTTATGAGATTTTTATAAATTGACCAGTTTAAACTTAATCGCAGACAGGGCTGCCTGGGTCCGGTCCTTCACCTGAAGTTTCCTGAAAATGCTGGAGATATGGTTTTTTACGGTTTTTTCACTGATATAAAGCATTGCGGCCATTTCCCGGTTATGGATACCCTGGGCAATATATCTTAAAATTTCTGTTTCCCTGGGAGTTAATTCAAATTGTTCAAGACTACTTCCCACCTCAACTGAATTATCTAAGCCAACCTCATCCAGCCTTTGGCCTGTAGCCTGGGCCAATTCCTTAAAGAGCATGGAGGTTATTTTGGGGTGAATTACCATCTCACCGGCATGAACAGCCCGGATGGTTGATGACAGGGCCTCAGGCTCAATATCCTTAAGAATGTACCCGCTTACACCGGCCCTGATAACTTCAATAACCTTTTGTTCACTGTCCTCGACGGTCAGAGCGACAACCTTGATGCCTGGGTACTCTCTCTTTATTATTCCGGTAGCTTCCAAGCCGTCTTTTCTGGGCATATGTATATCCATGATTATAACATCAGGCTGTAATTCCATGGCCTTGGTGATTACATCCTCCCCATCACCCGCTTCCCCGATTACCCTTATCCCGGGATCAAGCTCTATAACCTTGATTAGTCCCTCCCGGATAAGGGGATGGTCATCGGCAATCAATACCTTCACCGGTTCCAAATCCGAACCCCCCCTAACCTGCCACCGGTACAGTAAAGGACACTGTTGTCCCTCCACCCGGTTTTGTATCGATATCCAGTTCTCCCCCCAAAAGGTCAATCCTTTCTCTCATACTGATCAATCCAAAGTGGTTTCCGGCCTTCATCGCCAGGTAATCTTCCAGGTCAAAACCGATTCCGTCATCTTTTATTGAAGCTTTAACCCATTCAGACTTCATTTGAAAATCAACCGTCACTTTAGCGGCCCGGGCATGTTTGATTACATTATTCAGAGCCTCCTGTACAAGTCTGAACAAGGCAATCTCCAGGGCCGGCTCAAGCCGGGTTTCTCTCCCGTAAAAATTCATTTCAATATCTATATCGTTTTTTTCGCGAAAATCTTCAATATATCTTTTCAGTGCCGGTACCACTCCCAGGTCATCAAGGGCCATGGGCCGCAGGTCAAAAATAATTTTCCGCACATCCTGCAGGTTATTCCTGACAACCTCCTTAAGCAGTCTCAATTCTTCTCCCACTTTTGGAGGTTCAACTTCCAGCAGCTTTTCACAGAATTCCATCCTCAGGACCACATTGGCCATTGACTGGGCAGGCCCGTCATGTATCTCCCGGGCTACTCTCTTACGTTCTTCCTCCTGAGCCCTGATGATTTCCAGGCCCATCTGCTGCTTCTGCTGCAGACTTTCCAGTTTCACATTTATATCCCTGAGGTTCCCCCTGATAAAATCCATAACAACCCCTACCTGGGATACCATGTCTTCCGCCTTTTCAGCAGTCTCCCTCTGGTTAGCAAGGCTGCTGTCCAGTTCTCTGATCTTGTTTTTGAGATGTTCCCGTCTCTCTCTTAACAGGGTTAACTTGACATGCAGTTCCTTGGCTTCCTCGTATGCAGCTTTTATCTCCTTTTCAGTATATTTTTCGAACTGGTCTGTAATCAATGCCACCCGGGACTGGGCTTCTTTTTCCCTGTCCCCGGCAGTAGATAATTCCTGAGTAATTTTATTCAGCTGTTCATCTATATCAGTGAGGGCGCTCTTTAACCGTGAACATTCATTCCGGGCGTTTTCGGCAACCTTAAACAACTGTTCCCGTCCTTTTTCAAGGGTCTGAATAGTATTTTTTACGACCTGGTCAAGAGAAACCAGGTCCCTTTTGGCGTTATCTTTGTTCAGGTTGCCCATAGCACACCTCCTTTTGCATTTTTCGACACTTTTTGCTAAATTCCTGCAAATAGGAAGTATCGCCCAAGACAAAAACTTTAGGCCGCCGGTAGTCGGTTTACCCCAACCTCTCCGGCGGCCTGTATGGCAAGTTTATTTAACCAGGAAGCCTCTCGTTCTTAGCGTCTGGCGTACCTGGAAATATATTCAAAGCCCCAAAATTTCCTTCGTATCACCCTGGATTCTCTTCATCTTTTCCCTGTCATCAGATTCGACATATATCCTAAACAGCGGCTCAGTACCCGAAGCCCTGACCAGTACCCAGCTGCCGTCATTCAGGTAAAATTTTTTCCCATCGACGGCCAGGACCCTTTCAACACCCAGCCCGGCTATTTCCGGGGGTTGAATTTCTCTGAGGGCTGCCAATACCTCTTCCTTTTTCTCGGCTGTTGTATGGATATCAAGCCTTTCACTTACCAGGGCGCCAAATTTTTCATCAACCTTTTTCAGGACCTCACGGACAGACATCTTTTCCACTGCCACAAGTTCGGCTATCAGCGCAGCTGCAAGGATGCCGTCCTTTTCGGGAATATGCCCCGCCACAGAAAGCCCGCCGCTCTCCTCTCCACCCAGAATGCTCCCCCTGTTCATCATAGATTCTCCGATATATTTAAAACCTACCGGAGTCTCTTCAATTTCCAGGCCGTAATGGGCGGCAATCCTGTCCAGCATGTGGGTCGTAGCCACTGACCTGGCGGCCGGTCCCCGCATGCCCCGGGTTGTAAGGAGGTGGTAATAAATAAGGTACAGCACCTGGTTTGGGATTATGTATGTCCCGTCACTGTCTATGATCCCGAAACGGTCGGCATCCCCATCCATGGCCAGCCCAAGGTCGGCCTTTTCGGAGATGACCGTGTCCCTCAGTTCAGTCAGAACCCGGGCCGAGGGTTCAGGCATGGACCCGCCGAACAGAGGGTCCCGGTAACCGTGAATAACCCTGACATTACAGCCGGCTTCTTCGAGAATCCGGTCAAGATAACCTATCCCCGCCCCGAACATGGGGTCAACAATCACCCTGAGACCCGCCCGGGCAATAGATTCCGTATCAATGACAGTTTTCAGGTGGGCAATATAGTCGTCAAAGGGGTCTATGTTTTCCACCAGCCCCTGTTCTGCGGCCCTGTCATACCGGAGGTCTTTGTATTTTCCCTGTTCAACCGTTTTCCTGACGTTAACTTCCAGTTCATTTGTGATGTACGGCAGGGCAGGACCGGCATATTCAGGTATGAACTTGATTCCGTTGTATTCGGGAGGATTATGACTGGCTGTCAGCATAACAGCCCCGGCTGCCCCAAGGTGTTTTACGGCAAAGGCCGTAACCGGGGTAGGGGTGGCCCGCCCGGTCATAAATACTTTAATCCCATTGCCGCATAAGACTTCGGCAACCGCTTCGGCAAATTTTTCGGACAGGAACCGGTTGTCAAACCCTATGACAATTCCCCGCCCGGCCATGTCTTTGCTGACCACATAATCAGCAATCGCCTGGGTGACAAACTTCACGTTTTCAAAGGTAAATTGCCGGGCGATAACCTCTCTCCAGCCGTCTGTACCAAACTTAATATCAGGCATATGCAAAATCCCCCTCCAAATTGGTATCCAAAAACAGTGTGTCTCTATTTTATTTCTACCGGGTGTATAATATTTCCTTTTATCTTTCCAAAAAACAATCAGTCACTCCTGGACAAAACACTAAGCTGCCCGTCAGTCTCCAGGACGGCATATTCCACATCACCTATATTAAAATATCCCTTCTCCCTCATCTGGGTCATCAGGTCATCCTTGGAATATCTCATTTGGGCCATATTTCCCTCAAGGATTTTTCCGTTATGGACAACCACTACCGGTTCACCCCTGAGCAGTTTCCTCAAGGGCCTGCTTTCCAGAACCAGGTAACCGTTTAAAATAAGCAGGCCAACAAAGGTGACAAGGGCTGCAAAGGCCCCCCAGACATTGACAGACAGCCCGGCAGCCATAACCGCCCCGATACCCCCAATGGTAATTCCGGCCACAAAATCAAAAAAAGTCAGCTGAGAGTAGCTCTGTTTCCCCGTAATCCGTATCAGCACAAGGAGGACAACAAAAGCAAAGACCGAGCGCAGGACTGCTTCCATAATAATGGGCATAACCGTTTCCCTCCGTTCAAAGATTGGTTAATTTACCCTTTTATTATGTGCCCCTGCCCGGCGTATTATGCTCCTGAATCCGTGTCTCCGCCCTGCGGTTTCGCCTGCAGCGTGAATCCATTTCCTCCACTGTTAACGGGACATAAAAAGGGGCCGCCTCGCGGGAGACAGCCCCTTATAATTTACGCCCCAAAATTTGACCTGTTCCTTTGGACCTCGGGAGCAGGTGTTTTTTGCACTGCCCTGGTGCTTAACACACCGACCCTGTTGGCTGCTATAAACACACCCAGTGTAATACCAAGGAATACCAGGAATGCCTGAGCGGTGGTAAGGAATGTAAGCAGCACCGCACTGGCCCCCAGCAGGCCGCTGATACCGTATATAATCAGTACCGACTGCCTGTGGGTAAGTCCTATAGCCAGCAGCCTGTGGTGCAGGTGTTCTTTATCGGCTTCAAAAATGGGCTGGTTGTTGACATATCTTCTGATGATGGCAAAAAGCGTGTCAAATATGGGAATCCCCATTATCAGGACCGGGACAAATACCGACATAACTGCCGCACCTTTTGTCAGGCCGATAACAGATATCCCTGCCAGCATATACCCGAGGAACTGGCTTCCCGAATCACCGAGGAAGATTTTGGCCGGGTGAAAGTTGTACTTGAGGAAACCAAGGGCGCTGGCACACAGGATCATTGCGGGGAATACTATCAGAAGCTGGTCATTGGCCCACCCGACAACCGCAAGGGTGACAGCGGCAATTGCCGAAAAACCTCCGGCCAGGCCGTCCAGCCCGTCAATAAGGTTAACTGCATTTGTCACTCCCACTACCCACAGAACGGTTAAGGGAATACCAAAGTTAACCCCGTGAAATTCGAGGGAAATAATCCCGCCGAAGGGGTTTGTAATACCTGTTACCTCTATTCCGAAAGCCACCAGGACAGAAGCAGAGATTATCTGCCCCAAAAGTTTAATCCTGGGGGAAATGTTTTTAATATCATCCGCCAATCCCAGCAGCATTATCAGAGACCCGCCTGTCAGCAGGGCAATCATATCATTATTCAAAGGCCGGAAAAGGAGAATCGTCAGAGTAAATGCCAGGTATACCGCCAGACCGCCCAGACGCGGCATCAGACAGGAATGGACTTTTCGCGCATCAGGACAGTCAACCGCCCCAACCCGGAATGCCATTTTTCTTATTACAGGAGTAGCCGCCAGGGAAATCAAAAATGCTACGGTAAACCCTTGAATAAGCCCCGCCATTAATTTCTCTCCTCTCTGGTGAGATTTTTTATCAATAGGGAGAAAATCAACAAGGTCCAAATATCCCATCTATTTTTATGCGGGCTTTATAAATAAAATTAACAGACCTTGTCCCCTAATACATGATTTTATCACAAGTACCACCAATTGTCATCAAAAATCTTGCCTTTTCCCAGAATCTGTCTATTCAGAGATAGCAAACATCAGCTCCGCCTCAGCAGCAACAGCGCCGTCAACCAAAGCCAACGCTTTGGCTTTACCTATCCTGCCGCGCAGTTTGAGGACTTCCACCTCAATCCTTAGCTGGTCACCGGGGAATACCTGTTTCCTGAAACGCACTTTGTCTATACCGGCAAAAAGCGCTATTTTCCCCTCAAACTCGGGTTTACTTAGAATCCAGACAGCCCCGACCTGGGCCATTGCTTCCAGTATCAGCACCCCGGGCATTACAGGATATCCGGGAAAATGCCCTTGAAAATAATATTCGTTAGCACTTACATTTTTAAGTCCCACAATTTTATTTTCCTCTTCTGTGTCCAGTATCCTGTCCACCAGGAGGAAAGGATAACGGTGGGGCAAAATCTTTTGAATTTCGTTGATATCAAGCATAACTCAAACCTCCTAACTATAGGTATAACTTCGACGCCCAGGAAAAATTTCCTCTTTTACAGCTAACCGAGCCGATGCCCGGCCGGGCCACGCGGTCTGCATCAGGTGGTCCTGACGCCTAAGCGGACCTGCCGGTGACTTTTTTAATCAAACCCTTCAGCATGCCCGCCGCCTCCCGCACCTCCTGAACCCTCAAAAGCAATACTGCCGCCACATATACCAGGAATCCTGCAGCCACGGATATGCCTACCTGAATTAATCTGCCTGTACTTCCCGTCAGGTCGATGCGGGCCCCTATTATACCCCCGGCAGAATAGGCCAGCACCCCCATGACGGCAGAGGCAGCAGTAATCTTCAGCAGCAAAACAACAAAGTGTTTCCCCGGCAGCCCGCCCAACCTGCCTTTCAAGAGCATGTACAGGGCTGCGGCCTCCGCAAGGGCGCTCAGGGCAGCTCCAAGGGCAAGGCCCCCGATACCCATTATCCTTACCAGTGCCAGGTCCAGCCCAATATTAATTACGAGAGCGCCCGCTGTAACCGCTACCGGAGTCATGGTATCCTGAAGGGCATAAAAACCCCTTTTAAATATATCCCTCACTGCCAGCGGCAGCAGAGCCACTGCATATACCGCCAGGGCGTATGCAGTGGGAACCGTATCTTCTGCCCTGAATGCTCCCCGTTCAAAGAGGAGTCTGACAATGGGTACATTCAGGGCTATAAGACCCGCGGATGCAGGAATCAGAATAACTGCCAGGACACTTATCCCCTTGATCAAGGTCTCCTTCAGCCGGGAAAACTCCTTCCTGGCAGCAAAGGAAGACAGGGCGGGAAAAAGCGGTACAGAAACAGCCATCAGAAACAGACCCAGGGGAAGCTGCATCAGCCGGTATGCGTAATTTAGGGCTGATATACTGCCTTCTCCAAGTTTTGAAGCCAGTCCTCTTTCAAAAAGCATCATAATGGGTGGAGCCATGGAAGCGGCCAGTACCGGGACCATCAGTTTAAAGACCCTGACCACTCCGGGGTGCATAACAGCAAAATCAGGCCTGTAGCGAAACCCCTTCCTGTACATGACCGGCACCTGGAACAGGAACTGGCAGGCAAAACCTGCCATTGTACCCACAGCAAGGCCCTTGATGCCCATGACAGGGCCAAGAACCAGGGCAGCGCCAATGATTACTATACTCGTAATTGAAGGCCCTAAAGCCGGGAAAAGAAAGTGCTGGTGGGAATTTAGGAACCCGGAGGCCACTCCCATCAGGCTGACAAAAATTACAGCCGGAAACATAATCCTGATCAGATCTGCCGCCAACACTGCCGTATCCCCCTCAAAGCCCGGGGCTAAAATACTTACCAGCACACGGGAATTCAGCATGGCAAGCACTGACAGCACCAGCATGGCAGCAGATATAACGTTAATAAGGATATTGGCGATCCTGTTGGCGTCCTCCCTTTCCCCTGACACAAAATAACTGTTGAGGACCGGTATAAAACCCGCGCTGACGGCACCGGCCACAGCCAGTGCCACAGTGCTGGGGACGGTAAAGGCCACCAGGTAAGCATCGGTATCCCCTGTCAGGCCGAACTTCCCGGCAATCACCATCTCTCTTAAAAAACCGAACAACCTGCTAAACAGGGTAGCTCCCATCACCACCAGGGCGCTCCTGGCAATCGATTTTCCCGAAATCATCTGTTCCATCCTTTTCTAGTGCCCTTTCAGACACAACAAATTCCGGTACAAACCGGCGGTCTTTTCCGCCATCAGCCCGGCAGTAAACCTTTCCTCTATGGTCCTGCGGGCTTCCTCAGCCATCTTCCGGGCTGGTTCCGGGTCACTGACCACCCTGACAATCGCTTCGGCCAGGGCAGGCACATCGGCAGGGGGAACAAGCAGCCCGTCCTGCCCTGGGGTTATAATCTCAGGGGTTCCCCCCACAGCAGTTGCTATAACCGGTTTTTTCATGGCCATTCCTTCCATGACCGTCAGGCTCAGCCCCTCCGAGAGGGAAGGGAGAACCAGACAATTGAGGGATGAGATAACTTCCGGGATATCTTTCCGAAAACCTGTAAATATAATGTTCCTATTAATCCCAAGTCTTGATGCAGCCTCTTCAAGCCCTGGCCGGTCAGGACCCGTGCCCACAATCATCACCCTCAGCCCGGGAATTTTCCGGGCCGCCAGGGCAGCCGCCTCCAGCAGGTAAATGTGTCCCTTGACAGGATGCAGCCGGGCCACAATACCGGCCGCCGGTACATCCTGCCCTATTTCAAATTCCTGCCGGATGTGGGTGCCGTCGACTTCCGGGTCATATTTTTCCAGTTCCAGGCCGTTATGTATTGTCGTTATCCTGTCACCGGGGATTCCCTGGGAGCGCAGCTGCCCTGCCAGCATATCACATACAGTAATAAAATGGCCGGTAATCCTCCGGGTGGCAAATTCACTCAGCCTGTTAATCCACCTGTCGAGAGTTCTGTTGTAATCGAAGGCCAGGACACTGTGGACAGTTGTGACAACCCTGCCGGCCTCTGCCCTTCTGGCAGCCAGCCGGCCAATCAGGTTGGCCCGCACACCATGGGTGTGGATAATACAAAAGCCTTCCCTTTTTATCAGGGAGGCTATTCCTCCTATGGGTGACAGGTCTGCTTTATTCCTCATGGGAAACACATGAACCGGGAAACCCCCGTCCCGTATAAGGGGAGCTAAAGGCCCGGTAAACAGGCAGGCCGCATGAAGGTCAAATTCTGCCCGGTCTATGTGTCTCATGAGAGTCAGGAGATGCTGTTCGGCCCCTCCGAATTCACCGCCGCCGATAATATGAAGTACTTTTATCCGCTCCATCAGACTTTCCCCCGGTAATAATCCAAAGTCCTGACCAGTCCTTCCCGGACAGGAAATACCGGTTTCCACCCCAAGGCCGAAACAGCCTTCCGGACATCCATACAGCTGTGCATGATATCCCCTTCCCTGGGGTCAGAATAAACAGGTTTCAGGTCATCTGCCCCGGTAATTCCCGACATCAACGACCACAGCCTGTTGACAGACAACCGGTCACCGGTCCCGATATTCATTACCATCCTGTCACCGCCGGACAGGGCACTGATATTGGCTTCTGCCACATCCTCAACATAAACAAAGTCCCTGGTCTGTTCCCCATCTCCGAAAATCACAGGACTTTGCCCGGTTAGGGCCCTGGAGGCAAAAATAGAAACAACCCCGCCTTCACCGGATGCATCCTGTCTGGGGCCATATACATTGGCATAGCGCAGTATTGTATAATTAAGCCCATACAGGTTGTTAAACACCCGGAGGTAGTGTTCAGGTGTAAATTTGGAAACCCCGTAAAATGACAGGGGCGCTGTGGAATCTTCCTCAGACAGGGTCGTCCCCGCCGGATTTCCATAAACCGCAGCCGATGAGGCATATACAACTTTACGCACACCATAACGGCGGCAGTTCTCAAGAAGGTTTACCGTGCCAAGGATATTGGTCGTACAGTCCCTGACCGGATTAATGACAGACCGGGGTACACTTACCTGTGCTGCCAGGTGAATGACAAATTGAGGCTGCTGGTCAGCGAAGACCTCTTCCAGCATTTCAGTGGAAATGTCCACTTTAACAAATTTTGCTGCCGGATTTATATTTTCTTTTTTCCCGGTTGACAGGTCATCGGCAACTACTACCTCTGCACCACGGGCAGCAAGCCTGTCCACGGTATGGGAACCTATAAAACCGGCGCCGCCGGTGACAAGTACTTTCAAACCTGACATCCTCCCGCAAATCAAATATTACCACTATTGTATTTTATCAGCTATTATATTTTATCAGCTGCACAGCTTTTTAACAAGGCAGGTGTGTTCACCCCCGGATTATTGCGGGTCCAAATCTCATACTATTCCGTCTCGTAATTCTCTTTGTATATGTACCATTCATCCCCGATTTTCATCAGGAAATAATGTATGGGCATTTCCACTTCCAGTTCAATTTCATCTATTCTTAATACAGCAGTACTGTCATAGGCAACCTCTGCCAGGCGGTCACTTTTCCTTACCACCCTCCCCGGGGAGGTAACCGAGTAGCCCAGGAATCCTTCTTCCTTTAATTCCCTGATGATTTCTCCGGCTTCACTGTCAGACATGATGACCTCCATTTCCCCTGTGAGGTATTGAAGAACTGAGGCTGAATCATAGTTATCATCACTTATAAAGGACTCCATGGCGTCTGAGACCTTGCCTGCCCTGGAGATAAGCGTCTTATCGGCAGGGGCCTGGGACCTGTCATTGAGCAGGTACTGGTAGAGCATTACCATCACTTCTGCCCGCTGGGCATTCCTGTCAGGATAAAACCTGCCGTTGGGGAAACCGTTTATAATACCCATTGCCGATGCCTTACCGATACTGCCGGAAGCCCAATGCCCGGAAGAAACGTCAGGAAAGGACTTTCCTGTCTGTGAACTCCTGTCATTTAAGGCATTCACCAGCATAGCAGCAATCTCGGCCCGGGATATGTACCTGTCGGGCCTGAATGTGCCGTCCGGGTTGCCCCTGATTATTCCCTCTTTATACAGGGCATTTACCGCTTCCGCCGCCCAGGACGGGATTTTGTCACTAAAGGGCGCTTTATCACCATTGGACCCGTTAAGATTCAGGGCCTGGTAAAGGATTGCCGCAAATTCGGCCCTGGTTATTTTCTGATTTGGTTTGGCTGACTGTACCTGGACCCTTTCCCCATAAATGGTCTTCGTTTCTGAATACCCGGTGAGGATACCCATGGCTATCAGTTCGGTCATCTGGTCATAAGCCCAGTGCTGTTCCCCTTTATCATTGACCATGTCATAGAAATCCCCGCTAAGATAGCCGGTTTTGTTGGCAATTGCCGGAACATAAAGCATTGACATAAGGATAGTGACTGTCAGGACAATTGCTGCGAACCTTTTCATTTCTAATCCTCCCAAAATTTAAATAATGATAACTATTATTCTACATATACTAGCACTATCCTTCTCTTGCAGTTTACTTCTTTTCTGGTAATTTCTGCCTGCATGCAAGTACTGCCCCCAGAAATTTTGGGAGTTCCAGCATACGCCCAAAACGGGCAGGCTGATTAATCAGCCGGTAAAACCATTCGAGGCCGGCTTTACGCATCCAGGCCGGGGCCCTTCTGGCCTCACCCGCCAGGATATCAAAACTTCCCCCGACACCTATACTTACAGGCACCCCTGTTTTTATCACCCTGTCCATAATCCATTTTTCCTGCCGGCCCATACCCATAGCAGCCAACAGGATATCAGGCTTTTTTTTCATAATATCATCAATTATATCCCTGTCATCCTGGAAATAGCCGTGATGGGTACCGGTAATTTTAATCCCGGGAAAGCCCTGCCGGACGTTTTCTGCCGCTTTTTCCGCAATACCTGGCCGGGCGCCCGCAAAATATAATGTATATCCCTTTCGGGCTGCCCTCCTGAAGAGCTCCGTCACCAGGTCTATACCGGTAACCCTCTGTTTCAGGGGCATTCCCAGAAGCTTCGCAGCTACAACGACCCCGATTCCGTCAGCAGTTACCATCCCCGCCTGCCGGAAGCATTCCCTGAAGGTCCTGTCCTTCCCGGCAAGCATTATCATTTCGGGGTTTGCGGTGACAACCAGCCTGGGTTTGCCTTCCGCAATAAAACGGTCAATCCTGGCAAGGGCACCCTCTAAATCCAGGTTATCTATTTCTACTCCCAGTATATTAACCCTTTCCATCCCAGTTTCATCTCCATATTATAAGAGGATAGGAATGACCTATCCTCAAAATTCGTATAATTCTTAATCCGTATAATTATTAACCCTGGGTTATTATCTCCACATCGGGGGTTGTTGTGCCGCCTGTTGTAGTACCTTCCGCCGGTTCGGCGGGACTATCCGGGTCTGCAGATGAATCAGGGGGGGCCTGGTCATCGGGCTCCTGGTCATCCGGCAGAGTCCCGGTTGACCCCCCGGGTTGTGTCTGGCCGGTGCCTGTGCTCCCGTCTGCCGGCGGTTTAACTGTTCCGCCTGACGGGGTTTGTGAACTGCCGCCCTGCGCAGAATCACCGGAAGGCGCCGTTGTACCCTGACCTGCAGTCCCGCCCGCCGGAAGGGTGTCATCTTCTCCCTGAACCCCGTCTTCCAGGGCCCGGTCCTCCTGAACAGTTTGTTCGGGTTCTTCATCTGCTTTAGGTTTCTCTGCCGGAATATTTATGTCAGGGCCTGTTACCGTTGCAACCTTAATACCCTCAAACAGTTTGCTCACAATTGTGCCGGCCTCATCTTCATCAACCTTCCAGTAGCTGACCCCTTTGTCATTCAGGAATGTCCCCGGAAGAGTGGCAGTCATAATATTATCAGGGTCAAGGTTGGATGCCACCCTGGCCAGGAGAAGGGCATCCCCCGCCCCCAGGTTGGTTTCCACGGCATCCATTAACTGGGGTACCAGTTTGGGCAATTTGATGATGGTACGGGCCCGCAGAGTTTCTTTGGCCAGGGCGGACAGAAACTTCTGCTGCCTTTCAGCCCTGGATATATCACCAAGGGCATCATTTCTGTACCGGACATAAGCCAGGGCATTTTCACCGTCCAGTTTCTGCAGGCCGGGCCGCAAGTTTATATTTTCGGCAGGGTAGTACATCCGTTTTTCAACATCTATCTCCACCCCGCCAAGGGTATCGACGATTTCCTGGAACCCGTCAAAATTTGTCTTGACATAATAGGGGATATCCAGGTCCAGCAGTTTTTCAACCGTTTCAGTGGCCATTTCGGCCCCTCCCAGGGCATTGGCGGCGTTTATCTTGTTCTTGCCATGGCCGGGTATCTGTACCATGGTATCCCTTGGGATAGACACCATGGCAATTTTCTTGGTTTCCCGGTCAATACTGACCAGTATCATTGTATCTGTCCGGGCATCCTCTTCCCCGGGCCGGGCATCTATTCCAAGCAGAAGGACATTCAGCCGGTTGACCGGAAGTTCAGCCTTATTATCCTCCCCTTCAGTATCGGCAATGGCCTGTGGACCGGCAAGCCCCCAATCGGCTATAAACCTGCCGGCGAAAAATGAAACTGTGAAAATAATCATCAGGAACACCAGTCTCCATGGAGAAAACCTTTTTTTTCGCTTCGGCATCATCCCACATTCACCCCTGTCTCCTAAACCATGCTAATCTTTAAAATATACTCTCTATTTAAATAATTTTACCGTAATTCCCCAGCATAATCAATGATAAGAAAATGGAAGACTGCCCTATTAACCTGAGGGCATACTAAAACTAAATTCCCACGACCGGTATACAGATGATCCGGGCACAGTCCGAACAGTGATATCTGCACCGTTTTCGTCAGCCGTGACAGGCAGGGTGACCCTGCCTCCCCGGCTGAAATATACCGAGCCGCCAATTTCGATAAAACCTTCGTAAGGCCTTTTGGTATATCTGTCCCGCGCCTGGACTGTAATATAATTCTTTTTACCCGCTGACAGAACCCTGGGGATAATACCAATAATTATATTGCGGTCCTTCTTCTGGTATTGTCCGATGTTTTTTCCTGACAGGGAAACATCTAATGTATAATCCGACTTCTTCAGATTATATGAACTGAGCCCTGCTGAACTGTAGACCACAACTTCCCACACACCGGCCGATGGATAATTACCGGTGGCCGTGACTTCTTCCCGGTATCCGTTCGGGTTTATCCCCGCAAATTCAGTCTCATTAACCATCCTTCCGGCCTGGTTATACAAGAAAACCCGTACCCTGCCTTTTCCCTCTGGAACATTAAGCCTGGCTTCGATTATTTCCGCCCCCGGAGGCACTTTAAAGAAATACCTCTGGAACCGGGCCGGTTTTGCGGTTCCTTCCAGGGAAATGCTGTACTTATTTTCAGCAGAGAGTTCATAGGGATTAATGACAGTGGAAAGAACCGTGGCATCATTACCATAGGTTGAGGGGTCATCTGCCGTGATAACTGACGCAAATAACCCTTTTTGTTCCGGAACCCTAAGTTCCATATCCACCGCACGGGTTTTTCCGGCCGGCAGGAGGATTGTTTCCTGACCAGGTTTGGCCCACATGCCTCCATTTAGATTGAGTTCCAGATTTTTTACAGAATTATTAGTTAAATAAATAGTTGTTTTCCCGGGAGTATATTCTCTAAAATAAATACCTGATGCCGTTGAAACATCCGGATTATTTGTTTTAGCCTCTATTTCCCTTAATTCTGTGAGACTAAGGATTTCAGCCCATGCCATCGGAAGGTTTAGGACCCCATATCCCTGCTCCGCCGGAGAATATCCGGGAATTGGCCGGCCTCCGGATTCTATCGCTTTTCTTATCAATACAGGATGTACTTTTAAATTTTTTCTCTGTGCTACTTCCAACAGCAGCGCTATGGCTCCCGATACATGGGGTGCAGCCATACTTGTTCCTTCACTTAAAGAGTAATTGTCACCTTTTCGCAGTGGCACTGTTGAAACGGCGTTCCCCGGCGCTACAATTGTCGGAGACATGGCGCCGTCTTTCCTGGGCCCGGCAGAACTAAAAAACCAGAGATTTTCTTCAGGAACGTCCCAGCCATAATCAGTTTCCCACATCTTGGGGGTAATAAATGCACCGACACTTAATGCTCCCGCAGCATCACCGGGGGAAGCCACAGTTGTTAATCCCGGTCCTTCATTGCCCGCTGCCACAACAAAAATGACTCCCAAATTTTCTGTCAGATTATTTAATAGTTTTGACGGCACACTTCCTCCGCTTTCATCAGTAACAGGAAGACCCAGACTGAGATTCACAATTTTTGCTCCCTGGGCGGCAGCATATGACATTGCCTGGGTGATGGTGCTTAAATTACCATAGCCGTTTGCATCCAGGACCTTTAAAGCCATTATTTGCGCCCCGGGCGCGACACCTTTTATCTTTCCGTTGGCAGCAGCAATTCCAGCCACATGGGTACCATGGTCATTGCCGTCAAACCCCAGGTTTATGATTGAACCGTCCTGTTCAATTCTTGTGATCACGAAATTAAAGAGATCCTGTCCGCTGTTTCCCGAGAAACTCGCATAATCCGTATACTGGGAAAATTCACGAAGGGGTTTTTCATCAGAAAAGTCTTTGTCCTTATCTGTATCCACATATACCGTATCATATATCCCTGTTGTTTTACTGTCTGCAACTAATATAGCAAATACATCATTCAGATTATTATTAAAGTTCAAATCCAGACCTCTGTCGCTCGCATTTTGAAGGTCAACTTCTCTTAAATAACCATATCTAAACTTATTGCCTTTTGAAATAATATCACCCAGATAATATGTTCCGTTAGCCAAATGAACATTCTTACCGTCCGGTTTAACTGTTGAACTGGTATCAACATCCCCTTCACCCGTAAAGTCCTGCCAGTCAACTATTTTTCGTTTATTATCCGATGTTGTCTGAAGGTCCGGGTGGCCCGGGTCTACTCCGGTATCTATGACGGCTATGATCTGGTTTTTCCCGTCACAATTTGTAAGATTGACGTACTCCGGCGCCTTAATGGCCGTTTTAGTGACATTCAGGCTGCTTCCGGGGTTACTGCTATTATAATTAGTAGTTTCCTCATTTTCAAATTCATTGACAGACAGAGGTTCGACTTTTACCTGCCTGTCCCGCACTATTTCTTCCACCATGGGATTATATCTAAGCTGCTCTAATAAAGAATCTGCAGCCTCCACTATTAAAAGGCCAAAATCTTCTTGGGTAAATTTGATTATACCACCTCTGTTCCGGACAATTCCGGCCACTTCTCCAATAGTATTTTTTTGGGTCATAATAATAGCAATTATAAGCTCATCATCTGATATGCCGTTTAAATTTGTACCCCTGTAATCCTGTAAAACTGTGCCCC
Organism: Firmicutes bacterium HGW-Firmicutes-14; assembly: GCA_002840275.1. Lineage (GTDB taxonomy): Bacteria > Bacillota > Thermincolia > Thermincolales > UBA2595 > W-Firmicutes-14. The sequence continues at coordinate 163,116 of PHAB01000004.1, forward strand.
TGCCCCTGTAATCCTGTGAAACTGATTGCGGTGAAGGGGCACCCGAATTAACCACCTTTTCATTGACGGTCTGCAGGAAATTAATATATCCGTTTTCGTCCAAAATTACGAGAACGAAAGTACCTGCTTTTAGTTGGTCTGCCGGTCCGGACAAATCACCAATCCTGACCTCTGCTTTGGGGCTAAGGAAAAAGGATTCAACCTGCCCATGTATATCCAGGGTTATCAGCCCAGATGTTACATCAATATACTGAATGGCCCCATAAAAGGTGAACTGCTCCCCCAACTGTTCAAGAACTCTTTCTATCAGAACAGCAGTTTCACCCCTGGTAGCGTTTTGGGCCGGATAAAATCTTTCATCCGGGAAACCGCTGATCAGTCTATAATCATAAGCGGTCCTCACAGCATCCAATGCCCATGCGGGAATACTGTCCCCGTCTGCAAAAACCCCGACAGGATCGGCCATTGTGTCATCCGGAGTCAGGCCAAGCGCCCTCACCAGGACGCTGGTAATCTCATCCCTTCTAATCATCGCCGACGGTTTGAAAGTACCATCGGGATAACCCGAAATTATTCCCATCTCCCTGGCTATGATAATAAAGCCTGACGCCCAGTGCCCGGCATCCACATCCCTATAACCGGTGGCACTTCCCCGGGCCACAGACGCCTGGTCTGCCAATCCCACGGCCCTGACAATCATGGCCGCAAATTCAGCCCTGGTGACCCCTGATTTGGGATTAAATTTTCCATTATACCCGGCGACTATCTGGTGGCTCGCCAACCGGGTAATGGAATCTTTGGCCCAGTAGCCGGATATATCTGAAAATGACATTCCATATGCTGGGATATAACTGTATGAAATTAAAATTATAACCAGTATTACAGCAATAAATGTTTTAAATCGGCGGGTTCTAAGCATCCTGGTTCCTCCTATAGATACTCCTCCATCTTTTGACGACGGAGTTCGTTTAAAAGTTCCCTGACCATGTCAGTTTCTTCCTTCCGGCATATAAAGGTGATATCATCAGTGTCCACAACCACCAGGTCTTCAACACCCACCAGGGCAATAAGCCTCCTGCCCGCATCGGCAATGGTGTTCCTGGTATTCAGGGCTACAACCCTTCCCTGAAGCACATTTCCATCCCCGTCCCTGTCCAATATCCGTTCAAGGGCCTGCCATGTTCCTACATCGTCCCAGGAGAAATCTCCCGGCACCATGAAAACGGGGTCCGCTTTTTCCATAATACCGTAATCTATTGATACCTTATCGAAGCCCGGGTATAGCTTCTCTAAGACAAAGGGATATCTCTCTGTGCCCAGATGTTCTTTCAGTTCCATCAGGCCTTCGTAAATATCCGGGAGGTGAGTCTTAAAAGCCCCCAGGATAACAGGGGTCCGCCAGATGAAAATACCGCTGTTCCAGAGGTAACCGCCCTCTTCCAGGAACTGCCGCGCCCTCTCTGGGTCGGGTTTTTCCACAAAGCGTTCCACCCTGTAAGCACCGGACAGGCCTCCTGCCTCCACCTGTTCACCGACCTTCAGGTACCCATACCCGGTTTCCGGCCTTGTTGGCCTGATTCCCATAGTTACCAGACCGTCAGTGGCCAGTGCGATTTCCACCCCTGTTTTCAGTATGGCTGTGAACTTATCCTCTTCCCCCACCAGGTGGTCGGCAGGAACCACAACCATGACGTCGCCGGGGAACCTCTTCTCAAGTACCGCTGCGGCAAGGCCTATGCAGGGGGCTGTATTCCTGCCCTCCGGTTCAATAATGATATTTTCGGCCGGTAAACCCGGTATACTCTCTTTGGTTATCCCTTCATAGTCACTTCCGGTGACCACAAATATCCTTTCGGGAGGCACAAGCCCGGCCATTCTCCTGTATGTAAGGTAAAGCATATTGCCCCGGCCGGTCAGGTCGGTAAACTGTTTGGGCCTGCCGGCCCGGCTCTTGGGCCAGAATCGTTCCCCCCGCCCGCCGGCCATAATAACTGCACAGACCATAAGTTATCTCCTTAATATTGGTAATTTTATTTTACATTTCGACAACGGCCCTGTTTTTTCCTGCGTGCCGGCCAATTTATCCAAATTTAACCAGAATAAAACCCCCTCTGTCTGGGGGTTATTCGTAAAACGTCTGTCTCAGTCTCTGGTCAACAGGCCGTTAAAGACGATATCAAGGACCGGTTCAAGAATTTCTTTTGTATTGATCTTGGTTCCGGAAAATATGACAGGGGAAAACAGCGCACCCAAGGCCCCGGTAAGGGCAAGGGCTGCTGCATGGGAATTGGTTTCCCTGAACTCCCCATTCTTGATGCCTTCATCGATAATATCCCGCAGCATTTCAATTTTCCGGTTCCTGTTTTCCCATATCCACTTGCGAAAATCCTCGTCAAAATAAGCGTTTTCCGTCATTGTAACCCTGGCCAGGTCCTTGTAACTGTTGACAAACCTCAGATGCAGCCTGGCTATGCGCGTGAGTTTTTCCCTGGAGGACAATCCCGGTTTCAGCTCATTGATCATATTGTCCAGATAAAACTGCATCCCGGTTTTGAACATCTCCTGAAAAAGTTCCGTCTTGCTGGAGAAGTATTCATAAACCGTTCCTTTTCCGACATCCGCAACCTGAGCAATCTCCTCAACCTTGGCGTCATGGAAACCCTTCCGGGAAAAAACCTTAACAGCGGCTCTGATTATTTGCCGTCTCTTATCCTTGTCAGCCAGGCGGTTCATCATTGTCACCCTCTTTCAGTTTACTCCCCCCGGGGGCGCCGGTTTAACCGGCAGCGCTGCTAAAATAGTTATACTTAAACCGGCTTTTCAGCAGGTTATAGTTATAAATGGTTTCAGAAAGGTTTTGCTCTGCTTCCTCAAGGTCGATGTTGGCCTTCTTTACATCCAGGCTTGTGGCAAGGCCGGCTCCGTACTTCAGGGCATATATCCGGGCATTTTCCCTGGCTTTTTCCACTTCTTTTTCCTGGTAATCAATCATTTTTTCCAGGGTAAACAGGGTCAGATAACTCTGTTTAATAATCAGGGTTGTCACCTGTTCCTGTTTACGGACACTGGCTTCGGCAATTTTAGCGTCTATCTGTGCGGTATCGTAAACCGTTACACCCCTGACGTAGAACTTTTCAGCAGTTTCGTATTGCACCTGGGCCAGTTCAGCATTTTTCTTAACACTCAAAATTGATATGTCATCCTCAAGGGCTTCTTTTATTGTATCATCCAGGTCTACAGAACCACCGGTCTTTTCGACAGAGAAGGATGTGGTAAGCTTGAGGGGTATATCCAGTTCCAGCCCGGTCAGCCTGTTCAGTTCCATTACCGCTGTCCGGTAAGTGTTTTCCGCACTTGTCACATATGCCTGGTAGCCGGCTACCCCTGCCTCAATGGTTGTAACGTCCAGCTTAGACATTGTCCCCACTTTGTAAGAGGTCTGGGCTATTTTCAACTGGTCCTGCAGGTATTTCAGTCCCGCATTCTTAATTTGCAAATCCTTTTCAGCCTTTAATACATTATAATATGCATTCTCCACATTCAGCTTAAGAATGTTTTCGGCAATTTCCCGGTTCTTCTTTGCCAGGACATAGGCAACTTCCTTGGCCTTGGGGCTGACCCACTTCAACAACCCGGCTTCATAGGTATTAACATATTCCACTCCCACTTCATCGGCTCTGTCCTGTGCAGCATCATATTCAACCTTTGCCTTCTTCAGCGACAGTTCGGCAATCTCAATATCAGGGTTATTTTTCAGGGCCAGGTCTACAGCTTCTTCCAGGCTCAGTTCTCTCGTTTCCGGGCCGTCAACCCCGACGGCGTAATTAATGCCGGCCACGGTAACCATGACCAGGGCGGTCAGAATCCCAAATAAAACCTTTTTTCGAAACAGCCTTGTGAGCATAATATCTCCCCCTTAATTACCGCTCTTCACCGTAATCTCAGCTTTATCATAAAGGGAATGCTGGCCTTCAATAACAAACTTCTCTCCTGCTGCCAGGCCCTTAACTATCTCAATCCTGTCCTCGGCTTCGATCCCGGTTTCCACAATCCTCTCTTCCACCGCATTACCCTTAACAACATAGAGTATCTTGTCCGAGCCCCTGGTAACCAGCGCTTCCTTGCGGATAACAACAGTGTTTTCCTTTTGTTTCATAGTAAGCTGAATCTCGGCAAACATACCGGGTTTCAGTTTACGGTCCGGGTTGTTGACCTCCACCCTGACCGGATAACCCTTGGTGTTGGGATCAGCCACCGGGCTAAGGGTTTTGATAACCCCCTGAAAGACACCGCCTGCTGCATCCACCCGGACAGTCACTTCCTGCCCTTCTTCCACCAGGGCAATATCACTCTCGGCCACCGTACCCTCAATAAACACCTTATCAATGTTGACTACACTCATTACCGGCACGGCACCGGCCATTTCCCCCGGATCGATGCTGCGGGTGGCCACTTCACCGTCAAAGGGTGAAGTTATGGTGGCATCGGCAATCTTATTCCTGATATCCGCAATCTGGTCCTGGGCGCTGGCCACAACGGGCTGGTTCATGGCATCTTTGGCCAGGTTATACTGGAGTTCCGCCTGTTCCATCTGCTGCTGGGATACAGCCCCTTCAGCATAAAGGGACTTGATTCGTTCATAGTTAGCCTTGGCATTGTTATAGTTCAGGACAGCCTGGTTATGGGTCAGCTGGGCGTTTTGCATACCGTTAATGGCCTGGCTCAGGGCTATTTCCAGGTCAGTGGTATCGATCTTGATGAGCAGGTCACCTTTTTTCACCCTTGTTCCCACATCCACCGGTACCCGCTCCACCTTGCCGGGTATCTTGGGAACTATCTGCACTTCCGACTGGGCTGCCACCTTGCCGGTCACTACAGTATTAGACGAAATACTTTCCGTTTTGGCTTCACTCACTGTCACCGGGACAGCCTTGGCGCCGTTTTCGTTGGTTTCTTCTTTGCTGCTGCAACCTGCAAAGATTATTACAATAAGGGCTAAAATCGCTGCAGTAGTCATTTTTACTGCCCTTGTAGAAATCATATTCTTCCCTCCAAACAATTTCCGACCGACGGGTCAGTCTAAAATAAGTATAACTGCCCCATAGGTTTTTTGTCAATATGAGGTAGTGAAAGAAAACCCGTTGAGGTAAGAAAACATACATCAACGGCTTTCCTAAAAAAATTTTTAATTAACTAACCGTTGTACCGCCAATCGATATTTTCTATCTAAATTGACATTTGGGTATTATTTTATTATAATCAGGTTATAATAAGTGTGAGGTGAGAACACTTTATGGAACGAAAAATGTCAGATAGATTGGTATTTTGGAAAACTTCAAGCAACAGAATGCCTCTCATATTATATGGGGCAAGACAGGTCGGCAAAACCCACACCGCTCTTTCTTTTGGTAAAGAATATTATAAAAACACCGTCTATGTCAATTTCGAGGACAGCGTTGAAATCGCCGGTATCTTTGAACGAGACTTAAATCCGGAGCGAATTATAAAAGAATTGTCTGCCAAATATGGACAGACAATATTAAAGGGTGACACACTTATTATTTTTGATGAAATTCAGACTTGTGAGCGTGCTTTGACATCCCTTAAATATTTCTGTGAAAACGCGCCGGAGTACCATATTATAGCGGCCGGCAGCCTGTTGGGAGTTGCGGTCAACCGTGAAAAGCACTCTTTCCCTGTCGGTAAGGTGGATATGATGACCCTGTATCCTCTAGATTTTGAAGAGTTTTTATGGGCCTTGGGCAAGACGGAATTGGCAGACCTTATCCACAGTTCTTTTGAAGCAAGTGAGCCATTAGCCCTGCATGACACAGCAATTGATTTATACAGGACCTATCTGGTAACCGGCGGTATGCCCAGGGCAGTACTGGAATATACAGAAAAGCAGGATTTTAACTTTGTTTTGGCCGCACAAAAGAATATCAACGATGCCTATATTGCAGATATGGCAAAATATACCACACCGGTGGAAACCACAAAAATAATGGCAGCATTTAACTCCATACCTGCACAGCTTGCCAAAGATAACCGTAAATTTCAGTATAAGGTTATTAAGAGCGGAGCCAGGGCTTATGAATACGAAACCCCGCTTGAATGGTTAAAGGCTTCCGGAGTTATTATAAAATGTCATAAAGTGAAAGAGGGCAAGCTGCCACTATCCGCTTATGTGGAGGGTTCTTCCTTTAAGGTATATATGATAGATACGGGCTTGCTCTGCTCAAAATTTGATATACCGGCTAACGCGGTGCTTGTGGATGTGCCCGGTTTCAACAGTTTCAAAGGTGCCCTTGCAGAAAATCATGTCTGTGCGGCTTTGACCCGTCAGGGCTACAAACCTTTTTACTGGGAATCCCAGGGTAAAGCTGAGGTGGATTTCGTTATTCAGGACAAGGATGGAAGCATTATTCCTGTGGAGGTAAAATCCTCAGATAATATAAAATCAAAGAGTCTTGCCCAGTTCACAAAACGTTACCATCCGCCATATTCCATCCGCATATCAGCTAAGAACTTCGGGTTTGAAAACGGCATAAAATCTGTCCCGTTATATGCGGTGTTTTGCATATAGTACCCCATCCGGCAATGTTGCCGGATGAGACACTAGCATCTACAGGAGAAAAACAAAGCGCTTTTTATCAATAGGCCCCTCTTCTCCCAAGCAGCTTCAGGGTCTTGGTCCCCACATGGACCAGCAGGCCGCTCTTCCTCAGGCTGCCTGTAAAGACCGGCGATACTGACTGCATGGCCTCTGTGAAGCTCCCGGCGCCCTCAAAAACGGGTATGTCCATATATGACCTGCCGATTTCCCAGGGCCAGTGGGCATCGGTCCCCACTGAAACCATTGCACCGCTGACAGCGGCATATTCCCTGGCCCTTTCATTGTCTTCGGCATATATGTTCCGGGCATTGAAAACCTCTATTATATCTATATACCCTTCTATCTCTTTAAAAGCATCCGGGTGAAGCCTTGACCTGCGCAGCCGGTCAAAGGGATGGGGAATACATACCAGGCCGCCCTGTTCCTTTATTTCCTCCACCGTCCTCAGGGGGGACATCCCCGGTTTTATCCGGTCCTTCAGGAAATACCCGATTACCTCTCCCCGGTCTGTGTGGATTTCCTCCCCCACAATAACCTTAAAGGGCGCCTTTTCCTGCAGGACAAGGGCGCCTTTTATCTCATTATGGTCAGTCACGGCTATGCAATCCAGTCCCCGTTTGACACAGGCCTCTATAACCTGTCCGGGAGAAACCAGGCAGTCCCGGGAATAACAGGTATGGACATGAAGGTCTGCCTTTAACATCAGTTTACCGCCCCTTTCTCATCAGGGGTACCTTCCATATCACTCATGATACCAATAAACCGGCGGCTGGTCACCATAGCCGCCAGGCCCACAACCACCCCAAACCAAAGGGTGGAGAACCGGATGATGATGGTTGCTACAGCCGCAGTCCCGGCCGGGACTCCCACCACCTTGACCAGCAGTCCCATGATGCTGCCTTCTGCAGCGCCCAGTCCCCCGGGAAGCATAGATACGGCACCCACAACAGAGGAGAAAGCCAGGGTGAAGGTCGCCGCCAGCAAAGGGACCTTGTAGCCAAGCCCCACAAAAACGTAATAAAACGCAATACATTCGAAAGACCAGGAAATAACACTTATGGCAACCGTGAATAACAGGGACCTGAAGGTGAGGAGCTCACCCGCACTCTCCAAGAGGGTCTCAAAAACGCGGGTAAACCGGTTGGCTGCCGGCATCCTTGAACACAACCCGATAAGGGGCCGGTAAAACCGCGGGGTCCTGATTACCAGCACCAGGAGCGCCATAACCAGGGCCACACCCAGCAGGACCTCTTTCCCATACCTGAACATGGCCATCCCGGACAGGGAAAGAATAATCAGCCCGAACCCGTCGGACAGCCGCTCGGCAAAAATGACCGGGGCAGTACGGCTTACCGGTACCCCCTTCAGTTCCTTCAGGAGCACGGATTTCAGCAGTTCCCCCACCTTGCCGGGGGTTACCGCCATGGCCAGGCCGCTCAGGAATATCTTGAAACTGTCCTTCAGTTCCAGTTCAATATTTATTACTTTTAGGAAATACTGCCACTTGACAAACCTCAAAAGGTAATTGATAAAGGTCAGACCGACAATCAGGGGCAGGAAAACCAGCCTGAACTGTTTCAGGGCTTCAGCGGTTTCCCGGAAATCGGCGGCTAAGGATAGGATGGTAATTGTCGTCAATCCAAGCAGTATAGTCCAGATCAGCTTCTTATTCAGGCGGGTCAAGGATCGTACCTCCCAAGTTCTCTTATTCACTGTAACTGTCAAAGAGTTTTCCCCAACGGTAGTTCTTTTTAAAGTATTCCATTTTCTTCTTACCCCTGGCCGGCCACCAGAAATAGTCATGGTAGAAAAATGAACCGAATATGAACAGGTTGACCAGGGGGGTGCGGAAGAACATGTTCTGCAGGGCCTTCAGCGGCCCGAACCAGAGCAGGTCGCCGACAGTGGAGGCCAGGTTATCACCGACACTGAACCTGAAATTTATTTTTTCCACGTCTTCCCCGATAATCTCAATATGGCGGAAGTCGCCGGTACCCAGGCCTTTTTCATGGGCAATCCGGATATAGGGCAGGGACATGGGGTCAAACCCCATCATCTTGGCTGCCACGGCATCTATGGCCACCTGGTCGGCTCCGGCCAGGATATAGTCCTTTTCCACCGGTTCCATGGTGCGGGGCCCCGGGCCATTGCCGCAGACGGTACCGTCCATCACTGCAAACATGCCGGGATGGATTTCCTTCTGGATGGTCAGGAGGTCCACCAGAGTCTCATGGATAACGCTGTGGGTGTAGTGCCTCTTGGTGTTCAGGAGCCCGCCAAAGGCATTTTTCATCGCCCCGGTGGTGGTGGTATAGATGTGGCACTTCATGGTTGGCAGGTGGACAACGTTTTTGCCGAAGAAATAATCAGGGATCCGGATCCCCTCGGGAAAAATTTTGTCCAGGACCAGGATTTCCCCTTTGGGTTCATAAGTCACCCACTTCATATCATCTTCCCGGAAGTTGTACAGGACCGGGATATCATACTTTTCAAAAATGGGGATATACTTGTTTAGTTTTTCCCCCTTGAAGGCATTGGTCACCACCGTCTTGTTCTGGACACACGTTAAATCATTAAAGCCCAATTCCTTCAGGCCCCTGATGGTCCCCTCCAGCTGCCAGGGTGTGGTATTGGCGCTGAGGTAAGGGAAATGCCAGGAGATATTGTCCTTTAAAATGGTGGCCGTACCCGGGTCCAGGCACTTATCTGCCTCTGCCTGCCTGATAAGTCTTATATAGTCATCCACCACAGTTGCCGGATCAGTCTTCAATACATAAACCTTGCTCACATTATCACCCCAAGTAGTTTGATACTGCTTTGTGCCAGTCAAAGATAACAGAATTTTCCCGGGCGTAAAAATACAGGCCCTGGATTGTCCGGACCAGGAGGAGAAGTTTTGGTGACATCAGCAGCGGCTTCTCCCAAGCCCTGGAGGACATCAGGGTATTTATCCTGTACTGCATGCGCCAGTCACTGAAATCATACGGCCCGGGGCTGTAAAAGGGTTCCAGCAGAATAGAAACCAGATCCCCGATGATAGGGCGGTATATGTGCAGGGACTCTTCGTCTATACCCAATATGCGGAGGTCGTCCAGGAGTTCCGCCTCATCCCCGTATTCCCCTGCCAGCAGCCGGACGGCGGCGCCGGCCTCCCGGGTATTAAACATAACAGCGGAACCGTAATCCAGGACAGCCAGCTTCCTGCCGTTGGCACCGGTCAATATAAAATTCCCCGGGTGGGGGTCGGCATGGATCATGCCCAGTTCACGGAGGGATGTCAGGATAAATTTCAGGTATGTCTCAATAAACCACCCGTCAAGCCAGCCGGTGCATCCCACCAGGCCGGTCCCGTCCACCCACTTCGAGGCAATAGCCCTCTCATTATATGTGATTATTTCCGGGACAGTAATATCAGGGTCATCCCCAAACAACTCCTGAAAAGCCTTCTGGACCTCTGCTTCCCTCCTGTAATCACACTCGGCCAGGACCAGGAGTTTCATTTGTTCCAGCAGGGGAAAAAGGCTGCTGTTTTTCAGCGGTAAAACCCGGACCGGCCACAGGACTGTTTTCAGAGTGCGGAAGTCACTCCTTATCCGTTCTTCAACTCCGGGGTATTTTACCTTAACGGCAAGAACCCCGGCACCGGCCTCCACCCGGTAGACCTGGCCGATAGACGCCTGGGCGGATATCTCAAATTTTCCGGCCTCAATCTGCAGTTCCCCTAAAACCTCTGTAATATTAACATCTTCTGTCCGGCTGGCGGTACACAGGTCTTTAAAATACCGGTCAAAGGGGTCCCCCCGGTAAAGGGTCAGGTGCTGGCCGAGTTTTTGCGGGAAGCCGTGCATCTCACCCATCAGGCCGGACACTTTCCGGTAATCACCTTTTATCATCTTATTTGCCAGGGACAGTAATTTGTAAGCCCTGATAAAATTCACCCAAAATACAACCCCTTTACCGTCAGGTCAGGTACAGGATCAGGGCCGAAGTAATAACCCACAGAAGCACATTGACCAGCATGGGCGTGTCCTTCAGCAGGGCGGTTTCCGGGCTGCCGCCCACATCCTTCCGGTGAACCAGGTACTGGTACCGGAAAATCCCGTATACCACAAAAGGTATAGTGGCCATCAGGTAGATGGAATGCCCGGCGGTAAAGGTGTACAGGGAGTATGCCATGACCGTGGATGAGGTAACAACAGATATCATCTGGTCCAGCATCTCCGGTTCATATTCTTCGAGGATCTTCCTGTGGGCCCTGGCGTTTTCGTCCAGCAGGACCAGTTCATGCCTGCGCTTGGTAAGGGCCAGGAAGAGAGCCAGGAGGAAGGTACATACCAGCAGCCAGGGAGATATATCCACACTAATGATGACAACCCCGGCCATGGCCCGGAAAATAAATCCGAAAGCTATTGTAAGCACATCAATGATGACAATGTTTTTCAGCTTAAGACTATATAGAAATGTTAGCAGAAAATAAGCCAGGGCAACGGCGCCGAAATACCGGTTGACCAGGAATGCCCCTGCCAGGGAGCCAAGCCCCGTAAATGTCACAAATACAGCTGCCGGTAATACACCCAGCTGCCCCGAAGCCAGGGGCCTGTTCCTTTTCACCGGATGGGCCCTGTCTTTATCGATATCAATAATGTCATTAATAATGTAAACACTGCCTGAAAGCAGGCAGAACAAAATAAAACCATAGAACGTCTTCAGCAGGTATGCATCCTGGAATATCTTCTGGGCAAAGATTACCCCGGCAAAGATAATCAGGTTTTTAGTCCACTGCTTGGGGCGCATGGTCGTAATCAGCAGGTACAGCGTGTTGGGCTTACCCGCTGCCATTCCGGTGGGGCTGTATGTTTTTTGTGAATCACCTAATTGGGGCTGCATAAGATTCTCTCCCAGTCCTTATAGAGATACAGGTCATCTATTATAGGTCTGCATATTGATCTACATCTATTAAGGATAGCACTTCACCGGGCATTTGTAAAATGGATTTAATAAGCATTTCTGTTGATAAGGCCTTTATATATGGTCATAAAAATGATTTTTATATCAAACAGGACATCCCAGTGCTCAATATAGTAAATGTCACACTCAATCCTCTTTTCTATGGAAGTGTCCCCGCGCCACCCGTTGACCTGGGCCCACCCGGTGATACCGGGCTTGACCTGGTGTTTGACCATGTATTTGGGAATCTTTTCTTTGAACTGCTCCACGAAATAAGGCCTTTCCGGCCGCGGTCCCACCACACTCATCTGTCCCGCCAGGACGTTGAGGAATTGGGGCAGTTCATCCAGGCTGGTCTTCCGGATAAAGGAACCGAACCCTGTCTTCCTGGGGTCATCGGCCGTTGTCCAGACAGTATCGGCAGAGTCATCGGCCGCCACCCGCATGCTGCGGAACTTCAGCATGTTAAATGTCCTGTTGTTCATACCGACCCGCTCCTGTTTGAAGAAAACCGGGCCGGGGGAAGTCAGCTTGATCCCTATGGCGATAAGAATCATCAGGGGACCGGTAATAATGACGGCGGTCAATGAAACCGCTATATCCAGCACCCTCTTGATGAAACGGTTAAAAGGGTCATCCAGGGGAACGTGGCGGACATTGAGCAAGGGGAATTCATCAAATTCCTCCACTTTGGGCTTGCCCGGCAGGTAGTCAAAATAATCGGGGATTATCCGGACCCTGATACCCGCCTTTTCACAGGTATCGATTATATCATGGTAAATATCGTAGGCGCTCAGGGGAAGGGCAACAATTACCTCATCCACCGCGTTGGCTGCCAGCAGGTCCGGCAGGGCCCGGCAGCCGCCCAAAACCGGGCGGCCGGCGATTTCCGTACCGTGCTTGGCCGGGTTATCATCCAGGAAACCGGAAATATTATAACCCAGTTCTTTATGGGACATGACCCTCTCGGCAAACTGTTCCCCTAACCTGCCTGCCCCAATAATCAGCAGGTATTTCTGATTATAGCCGATTTTTCTCATGTACCGGAGGAACCTGCGCATGGCGTAACGTTCCAGCAGGACCAGGATACCGCCCAGAATCCCAAAGGTGAAGAGGACTACCCGGGAATAGATGTACATCTTGGCCAGGTAGAGGACCCCGTAAATGATGACCATACCCACTGCGTGAGCCCGGAATATCCTCAGGAATTCCTTGCGCAGGAACCTGCTGCGCATGGGAGTGTAGACTTCCATGAAGAAATATACCACCAATAAGAGGGGTACCATCCACAGAGGGGCTTTCAGGTAAAGGTAATCCATCTGGCTGATGGGATAAAAGCCCCATTTAAAGACATAAGCAGCGAAATAAGCTATTGTCAGGATTATTCCGTCCAGCAGGAACATAATCAAGTTAAAAAACCGCTGGTACTGTTTAATCAAAGCTATCTCCCCCGTCAGACACGAAACTGGTTATACCTGGTATCGATAAAATCCAGAATCTTTTGTTTGAAAATCTCCCGGTCAAATTTCCGGGCATGGGCACATATCTCTTCAGGTTTGTATTTATCCGGCTCGAAGCGTCTGACCAGTTCCACCAGGGCCTCAGGGGTCTGGGGAGCAAAGAACTCCCCGGTCACCCCGGGAATCACGGTCTCCAGGCACCCGCCGGCTCCGTAAGCTATTACCGGACGGCCCGAAGCCTGGGCTTCCACGGGTGTGATGCCAAAGTCCTCTTCCCCGGGAAAAATGAACGCACGGCAAGAAGAATATAGTTTTTTCATTTCCTCATCAGTCACCCGTCCGAGGAATTCGATATTGCTCTTGGCCATGGCCTTAAGCCTTTCCCGCTCCGGCCCGTCCCCCGCTATCTTCAGCGGCAGGCCCAGCCGGTTGAAGGCTTCGACCGCCAGGTCTATCCTCTTATATGGTATCAGGCGTGAAACAATGAAATAATAGTCTTCGATACTTGCTGAGGGCTGGAAGAAGGAGGTATCCACTGGTGGGTAAATTACCTCAGATTCCCTGCGGTAATGCTTCTTGACCCTCTGGGCCACATTGCCGGAATTGGCGATGAAAAAATCCACCCGGTCAGCTGACAGCCTGTCCCACATGCGGATGTAGTTCATCAGCCAGGGAATCAGTTTCTTTTTCAGCCGGCCCACACCCGGTCCGTTCAGGTACTCGAGATAGAAGTCCCACGCATACCTCATGGGGGTGTGGCAGTATGTGATGTGCAGGGTGGCTGAACCGGTCAGCACCCCTTTGGCCACGGCATGACTGCTGCTGATGACCACATCAAAGCCCGACAGGTCAAACTGTTCAACCGCAGTAGGCATCAACGGCAGGTAAGACTGGTACCTGGACGGGCCGAAGGGCAGTTTCTGGATAAACGAGGTATGGATGTCCATACTGTGAAAAGCCGGGTCAACCCTGTCCGGAACATATACTGTCGTGTAAACCGGGGCATCGGGGAAAATTTCTTTTAAGGCCAGGACCACTTTTTCGGAACCGCCCATATTGGCCAGCCATTCGTGGATTATGGCGACTTTCATTTTTTACCTCCTCTGATTCCCTGAATGTCCTCGTCCAACTTCCCGGTAAACCCGTAAAGTTTCCCGGGCAGTATTGTCCCATGTAAACTTTTGTGCCTGCCGGAAGCCTTTTTCCGTCATTTCGGCACGCAGGGGTTGATCCTTTAAGACTCTCCCGATAGCCTGGGCCAGTCCTTCCACATCCCGGGGTTCAACCATTATTCCGGCATCCCCGGCAACTTCCGGAAGAGAAGCGGCGGATGAAACAATAACTGGTGTACCGCAGGCCATGGCCTCCAAGGGCGGCAGCCCGAATCCCTCGTACAGTGAAGGGAAAACAAAAAGGCCGGCCAGGTTATAGAGCCCGGGCAGGTCACGGTCAGGAATATGACCGGTAAACCTGACCCTGCCGGATATGCCCAGCTGTCCGGCCAGGGTATCCTCTTCGCCTTTAGGGTCCACCGATAATATAAGGGAATAATTTGTATCTGCTCTGGCAAAAGCCTGTAAAAGGGTCTTCAGGTTTTTATGGGGTTTGTTATTGCTTACACATAATATAAAATGTTCGGGCAGGCAGTATTTCTCCCGCACCCTGTCAAGATATGAGCGGTCTTTTATTAACCTGTACCCGGAATCAACCCCATTATAAGTAACCTCGATTTTATCCGGGGCCACACCAAGATATCTGGTAATTTCCCCTTTGGAAAACTCAGAAACGGTTAACACCGTTTTAGCCTTATGGGCCGAGGGCCTGACTATATATTTGTAATAAACCTGATGGATTTTTGCATAATACTGGGGGAAAACCATATGGTTAACATCGTGAACAGTCATTACCAGCCTGCAGGGACACCATGCCGGGGCAACAAAAGACGGTGTATGGAATAGGTCTGGACCCAGCTTTTTCAGTATAAATGGCAGTTCAACCTGTTCCGCTGTGGAAATAAAGGATGATTTGACCCTGTAGATTTCAAGGTTTGGTTTATCCTTGACAAAACCCGCAAGATAATCATTGTTAACCAGCAGGATATAGTTATTCTCATTATCAATTTCACTAAAGCGCTCAGCCAGGTTATAAGTATACCTGGCTATGCCGTGCATCTGTTCTGAAACCATACGGGCATCGATGACTATTTGCATAAGAAATCTCCATATCCCTGTGTTTTCTGCTGTCCCATAAGAGCGCGGGCCAGGCCCACAAGAAACCAGAAGACAAACCCCACCGGCAGGAAACTGATGCCGCCATCCACAAATCCCTGGGCCAGATATGCGGTCAGGCCGGCAAGGACGCCTCCCGCCACTCCGGAGACCGTGTCAGGAGGATGGCTCAGTACATAGCGGCCAAGGGGAATGACAGTGTTTGCGGCAACTGCCAGGAACAAAACTACCCCAAGTAAGCCGGTGAAGACGTATATTGTAAAATAAATATTCTCTGTATAATAATCGAAGAAATCCTTAACCTGCATGGATGAACGCTTGAAACCCAGGCCCAGTACCTTCTGGACCAGTCGCGGGGATTTTTTCACAGCCGGCCGCTCCGCAGGCCGGTCACCTGACTGGGCCACGAGATCTTCCCCGTGGCGGTCCACAGCCCCGGCCACAATTTTCATCCTTTCCACCCGTCCGTTCATGGAAAGATCAAAAAATGATAATAACATTCTATGGGTCATAAAAGGGCTGCATGTAATAATAAAAAATATCAGCATTACAAGAGAAACAACGGCAGTTTTCTTCCTCAAGCCTTTGAAAACAAAGAAAACGACCGTTACCCCGACCATAGTCCCAAACAAAGCGCTCCGGGCCAGGGTAAAGGGAATGATGGAAAAAGCCAGCAGTGAGGCAGTGCCGAACAGTATCCTGTCTTTTACTTCATGCACATGGAGAAATGCAGCCATTACTGGGAACATAAGCATCACTACAGTAATACCAAACAGATTCCCATTTTGATATGTGGAGGTTACTTTATACCATTTCTCCGCAGAACCCGCCACATCGACCAGGTTTTTCTTCAGGTAGAAGATTTCCGGGGTGACCGCATCGGTGTATAACATGGTCAATCCGGGGATTATCGTCCGGTAATGTCCGAAAACCCTCTGGATATAACCGTAAATTACAATAATTATAATTCCTGCCGCTGCTGCCCTCAATACCTGGAGAAGCCTGGTCCTGTTATTGACCAAAGCTTGGGTAACCGGATTAATCCAATAAAAAACAGCCAAAGGTACAAACAGGGGCAGGACTATTTTAAAATAAGTCCTGGTATCAGGGGAAATAAATACCCAGGGAACTGCCAGAACCAAGGTCATATACAAGAGATAAACTTTTTCTATGATCGGAAGCTTTATCTTTTTCAGCACAGGAACCGCGGAAAGAATCAGGGCGCCAAAAAGAAGGCTGGCAGCTGTTACCGGGATACCGGCCATCTTATCACCGGCCTTGGGGATGACAATAGTCAGGAACAGGACAGCCAGGTAGAACAAGTACAAGTTAGTATAGTGTTTTTGTTCACTGGGGATGTTACCCCGAATATTCATAAAGTATTTTCACCAGCTTTTCCGCAGCTTCACGGTAACTGAAACTCTTGACCCTTTCCAGGCCTTTTTGTCTTAGGGTGTCCTGAAGCTGTTTATCATTGGCCGTTTTAAAAATCCCGCCCGCAATACTGTCATTATCACAGGGGTCAACGTAAACGGCAGCTTCACCGCAAACCTCGGGAAGTGAAGCCACTTTCGATGCAATTACGGGACACCCGCAGGCCATCGCTTCGAGAGGAGGTATGCCAAACCCTTCATAAAGAGATGGGAAAATGAAGGCCACGGCCCCGCTGTATAAGGCAGCGAGTTCTTCGTCCGGAACATAATCCAGGAAGGTGACTTTACCGGAAATCCCCAGTTCTCCCGGAAGTTCCAGCAAGGACCTGTCCAGCCGGTTTATCTTCCCTGCCAGGGCCAGCTTCAGGCCGGGTATAGGCACCCCGGCAAAGGCCCTGATCAATCTTCTTATATTCTTATATGGCCTGGTTTCACCGACAGATAAGATGTAACTGTCAAGTCTGTATTTAGCCTTAATCTCTTTGACCCGCCCGGGAGAAGCAGGAACAAACACGTCATCCCTGTAACCCTGGTAAACCACGTGAACAGGCCTGTCCGATAAATCATAATGGTTTTCGATGTCTTTCTTTGTTGATTCCGAAACAGCTATAACGGCTGACGATGCCCGCAAAAGGCGGGGCACTATAAACCTGAAATAATATTTAATCCTGGGATAGACATCGGGGAAAAGAAGCGGAAGTATATCATGGACCGTGATAACCTGCGGGCAAACGGGAAACAGCATGCCCTCGGGCACGGGAGAGTAAAATACCGATACCCTTTCCTGTTTAAGGGAGGCCCGCAGGCCGGTCTGATGCCATATCAGGCGGTTTATATTCCCTTTGAAACCATACCTGTTCAGGGAAGGATCCGTCAGTTTCAGCCTCACTCCGTATTCCCGGCTCAATTCCGGCAGAGGAGCATAGGCAATTAAACCCGGGTCCCTGTCCAGCAGCTCTTTTAACATTTCCCCTGTATAGCGGTTCAACCCGTCCATACCGGTGGAGGTTAGATTTGCTGCACCAAAAGCAATCCTCTTAGAACCGGTCATATATCTTCCCTCTGTGAAACCGCTTTTTGAATTCTATTATAGAGTTAAGCCGGTATTTTTCCAGCGTTTTGTGTATCCTCCTCTTAGTCAGCTTAAAAAACATTTCGGAATATGCTTTAAGAGGCGAGAATCCATAATTAATGACAATATCCTTATTTTCTATAATTGCGGTCCGGTCCCGGCTACAGCAGATCCCGCCGGTTCGCATATTGGTCAGGACCTTTTCAATATATTTGAACTTAACGCCACCGGTAAACAGGCGGACTGCGAATTCATAATCCCCGGCAACAAGATACCGTCCGGTGTATAACCCATATGTATCATATACTTTCTTCCTGATAAAACATGTTGGATGATGAACAATCATGTCATGCCATATATTGCTGAAATTTAAATCCGGTTTATACAGGTATAAATATTCACCCTCCGGAGACCTGACTGCCATATCCCCGTGAAACACGGAGTGTTCGGGGTGCTCCAGGGCTTCCCGGACAATGGTTTCCACAGTATAGGGTTCATACCAGTCGTCTGAGTTAATGATACCTATTATTTCCCCTGAGCTCAAACGGATCCCCTTGTTCATGGCGTCATAAATACCGTTGTCTGGTTCACTCACCCACCGGGAGAGATAATTTTCATATTTTTTTATAATGTCCAGGGTCCCGTCAGTGGAACCGCCGTCAATTAATATGTATTCTATATTAGGATAAGTCTGACCGGCAACACTCCTGAGGGTATCTTCCAAAAATTTTTCGCTGTTCAGGGTCACCGTAATTATAGAAACCAACGGTAGTTCATTTTTTGGGGCGGCCTGATTATACATTTTTTACATCTCCCTGTCAGACAGGATTTATTTAAATTTCAGGTTAAAATATCAGCACCCTGCTTCTGTTACATACCATTCATAAGTCTTCCGGATACCTTCCTCTAAACTTGTTGAAGCTTCCCAGCCAAGAGCCTTCATCCTGGATACGTCTAAGAGCTTACGTGGAGTCCCATCAGGTTTAGAAGGGTCGAACCTGAATTCTCCCCTGTATTGAACAACAGCCTTTATCGTTTCCGCTAACTCCCGGATGGTAACATCACTGCCGGTACCAATATTAACAAACTCACCAATATCGGCACAACCCTTCTCATTCATCAGGAAAACACAGGCAGCAGCCAAATCATCAACGTACAGAAATTCCCGCCGCGGAGAACCCGTACCCCATATTTCCACAATAGGCTGATTACTCAGTTTTGCTTCGTGAATCCTTTTGATCAGGGCAGGGAGAACATGGGAATTCTCCGGGTGGTAGTTGTCATTGGGGCCAAAAAGGTTAGTGGGCATCACGGAAATAAAATTGGTACCATACTGCCTGTTGTATGATTTACACATCTTTATGCCAGCAATTTTGGCAATGGCGTAAGGCTCATTGGTGGGTTCAAGTTCGCCGGTCAGGAGGTATTCCTCCTTCATGGGCTGGAGGGCAAACTTGGGATAGATGCAGGAACTTCCCAGGAACAGGAGTTTTTTGACCCCGTAAAGGTATGAAGCATGTATCACATTGGTCTGGATAGCCAGGTTGTCATAAATGAATTCCGCCGGATAAGTGTTGTTGGCATATATGCCCCCCACTTTGGCCGCGGCCAGAAAGACATAGTGGGGCCGCTCGGCCGCGAAGAACCGGTTGACAGCCTCCTGACTGCGCAAATCGAGTTCTGCCTGGGAACAACTAACGAGGCTGGTATAACCCTGCCGCTTTAGGCGCCTGTGTATCGCCGAGCCAACCAGGCCCTTGTGCCCGGCTATGTAGATTTTTGAGTTTTTGTCCATTAAGAGGACCTCCTAAATCCTGTTGGCAACAGTTATAATAATGATTTCTGCTGTTTCAAGATGTCTGAATAAAGCCTAAGATACTGCTGTGCCACTTTTCCCAGCGCAAAGTCTTGTTCAACTTTTGCCCGAGCGGACCTGGCCAGTATATCCCACCGCATATCATCTGATAACACCCATGCGATCCCTGCCGCCAAATCAGAAGGTTCAAAGGGACGGGCCAGGTAGCCGTTTTGTTCATGCTTTATCAAATCAGGTATACCGCCGATATTGAAAGCCACACATGGGGTCCCGCAGGCAAGGGCCTCCATGACAGTGTTAGGTAAATTCTCCTGCATGGACGGGGCGACAAAGGCATCAGCGGCAGAGTAAAGGGTTACCAAGTCTGCTTCATCATATACAGTCCCAAAATAAACAGCCGGAAGACCCAGATCAGGTTTGTGGGACGGTTCCCGTCCTCCAAACACCAGGATACGGGCTTTTTCGCCCCACCCGCTTTTGCTGAGCCGGCGCAGGGCAGGCTCCAGGAACTGAAAACCCTTGTTGGGGTCACTGGTACTGTTTACCGCTCCAAAAAGGATAAGTTTTTTATCCCGGGGCAAGCCCAGAGTATCCCTGGCCTGCATCTTCTCAACCGGTTTATAAATATTCAAATCAATCCCGTTAGGGATGACTTCCACGCGGTACCGGGAAAAGAGGGAACTGGCCCGGGCACAGCCGGCCAGCCAGCGGCTGGGTGTAACCACGGCCGGGTTTAAACCGTTCCAGGCCTTCTTCTTGCGGGCCATAACCCAGTTGGAAAGGTCACCCGGATTACTGCTTTTTAATACCGGGCACCGCCCGCAACTCTCACGGTAGCGCCGGCATTCCAGGGGGATGTGACATCCTCCGGTAAAGGCCCAGCTGTCGTGTAAAGTCCAGACCAGGGGCCTGTTCAGCTTGGCCAGGGACTCAATACGCAGAAAACCGCCGCAAATCCAATGAAGGTGTACCAATGAAGGATTCAAAGAAGATATTTTTGCCCGTACATCTTCACCCACAACCGCTGTTGAAAAAGGATATACATCACGCCGCGGGTAGAGTTTCAAGGGCAGGTTATCAAATTTTTGCCGCAAAAGAGAAAGGTAAATTTCTTTCTGGGACGTCGGCTGCTGGACATGACTGTCTTGCACAGATACCCCACCGGTGAGGACTAACGAATCGCCCCCGAGGCTGCAAAGCCCATTGTGCAACCGGTAAGCTGCACTTTGTGCCAGCACGGTTGTTGATAAATGCAGAATCTTCATGAATCCGCTCCTGCTCTTAACTTTCGTTATTTTAGCCCCGGACCTTTAGGAATCTGCCGGTTTAATATCCTGAAGAATACCCCTCAAAATCCGGGAAAATTGCTTAGAATACGCAGAAATATTGAAATGCTCCCTTGAATAATCAAAAACCCTCCGGTGCTGGCGTTCGAGTTCGGCAATATCAAGCTCGGAACATAGTTTCACCTGTCTGGCAACAGTCTCAACCCTGAAGTCATCGAGGTAAAAACCGAAATCTAAAAGGTCTATCCCCGTTTCCCTTGTAATTACCGGAATAAGCCCGTGGTTCATGCATGTAAGCAACGAAGTGGCCATCCCCTCAGAACAGGAAGGCAGGATAACAAAACTGCAGTCCTGGACCAGGTCAAGGAACTTATCGGAATTTACATTCACGAACCCCAGGTTTTTTATGTTGGTACCGGTAATTGAAAACAGCTTTTCCTCTTCGGGATAAAGGCCGCAGATGTACAGATTGTAGTCAGGCCATTGTCTGAATATATCAATCAGGATGTCGAGCCCCTTATGGATGGCCCCGTATGACCCGAACCAGACGTAGTTTTTCCTGGTCCTCGCGCAGTCCCTCTCTTTAAACACATACCTTTTGTTTATCAAGCCTGTCGGGGTAATCACTGACAACCTGCCGGCCAGTCCTGGATATGTACCCGCCGTGAGTTCATTCCCCACCAGAACCGCATAATCTGCCATATCAATGTCTTCCTTCTTATAGTGGGTTTGAGAACGGTACAGTCCCACTTTTCTTCCGTGGCGCAGGTAGAAATATTGCGTCCTTTCCATTTCCTGTTTTACTGAAAAATCAGGATGTGCTTCTGTCAGGTACATAATTTTTAACGCACCGGGGTTCTTCAGCCCCGCATGATAAAACGGGAACCCCAAACCAAAAATTACGTCATATTCCTGTCGAAGAACTGCGGGCAGGTTCCTTTCATCCTGACAGTGGGCTAAATCGATACAAAAACCCATATCAATAAAAGTTTTTATTATTTGGGCACATTCTAATACATTAGTGTGTTTATCAAATGTTTCAAGGTTAGTTTCCAGGGGATCGGTAATGTAAGAAATCAGCGCCCTTTTCTGACCTTCGTTCGCAGGGTCAATGTTAATATTGCGATAGAAAGTGTTTTTACGCCTTTGTTTTTTTATCAGTTCAACCACAGGCCGGGGCAGGTTTTTTTTGAGAAATTTTTTCATAGTGACACCCATCATTTTATTTTCATATACCAACCATGCAAGAAATCAGAAAACTTTTTTCCCAATATTATGTCAGTCAGCAGTTTGCGCTCATAATTCAGAACATGGTTTATCACAAAACCCCGGGAAGTTCTTAATGCTTTATAAAAGTCCTTTAGCGCTCCCTGCCTTCTGCCAAGCTCGTTGCAAATGCAGGCCAATCCCAGGTAACCCATTGACTTTGATTCAGGGCTGAGGTTAGCCGTATTCCGTATATTTTGTCTTAAAACTTTTTCTGTGGCCAAAAATATTTTTTCCCTTTGTTCCTGCTGCGTCAGAGACTTTTTGTGTACCCTGTAAAGATATAAGTCTTTGTGCAAAGGGCTGAGCTTACACAAAACTGAAGCCCGGAGCCAGAAATCGTAGTCTTCGGCCAAAACAAGCCCTTCGACATATCCTCCCAAACGTTCCTGAACAGTCCTGCGATAAAGAAAACAGGGTCCGATGCAATTTCTTTTCCAGAGGATTTCAGGCTCCCCAACCCGTATCTTTTCTATCTCCTTATCTTCCTCATCAATTAGGGTATAATCACAATAAACCAAATCAGTATTGAAATCAGATTCCAAAAAAGTTAACATTTCGGCAATCGCTTCAGGGCGATAGCAGTTATCATCTGATGTCCATGTCAGATATGACCCGGCAGCATGACTGAAACCGGTATTCAGGGCTGACGGAAGCTTACGGTTCAACTCATGTCTGATGGCTTTAATCCTATTGTCCATAGCGGTGAATCCGGAAATTAGCCGGGGGGTATTGTCTGTGGATGCGTCATCAACAATAATCAGTTCCCATTTCTGGTATGTCTGCATTAAGCAGCTGTCAACGGCTTTCTCCAGGTACCGGGCCCCGTTGAAGGTTGGTAATATGATTGAAACCAAGGGTTGACCGGTCATAATTATAAACCTGCCTTTTTGGCTACCCATGCCAAAAACAATCCATCTGTGCCATCTTTGTTATCATAGGGAACATTTCTATAGACTTCAACTTTAAATCCTTCATTTCTAAGCAGTTCAAGAATTTGTCCCTCGGAATACCATTGTTCCCAATCAGACAATTTTAATTTCCCATGTTTTTCCTTGTTTTTGTCGATTATGATAAGAGTGCCCGCGTCTTTAATCAGGCGGCACATTTCACGAATAGCCCCTGGAACATTAACCGCATGTTCTAAAGCCTCAACACAATACCCCAAATCAAAAGACTTGTCCTTAAAAGGCATGTTAAGAAGAGAACCCTGGATACCCATTATGTCTTCAGGTAAGTTTTTTAGCATTTGCTCAGAAATATCCACTCCATAAGCCTCAATCTGTGGTTTGCGCGATTTTAACTTCGTAATATATCGACCTTTACCACATCCTATATCAAGGATTTTCTTAAGACCTTCCCTGTCAACAATTTTAGCTATTAGCTGATATCGCCCGTCAGTCTCATCAATGCTCTCGGAAAAAGAAGCAACTTCATTATTAAAACTCGATTTAACCTTCCAGAAGAATGAATCGAGAAAATATTTCACTGCCCAACTGATTTCCTCTTTGGGAAAATAGTTTGCTCCAAATCCGTAACTTCCATAAAATCCTCCAGTCTTATTTTGAAGCCTGCACGCATATTTAAAAGCGCGGTCTGCTCTGTCAGTATTTCCTAGTTTATACCAGATCAAAGCGTACTGAAAAAGCCCTGTAGAGCAGACCCATTTAACATCAGGGTATGCAGGGACAGCTCCCCGTTTGTTCTGGTATTTTGCGATTATCTCCATAGAAGCTTCCGCTAATTCAGTACATCCTAAATCAATTAATGCTTCAATTATGTAAGCATGAAAGTGTGAAAGTGTATTGAACTCTGTTAATTCTTCCATTTTTAAATAATAAGCCAGTGCTTTCTCTACAGCTTCACAATATTTATTATTTCCCCACCGAACACCGGCTTCTTTCAATGGTTGCAAAGAATAAAGGTGGATTGCTTCCGGCACTACCCGATTATTCGGAAGTACCCAAGAGGAAGCATCAGGCGTTGTAACTCGCCCGTTTTCTTCTATCTGTGCCAGAATCCAATCACATCCGTGAATAATTGGTTCCTGAAATTCAGGATGATCTTCGGCCAAAGCTAATAATCCTTTTAATATTTGACCGGTATCAAAAGTATAGGAGGTTTCGCCCGTTGGGTCAGACCAGGAACCATCCGGGTTTTGAATTGACAAAAGCCAGCGGCCGTTCTGAAGTGCCAGATCACGTTCTCCCCAATTAAGTAAACTCGGGATAAAATACCCTGTTACTTCCGGGTATAACTCGTTATTGGGCCGTTGGGAGGTTATTTTAATTCCTTTGCCCTTTACAGTGTTAGCTTTTATCCAATTTATGGCCAGATTAAATTTACCAGGTAAAGTCTCTCCACTAAATAAATCGAGATAAAATTTCATTTAAAATGCATACTCCAATCAGATTAAAACTTAGTTGATTTTTCCACTGCAAATAATATCATACGAGCAATAACACTAACTCTCGAGTTAAGAATATGAATCACAAGACGATCAAAAGATGATATTGGGTTATTTGAAAAAAGTATAATTGGCCGGTGGTAGTCTTTTGATTTTGTGAGAAAATAACAATAATTAAAATTCATTTTCTCCTGGATATAATTAATTTCTTTCTCAAGAGACCCCCGCTCAACGTAATAACGTTCTTGTGTAGCAAATTCACCCAGTAAATACTCTGTATTAAGTTTCTTTAAATCGTCAATAAAATCATCCTTCGGTTCAATATGATGGTAAACTGATAACATAGTAATAAAATCAATCGCGGTTCCGATTTTCTCCAAGCTTTCTTTACCACATATTAGGGAATAGAACTTTGTCTTAGGAATATCGTAAACAAACATTAATATATTAGACAATAGTACATACTTTTCGTAAGCTTCAATTCCTATGCAATCTTTTACAAAAGGAAATTTAGCCGCAATAAAACAGAACGTTCCTAAATTACTTCCGATGTCTAAATAACGAATTGACTTCTTGTGTTTACCTAACTTACAAATCATATATCTAAATATTAACATCCTTAAGTCTCTAATCGGCCTTTGTCCTTTAATTCTTAATCCTGGCAGATTAAGAGACTGATATATGCGTTTATCAGGGTGCTGCAGTTCATCTTTATTAAAAGGACAATTATGGTCAAAATTGCACTCCTGAAGAAAATCAGGCAGTTTTTTTAAAATAAGAGATTTAAAAACTTCACTCAATCTGTTAAGACAGGTTAAACCACTAATTCCGTAACCGCCAGATGGAAAATCACCGACATTCCCATATTGATTTTCCCCTATCCAATCAAGGGATTGTTTAAAATCTACTTCCTGCTTCAGAAATCGTGCTTCTTCAAAATCAATTAAAACAGGGGTTTTTCCTCTGAAACAAATATTATGTTCGTGAATATCAGTATGTACAACGCCACTTTCAAATAAGATTTGTGTGTAACTTATTATTTTTTCCCAGGCCTCATAAAGTTCAACAGCTGACATTTTGGAAGTTGCCTTCTCAAAGGTACTTAAGTGTTCAAAAGCTAAGAAAGAATAATTATCAGCTTCTTCGTAAAAAAGCACTTGTGGAACCCATTCTACTGAGAGAAACTTTAACAAATTGTATTCATTAAGCAATGAGGGGATGTGTGTGAAATCATCCTCACCTTCTAATCGGCTCTCAATCCACACCCTTTTATCCTTGACTTTTAGCAGATAGCTTCTGTCAGGACAATTTATTTTATATAAGGTTGCCCCTCCTCCAGGTTCCCATACCCTCTGAATATGACGAAATTCAAATGGTCCGGTTACATGTTTTGCTATTACTTTGTTAACTAAATCCGGATCTTGTAAAATACCGTCTAAATATTTTAGTTTGTTTTCGATAGCTTCCCGGTCAAAAATCATTTAATCTTTACCTTTCACTCTAATCAAAATGGTTGGTGTTTTATTACTCGGTAGGAGGCTTAGTTAAAATATTAGATAAAAATTCAACTTGTTGTTTCTTTAAATTATCTAATAGTTTCATATCCACTTTTACAGGTTTATTAATTATTTCTCCTGCACCCACACGTTCAAACATTCTTAATCTGGGATTCTTTTTTCCAAATAACATTGCTTTGTTACCAAAGGACAAAGTGGCTATACAAGCATGTATACGCTCAGAATACACTGTATTGGCCTGTGCATATAAGGACAGGTAATCAGAAGGAAGGTCAGAAATTAGTGTATTCTTTTTTTGAAATTGAATTTCTGGTGTATCAGTTGGCCAAGGAACATGGTGTGTTCTAAACACAATCCTCCCATCCATATCCAATGTTATCCGCTCATAGGATTCCTCTTGAGAAGTATCCCTCCCTAATATCTTTTTGACCAATCTCTTGCCAATCTTTATGATTTTTTCAAAAGTGTTTCTTGAAGTTTTAACTCGCTTATCCTCACCAATCACGTTTTTTAGAACAGGCTCTTCCTTAAAATCAAAATTTAGTACATTGAATTCTGATATAACTAATGGTAAGGGAATAAAATTATCTGAAATAAAAAATGCGCTGTCAATTCCATCTAAGCTATAACAAGCCAAATCACTGTATTTTTCATAAGAATACGTATCTCTTGATATAAACCCATATATTGGTATCTTTTTCATCCATTCTCTTACTTTTTGAACTTCCTCATCGTTATACAGGCCTGCTCCGCCACCTGATATGATTATCTTCGTGCCGTTTTTTAAAAAATTATTAAGAATAATTTCAGCTGCTTCAAAGTTTTCAACACATTGTGTCATTCCACCGATAACTACATAATCAAAATAGGTATAATCACTTATATTTAAATTATTTTGAGGATAATTGTGCTTTCTAAACAAAAAGGAAGATAATCCGCCAAAATGGTATATGTCGACGTCTTCACCTAAAGCTAATTTTATTGAATTGATTGCACCCAGGTTGACAAAAGCATTGCCTATGTTAGTGGGCCAACAACTGCCATAATAAAGAATCTTAATCTTCTTTTTCATATCTATCCTCCCATGAATGCTCAATCATACAAATCCCGCCCCATTCTCCAGGCAATCGACCGGTATTATAAAAGTCTCCTCCCTCGACAGCCATTTCGCATATTTGGGGCAGCCAAAAAAGTAATTTGCCTCTGGACATTACTTTTATGGATAATCGATAATTTCCGGGAATCAATGGAACCTTGGGTATATTACATAAAACTTCGGAACAAGGAGACTTAATCTTTAATTCTGATTCTGTTAACCCCGTGTGAAATACACTAACCCGTATATCTTCCTGATTATTTAACCCAATCGATATCAATAACTTATCGAAGTTCTTAACAGAATCAAAAATCAGCCTTATTGAAACCGGCAATCCCGATTGAGCAGCCGATAATACTTCTCCATTTTCATTTATTAATTCTACAGTACTTAGTGAAACCCCAGCTTCATCATTACGAGCCAAGCAAGAGGTTTTGAAATTCCTTTGAGACAACGTTTTTAAGTATTCATTTATTACTATATTAGCATTATCAAAATTCTTTACTTGCCCTTGAGCCAGTAATACAGCCGAAGTACAAAGATTCCTGATTGCCGCCATATTATGGCTTACAAACAACACAGTCCTTCCCTCCCTGCCCACTTCTTCCATTTTGCCAAGACATTTCTTCTGAAACTGGGCATCCCCTACTGCCAATACCTCATCCACCAATAAGATTTCCGGTTCCAGGTGGGCGGCAACGGCAAAAGCCAGGCGCACATACATGCCTGAAGAATACCTTTTTACAGGAGTGTCAAGAAACTTCTCAACCTCTGCGAATTCCACGATTTCATCAAACTTCTTTTTTATCTCCGATTTGGTCATGCCAAGGATCGCGCCGTTAAGGTATATGTTTTCCCTCCCGGTCAGTTCAGGGTGAAAGCCGGTACCCACTTCCAGCAGGCTGGCAACCCGGCCCTTTAACCTGACAATTCCTTCGGTGGGTTCGGTAATACGGCTGAGGATCTTGAGCAGGGTGGATTTACCGGCCCCATTGCGCCCGATAATCCCTATCCGGTCCCCCTGCTCCACTTCAAACGATACGTCTTTCAGCGCCCAGAACTCCTCTTTAGCAGGCCGCATTTCCCTGGCAGCGGCAAAGGGGTTGATTATGGTTTTCCCCCAGCGTCTAGCCGTATCTGCCATTACGTCCCTTAGCGCGACATAACGTTCGCGTTTCTGGTGGCGTAAAATATATTTCTTTCCCAGGTTTTCAGCTTTAATAACTATGCTCATAAGTAATTCCTTCTTCAACCAAATACTATATTATATCTGCAAAGGTGCGCTCCGTATTACGGAAATACCTCAGCCCAAATACAAAGATTATAAACGTAAGAATAAAGGACAATATTAATCCGGGCCAGTAAAATTGTGCGCTGCTGCCCAGGATTGCCCACCTGAACCCGTCAATAACACCGACCATTGGGTTTAGGGAATATAAAAACCTCCACTGCTCCGGGACAACTGTACTGCTGAAACCCACAGGAGAAATATATAATCCGAATTGAACAATAAAGGGTACGATGTACCTGAAATCCCGGTACTTAACATTCAGGGCTGACAGCCACAACCCAAATCCCAGGGCAGCAAACAAAGCCAGCAGCAGGAATAGCGGTATAGTGATAATCCTCCAGTCAGGCACGAACCTGTACCAGACCATAAGTATGACCAGAATTGCAAAGGAAATAAAGAAATCCACCAGGCTGACGATAACTGAACTGGATGGTACAATCAACCGGGGAAAATAAACTTTTGCCAGCATGTTGGCATTGGCTATTAACGAATTGCTGCTCTCACTGAGGGAATTGGCAAAAAACTGCCAGGGCAGCATCGCTGCATATACCAAAATCGGATACGGCACACCGTCAGAAGGCAGTTTGGCCAGTTTTCCGAATACTATCGTAAAAACTATCATGGTCAACAGCGGTCTGATGACACTCCACGCAACACCGATGACAGTCTGTTTATACCGGACCAGAATATCCCGCCAGGCCAGGAAATAAAATAATTCCCGGTACTGCCAGAGATCCCGCCAGTACTGCTTTGCGCCTTTTCCCGGCTCTATAATAATTTCATATTTACCCGGTTCTCCCAAAGTAATCCCACCTAAACCTTCTGTCCCATACCAATATATTTCAATCCCCAGGTTTCCACTTCCTCAGGTTTATATATGTTTCTGAAATCGAAAAAGAGTTTTCCTCTCATTAAATTCGCTATCTTTTCCAGATCCAGGTTACGGAACTGGTTCCATTCCGTCAAAATAACCACTGCATCTGTATGTTCAACTAAGTCATATTCATCGGTACCATATGTAATCCTGTCGCCCCATATCTTCATGGCATTATCCATTGCCTGCGGGTCAAAAGCCTTAACTTCAGCTCCCTCTTCCAGTAGCTTATTAATAATGACGATAGAAGACGCTTCCCGCATGTCATCGGTTTCAGATTTGAAGGCCAGTCCCAGGATACCCAGCCTGGCGCCATCCAGTTTTCCTAAGGATTTACTAATTTTTTCAACCATGTACTGTTTTTGTTTTTTGTTGCTTTCAATGGTGGTCTCAACCAGCATCAAAGGCATATCCGCATCCCTGCTGAAAGCAGCCAGGGCTTCTGTATCTTTGGGGAAGCATGACCCTCCATACCCCGGGCTGGGATGAAGAAACTTACTGCCAATCCTGCCATCCATACCAATAGCCTTAGCCGCTACCTGGACGTCTGCTCCCACTACATCACATAACCGGGCAATTTCGTTTATAAATGCCACTTTCATGGCCAGGAAGCAGTTAGAACTGTATTTGATCAGCTCTGCTGTCCTAAAATCAGTCAAAACAAAGGGGACTTCATTAAGATACAGCGGACGGTAAATTTTACGCATCGCTTCCACCGGCCTTTGGTTATCGGTGCCGATAACCACCCTGTCAGGATGCTGGAAGTCATACATTGCTTTCCCCTCGCGGAGAAACTCAGGATTTGAAACAACATCAAATTCATGGTCACCGGTATCCGCTGAACTGATTATTTTCTTAATTTTTTCATTGGTGCCTATGGGCACAGTACTTTTTGTGACAATAATCTTATATCCGTTTATATCCTTCCCAATTAATTCTGCAGCATTGAATACTGCTGTCAAATCAGCCCTTCCGTCTTCACCCTGGGGAGTTCCTACTGCTATAAAAATTATATCAGCCCATTTTATTCCTTCTCCAATATCAGTAGAAAAATTAAGCCTTCCGGATTTCTTGTTTTCCCTTAGCAAAACCTCCATCCCAGGTTCATAAATAGGCATAATTCCTTCTTTCAGTTTTGCTACCTTTTCTTTTTCAATATCAAGGCATAAGACATTTGACCCAAAATTAGCAAGCCCTATTCCTGTTGTTAATCCTACATACCCGGTCCCTAATACCGCAATTTTATACAATATGGCCTCTCCCCTTTATATAACCCTTAGAAACAAAATACCAATATCTTAGGTTTCTATTCATAATACCTGTTCACCTTAAAACCTTCCTTCTTGCACAGCATATCCCTCTTGGCTTCTTCCAGATCTTCCTCCACCATGGTCCTGACCAGTTCATCAAACCGGGTTTTCGGCTCCCAGCCCAGCTTCTGTTTCGCCTTTGTTGAATCTCCCTGCAGGAAATCCACTTCTGTCGGCCGGAAATACCTGGGGTCAACCTCCACCAGGACATTCCCGGTGGCCCTGTCTATTCCCTGCTCCTTTACCCCTTCTCCGCACCACTCTATTCCTATTCCTATTTCAGCAAAAGCCAGTTCCACAAACTCCCGTACCGAATGAGTCTCTCCGGTGGCAATGACATAGTCATCCGGTTCATCCTGCTGGAGCATCAGCCACATGGCCTCGATATAGTCGACGGCATGGCCCCAGTCCCTCTTGGCATTAAGGTTGCCCAGATACAGCTTATCCTGCAGGTCAAGCTTGATCCTGGCTATAGCCCTGGTTATTTTCCGGGTGACAAAGGTCTCGCCCCTGAGCGGTGATTCGTGGTTGAAGAGGATCCCGTTGCAGGCAAAGATATTGTATGCTTCCCGGTAGTTAACTGTAATCCAGTAAGAATAGAGTTTGGCTACCCCATAAGGGCTGCGCGGGTAAAAAGGTGTGTTTTCATTCTGGGGTGTTTCCTGTACCTTGCCATACATTTCACTGGTGGAGGCCTGGTAGAACCGGGTCTTATCTTTTAAGCCCAGTATCCTGATTGCTTCCAGCAATCTTAGGGTCCCCAGGGCATCAGCATTGGCGGTATATTCGGGAGTCTCAAAGGAGACCTGGACATGGCTCTGGGCCGCCAGGTTATAAATCTCATCAGGCTGCACTTCCTGGATTATCCTGATCAGGTTTGTCGAGTCTGTTAGATCTCCATAGTGAAGTCTGAAATTAACTTCCTTTTCGTGGGGGTCCTGGTACAGGTGGTCTATCCTGTCGGTGTTGAACAGAGAAGCCCTTCTCTTCACCCCATGCACCATATATCCCTTTTTCAGCAGGAACTCTGCCAGGTACGCCCCGTCCTGGCCGGTTATCCCGGTGATTAACGCAACTTTCAATTTAATTCAACTGCCTTTCCAAAATTCATATTTCGAGAAACCCTCCCGTAAATCCTCCTTTTTCAACAGTTGGTTGTTTTTGTTAGTCCTTCCTGTAAATCACCGAACCGTCAGGAAACACCCTGGCCAGACTGAACCCATATATCTCCTTCGGCTTGCTCCAGAAGAGCTTCCCCCAGCTTTCGTGGGCTTCGGGAATATTCCAGCTTATCCGTGAACTAAGATAAATGAATTTCAGGGGCGCCAGCTTTTCCATTTCCGGGATCATGTCCACCCGGTAGGGCAGTTTCGCCGCATAACGGTCCCCGTACCAGGCAACCAGGTGCCCGTCATTTGATATAATCAGCTCTTCCCTGGTGGACATATCTGTCACCCCTTTGACCGATTCCCGGAGGCCGGTTATGGGCATCTCCTCTTTCTTAAGGGGGTCCCATGACGGAAGATTGGAAGCTATAAACAGCCCGACAACCAGGACGGTGAACAGACCGACGAAACCGTTTTTCCTGACAGGCAGCCGGTCTGCAGCTACGTTGAGAAACCAGACCAGGGCCGCCACACCGTAAATAATATAGAAAGGCATAAATATAAAAAACAGGCGGTATATGAAATGGACAACCAGCAAAGCAGCCAGCTGAATAATAAAACATGCCAAAACCAGGGGCCTGATACCTTTCTGTCCAATGATTGAGTGGCCGGCCTGCCACCTCTCTCCCAGCTCAGAACCGTGGATTAACCGGGAATCCCTGGTAATCCTCTTCCAATAGTTAAACGGCAGTACCAGGGCAGCCAGAAACAGTCCAAACAGGTACGGGCTGACCCCGGTTGTTTGCGGGTCAAACAGACCTTTCACAAAAGTGTTCCATCCCTCTGATACCTTGTTCCCCAGTTCTTCCGGGTGGGCTTTAAGGAATTCAGCCACATTGGGAGTCTCGGGAATCATGTACAGGCTGTATTCCGGGTACTCAGAAGTAAACATTACAGGCTCATATTTTTGCAGGGAAAACAGCGGGTCACCCATCACCAGGTAATTTCTCACCAGCCACGGGGAAATAACAATCAGGAATGCGGCCAGGAGCCTGGCTGCCGCCAGAAAAGGCTTTAACCTGCCCCGTCCCGGTTCCGGTTGCCCGAAAATGGACCTGCCCCCCTCTTCACGCCTCCGGTACCATATGAACCCGGCAAAGAACGGCACAAACAGGAGGGCATTGTACCTGGCCAGGTAAAAAAGTCCCAGGGCAGCGCCGGCCAACAGGTCTCCCCATTTGTTCCGGGCCCGGGAGGCCACCAGCAGGTATACCGTCAGGGTCATCAGGAACACGGAAAGCGTTTCAGTCATTCCTGAAACACTGTTATAAAGGTTTTGTCCGCTGAAAATGAATATAAGTGAAGAAGCAAAGGCAACCAGCCTGCCGAACATCTCTTTGGCCAAAAGAAATACCATCAAACTGCCGGCAATGAAAAAGAAACCTGTGGCTATAGCCACCGCCTGGTCTGTCGGCCCTATCAGTTTGATAAATACAGACAGGATTGCGGGCCATAAAGGCGCCCTCCACAAATCGGAGTGGGGTAACCCCTCCCTGTTGGCCAACCCCAGTGGGGTTATATAGCTTGATACAAAACCGTCCCCCCGGGACACATTTCGTCCAATACTGGCATAATCCATTGCATCATTGAGGAATAGGAAGTTAAAAGCAGCGGTATAATAGCTGTACCAGGCAGCCGCGGCAATAATTAATACAGCTAAAATCAATAGACTTCCTTTTTTCAACCAAAAACACCCCTTATAAAAAGCAGGCCCGGTCACTGGATCGGGCCTTATATCAGTTATTATTTCAATGTTAGTTCCGCCTGTTCAATCGCCTTTTTGATTTTTTCACTGACACCGGGCATTGGGCCGTGCCGCCAGAGTTTTTTCTCATCAGGTCCCAGTTTGCCCACCTGTTCCTCTATTAATCCGGGAATTCCCAGGACCTTCTGCATTATCTGGGCTGCCTGTTCATTTTTTGACTCCTGTTTGAGCATATCCGCACAGGTCAGGTACACCCTGGCCAGGTTTTCGTAGCTGTCCTGCCGCCACGGCGCCGCTCTTAAGGCTTCTTCGGCCGCTTTCGCTGCATCAAGAGGCCTCCTGGCCGCCATATATGTCTCCACCAGAGTCCAAAGGGGCTGGACAGCCATTTCATTAAGGTTTACAGCCTCCTCGGCATTTACCACGGCGGTCCTGTTAAACATGTAATTTTGCCGCTCATAGGCCATATTGGAATAGAATGATGCCAAGTACATGGGATACTCGTATTTCACGGGGTCATATTTCCTGGCTTCTTCAAAAAGGTCAACCGCACCCTGGTAATTTCCCGAGTTATATGCAAAATATGCCTCTTTTTCCTTAAAGGATGCTATTGTTAAACTAGCTGAAATGACAAAAAATACAAGGGCAATCAAGGCGCCGGCAATTTTCCTGACCATGGGGCCTGCAGCGGCTCTGCCCTCAGCCTGTTCAGGCAGGGACAACTGTTCAATACCCCTGACAAGCCCCGCCAGGGCCCACATCAGTATCGCCACAGCGCCAAGGGACAGGGAAAAATCAATGACACTGTGAATGGAAATTGTCACAGCTGCCACAGCCGAGGTCCAGGCGGCGGCACGATATTCCGGTGATTCAACCCTTCTCATAATCTTATAGACAGTGATAATAAGTCCAATCCAAATCAACATATAGAAGACAAAACCGGCTGTCCCTGTTTCCACCCAAACCTGCAGGGGGTGGCTGTGAACCTCAGTGGTAAAATACAGGTAAGACTGGTACCGGGTATATGCCGAATTCCATCCCCCGCCGCCGGCACCCAGCACTGGGTAATCCTTGACAAGCTCAAAGGCGTCCCGGTAAAAATAGAAACGTTCCAATACACTAATATCTTTTAAACTAATGGAAGATACCCGGTCAGCAATCGATTCAGGCATAACTTTTTGCCCCAGGAACAGGATTAGCCCCACCGCAACGATAGTTATGACAATACCCCCAACGGTAACAATCCGTTTCCTGGTTTCTTCCCCGATGGCCAAAAACTTCTCAACAGCAAACTGGCAGGCAAAACCAAGGACAGTGCCGGCAATCAGCCAGCCCCAGTAATAAGCTTCACTATGGACACCGAAACTTAGAACCTGTTTGGCGGTGAGGACAAACGGGATCAGCACCGCTGTGAAATTCAGGAAAACTTTGAGCCGGACCTGTTTTGGCAGGCCGGCAAACAAGAATATAAGCCCTATTGGGGTTACCAGCATGGCGCCCCTTGAACCGGCCCCATATGCAGTGGCGATAATGATATAATTCAGTCCTCCCGATAAAATCCGCAGCCACAAGTTATCCAGGATGCCTGTCAGGTAAAACCCAACTATTCCGCAGGCCACCAGGAATATCGCCGCAGCATTATGATACTGCAGGGTGGAAAGGATCAAGCCCTTATCATAAGCCCCGTTGAACCAGAAGGTGCCGTATGCGGTCCCCAGCCCCGCCAGGGCCACCCCCACCCCGGCGGCAAATATGACAGACAGGGTGGTTTTTATATCCTTCATGCCCCTGATGGTCTGGGCCAGGAGCCAGTAGACAACAAAGAAGTTAAACACCCGGAGGGCTTGTTCCAGGGCTGCCCGCTGGTTAAAGGCAACAAAGTTGGAAATTATGTAAGCGATAATCAACCCGATCCAGGCATAATCCATGATGTTGCGGGACAGCCGGATCCGGTCCCGGCGCATAAATATGTACGCCCCGAAGACCAAAGCCGTATAAATATGGGCAATATCTGCCTCGAAATCGAAAAAAAGTCCCCTTCTGAATGGGGGTATCAGCAACAGAGGCAGTACCAGGAAAAATATTATCCGCAGATTATCACTCAAAAGATTATTAGTCAAAATATTGTTAGCCGAATTATTATTGGTCGAATTATTATTGGAATTAACTCGCTTTTTTTTGGCAGTCATAATCTCCTCCGGGAGTAAAAAAGATTTTTTATACGAACTATCATTATTTCAACATTAATTCACCATTCTATATTTCGACTAAATAATTCAAAATCCTGCCCTCAGCGGGAAAAAGGGGAAAGCCCGCCGAGCGGGCTTTAAATATCTCCAAGCATTCTAGTCATTTTCCAGCATTTTGACGATCATGGTAACTGCCTCGGCCCTGCTGGCTTTCTTTGCCGGACCGAAGGTATCGTCAGAATAGCCATTGATAATTCCTTTCTCCACAGCCAACACAACCGCTCCCCTGGCCCAGCTCTGGACCTGGGAGGCATCACGGAAGCTTAGCCTGTCGTTCTTCCTGGAATCAGCCTGGCTCTGCATGTTCATCGCCCTGATCAGCATAGAAGCCATCTCCTCACGGGTGATTTCCCTCGATGCCTTGAAGGTGCCGTCAGTGTAACCGGAAATGATTCCCTTTTCAACTGCTTTGGCCACATACCCTTTGGCCCATGAAGGAATGGTACTGCTGTCCTTAAAGTTCAGGTAGGGATTACTTACAGGGTTATACCCGAGAGCAGAAACAACGAACCTGCAAAACTCAGCCCTGGTGATAGTCCTGTTGGGCCTGAATGTCTTATCCTCATACCCGCTGGTGATTCCCAATTCCAGTACCTTCTGAATGTTATATTCGGCCCAGTGCCCGGAAATATCGGTCAGCACCAGGGGCGGGGCACAGTATATAGTATATTCCTTCGACCAGGAACTCCGGTTCCCCACAGCATCTTTGGCTCTTAACTCAATGGTGTTGTTTCCTTTCCTAAGCATGACCTCCTGGGAAAACCTCCCCGAATCGGAAGCAGCCGTTTTGATGGAAACCCCGTTGAGCCTAATCTCTACTTCGGTATATTCCTCAGCCCTGCCGGTAAGATTGACAATCCGTTTGGTGGAAGAAGACGAGTTGCTGAGGGTTGGTTTATCAGGCTCAGTAGTATCGGCCAGCAGAGCAAATACCGTAAGGTGGTTGGTTTTGGCAGTAACCTTTTTTGATGATGAAGAAACCGTTGACGGGAGCGGGGCCCACACGTCGTTATCCTCATCCCAGTAATAGAGATTGAGCTTGTCACTGTCCGTAGATCCCAGCTGGGAAGAAGTATAGTACATGGTAAGAGTCAGATCGGCATTGAAACTGGTGACCTTTGAGCTTCCCGCTTTGGCGGTTATTTCCACCGGCAGGCCGATGGTCTTGTAACCGGAGGTGGAGTACCCGCTGAAACTGTCGGTTTCCATCTTAAAGGTGGTATCTTTGCTGAGGGCATTTGAAGGTATATCCAGCCTGGCCGTGTCCTCCAGGGAAATATACCCGCTCCTGTCCTCATCAATGGTCTTTTCAGCCGTCTGGCTCTCCATGGATGCCGTAACAGTGATACTGGAGGTGGCGCTTGATTCATTGCCTGCAGCATCGTAAGCGGTGATGTAGTATTTATACTGCTTATCCCTTGTCAGGCCCTTATCATTATAGTAAGTATTGTTTGTTGTGAAGACAAAAGCATAGCTGTTGGATTCGTAAGCCCTGTAAATCTTATAACCGTTTACACTTTTGTTATCTGTAGAAGCGTTCCAGGTCAGTTTTACTTCAGTGTCACTAACCATTGAATATGAAAAACTTCCAGGTGTTGAAGGCTTGGCTGTATCACCATTGGTCGTGACACTGACGATATTGCTGTTATCAGAAATGTTGCCTGCCGCGTCTTTGGCTTTTACGTAGTATTTATAGGTTTTATCACCGGTAACTCCATTGTCCTCATATGATGTTGAAGTGGGACTGGCGATTTTTGAATAACTGCCGCTGCCGAGCGCCCTGTACAGCTCATAACCGGTGACCCCCACATTATCAGATGCCCCCGACCAGGTAACACTGACCCCGGTCTTGCTTGTGGCTTTCGCCCATATCATGGGGCTGGAGGGTTTTGTAGTATCAGTCTTGGCAACTGCCGATATTACCGTTGAGTATGCGGAAATATTGCCCGCCGCATCCACAGCCCTGACTTTGAAATAATAGGTCGCCCCTGTGGTCAGGCCGGTAAAGGAGTAACTGTTCGCTGTGGTATCATATGAAGTAAAACTTCCGTTTGTGTTTGCCGCTGACCTTTCAACAATGTAGCTGACAACACCAACATTATCGCTGGGCTTATTCCAGGTCACCTTGAGAGTTGTGCTGTTCACCACACTTGTGGGAGAAGACGGCCAGGTGGGAGCGCTGGGAGGAGTTGTGTCAGTCTTGGTATCAATAGTCTTCAGGTTGTCTTCCGCAGGTGATTCGTTCCCTGCTTTGTCTACTGCCGTCACGTAATAATAATATGAAGTTGCAGGGGCTAATCCCGTATGGTTAAAGGAAGTGGTGGCCGGTGTCCCCACTACGGAAAACTTGGATTGGTTTTCACTCCTGGCATATACGTTGTATTTCAATAACCCGATCCCAGCCCCGTCACTGGAAGCAGACCAGGTCAGGGCAACACTGTTTATGGTTGATGACAGCTGGAGGTTCCCCGGACTGGAAGGAGCCGTTTTATCGGTATATATGGTTACTGTATTGCTGTCACCTGAAAATTCGGTCTCACTCCTGGCAATAACCTTGTATTCATATTTATTGTTTTCCTCAACGGTGTTGTCTAAATAGGATGTTTCCGCCTGGTTATCCAGGATGCTGAAATTTCCGCCATTGTCAGAACGCAGGATGTCATAGGAAAGTGCGGCAGATACCGCGTCCCATCTTAAGTTCACCTGGCTCTCCGTGAATCCTGTCACCGTCAGCTGCGGCGCAGTTATTGCATAAGCTGCTGTCGGGACCCCTGCGAGCATTTGAAACAACAAAACGAGAACTAAACCAATCCGCCATACCTTATTTCTTTTCATACCGGCTCCCCCTCGTATAATTTGTCAACGATTTGCTCTTTTTACTGGCTGCATCATTAATTTGACGAGCGCTTTGTCTGATTAGTTTCATT
>PHAB01000023.1 GCA_002840275.1 Firmicutes bacterium HGW-Firmicutes-14
CGTTCGTCCAACGGTTCTTTGTTTTTTATTAGGCTATACCAAGTATCCGGCAGCCTTCATTTTTGATATTGATGGCAGCGTTTACGTCCCTGTCCAGTTTTGCTCCGCAACAGGGGCAGGTCCAGTTCCGGTCTGCCAGGGTCAGTTCCTTGTTTTCATGCTTGCATATATGGCAGAGTTTGCTGGATGGATACCATTTGTCCGATGGCTAAGCGCCACTAAGATTCTCTATTCCATAAGTGGGAGATAAGTGGCGCTAAGCCCCTGGATAAGTCGCGATATTTATATGCTTTATTCACAGCTTTTCACCCTGGCTTTCAACGCGGAATACGAACTTACGTTCCCATTTTACCATGATTTGAGCTATTTATCAATGTTTATTTGGAGGAAAATGGTTATTTCGGAAAAAGGCAGCAATTCATCTCCCGCCTACGCTCTCACTAGCGTGAGCAAGGGGGAGAGGCGGGAGACTTCTTGCCGCACGTGGTTAAATTAGTATCGCTTCTCTAAAATGACTTCAAAGAATACTCCGATAGCACAATTTCGCCTAACGCATTGGGGCTAAATGAACTTTTCTCGCCCATACAATCGGTATTTTTATATAGGATTTTTCGTTATCTTTTATCTAAATACATATTTTACCACAATATGCATACTATAACATGAAATGTATTGTCAATCATTTTGTGAGGTGGTACGGCCTAATCCGCAGGGTACTTCCCAAAGGGACAGGCTTCAATCACTTGGTCCAGGAAGACATCACCCGGATGATGAACCATATCAATTCCTACAAAAGAAAAAAGCTGAACAATCGTAGCCCCTACGAAACGTTCAGCTTCTACCACGGAGAAGAGGTTTTACACAAACTTGGATGTTCACCGGTTGCAGCCAATGACATCCTGCTAAAACCAACGCTTCTCAAAAGATAGAACTAAAAACTGCGCCGCCAACTATCCATGCTCATCCATAAAACAGGGGTGGATTCTCCGATTACAAAAACACCGAGAGGGAGTCGATCTCCGTTTGGCATGCCCATTTTTCTCATGATACGCCAGATAAACGAAAAAATCAAACTGCATTTGGGTTACAAAAGTGGCGTTTCGTTTTCAAAACTGGCTTTTCGGATACAAAAACTGCGTTTCGTTTACAAATATTCAGTTGTCCATTACAAAGACTGCATTTTGATTTACGAAGTGGCTCCTCGCCTTTCAATTTAGCCTAAAATTAAAAGGATATTTCTATAACAATAACAATATAATTAAAGTCGATAATAATATATTGTAAAACGATATATTTAGTGTTAAAATCAAATTAATAATAAATAAGTGAGGTGCTTTTTATAAAACGAGGAACAACACTCTTTTTAAAAATAGCTGTTGTTCTTATTGGAATTCCGGTTCTTGCTCTGTGTATATTTGGGTTGCCTTGGATAGCTAAAGAAGCAGCAGTACATTATCCGGCTTATTTGCTATATCCCGTTTTAATCGGTATGTATGCAGCGGCGATACCGTTTTTCTTTGCTCTGTATCAGGCTTTAAAACTTTTAAGCTATATTGACAAGAACAAAGCTTTCTCGGAATTATCAGTAAAGGCTTTAAAGAATATAAAATACTGTGCAATCACAATCAGTATTTTATATGCAGGCCTCATACCACTCTTAATTCCCATAGCGGATGCAGACGACGCCCCAGGTGCCGTAGGATTCCCAATCATCATTATTTTTGCTTCTTCTGTGATTGCAGTCTTTGCTGCTGTTCTTCAAAAGCTTTTAAAAGAAGCCATAGATATAAAATCAGAAAATGATTTAACGGTTTGAGGTGAATAACATGGCGATTATAATCAATATTGATGTAATGTTGGCTAAAAGAAAAATGAGCGTAACAGAACTTTCGGAGAGGGTTGGAATAACAATGGCTAACCTTTCTATATTAAAAAATGGAAAGGCAAAAGCTATTCGATTATCAACTCTGGAGGCGATTTGTAAGGCTTTAGAATGTCAGCCTGGAGATATTTTAGAATACAAATGTGACGAAGGGAGGGGATACCATGGACATTAACAATCCGATTATTGAAAATATTGCTAACCCCCATGAGCTGGAAAGAATGTTCAGAAAAGAACCCGAAGCTTTTAAAAAGTCATTCTCATACGCCTGGGAACAAAACCCTGATTCGCAGGTTCTTGCCGTTTGGTATGAAAGATTGCATTTCAGGGAGACGGCAAATACAGAAAAAGCTTCCTGGCTTCAGAAAGATTTCTTATCCATGGGCATTTTAGCAATTCTGGCCGGGATAAGCACCAGGGTTATTTTGCATTTTGCCGAACAGCAGGCAATAGCCCCTGTTAACCTGGTTTTTGGTATACTTCCCTTTATTGCCGCCTATTTTGTATACAATAATACCCCCAAGAAAAATGTTCTTTACACCCTTGCATCGTTATTCCTAATCTCCGGAGTTTATCTTAATATGCTGCCACTGGAGCTAAAAGACAGTATTATCCTGGCTTATCTGCACCTTCCCATTTTCTTATGGGTATTATTAGGGCTTGCATTTACAGGAAATGAATTTTCAAAAGGCAGCACAAGATTAGCCTATCTGAAATTTAATGGGGAATTTTGCATACTCTATGCCAGCATGGCAATCAGCGGAATGCTGCTGGCAGCAATTACCATGCAGTTATTTTCATTTGTCGGCATGGATATAGAAGAATTCTATTTTAGAAATGTCGTTTTATTTGGTGCTGCCGCTCTCGCTGTTGTGGCTGCATATCTGGTATCAAGGAACCTTAAACTTGCTAAAAATATTGCACCATATATAGCCAAAATTTTTAGTCCTCTTGTACTGGCCACGTTGTTGGTCTATCTTATAACAGTTATTTGGGTCGGAAAAAATCCATTCCTGGACCGCGATTTCCTCATATCCTTCAACGGAATACTCCTTAGTGTACTGGCCGTCACCATATTCTCCATTACCGAAAGCGGCACAGACGAGAAAAAGAACATTTCTGATTATATAAATTTTGCCCTGATTGTTCTTGCTCTTATCATTGACAGTGTGGCGTTATCAGCCATAGTGTTCAGGCTTTCTTCTTATGGGATTACACCCAACCGGCTTGCTGTTTTAGGCGTAAACATACTTATCTGGGCCAATCTGATTTGGATTATGCTCTCCTATATGCGTTTTCTGCATAACAAAACCGGACCTTCAACCATCCAGGATACCGTTACTAAGTATTTGCCGGTCTACGGACTTTGGGCAGCTTTCGTAACATTTACTTTTCCTTTAATTTTTTATTAAAAGTTCCTTTTAGCAGCGACCCCGTATGGCCCCTCCCAAAAAGCAGGCCGATCGCTTTTTGGTCACTTAAGTTCGCCTATAAGTACAATTGGCCTCAATTTTTGCCACACTTCCCGAAACATGCCTTACCTTAGAACCACTGGCCTCGCGCTAAGTGTTTTCGACCCCATAGCTAGTATCATTTCGCCTAACACGTTCCTAAAAGAATTTATCCGATGGCTAACCGCAACTAAGACTCCCTCTTAAATTGACGGGAGATAAAACATGATTATCATCCCCGACTTTAATCTACCCTGCCTCGTTCGTCTCTCGGCACTTGGGGTAATTCGTACATCCATAGAAATACTGTCCTTTGTTCAGCCCCTGTTTTGCCTGGCGGAGGGTCTATTGGTATCCCGCACTTCGGGCACATCGGAATACTGTTCTCTTCGTTTGAAGCTACCGCTTCTGTTTCTGTTAAGGCCTGTGAATAATTTTTAAGTTAAATACCTCAAAATGCGGCTTATATGGTATGAAACACCGGATTTGGGGTGTGAAATCCGGGATTTAAGGCCTGAAAACAGGTTGCTGAAAGGAAAAAAAGGGGGCCCCATTTATTTATGGGACACCCCTTGATATTTAAGCAATTACTTCCTGCAATGCGTTTTCTGCATACTCTGCATTCTCAGTATTTTCTACCTTTTTTGCTTTCTTTTCTTTTTTTCCTTTTTTCTCTTTTTTAACCGGTTGCATGTATTGGCTGTAATCGTATTTTGGAGGCCCATCTTTTTTCTTCTTCTCCTTGGGTGTCCTGTAAGTACCGCTGTAGGACCGGCCTTCTCCTTTAAGTGAACCCTCAAGACCATAGCCATTACATACTGCTTCTAATTTTTGCTTTAATTCAGCCGCTTTTTCAACAGCATCTTTGTCACCTTGAATATTAACCATTATACGCATTTTTTTTAAAATACCTCCTTCTAATTAATTCTGCCCCTGGTATTTTACATGTAAATACGGTAGCTTCTTTAATAGAATATGCAGAGAGCATTTTTAATGTTAACATAATATAAAGATTTAAGAATTCTTTTCCGAATTATTGCGGTCTTCTGCTGCAGTAGTCTTTGCCCACGGACAGATCAACTTCTCCATCCAGGCTACAATCGAAAAAAGAGCTATTCCAACAAAGGCAAGTATGGTTACAACTGAGAAAGTTAAGGGGCCTTTTAGCTGGGAAGAAGAAACCAGCAAAGAATAGCCCAGCCCCTGGTCTGCACAGACGAACTCACTGATTATCGCTCCTATAACAGCCAAGCTGATGGAAACCCGCAGGCCGTTAAACAGGTGCGGGAGAGCGGCCGGAAACCGGATCTTCAGGAAAGACTGCAGCCAATCTGCCCCCATTACCTCTGCCAGGTCCAATAGCTCCCGGTTGACCGATTGCAGCCCCGAGACCATATTGACCATAATCGGAAAGAAACATAGCAGAAATACCATAATAATCTTTGGCGCCATACCCAGACCCAGCCAGACTACCAGCAGGGGGGTAATTGCTACTTTAGGCACTGATTGGGTGGCCACCAGAAATTTATACAGTGTTTTTCCCATTACAGGGGAATAGGCGATAACTATCCCCAGGAGTGTCCCTGCCACGCAGGCCAAAACGAATCCCAGCAAAATCTCTTCTATAGTAACGAGAGTATTCTGCCAAAGATACCCGGCAGATTGGTATATCTCGGTTACAATTGCCGTGGGTGGAGGAAGGAGCCACTGGGGAATACTGAACAGGCCGACCGCCATTTCCCAGGCAATGGCCGCAACACTGAAGCTCAGGACCATCGTGACAAATTCATTGTTGTAAAACTTTTTCCAATAACTGTTCATAACATTGACTCCTTTACAAGGCATTTAAGCCGAGGAGTTGATGGATAGTTTCAGCACAGCTGCTAAAGGACGGGTCATAAAGGTGTTTTTCGGTTCTGGGTCTGGGCAGCGGTACATCTACGATCGAGGCGATTCTCCCGGGCCGGGGAGTCATGACAACTACCCGGTCAGCGAGAAATACCGCTTCCTGAATATTATGGGTCACAAACAGCACGGTATTTTTCTTCACACTCCAGATTTCCAGCAGCAAGCGGGAAATCTCAAAGCGCGTAATTGCATCCAGGGCCGCG
Source organism: Firmicutes bacterium HGW-Firmicutes-14 (assembly GCA_002840275.1). Lineage (GTDB taxonomy): Bacteria > Bacillota > Thermincolia > Thermincolales > UBA2595 > W-Firmicutes-14. The sequence goes on from PHAB01000023.1 coordinate 5,445, forward strand.
AAGGGCTCATCCATCAGTAAAATCCTCGGATCGGAAATCAGCGCCCGGCAAATGGAAACACGCTGCTGCATACCATAGGAAAGCTCTCTCGGATTCCGGTTAATAAAATTATTGAGGCCAACCAATCCAAGCAATTCTTCTGCCAGGGCGCGGGCTTTATGCATGTCCTGCCCTTTTACTTCACAGGGCAGGAGCACATTGTCGAGCACCGTTCGCCAGGGAAGCAGGGCCGGCTGCTGGAATACCATTCCCAGCAGCTGCCGGTGGGAATTCTGAAGTGGAATACCCTCCACCAAAATGCGTCCCTTCGTGGGTTTGAGCACTCCGGAGATCAGTTTGAGTATCGTTGTTTTCCCGCAGCCGCTGGGTCCGACAATGGTTATAAATTCCCTGTCCTGTACTTCCAGGTCTATTTTCCCCAGTGCTGTTATGGTTTGATTGGAAGCCGGCCAATAGGTCTTTTTTATACCCTCTAAGGAAAGCAAAGTGGTCATTGGTAACACCCCTTGGTTCAGATAATAGTGGGGGGCATTGAATCCCCCCACCGGTTTAAAGTTAAGCCAGCTACTTCTTTGGGGGATAGACAGGGTGTTCGGGCAAAAACTCGGTAGTATATACAGTCTCCGGAGTGATGCCCTTTTCAAGGGTATAAGCCTTTGAGACAATTTCGATGGTTTGGGCCATCCTCTCCTCAGATATCCAGCCGAGCCCGTATTGCCGTGCTTCCTCAGAGGTTACGATATCGTTTTCCATATCTGCCTTCCAAGCCTTCAATATCCCTTCAGGGTCATTTTGAGGTGCATACTTCTTCACGATTTCTCCAACCTCCGCCGGGTGTTCCAGGCAGTACCTGAACCCTTTCAGGTATCCGGCCACGAACCGCCTTACCAGATCGGGATTCTGGGCAATTGTATCTTCGTGAGCGAAGATTACATCCCCATAGCGGCCTAAATCGCCGTAATCCTTATATGCAAAGAATTCCAGGGGTTCCCCGGCGACCCTTTCCACCTGCGGAACATCACATAATTTTATAAAAAAGGCATCCACTTCACCCTGAATAAATATCGATCTCGTCAAAGACGGGTCTACAATTTTCAACTCGACTTTGCTCTTGTCAATCCCCGCGGCCTCGGCAAATGCCGGCCAGAAGGTGAGCATGGGTGAAGTTGCCGTAGTTACAATACTTTTCCCTTCAAGATCCTTGGGTTCTTTGATACCGCTTGATTTTCTGAAAACAACTACGGATACAGTGCTGGCCTGGTAACTGGCGACAGCCTTTACCCTGACGCCCTCCCTGGCCCGCGCCAGGATCAGGTTACCGACATCTGCTTTGCCGAAGTCCGCCTTTTTTGCCCCTATCTTGGTTACGGTATCAACGGAACCGGTGCCCCTGAGGATTTTCACATCAAGGTTTTGTTCGGCCCAAAATCCCTTATCAATAGCCGCCCAGTAAATAGGTTCCTCAGGCAGCCAGTTCAACAGGAAAGTAACCTGGTCGGGCGCCCCGGTCTTTTTGGAGGATGCCGCCTTTTCTGAATTGCATCCAACTGTGCCTAATGCCACAAAAACTAACATCGCCGCAATAATGAGGCAGGAAATACATTTACGGAACATCTTTTTTACTCCTTTCATACACTTTGATTATCCGGCAGTTTCGTTAATTTCCGGATGTTATCACAGAGAATTTTGTCCAGCTCACCGTCTTTTAGATTGAGCAGCATAATTTTAACCAGTTCAACCTTGGGATGGGAGAGAGGGAATTCGGACCCGAAGATAACTTTCCCCGGCCCTGCTTTGGAAACAGCTTCCTTGATATGCAAAAAGCTGCCGGTTGATGTTTCCAGGAAGAAGTTATCCAGCTCAATAGCCGCCTTCAACCCTTCCTGGTCGGCAGGGCCAAACCCCATATGGCCAAGGATAAAGCTGGTCCGAGGAAACTGCCTGGCCAGGGTCACAAACTTAGCAGTAGAGGCCCCGGGGCTAAACACCACATGGGAATAAACGGGAAAACCGTAGTCGCCGCAGCAGGCCGCCAGCTCAGCCACAACCTTGCCGGCAAAGGAAAACTGGTGGGTTATAGGCGATAATTTTAACCCGCGAAAGCCTGCCTTAAGGCAGGATTCCAGTTGACCGGCAGCGTCTTCCTCATGAGGATCGATCATGGCAAAGCCGGTCAGAGCATTCGGATGTTTCTTACAAGCCCCGGCAATATAGGGGTTATTTGGGATCGTGTTTTCCGGCTTGACACGTCCGGAGATATAGTCACTCATTTTCCTGACGTCAACTGTGCCGCCGGGGACGACTATGCCCTGATCGATGCCTGCCTCCTTCAATTGAGCCAGGTAAGTGTCAATATTGCCATATGTGGTATCAGAAATATGCGCGTGAGCATCAATAATCATATATATTCCTCCTTGATATCATACCACTGCTTTATTGTCGAACTACCCGAACCGTTTTTGATCCGGGCCGCGGCAGCTTGGTGACGAATTCGAATTCACATGGGATACCGATGGAAAATTCCATCCTGCTGGCGAGTTTTTCAGCCAGCTCCGGGGTCGGTTCAACCCCGGGCGCCGGTTCTGTGCGGATCTTTAACTGTTCATTGTTACCCGGCTGGACCACAAATTGATACCAGTTCCCCACTTCCGGCAGCCGCATTAAAAATTCTTCCAGGTAAAAGGGCGAAAAGTCTATCTCATTGACAGTGACATGATCTACCAGGCGGCCCCGCATGAAAAACCGCGGGAAGAAGCTGCCGCAGCTGCAGGGGTCAGGGTCAATGTATCCCAAATCCTGGGTCCGGTAGCGAATCAGGGGGCTGTCGAGATGAAGCAGGGGAGTGGCCACTACCTCGCCTATTTCCCCCGGCTCCAGGACCTCACCTGTTTGCGGGTCCACTATTTCCAGGATCACCTGGCTCAATGGGATATGGTAACCCGCATGGGCATCACACTCGATACCGAGAACACCGGCTTCCAGCGACCCGTAGAAAAAGTTAGCCTTAGTGCCCCAGATTTTCTCTACCCGTTCACGGAAGGCCGGAGAGCAGCCCTCCCCTGTCAGCCAGATTTTTTTCAGTGGCAGGCCGGTCAGGTCAAAATTAATCTCAGCGGCCGCTTCGGCAAGAGTAATGGCATAGGAAGGGGTAGTAATCATCACTGTCGGCTGCAAATCACGCATCACATTAACTGTTTTTTCCGGGGTCGAATAGGCTCCGCCTTTGCCAACCGAAACAACCGTGGCGGCACAAATATCCATAAATACCTTGTGAAAAGATAAGCCCGCTGAACTCATTTCATAAGGGAGAGCATTGATACAGATATCGCCGCGCCCAAGGTTGATCAGCGGCTTGGTGCCGGCTGCAAATTCATTGATAAAACAGTCTTTCCAGGTCTGCATGATATAGATTTCTTCCCCGCCGGTGGTGCCTGTGGAAACACTGACCAGGCTGACGTCTTTTTTGTCAGCAGTCAGCAGCGCCCACGGGTTGCCGCGCAGGTCCTCCTTGGCGGTAAACGGCAGTTTGGACAGATCCGCCAGGCTCTTAATATCCTCCGGTTTAAGACCGGTCTCCACCATTTTCCGCCGGTAAAATGTATCATGATTGTAAACCCTGTTCACCATTATTTTTAGAACCTCATCCTGAAACTCGGTCATCACAGGCAAAGACAGGTCGGCCTCCTCCATAGCGGAGAAGCGGCTAAGCCTGGGCTCCCTGGAGATAGACCGGAGTTGTTTTTCAAAAAGGAATTCCATAACCCTTCACTCCTTTATTCGTGAACTACCCTGACAGCTTTTTGGTTCGTACGCTGGAGTTTTTCAACTAATTCAAATTCACAGGGCACTCCGGCAGATGTTTCCATACCGGCAGCCAGTTTTGCCGCCAGTTCGGAAGACGGCCCAACCCCGGCAGCAACTTCGCAGCGAATCTTCAGCTTCTCATTATTGCCCGGTTTGACCACAAACTGATACCAGTTTCCCACTTCCGGCAGCTGCATCAGGAAATTTTCCAGGTAGTACGGGGAATAGCCTTTTCCCTTTAGAATTATCTGGTCAACCATCCGTCCCCTGAGGTGTAACCGCTGCAAGTGCAGTCCACAGGAGCAGGGCTTGGGATCGAAGCAGCCTATATCCTGGGTCCGGTACCGGAGCAGTGGAATATCAAAACGCAGCAGGCAGGTAAGCACAATTTCGCCGGTTTCCCCGGGTTCCAGCACTTTTCCTGTCCGTGGGTCAACGACTTCTACCAGGACATTACCCAGGGCGAGGTGATAACCGTTCTGGGCTTCACATTCAACACCGATTATGCTGGATTCTGTGGTGCCAAAGGAAAACCTGACCGAGGTCCCCCAGATTTTTTCCAGCCTCTTCCGGAAGGCCGGGGAACAGCCTTCACCGGCCAGCCACATTTTCTTCAGGGGAAGAGAGGTCAGGTCCAGGGAGATTTCGGCAGCGGCTTCGGCGAGGGTGATGGCATAAGAAGGAGATGTAGTAATAATGGTGGGTTTTAAATCGGCCATCAATTTGACAGTTTTTTCCGGTGTTGAATAGGCGCCCCCTTTACCGACCGGCACGACCGCCGCCTGGTGACCGGTCATAAATTTATTATGTAAGCTCAGGCCGGCCGAACTCATCTCATAGGGCAGGGCAACAAAGCATATATCGTCCTGGGTCACGGGATAAAGCCTGGGATAAATGATCCGGTGGTGGAGGTAATATTCCTTCCAGGTATGCATCGTATAGATTGGTTTGCCACCTGTAGTTCCTGTGGAAACGTGAATCAGGCTGACATCTTCTTTGTCACAGGCCAGGAGCGTCCAGGGGTCCCGGCGCAGTTCGTCCTTGGTGGTAAAAGGCAGTTTGGCCAGATCACTCACGTTTTTGATATCCTCGGGTTTTACCCCTTTCTGAATCATCTTCTGCCGATAAAAAGGGGAATTATTATAGGCCCGGGAAACCACTTCCTGTAAGGCTTCTTTTTGAAATTCGGCCAGCTTTGCCGGAGGCATCTCGTCAGGACAGAACGACTGAGAAAAGTATCGTTTTAAAAAAGGGGGCAGGGTTTCTTCCCTGATGCGGTTTTCAAAACGGGAAGTCATTGTTTTCACTCCTACTGCAATCAGCATTTATTTTTTCTTCTTTAACATAATATTCTTATGTTTAGTTTTTGGTACAGTTAAAACCAGGGGGGATACCCCCCAATTGTGGACATCAACAGAGTTCTTAGCGGTGTTAAGCTGTCGGATAAAAAAAAGAGGCCAGAGGATATTTCCCCCGGCACTTAAAAGAAGTGGCCCTGTTCCCTATTTAATAGTTACATAATTCTCTGACACGATTGCCTGGCCTTCATCACCAAGAATAAAGTCAATAAATGCTTTGGTGGCATCATCGGTTTCACCTTTGGTCAGGAACAGGAACGGCCTGGAAATTTTATATGAGCCATCAATTACTGTCTCTTCAGATGGTTTAACATCATCCACCTTAAGGGCTTTCACCGCACTGTCCACAGAACCGAGGGATATAAACCCAATGGCGTTCGGATCTTTAGTCACCGCTGTTTTAACAGCGCCCGTGGAATTCTGGACCACCGCATTGTCTATAAATTTACCGTCCTTACCCAGAACGATTTCTTCAAAGGCGCCTCTTGTGCCTGACCCTTCTTCACGAACCACTACAGTAATGGGTGCACTGTCACCCCCAATTTCTCTCCAATCCTTGATTTCACCGGCAAATATTTTTTTCACCTGTTCCATGGTCAGGGAAGAAACTTTATTGTCATTATTTATAACTATAGCGATACCATCTTTGGCGATAACAGTTTCAACAAGGCCATATCCCTTTTCTTCATCCTTTAGCTCCCGGGAAGAAGTACCGATTTGGGCAGTCGCTGTATTGGCGGATTCAACCCCGGCGCTGGAACCCCCGCCCTGCACGCTGATGGTGACTTCAGGATTTTCCTCCATGAAAGCTTCTGCCAGTTCTTCAGCCAGCGGCTGTACAGATGTGGACCCGGCAACTTTTACCGTTCCGCTCAGGGTGGTCTCAGCATTTTGTCCCTCGGTCTCACTCCGAGCTGCCGTATCCTCTTTTTTGCCGCATCCGGCAATTGCAACAAAGGCTGCGAGAGCAATCACCAGCAATACAGCAAATTTAGTCTTTTTAAAACCCAGCATTTCTCTTTCTCCTCCTTTGATTTGTTGGTATTTGGTTTGATGAATCAATCAACAATTGCATTATACAGGTTGAATGTAAAATCTAAATTTATTGTTGGTTAATTCCTTGTTAACTGCTTATTAAAAAAAAATCCTAAAACAAAAACGCCCCTGGGGCGTTTAGGAATTTATACTGCTTTTGGGTCTTTGAACCGGTACCCAATCCCCCGGACAGTCTCAATGTATTCCGGGTTATTGGGGTCTTCTTCTATCTTTTTTCTGAGATGCCGTATATGGACATCCACTGTCCTGGTATCGTAATAATAATCATAGTCCCATATCCGTTCCAGCAGGACTTCCCTTGAAAATACTTTCCCCGGATTGGTTATAAACAGCCTTAAAAGTTCGAATTCCTTAAGGGGAAAATCCTTTTTTACCCCATTGATCAGTACTTCGTATTTTTCAGGATAGACCGCAATATAGCCCATTTTGATTTCCTCCGGTGTCTTACCTGCCTGGTCATGGTTTTTCTTTCTTAGCCGGGCCTTAATCCTGGCAGTTAGTTCCCTTGGGCTGAAAGGCTTAACAATGTAATCATCAGCCCCCAGTTCCAATCCAAGCACCTTGTCAAACTCTTCTGCTTTTGCACTGAGCATTATGATCGGAATATCAGACGTTACCTTGTCAGCTTTTAATATACGGCATACATCAAGACCGTCTCTTTCCGGCAGCATTATATCCAAAATAATAAGGTCAGGTTTCCCAAGAACAGCACGGTCTATTGCATCCTGCCCGTCATAAGCGGCATCCACTGTCCACCCCATCTTGGCAAGATTATATTTGACCAGTTCAATTATATGTTTATCATCATCGACAACCAGAATGTTAAACATATTATCGCCTCTTGTGCAATGACTTTAATTTAATCTTAGTTAACCATTGTTAACTGCAGTTTACTATTCTATTAAATTCTTTTTAAGACTTTGTTAAAAGTATGAATAAGAGGCCATTCCCAACCGCTAAGCATGTTGACAAAAATGGTTATTGGCCGAAGGACCGGGCCGGTATATTCCACGCTATGAGCGAAATCTCCATCGGGATCGGCTCCCAGCTATGCGGCTCGCCGACCGATGGGCGATTTAAGCCCCGCTTAGGAACATACCAGCCCGCTCTTTTATCCAGAACTATTTTGTCAATACAGCCCAACGGGGAAGCCCCTCTTATTCCCTGAAACTGTTGGATTAGACAGCCGCTTCACCGGCTTCACCGGTCCTGCCGTTTAAGGCTTATTTTAGAACCCCTGCATCATGGGGCTTAACCGCTGCAGTTCGCATAACAAAATCACCATATGCAGACATACCGTGTTCACCGATATCCAGGCCTTCCACCTCTTCTGCAGCCGATACACGCAAACCTACAGTTACTTTAATAATACCGAAAAGAATAAAGGCAGCTGTAACCGTCCACAGGAATACCGAGCCAACTCCGATAACCTGGGTAACCAGCTGGGCAGTTCCACCTCCATACAGCAGTCCGCCGTCAACAGCGAAGACACCCACCATAATCGTCCCAAAGGCCCCACAAACACCGTGAACGGAAATTGCACCTACAGGGTCATCAATTTTCACAACTCTGTCAAAGAACTCTACTGAAAATACCACCAGGATGCCTGCCAGTGCGCCGATTAACGCTGCTCCTGCCGGGCTTACCGCCGCAGTTCCGGCAGTAATTGCCACCAGACCGGCCAAAGCGCCATTGAGGGTCATGCTGACATCAGGCTTACCATATTTGATCCAGGTAACTATCATAGTCAGGACAGCCCCGGCTGCTGCTGCCAGGTTAGTGGTTACAGCAATGGCAGCAATATCAGGGGTAGTGCCGGAAACAGTGCTTCCCGGGTTGAACCCGAACCAGCCGAACCACAGAATGAACACACCCAGGGCTCCAAGAGTAATGCTGTGACCGGGAATGGCGTTCACTTTACCGTCTGCTGAATATTTGCCCATACGGGGTCCGAGAAGAAGCGCCCCTATCAAGGCTGCCCAGCCGCCTACTGAGTGGACAACGGTCGAACCGGCAAAATCGATCATACCTCTTTCAGCCAACCAGCCGCCTCCCCAGATCCAGTGGCCTACAACCGGGTAAATAACCGCACTGATAACAATACTGTAAATCAGGTAAGATGTGAACTTTGTACGTTCAGCCATGGCGCCTGATACAATGGTTGCAGCCGTGGCACAGAATACGGTCTGGAACAGCAGGAATGCCGGGAGGGGAATTGACAGCCCCAGGTGTTCAAACAGCCCGGTGGTGCCAAAGCCGGTTGTACCAATGAAACCTGCCTTATCAAGACCAAACATGAGGGCAAAACCTACCAGCCAGTAAACAACGGAACCTGCCGCAAAATCCATCAGGTTTTTCATGATGATATTACCGGCATTCTTTGCCCTGGTAAACCCGGTCTCTACCATGGCAAAACCGGCCTGCATAAAGAACACCAGGAAAGCTGCAATCAGGGTCCAGACAGTATCCAAGGCTGCAGCATTGGATTCGGCAGTGGGGCCTTCATCAGCGGCCCAAGCAGCACCAATGCTAAACAGGAACAGAAGTATTGTAATAATAGCTGCACGCAAATACTTATTTTTCATTAGAATCTCCTCCTTAAGTTTCGTTTATAGGTAAGCAGAAAACGCTCTCCAGGCCGGGAAGACGCCGGATTCCCGTCCCGTGAGAGCGCCACTGCTCTACCGGCAATAAGATAATCGCTGAAAAGATACATCACGATATCAAAAAAGACGCTCTGCAGAGTATCCATATACCCCGGAGCGTCTTTGCGGTTTAATACATCGTAGTATTATATATTCCATTTTTCAAAAAACCTTTCAGCAGGCGGTCTTATATAGCATCCTCCCCGCCTTCACCGGTCCTGATACGCACGGCATTTTCAACAGGATAGACAAAGATTTTGCCGTCTCCTATTTCGCCGGTTCTGGCTGAATTAATCAAAATCCTGATGACTTCGTCAACCCACTTGTCCCTTATTACGATTTCAATCTTGATTTTCTGCAGCAGGTCAATAGTATATTCGGTACCCCTGTAAACTTCCTTCTTGCCCTTCTGGAGCCCGCACCCGATAACTTCGGTTACCGTCATGCCGTGAATACCGAATTTGCCCAAAGCCTCTTTAATGTCATCCAATTTAGACGGACGTATAATTGCTTCAATTTTTTTCATGCTGTCTCCCCCTTTGCTGAAACTGTAGTTGATTCAGCTGTTTTTTCGCGGAACACGCTTCTGGATACCGATGAAGCCATTACCAAATCTCTGTATGCCTCCTCACCGTGCATGGTCGCATCCAGACCGGCAAGTTCTTCATCACCGGTTGCCCGGATCCTGATGAAGGCATTCACTGCTTTAAGAATTAAAAAGGTACCGGCCCCTGCAAAAACATAAGTGGCAGCAATACTGATAAGCTGGGCCTTTAAAAGGGATGGATTGCCGTAGAACAACCCATCGGCAGCCCCGGGGTTAATTGCCGTGGTAGCAAAAAGACCTGTGGCGATAGCCCCCCATGTCCCTCCAATACCGTGGCATCCGAAGGCATCCAGAGAATCATCATAACCGAGTCTGGATTTAAGTATACTGACTCCCAGGTAACAGACAGCACCGCCAACCAGACCGATGACTATGGCTGACAAGGGAGTAACAAAGCCGGCAGCCGGAGTAATTGCCACCAAACCGCCTACTGCGCCGCTGGCAGCGCCTAACGCTGTAGGTTTGCCGTGGTGCATCCATTCAGCAAACACCCAGGACAAAGCAGCAGCTGCTGCTGAGGTGTTGGTGACCACAAACGCATTGGTGGCCAGGCCGTTAGCCGCCAGGGCACTTCCCGCATTGAAACCGAACCAGCCAAACCAGAGGAGGCCCGCACCCAGTATTGTCATAGGCAGGTGATGGGGCAGCATCGGCTCTTTACCATAACCCTTCCGTCTGCCCAATACCAGGGCGGCTACCAGGCCGGAAACACCTGAACTTATGTGAACTACGGTGCCTCCGGCAAAATCGAGGGCTCCCAGGTTGAGGATCCACCCATCAGCTCCCCAGACCCAGTGGGCCAGGGGATCATAAATCAGAGTGGCCCAAAGAACTATAAAAGCAAGAAATGCGGGGAATCTCATTCTTTCTGCTATTGAACCGGTAATAAGAGCCGGAGTGATAATGGCAAACATGAGCTGGAACATGGCAAATATCTGGAGGGGAACGGTGGTTGCGTAATCAGGGCTTGGTTCCATTCCCACACCCCTGAAACCAACATGATCCAGGCCTCCTATAATGTGGCCGATATCGGGGCCAAAGGCCAGGGAGTAACCGATCAGTACCCACTGAACAGAAATCACCGCGATAATTATGAAGCTTTGCATCATGGTACTGAGCACGTTCTTCCTGCGGACCATACCCCCGTAGAACAAGGCCAGTCCCGGAGTCATAAGCATTACCAGGGCACTGCTTATGATTAAAAATGTGGTGTCCCCGGTGTCGACCACCGTTGCGTCAGCTGCCCAGGCCATACCGGGTATAAGCAGCAGTAAAAAAGTTAGGATTAAAACAAATTTTTTAGTTCTCATCGGCGTCACCCCTAATGGAAAAATTTCTATTCAAACAAAAATACTCTCTTCAGGAACCGGCGCCAATTCCTAAACGAGAGCATCTTTGCTCAAACCTGAAGCAAACTATAGTTTTGCCTTGGTCAATGAAAACCCCAAAAACAAAAAACGCCTTAACGGGGGATACCCCATCAAAGCGTCAGTGCTTGCCTGATACATCAATGTACCGGTATTTAATTTAGATTTATTATAGCACGACTGAAATAGTGGGTCAATACCCTTGGCAACATTTTGGCAACTTTTCTCCACCTTTGGCATAAAATAATTGCAAAGTAGGTAATCCGGCACAACGGCGTACCGGACCGAAACTGGCAATGAGGCCACAAGGAAGTATCCTTGTGGCCTTAAATATTTTGGACGTGCTCAAGGGAGGATTTGTTTTTAATGTGTGGAATAACAGGTTGGATTGACTGGGAAAAGGACCTGACCCAACAGGCCAGGGTTCTGGCGGCAATGACAGGAATCCTGGCAAACCGCGGCCCTGATGCCGAAGGCTGCTGGATATCGCCCCGTGCTGCCCTGGGCCACCGCCGGCTGGCGGTAATCGATCCTGAAGGCGGAGGCCAGCCTATGTCCCGCAGGAGCGGAAACCGGCAATATATCATAGTCTATAACGGAGAACTCTATAATACTGCTGAACTCCGGCATGAACTGGCAGTCTGCGGGTATTCCTTCTCCGGACATTCGGATACTGAAGTCCTGCTTACCGCCTATATTGAATGGGGGCCGTCCTGTCTGGAAAAACTAAATGGGATATTTGCCTTTGGAGTCTGGAGTGAAGAAGACCAGAGCCTGTTCCTGGCCCGTGACCGGATGGGTGTTAAGCCCCTCTTTTATGCCGAACGGAATAAGTCCTTCCTGTTTGGTTCCGAGTTAAAGGCCCTTCTGGCACATCCCGATATCGACCCGGTGATTGACAAAGAAGGCCTGTCAGAGATATTTGTTCTTGGCCCTGCCCGGACTCCGGGACATGGTGTTTTCCGGGGAATCAGTGAACTCCGGCCAGGCTGCTGCCTGATACACAACCGGATGGGCACCAAAATCCGGAAGTACTGGGAACTGGAAAGCAGGCCCCATGAAGATGACCTTGAGACTACCACCGAAAAAGTACGAGGTCTGGTCTTTGACGCCATTAAAAGGCAATTGGTGGCTGATGTGCCAGTCTGTACCTTTTTGTCCGGAGGCCTTGACTCCAGCGCCATAACGGCTGTAGCCGCCCAGCATTACAACGAAGAGAGAAAAGGTTCCCTTCATACTTACTCGGTGGATTTTGCCGGCAATGACCGTTTTTTCCGGGCCAGCCATTTTCAGCCCAATTCCGATGCCGATTGGGTTCATAAGGTATCAGGTTTCTTCGGAACGGACCACCATTATGTTTGTTTTGATACTCCCCAGATGGCGGAGTCACTTAAAGAGGCAGTTGTCGCCCGTGACCTCCCCGGCATGGCTGACATTGACTCTTCTCTCCTGTTGTTCTGCCGGGAAATCAAAAAAAGTCATACGGTTGCCCTTTCAGGTGAATGTGCTGACGAGGTTTTTGGCGGGTATCCCTGGTACCGCTCAACAGAAAACATGGATACCGGTTCATTCCCATGGTCTGGTCATATTGATACAAAGATGCAGGTTTTTTCCCGTGAATTGGTTAAATATATCCACCCGGAAGAATATATGGCACAGAGGTATTATGAAACCCTGGCCGATACACCCGCCCTGCCCGGAGAAAATCCCGCAGAAGCTGATAAACGGAAGATGTTTTACCTAAATTTCCACTGGTTCATGCAGACACTTCTGGATCGCAAGGACCGGATGAGCATGGCAGTCGGCCTCGAGGTAAGAGTCCCCTTCTGTGACCACCGGATAGTGGAATACGTATGGAATATCCCCTGGTTCATGAAGACATGTGGCAGCATGGAGAAAGGCATCCTGCGCCGCGCCCTGCAGGGCGTGCTGCCAGAGGGAGTCATCCGCCGGAAGAAAAGTCCCTATCCCAAGACTCACAATCCTTCATACCTGGCAGCAGTCAGGAAAGTCCTCCTGGATATATTGAATGACCCGGCTTCACCACTGCTCCGGGTAATTGACATAAAAACAGTCCGCAGGATGTGTGAAACAGAGAATGATACCTTTGACCGGCCGTGGTTCGGCCAGCTGATGACCGGACCCCAGCTGCTCGCGTACCTGATACAGGTCGATATCTGGATGAGAGAGTACAGGGTGCGAATCACGTAACAAACTGCTTTTAGACTTTTAAAATAGACGGAGGTGCAGGTACATTCCGGAAGGACAGTCTGATGTCAACTTGTCGGTGATCCGCGCAGCGGGAGCCGCTAACAAGTTGAATTGTTGCTGTCCTGGAGGAATGTACCTGCACCTCCGTCCTGTCAATTTTTGCTCTTATTCCTTTCAATCTCTTCGACCAGTTCATTCAGATATGCCCATCGTTCCAACAATTCATCCAACTGTTCTTCCAGATCCTGCTGCATACCGGTCAATTCCTGCAGGAGCAAGAAGTCACTCCCGGCAGCATTTATTTTGGCATTCACCTCGTTTAGCTCCTTTTCCACCCCGGCTATTATTTCATCTATCTGTTCGAATTCTTTCTGTTCTTTAAAGGTTAATTTCAGGGGACGGGCTTTTTCCCTCCCGTAGTTGAGGTATACCCTCCCCCCTCCGGCTTCATCTGCAGCAGTATCGCTGGCAGAACCTGAGTCCTTAATTACGTTCGCGGATGCCTTTGATTCCGATCTGGCAGCTTCCGCCGCCTCCGACCGGGCAGATTCCAGGTATTCTGAATAATTTCCGTGGTAACAGGCAACCCTGCCTTCTCCGGTAAATACCAGTATTTTGTCTGCCATCCGATCCAGGAACCAGCGGTCATGAGAAACAGCAATAACCACTCCGGGGAATTCGTCCAGGTAGTCTTCCAGGATTGTCAAAGTCATTATATCCAGGTCATTGGTGGGCTCGTCCAGGAGCAGGACGTTTGGTGCACCCATCAATACCCGCAGTAAATACAGCCTCCTCCTCTCCCCGCCGGATAATTTACCGATGGGGACCCACTGGAGTTCCGAAGGAAACAGGAACCGCTCCAGCATCTGGGCGGCGCTGATTAATTTACCGCCGACAGTTGGCAGATACTCGGCCTCTTCTTTTATATATTCTATAACTCTCAGGTTGTCATCCATTTCCCTGCCTTCCTGGGAAAACAACCCGGTTTTCACGGTCAGGCCCTTATCTACTATCCCGTCGTCAGGTTTAACCCTGCCGGAAATAATGTTCAGCAGAGTAGATTTTCCTGCGCCATTAGGTCCGATTATCCCCACCCGGTCTTCTTTTGAAAAAGTATAGCTAAAATCATCAATCAGTATATTTCCTGAGAATCCTTTACTTATATGATCCAGGGCAATTACCTTCTTACCCAGGCGGCTGGAACCGGCCGATATTTGAATATTACCGGGACCGGCTTCCGGTTTGTCCGCCTTGAGCCGTTCGAACCTGTCGGTTCTGGCCTTTTGTTTGGTAGTCCGGGCCTGGGCCCCCCTCTTAATCCACTTCAGCTCATTGCGCAGGAGGTTCAGCCGTTTCTGTTCAGTTGAATGTTCCTGTTCCTCCCGGTCTGCCTTCAATTCAAGAAAATTCCGGTAGTTACCGGTATAGGTAAACAGCCTGCCGCGGTCCAGCTCTATTATACGGTTTACCACCCGGTCCAGAAAATACCTGTCATGGGTAACCATTAGCAGAGCGCCTTTGCGCCTGTTCAGATACTGTTCCAGCCAGGAAACGGTTTCATTGTCGATATGGTTTGTCGGTTCATCAAGGATCAACAGCTCTGCCGACCTGATTAATGCCCCGGCCAGGGCCACTCTTTTTCTCTGCCCCCCGGAAAGGGTGCCTACCCTGGCATCGAAATCATAAATCCCGAGCCTGGTCAGGATGGTTTTGGCTTCACTTTCAACCTGCCAAAGGTCTGCCGCCGGTATGGAAACACCAAAAAAAACCTGCTGCAGGACTGTGGCTGCATCGTCAAAAACAGGATTCTGGGGCAGGTATTCAATGCGCGCAGAATTTGCAGCAACAACCCTGCCACTGTCAGTTGCCTCAACACCTGCCAGGACTTTCAATAAAGTTGACTTGCCTGTGCCATTAGTACCTATCAGGCCGATTTTATCTCCTTCGTCTATACCAAAAGATATATCCCGGAACAGGGTTTTTATCCCATATGCTTTTGCTATGTTTTCAACAGAAATCACATTCATTGATTATGGCGCTCCTTGTGTTGGGATTTTTTATTTTTACACCGGCAGGGTGATTATTACTTTTGTCCCTTTGTTCAGGGCACTCTCAACAGCAATGCTGCCCCCATGTCTCTCAATAATCCACTTGGCTATGGAAAGTCCCAGTCCGGTACTGCCGCCCTCCCTGGTCCTTGATTTATCACATTTATAAAAACGGTCAAAAATATGGGGTAAATCTTCACTTGATATACCGATACCGTTATCTTCGATTTCCACAACCCCCGTATTTCCTTTTACCCGGCCCTCTATTTTAATTGTGCCACCCGCGGGGGTGTACCTGATACTGTTATCAAGAAAAACCCTCAAAGCCTGTTTAATTAATTTCCTGTCGCCGTTGATAGAAACAATACCGGTTACCTCTCCTTTTACGGTATGTTCGGTGTCTATCAGTTTGGTTTCCTTCATTAATTCATTAACCAACTCACTCAGGGAAAATAATGTCTTCTCAATTTTTTGTGTGTTTTTGTCGGCCCTGGCCAGGAAAAGAAGGCGTTCCACCAGGTCCTTCATGTTTTCTGCCTCGTTCTTTATGGCGCTCACAGATTCATCCAGAACAGCCTTATCCTCCTTGCCCCATCGCTGCAGGAGATTAGCATAACCCTGAATCACGGCGATAGGAGTCCGCAGTTCATGAGAGGCATCGGAAACAAACCGGTCCTGCTGTTCATAAGAGGCCTGAATCCGGTCAAGCATATCATTAAAGGTCTCAGCCAGGTCCTTCAGTTCATCATGGGAATCCACGACACTGAGCCGGGTGTTCAGGTCTGCAGCAGATATGGCTTTTGCCGTGCCAATCATATTATCTATCGGTTTAAGCATTTTCCTGAGGATGCGGGAACCAATCACCACTGTAAACAGAACAGCCGGAACAAAGCCGGCTAAAACTATACATGTCAGAATAACCAAAAATAATTTCCCTTCCCAAAGGGGTTTAGAGAGCTGCATATAGTAAATGTAATCACTACTAGAATTTCGGTCAACAAAAAGATGAACGTATTTGGCAGTAACCAAAAAACCGGGAGCAGTGTTGGTTTCATTGAATATGTCAGCCTGGTCGTGTTTTGCGGCAGTAGTGTATATAATATCACGCTGTTTGTCAAACAGGGTGATAATGATCCCCTCAATTTGAGCATATTTTTTCAATCCGGATACAGGTATACCGCTGCTTTCAGGTATACCTGCGGTGTCAAGAGTACCGCCGGTGCCAGTCAGATAATTTTCCGTAACCAGGGCGTTTTTTTCCAGGACATTTCTATCCTCATACAAAAGAAAAGCGCCAAAAGCTGTTACCATTATGATACTCAGCACAAAAAGAACCGCAGAAAAGATAAGGGCATAGATAGCGGCAGTCTTAAAGGTTATTGAAAACCTTAACCTTTTGTTAATGCCCTTTTGCAGCTCTTTCAGCGCCTTTGCCGCAAGAGTGACCGCCAGTCTCAACCCGCGGGCTGTAAGAGTAACTATCAATTTAAGGGTTTTGGCAAATACGCTTGCTTTACTCATGTTTCAATATATAGCCTACTCCTCTTACAGTGTGTATAAGTTTAACATTATACCTGTCATCTATCTTGCTTCTAAGGTACCGGATATACACATCAACCACATTGGTATCACCGTAATAATCATATCCCCAAACAGTTTCCAGGATTTTTTCCCTGGTCAGGACCACATTCCTGTTCTCCGCCATATATTTCAGCAGGTCATATTCCTTCTTTGTAAGTTCTACAGGTTCATTACGGAAGTTCACCGAATGCTGGTCCGGGTTTACCTGCAAATCGCCCACAGTGATCAAGGCGGTATTATGCGGAGAGGCTTTTTTCCTTTTGAGGGCCGTGCGAATCCTGGCCAGGAGTTCTTCAATGGCAAAGGGTTTGGTTATATAATCATCAGCCCCTATGTCCAGCCCCATCACCTTGTCAGTAACTTCATCTTTGGCCGTAAGCATAATTACCGGGGTTTCCGATGACTGCCGGAACCGCCGTAAAACTTCCATCCCATTAAGAGAAGGAAGCATGACATCCAGGATGACCAGGTCAAATTCACCGCTCAAAGCCCTTTCCAGGCCGCCCCGGCCGTCATGCTGCCTCTCCACCGCATACCCTTCATATTGAAGTTCCAGTTCTATAAACCGGGCTATCTTAACCTCATCTTCGATAATTAAAATCTTTTCACCCGCCATGTTTTAACCTCCGGAATATCTTGTTACTATTGTACCTCTTTGTCCGGAATCCATCAAATCAAATGTTCCGGCACAACATACAAGGAGGCAGTCGGACAAATGATTCCGCCCCGCCCAGGGTGCAAAAATTATTCGACCGGCCGCCTTATTGAAAAGCAGTATGCTGTTATTACGGATTATTTATACGAATTTGTTTTACGGATTCTTATTGCTGATCCGTTTTTACCGCGCCAGCCACCTGATTGCTTACAGAAGTCATCGCATCAGATATTTTATCCAGGGTTTTGTTAATCTCCATGTCTCGTCCGTCAGATTTCCGGAAGGAAATCCTGTGGCTTGTTAGCAATGCCAGTACAACACCGGCCACCGCTACAGGAAACGCCAGAACTGCAGTCAATATTACAATATTCACGGGGATGTCAACCACTGTTCTCTCAGCCTTATTTACCACAAATCTGATTTCATTACCCTTCTTTATCAGCCTGCCTACCGATTTGAAAAACCCTTTCGTTGTTTTGCCTAAACCGCATTCGGAGCCGGCAGCCCCAATTCGAGCTGTCCTCACTTTGCTCTGCCCTTCTAAGTAAATAAGCGCTTCTAAAACATCACCATTAAATTTTTCCAGTACTTCCTTTGCCTCCCCGTAGCTGACATGGGCTCTCTCCCTCAGCATCTCAATCTGCTCCAGATTAACTGTCATTGTTATCCCTCCAAAGATTATTTATATGTTATGAACTTATTATAGAACAGGAGGATTAAACAATTTTTAGACCAACATTAGAATTTGATTAGAAAAATGAAGGGCTGAAAAAATTAAAAGCCACAAGGATATGCTTGTGGCTTTTAATATCCATCGGGAATAATCCTCTGGAAATTATCCTCCTCCTATAGGAGGAAAAATTGAGACCTGGTCCCCGTCTATGAGGTCTTGGGTCAAAGGCTTAAACTGGCCGTTAACCAGGATTATTTTCCCCATTTCGGCCGGAATCCCCAAAAAATCCAGCAATTGACCCAGGTTGGTACCGGTCTGTAATTCAATTATAAATTCCTTCTGTCCATAACAGGCCAACTCACGGTTTTCGCATTTTAAACCGGCAAAAAGGCGTACTGTTAAATCCACCTTATCCACCCCCGGAAATACTTAAAGCATCTTGTTCTATGCTTATTCATCATGTTTGGGAAAGTACTGCCTGTACAGGACAGACATCTCTATTGGGAAGATGGCCAAGCGGTCACCCGACCGCACAGGCCTTGTAAAAGCAGAATACTGGTGATTCAGGAAAACGTGGGCAACATCTTCGGGAGTTATAGACAGTCTGCCCATAATTGAAGCTATGGTGTCACCCTCCCGGTTTTCCATTTCCAGCATACATTCACCGTCAACGGAACAGTCAGGCACCTTCTCCCGGAATTTCCCATAAAGATAGACATTAATCATGAGTGGACACTGTCTAGCACCTCATCATCCACATCAAATACCTGATTATGAGGAGGCAGTTTTTCATAATACATAAATTCGGGCAGGCGGTCATCCTTGTTGGTAAAACCGGCCGCCTCGTTGAATTTGCGCTCCACTGCAAGCCACTCGGCTCCCAGCCGGTTAAAGTCATCAGCGGTATATTCGGTACCCAGTACCCCGTTAACAGTATCCAGCATACCCTGGAAACCTTCCGGTATATCCAGGATGGCAAAGGCTATAAAAAGGCAATAGCCTGCGGAATCAATAAAAATGGTAGCACTCTGGAAGCCCTTGGCAAGAGCGCCCTTTTCGGCCGCATCCAGCGGATCGGCTTTGCCGCCGACACTGAGGATTTCGGTGGCCACAGTATAGCCGGCAGTATGGTCTGCCCCCATGGTAGAGGTGGCATAAGTTACTCCAATCCCTTTGACAGCTCTTGGGTCATACGCAGGCATCGCCTGACCCTTGACAACAGGTACCCTGGTGACACCCATCGCCCTGCCGGTAAAAGCAGCCCCATTACCGATTATCCTGCCCATGGGTGTTCCCTGCCCAACTTCCTTAAGGAGTTCAATGGCCTTTTTCCCATCCCCGAAAGACAGTATCCCGGCTTCCATAGCCACACCCAGGGTAGCCCCTGCTTCAATGGTATCAAGCCCGACATCATTGCAAATACGATTCATTTCAGCCACATCGTCCATGTTGTCGATACCGCAGTTTGCACCCAAAGACCAGGCGGTCTCATACTCTACCGGGGAGCAGTGATAGGACCCGTCCGGATTTGTCACTACATTGGAACACTTGATCACACAGCCCGGATGGCAGGCATGACCGACCTTGCCTCCCCTGGTCTTGGACCACTCGTTAATAACTTCACCACTTATCTTGCCCGCTCCTTCAAACCTTCCGGAACTAAAATTGCGTGTCGGCAGGCCACCCGCTTCGTTTAGAATATTGACAAGGACTGCGGTTCCATATGCAGGCAGCGCCTGGCCGGTAACGGCATGTTCCTGCAAAGCCTTGGCAAGCTTCTGCTGGCCCTGTTTAAACAGGTCACGGTTGGCAATAACTACATCCCCGGTTCCTTTTTGGTCGATAATTATTGCCTTAAGGCCCTTGGAACCCATAACCGCCCCCAGGCCTCCCCTTCCTGCATAGCGGCCGGGGCCGTTTTCCGGGTCATTGCAGGATACCCCGGCGTTGCACATCAGCATTTCACCGGCGGGTCCAATCCCTATTACCCCGACACCCTCTCCATACTTTTTCCAGATTATTTCATTGGAATCATACATGCCTTTTCCGGCAAGTTCTCCGGCTTCTTCAAGAATAGCCGTATCCTGAGCCAGTTTAAGAACAAAGAATTTACCCTTTTCCTTTGGCTCTCCTTCCACAATCAGGGCATGAATACCAAGGCGGGCCAGTTTTTGTGCCGGAATCCCCCCGGCATTTGCTTCCTTGATGGTGCCCGTCAGAGGGCTTTTGGCCCCTACTGACAGCCTCCCTGAACTGGGGGCATTAGTACCTGTCACAATCCCCGGGGCAAACACAATCTTATTGTTGGGTCCCAACGGGTGACAGGCAGGGTTAACTTCATCGGCCACAACTGTCGATGTCAGCACCCGGCCGCCCAGAAGCCGGTACTTTTCGGGCACGTCCTCCTTCTTTACGGAAAGGTCGCTCATGTTTACCCGCAAAATAAACTTACCCATCCAAACACATCCTTTCATTTATTTTTACTCTTATAGTAAGAATAATCAATAAGGGTTCCAGAAAGGCAGGGGTAGAACAAATTTACCGGCTCCTACATTTATTATTATACGTTATGGCGGTCCTGTTTCACAATACATTATCTAAAATAGCTATTTACATAAAAGGATATTTTGATGTTTGGTATAATTAATTATTATACGATTGGTTGTCATATTAGGGTAAGGAGGTAAAATCATTGAAAAGGTCATCCCAGCCGTTGCCAACTGCCCTGGCCATAATCTTTATCATATCTTATGGAATAAATCTCTATGTTCAGCAGCAGCTTCTTAGCGCCTTATGGCTTATCGGGATTTCGTTAGGATATATCCTTTACCGTTCGGGCATATGTTTTTCTGCTATATGCCGTGACCCGTTTCTATTCAACGATTTCAGCACTGCCCGCGCCGTTTTGGTTTTACTGATAATCTCTTTTGCAGGAACATTCATGTTTCAGATTTACTCAAATGTGAACGGCATGGATATCCCGGGGAAATTTCACTCCTGGGGAGTTCATACAGCAATAGGCGGAATTTTGTTCGGTATTGGCATGGTCCTGGCAGGAGGTTGCGCAGCCGGCACTCTGCAGCGGATAGGAGAAGGATTTATTCTGTTCTTGATAGTCTTATCCGGGTTAGTTTTGGGCTCCACTTTGGGGGCGGCCCATTTTTCCTGGTGGACAACCCGTTTTGCAAGTTTTAAACCATTGTTCCTGCCCGAAATTTTTGGCTGGGCAGCCGGTGGAATTTTGACCCTGACCATATTGGGAGGCCTGTTTTACCTGACTTTTGTGTTGGAAAAATATCCATCCCTTCAAAACAAGGAGGACCAGACATGGGCGCAAAAAAATTAGACCTTTTGGGAGAAGTCTGTCCCTTTTCTTTATTAAAGACCAGGCAGGAATTAGAGAAAATAAAACCTGGAGAAAAGTTAACGGTCGAAACTGATTTTAACCAAAGTGTCCGCAATATTCTAAAATGGTGTGATAACCAGGGTTATGGCTTAGACATTGCTGAAAAGGGCAGCGGGGTCTGGCAGATAACAATTACCAAAAAATAAGACCGGTTCCCTGATTTGCGCTTCCAGGCGGGGGATAAGGAAGGTCAGCTTTATGATAGGTAAGAAAGAATTTTTTTATTGGCTTATTAAAGGAAATTGGCCCCAGTGGTTCGGAGGAATTCTCCTGGCGTTCCTCAATATAATCCTGACAATTTTTTATAAAACTTGGGGAATAACCGGGGATACGGCTGATTGGGGGTTTCGGGTATGGTCTTTCCTGGGAGGCCACCCTGAACGCTGGACAGCATATTTTAATGAAGTAGGTTATAAATCACTGTATAAACACCCCATTTATAACGGGGATACAGTTCTCAACTTCGGGTTGGTAATCGGAGTGTTTCTTGCCGTAACATTGGCGGGAGAGTTCCGGATTAAGAAGATAAAATCTGCCCGGCAGGTGATCCTTGGATTGATTGGGGGTATTCTGATGGGCTATGGGGCGAGACTGGCCCTTGGCTGCAATGTCGGAGCCATGATAGGGGGTATTTCTTCACAATCACCTCACGGCTGGATTTTCGCAGTATTTATGATTTTTGGGTCCCTGGCAGGATCCCTAATTATAAAAAAGTTTTTTATTCAATAAGATCATCAACAAAAGGCCGTCTTCCCTGGTCCGACCATTGACCTGATAAACCTCCTGGCAGCGGTATTTAACTCTTTTTCGTCTTTACATATAATAAGATAATTAATTTTCACCTGTTTCCCTTCAATTACCAAAGGATGAATTGTACCGTTACGTATCTCTTTTCGTACAGCGAGCCTGCTGCAGAAGGAGATTCCCATTCCCGCTTCAACTGTGGATTTAATTGCATCAATACTACCCATTTCCGTCATTATGTTAAGCTCATCCATCGTCAGTCCCAGGGAGTTAATTATCTTTTCAAAAATTTTTAATATACCCGATCCTTTCTCCCTGATAATGAGAGGGGCTTTTTTTAATTCTGACAGAGTAATTGTACTCTTATCAATCCAGGGTTTTTTGGGTGGGGCAATAACCAATAGTTCATCATTGGATATTTGCTGGCTGCTATAGTGTTCGCCACTTCCTAAAAGGGCCTCTTCTTCCAGGAGGGCCAGGTGTATTTCATCCTGCCGGAGCATGGATAAAACAGTGTCTGCATTGCTGACAATCAGCTTCATATTCACATGGGGGTATCTTTCCTTGTAATCCCATATACTACAGGGCAGAGCATAATTACCGACCGTTGAACTGGCGCCGATAACCAGGTTTTTGTTTTTTTCCTCCAGGAGGGTGTCTATTTCTTTCTCAAGGGCTTCATGGAGTCCAAGAATCTCTTTCGCATACTTATGAACCACCTCACCTGCTTTGGTCAAACTCACTCCACTGGAACTGCGTTCAAAAAGCTGGACCCCGTAAAAATCCTCCAGGGAATGCATCTGACCACTGACAGCGGGCTGGCTCAGGTGAAGAAGCTTTGCTGCTTTGGAAAAACTCTTTACCCTGGTTATTTCACACAGCAGTTCAAGTTGTGAAAGATGCATCAGGTATCGTCTCCTTTTTCTTTGCTGGTACATATCATTTACATTATAAATCACGGCTGTAGGGACCTCAACCTCTTTCACAAATTAATTATTAATTACCCGCGCAGAAAAATTAAACAATAAGTAAAGACCGGGCCAGCATTTTGCAGCCCGGTCTTTAAGGTCATGTTTCTGTTTACGTATTACTTATTTTTGGTATGGTCGTCATGACATGAGATACAATTCATTTTGCCCTGCTGGTTATCTAACTGACTCTTTTCCCCCTGGTGGCACTTCATACAGTGGTCAAATTCCCCCGGTACCGCATATGCTGCTGCAAATTTACCTTCGAGGGCCATATTTAACATTTCTGCCACGTGGGCTGCAGTATCCCCTGTAAGTTTGGCGCAACGTTCTTTTTTCGCTTCTTCATTTATCCGGGCACCGGCCTTATTAGCCCAAGTGCTGACAGAAACATGACAAAGGGGAGACTTGGAAACAGTTGTCATTTGTTTCGGAATCTTGCAATAGCTGTCATGCTTTTCAGAAGGGAACGGAAATTCAGTATACCATCCCATAAGTTCATTCCCTATATCTGCATGCTTTTCTGAAGCAAGGTTTATTACGGCCAGGGAACCGTTTAAAGCTCCACACAGAGTTCCCCAGCTGTAAGCCCCCCCTGCCCCGTATGCAAACATCTCCTGGGGAATCGTGCCCCATGATCCGCCTGAAGTTTCCGTCAGTGTGGTCAGCAGGGCTGATGCCGCCCCGTAACAGCAACCAAATTTATAATATCCTTCATAGCCCCTTTTCCTGACCAGTTCAACATCGAGTTTTTGGTATTTCCACGGTAATGGCGCTGCACCTGACGAAGCTGTGGCAGATGTGTTCCCCCCTCCGCCTCCCGTTGAAGCACAGCCGGCAATCCCCCCGGTAACAGCCAGACCGGTTGCCAGGGCGCCGGCGCTTACCAGGAATTTTCTTCTGGTCAGGCCGCTATTGTCTTCCACAATCGGCCGATTTTTTGCCTTTGCCATTATTAGTCCCCTCCATCTTAGGAAAGATTGTTGGTTAAAGGTTCTTCAAATCTTATCTTTGCTGATGCTTATTTTTTTCCTGCCTCTTTCCATAATACCCCGGCCTTTTCTACCGTCTTGCTGAGGTCACCGCGGTAGTTCAGGAAATGTTCCTCCTCAACCGGGAGTTCAAGCCACATATTCCAAACCACGAAGCTGTCTTCATAAACCCTGACATCCTTATATCCCAGGCTGCGGAGGGCAAGAAATGCAAAGCCGGTACGGCAGCCACGGTGGCAGTACAGAATTACGGTCTTGTCTTTGGGAACATCTTTGTAAACTTCAGCCAGTTTATCACTGGACAGCAATGCTTTTGAATCTTTTTCCAGGTTGACTTCAGGCGGGAAATTTGTGGCACCCGGAATCCGGCCGGCACGGATACCCTGCATGCCTAACCCGTTAAATTCTGCCACACTTCGTGTATCAAGCAGGTAATACTGTGCATCACCGGCAGCAACTATTTCCGCCAACTGAGAAGTGGAAACATACATATTTTCATTCACCACTTGTGGAGTGAAAGTAACCGGAACCGGTGTAACCGCAGTGGTTTCAACAGTCTTGCCTGCGGCAACCCATGCTTCATAACCGCCGCTCAGATAATCCCATTCAGAAAGACCTATATATACCGGGCCCATTTCACATGTCACATGATAATCGCCTGTCTTACCATAAATAATTACCTTTTTGTCATTACTGATTCCGTGTTCACCCAGTATTTTAGCCATCCTGTCCGCAGGGATTACTCTTCCATCCATTGGATGTTTGAGAACTTTCCAGATACCGTCACCAAAATGCACCGCACCCGGAATATGGCCCTGTTCATATTCAGCTTTTTCCCTGCCGTCAACTATTACCCAGCTGGAGTCCCCAATCTTTGATTCTACAAAAGCCACGTCAACAATATTGGTTGCCCCTATTTCGTCAAGACTGAACGCCCCCAGGGGTTCGGTACTGGCAGCAACCGTGGAATTGCTGGCCGGATGCAGCGCCAGTTTGGGTTCTGATTTTGCCGGAGTATCCGAAGTGGTTTGAGAAGCAGACCCACATCCTGTTAAACCGATTGCCATAATGAAAACCAACAGAACAAGCCATGCTGTTTTTTTCAATACAAATTTTCCTCGCATTAGTTTTCCTCCTCGCTTTTTAATAAAAATTCATCTTTGCTTTGAGGTATGACCAGGATTAACTTTTTCTAATAACCCCTCCTCCCCATTCAGAAAACAAAATATAATTGTGTGAATATTTACATAAATTGCTAATGATTCCTATTTATGTTCATACTAATTATAACATTCACAACCCCATATTGGTCATAAGAGTACATTATGTCCTAATTGGATTTGCTGATATGGTGACAGTTCCTTCCAAACAGATTACTTTAATTTACTTATTTCGACACTGTTCTATATTATTCTTCTTTGCTATAACATTTTTTACCATAATAAATAAAGGAAGCCGGTAATTATTGGCTTCCTTAAAAGTTCTAAATTTCACATAGATAGGTTATGCCCCATTAGTTTTTAGAAAGAATCATTACCTTTATTCCCATGGGCCGTTTCCCTGTGACAATTAAGACAAGGTGTCTCATCAGCCAATATAGTTTTATGAACCTGTCCCCTTCTCTCATTACCAGATGTTATGTTTGGGGCCTGTGGGTATTTGGATTCTCTTTTGCCGCTGTGGCATATAAGGCAGTTTTCATAATTAACGTTGGCTTCCATTTCCCTGGGAACTTCACCGAAGAAGTGAACATATAATTCCTTGTAAGCCCCTGCCTTTCGCTTTATCACCCCTATTGGCCCCGGGTCTGCATGGCACTCCATACAGGATACTTCCTTATGGGAATATTGACGCCAGGATTCCACTGCCGGTGCTATTTCGTGGCATCGGGAACAGAAATCGGGCTGGGACGTTACTTCAACAGCCAATATTATTAATACCGCAAAAACTGCTAAACCGCTAATGATAATCCATGCCTTTTTCGACATCATCTTACCCCTTTCTTTAACATTGGAATGTGCCTGTGTCAATATTATTCCATATATCATAAGATATATCATCGAAATAAGGCATCTATGACGTCTGGCAGTATATCCAAACACCCCATATTTAAGGAGGTTGACAGCTTGTCAAAAGGCAGATTCAGAAAGTTGTTCCCAGGCGGGAATACATCTGAAGGTTTCGTCTCATTATACGACCAAATCATCGGGCCTGATGCCACACGCATCTTCGTAATCAAGGGAGGCCCCGGAACAGGGAAATCAACATTTATGCGTTCCATTGGAGAAACAATGCTTGAAAGAGGCTATGATGTGGAATTCCACTGCTGTTCATCTGATAACGGATCACTGGACGGAGTATGTATCCCTCAGATTAGGGTTGCCCTTCTGGACGGGACAGCGCCCCATGTTGTGGACCCCAAAAATCCCGGTTCTGTAGACGAAATAGTGCATTTGGGGGACTTCTGGGATGAAGACCTGCTTAGACAACATAAGGAGTCAGTCCTCGAAACCAACAGGCGGATAAACCGCTTCTTCCAATTAGCTTATCTCTCTCTAAATGAAGCCCGGGCTATCCGGGAAGAGTGGTCCAGCTATATCACTGAAGCAACTGATTTTGCCACCATAAACGAAGTTACTGCCGTAATAATGGATGAAATATTCTCCGGAACCATCCCTGATTTCCGGACCCCGGGGAAAACACGCCGTCTTTTCGCTACAGCAATCACCCCGGATGGCTCTATGAATTACCTTGATACAGTATTCCGAAATGTGGCTAAACTTTTCGTTATTAAAGGCGAACCGGGCAGCGGCAAAGCCAGCCTGCTCGGCAGGATAGCAGACCGGACCGGACTCCTGTGTCTGGATAGAGAGCTATATCATTGTTCCTTCAGACCTCAAAACATTGATATAGTTGTTATACCTCAGCTGGCCACTGCCGTGGCCAATCTGTCAGCACCCATTGATTTTGATCCCAACTCCCTGCCGTCCCTGGATACCCTGAAAGAAATTAACCTTTCATCATTCGCTGACCGGAGAGCCCTGGCCGGGTATTCCGCTGAAATCACCGCCTGCCGGGTTAGGTTCGAAGCTGCATTTAGCAGGGCAGTAAGCTTTTTAAACCGCGCCAAAAAGGAACATGACCTGCTTGAATCCTACTATGTCCCGGCAATGGACTTCCAGGCTATTAATACGAAAAGAGAAGCAATATTGGCCCGTATAGAACGATATGCAGACGAATTAGAATAAGAAAAGGGCCCCTTGGGCCGTTTGGCAGACATCACTACAAAGAGAAGGCATATTTATTCACGTCTTCATGCGCCGACTTAGAATAAATATGCCTTCTTATTTCTTGTAAGAGTTTGTCAAGCGTGCCCCCCTTAGGGCACGCTTTCTTTTTTTAACTTACCTCTTTTTCTTCTTAATATTTTCCTCGGAAATCTCATAGGCCATAATTACCGCTTCGGCCACTTTTTTCATTGGTGTCCTTTTTTTCATACTCTGTTGCTGCATCTTTTTAAATGCTGCCCCCTCTGACAGGCCGTGAACCCTCATCAGGATACCTTTCGCTTTTTCGACGACCTTCCTTGTTTCCAGGTCACCCCTGAGGCGTAACACTTCATGCTCCAAATTAACCATTTTAGTATAGGCCATGTGGGAATACTCCAGAACAGAAAGCAGCTGAAACTCCTCAAAAGGTTTGACCAGGACGGGGAAGGTCCACCTGTCATGGTGGTTCCGGACCAGTTCCTTTTCGGCATAATCCACCATAAGGACTACCGCCGCCAGCCTGCCTTCCTCGATTATATGGGCCAGTTCAAGTCCGGTCATACCGGGAAGACCGGCTTCCGCCAGGACCAGTTCGGGCTGGATTGCCCGGACCATCTTCAGGGCAGACATACCATCCCCTGAATCACCTACTACCAAGTACCCTGACTGGGTAAGCATCTCTTTTAGGTTTTTTCGGAAAGTGTCATCCTGCTCAGCAATGACAACCCGTATGCGTTCCATTCTTTCACAACTCCTGTCCATGGCCGGCGCTTGTATTAATTATAATATAAGAGGTCCCAACATCCAAGGACAACAGGAATACAATACTACATGAGTTTTGAAAATCCTTCATTTTTCGTAACCGGTAATCTAAAAGGCAGCCGTGGCAAAATTCCCCGGCTGCCCGAAAACGAACCCATTTAACAGCAATGTTTAACCGATTATTTTATCAGCCTCTTCGGCATCGTGGTCCATTACGTACTTAATCCCGGTAATTTCAGATGCTTCTTTAGTCAGGGCAAAGATATCGTCCCTTTCGATAAACTCCAGGCCAAACTTCCGGGCACCGCACATCATCTGGCGCAGGCCCTGGGCCAGGCGCTCGAAATAGGTGTATACTCCAATAGCTCCTACAGGCAGCTTGGCAAAGTCTTTGCCCAGGTCGTTTTTGAGGTAAGAAGCCTGGATGAATATCTGTTCCATCTTTTCACCGTATTTTTTATACTCATTGGGTACCTTTCCTGCCTTAACAGCTTCACCGATATTCTTGCCGACCATGGCGGCTGTCAGCGGTGACCGGGCCATACCTACGGCCTTGATATAAGGCGCGGACATGGCTATAGCCTTGAACATGTGGTCCTCAAGAGTGAAGCCCCCGGCGATGGCAACCTTGGGTACAAAAGCGCCCTTTGCAGCAAGCCGGTCAAGATACCTGGTCAACAGAGCCTGGATATAGAGAGTCGGAATACCCCACTCGTTCATCATTCTCCAGGGGCTCATACCTGTTCCGCCGCCTGCACCGTCAACAGTCAGCAGGTCTATTTTGGCATCAGATGCGAATTTTACGGCGCGGGCCAGGTCAGCAGCCCTGTATGCGCCGGTCTTCAGGAATACATATTTCGCTCCTAATTCACGGAGTTCTTTAACCCTGGCATGGAACCCGTCTTCAGTTACCATACCAATGCGGGAATGTCTCTCAAACTCGGCGAATGCGCCGTCTTTGTATGCTTTCTGAACTGCGGGGTCATCAGGGTTGGGCAGAACAATGTATCCCCTGCTGTAAAGCTGTTGAGCACGCTCCAGGGTATTGAGCTTCACTTCGCCGCCGATATCCTTGGCGCCCTGGCCCCACTTTAGTTCAACAATTTCCACACCCAGTTTTTCAAGGGCATATTCCTGGACACCAAGCTTAGTATCCTCTACATTGGCCTGAACGGCAATAAAACCCTTGCCATTATACCAGTTGGTGAAGTCCTTTATCCTTCTTTCCAGGTTAGGAGCCTTGACCACACGACCGTTTTTGATCTCAGCTTTGGGGTCCATTCCGACAACGTTTTCCCCAATCACAATACCGACTCCGGAAATAGCGGCACCGGCTGCCAGGTGATCCCAGTTGTCAGCAGCCACATTAGTGGAACCCATACCGGCAACCACGATAGGAAGACGGAGCGGGAGGTCGCCATATGCTCCCACAGCAGATTCCAGGTTTACAGCAGGGAAGGTTGCCACATCAGGGTCTGCCGCTACCCCATTTGCTCCTACGGCTGTTCCGGCGATATTAAAATGTGAATAATCGACCGGATAGGCTTTTTGAGCTGCCGCGGTAATCTTGCCAAAAGGCTGGGGATAGAGGGTTTCTTTACCCCTGATGGATGATTTCCCGATTTCACAGAGGCCCGGGCAGCCATCGAGACAGGTCACACACATCCCGCTGAACGGGCAGCTGCTGTCTCCTGTACGGAGTTTTGTCAGTGTTGCTGCACTGGCATTGATCCCTTTGCTAAAATTCATTTCTCTTCCTCCCTTTTTTTCAACAATGGACAATAAAAAAACGCCCCCAAAAGAAGGTAAAACTACCTTACTTATCGAGGACGTCATTGCCCTAACGACTGCCGTTGTGATATATAATGCCGTGTCAAACAGTCGTATTATTTCATTACATGTTATTATATCAAATTACTAGAAACTTTCAATACTTTTTTTGCAAAATACTGTATACATCAATTGTAACTTTTTTTACAATATATACTACGATATATAAACAATTATTGAATTAATTCACATATTTGCTATAATTGGTATTGTGGTAATTATCCTTCCTTATATAGCCAGCAGTATTGCAGATTAACTATATTTGATTGTGTATAAGCCGTTATATTATATACGGCAAATTTTATAGAGGGAGAGAGAGCAAGTGAGTACAACTTTAAACCCATTCAAAATTGCCCAGCAACAGATAAGTGTTGCCGCAGAGAAACTGGGGCTTGACCCTAGTATTGAAGCAATGCTGAAGGAACCACAGCGGGTTCTCATCGTTAACTTCCCGGTCAAAATGGATGATGGGACGACAAAAATCTTCACTGGCTACCGGTCCCAGCACAATGATGCCGTAGGGCCAACCAAAGGGGGCATTCGCTTCCACCCCGGCGTAACCCTGGATGAGGTCAAAGCCCTGTCCATGTGGATGACTTTCAAATGTGGTGTGGTAGGCCTGCCCTATGGAGGAGGCAAAGGTGGTATATGCTGCAATCCCAAAGAACTCTCACCGAGGGAGCTGGAGACGCTGTCCAGGGCATATTTCAGCGCAATTTCACAGATCGTCGGTCCTGATAAAGACATACCGGCCCCCGATGTATATACCACGCCCCAGATAATGTCCTGGATGATGGACGAATTCAGCAAAATCAAACAATCTAACCAGTTTGGAGTAATCACCGGCAAACCTTTAATCGTCGGAGGTTCACTTGGTCGTAACGAAGCAACAGCCAGAGGGTGTGCTTTTACTATTAAAAAAGCCGCCCAAGAGCTTGAGATCGATCTTAAAGGCGCTAAAGTTGCGATTCAGGGCTTCGGTAACGCCGGAAGTATCGCCGCTCGCCTGCTGGACGACATGGGCTGTCAGATCGTCGCTGTCAGTGACTCTAGAGGAGGCACATATAATCCCAACGGCATCCATCCCCACGCCGTTCAGGCACACAAAGAACAAACCGGCTCTGTTTGCGGATTCTGCCAAAACGATATGGGTAATGATGAAATTCTGGAACTTGATATTGATATCCTGGTTCCGGCGGCTTTAGAAAATGTAATCACAGAAGCCAATGCTGCCAATATTAAGGCCAGGATAATCGCCGAAGCTGCAAATGGACCTACAACTCCGGAAGCCGATAAAATTCTTTTTAAAAACGGGGTTATGGTAATTCCTGATATCCTGGCAAATGCCGGCGGAGTGACTGTTTCCTATTTTGAATGGGTACAGAACCTGATGAATTATTACTGGTCCGAAGAAGAAGTCAACCTCAAGCTTGAAAAAGTAATGTTTAATGCTTTTGACAAGACTTATGACATGAGCAGGAAACACCATGTCGATATGCGGACTGCGGCCTATATGGTTTCAATTGACCGGGTTGCCGAAGCGATTAAGACACGGGGTTGGATATAAGCTGTTCTCAAAAGAAATTAGCCGCTTTATGCCGTATGCATAAAGCGGCGTTTTGTTTGTTTTGCAATTGATTGTTGTTCCGATTGACAAATTAATAAATTGGCAGGTATTTATCTAGTTCCCACTGATGAACATGGCTCTCGAATCCGGCCCATTCGGTTTCCTTGGCTTCAATATATTTTTGGGCCAGAATTTCTCCAACAGTCTCTGTTACCAGCCTGTCCTGTTTCATAAGCTGGACCGCTTCAAAGAGATTCCGCGGCATTTGATAAATACCCCGTTCCATACGCTCCTGTGGTGTCAGGCAATACAAGTTATCAGAAACAGCTGCGGGGGGAACGGTTTTATTTTTTACTCCTTCAAGTCCGGCCTTAAGCATTACGGCAATGGCAAGATACGGATTACAGGCTGAATCAGGGTTACTCATTTCAACCATGGTATCATCACCTCTTTCAGAATGTATCCTGACCACAGCATTACGGCTTTCTGAAGACCAAGCCACATAACCCGGGCTAATGGCCCCCGGCACCAGTCTCTTATAGGAGTTGATAATAGGATTGGTAATAGCTGCAAATGAATGTGCATGCCTGATCAATCCGCCAATATAATAAAGAACGGTTTCACTCAATAGTGTTTCCCCTTCGGGGTCATAAAACACATTATCAAATTCCCTGAAAAAGGCCTGGTAAATATGAAGAGCAGAACCGTTATATTTATTAACGGGTTTTGGCATAAATGAAGCATACAGGCCATGCCTCCTGGCAATTGTGCGCGCCACAAATCGGAATGTGACCAGTTTATCGGACATTGTAAGGGCATCATCACTTTTTAGTGATATTTCATTTTGTCCCGGAGCAAATTCGTGATGAGAAGAACTGATTTCAATCCCCATCTCCTCCAAAGTCAAAACCATATCACGCCGGGCATTTTCACCAAGGTCAATGGGTGAGACATCACAGAACCCTGCGAAGTCATGAGCTGCAGTGGTCGGTTTATCTTTTTCATCTACATGAAAAAGATAAAACTCCGATTCCGCTCCAACCATCGGCCTATAACCCTCTGATTCTATTTCAGCCACAACTCTTTTCAGAACACTGCGGGAACAGCATTCGTATGGCGATCCGTCCGGGTTTACAACATCACATATAAGTCTGGCTACAGCGCCTTCCCTTGGCCTCCAGGGAAAAATCACAAAACTTGACAGGTCAGGTATAAGGCAAATTTCCCGTTCTTTATTACTTACCTTACCGTCTATTATTGAACTGTCAAACCTTATTCTTCCCTGCAAGGCTTTATCAAGTTCTTCTACCGTTATGGCAATATTTTTAAACACTCCAAAAATATCGGTGACCTGTAATCTGATAAACTTGACATTGTTCTTCTCGGCCTCTTCAAGAACATCCTTTTTGGTCAGGTCTTTCATTATATCCCACTCCTATCTCTTAGCCTTATTACCCTCCAAAGCCTTTATTATCTGTTTCGCCACATTCTGTACAGGCAGGCATTTGTCCATACTGACCTGTTGAATATATTTATAGGCCTGCTGTTCAGTCATGCCCTTGGCTTCAATCAGTAAACCTTTTGCCCGGTCAATGGTTTTACGTTTCTCTAATATTTGCTTTAGTTTCTGATTTATCTCTTCCAAATGGCGAATTCTTTTAAATACAGCCCCACAAACTTCAATAGCAGGATAAAGGTTTATTTCATCAACAGGTTTGAGAATATATGAAATGTTCCAATGCCCGAGGGCATGTATTATGTCATCCTGTTTGTCTGGCTCAGTAATCAAAATAACCGGAGCCACACGATGTTCATCGATTATTTTCGCAACTTCCAGGCCGCTTCTGCCCGGTAAGTGCATGTTCATGATGGCCAGGTCCGGCAGGGTGTTAAAAACCACTTGCAGGGCCTTTCGTCCATCGGCAGCTTCCCCGATTATTAAGTGCCCGGCATTGATTAATTTCTCTTTTATGTGCTTTCTGAACACGGGATCGGGATCGGCCAGAACAATTCGCAAACCGTACATTACTGCACCTCATAATAAATACGCGGTACGCGTTCACTAATAGCACAAACTATTTCATAGTTAATCGTGCCGAGTAAATCTGCCAGTTCATCTGCAGTAACCCGGTTTTCTCCCTGTTTACCGACAAGTACAATTTCATCCCCGGTCCTGATATCCTGTATGCCGGAAACATCTATCATAAACTGGTCCATACATACTGTACCAATAACCGGTACCCGTTTTCCCCCGGCAAGGACATGGCTTTTATTGGACAGAAGCCTGGTATATCCATCTGCATATCCCACCGGAACGGTAGCTACAATTGTATCCCGTTCGGTAATAAAAGTCCGGCCATAGCTGATGCCGGTACCGGGCGGAACCTTCTTTATATGAGCTATTCTGGCCTTGAGGCTCATCGCGGGTCTTAAGCTCACCCGCTCCTTTTTCACCTGGTTGGAAGGATATAACCCATATATACTTATACCTGCCCTCACCATATCCAGGTGCAATTCAGGCATATCAATTATGGCCGCGCTGTTGGCGGCATGCCTTATAACATTATTGATACCGGCTTCTTTCAGTCTGTCAGCTATTTGTTCAAACATTTTAAACTGTTGATAGGTATAATTTTTATCAATGGCATCTGCCACCGCAAAGTGAGTCATAATGCCTTCTATCTGCAGGCCCGGCAGGCGGGCAATCCGGTAAATTTCTCCGGGAATATCAGTATTTCCGGCAAACCCCAGCCTGCCCATCCCTGTGTCAAATTTAACATGCACCCTGACCGTTTTACCTATTTTGACAGCTGCCTGGGATAAGGCTTCTGCCGCCTCAAATGTATATACCGTCTGGGCCAGATCAAGCTGAACCGTTTCTTCAGCCTGTTCCGGAGGGGTATACCCCAGAACCAGTACAGGGGCTTCTATTCCAGCCTCCCGCAGTTCCCTTGCTTCGTCAAGGATTGCTACACCCAGGTAATCGGCACCGTTAGCCAAAACTGTCCGGCTCACCGGGACAGCTCCATGACCATAGGCATTGGCTTTGACCACGGCCATTACCCGGGCATGAGGTTCTGTAACCCTGCGCAGCTCCTTTATGTTGTGAGCAATGGCTGTGAGATCAATCTCCGCCCAAGCCGGTCTGATGTTCACTCTTTCGTTCATCTCCTTGTAACTATTTCCTGGCCATAGACCTGATGATATCAGCCCTGCTGACGATCCCGGCCAGCTTTCCGTCCCTCAAGACCGGGAGCCTGTTGATTCCGGCTTCCGACATGATGGTAGCAATCTCCTCCACAGAGACATCTTCCTCAACTGTCAGGACGTTTTTTGTCATGATGTCCTCTACTTTAATGGCAACCGCCTTTCTTAGTTCTTCCCTGAACTCTTCAGGGTCATCAAGATATATTATTCCACCAAGAATCTGAATGTACGAAGGAATATGAAGCTTTTGGCTCCTGACCAGCAGGTCTCCCTCAGTTACTATGCCAACCACTTTCTTTTCTTCATTAACAACCGGAATCCCGCTTATCTTTTTTTCCACCATAAGGTTGATTACATCTTCAACAGTCTCCTCAGGGGTAACGGTTACCACATCGACAGTCATAATTTCCTTTGCTAACATATGGCTTTTTCCTCCTTAAATGGTTTTTCCCTCTTTAATATGAATGCAGCCTCTCGGAAATGGCCGGTGCGGAGCCGCCGCTGAGCCAGGACGGCGAATTGGCGGTTTGGTCCGTGGCTTCGCCAGGAGCAAGGTTAGATTCATATTGTGAATATTTTCAGCAGAAATCTCTAGTTGCCTGGGGTAAATAATCCAACAGGTCACCGGCAACCAGGGATATCATCCCCTTTTGGGCTGCCGCCAGGTCCCCGGATAAACCGTGGAAATAGACACCGGCCACGGCGGCTTCGAGGGGGCTAAGCCTCTGCCCGAGCAACCCGGCGATAATCCCTGTGAGGACATCCCCGGTACCGCCGGAAGCCATCCCGGGGTTGCCGGTGGGATTTATGTATATTGCCCCTCCCGGGTCTGCTACCACGGTCCGGTGGCCCTTAAGAACCACAACGGCATTCCAGTTTTTTGCTGCTTCCGAAGCTGTTTCAACTCTATTGTTCTGTACTTCTTCCGTTTTTATCCCCATCAGTCTGGCCATTTCTCCGGGATGAGGTGTCAAAACCGGGCTCACCCCGCTGCTTTTCAGCACATCAACATTCCCGGCCAGGGCATTAAGCCCGTCTGCATCAATTACCGCCGGTTTCTCTAACCCGGCCACCAGCTGCCTGACGAATTCAAAGGTGCTTTCACCTGTTGACATACCGGGCCCGACGGCCAAAACATCCATCCTTTCGAGAATTCCCCGCACATAGGGCAGGGCATCCCTGCTGATGCCAGTTTCCTCCGTTTCAGGCAGGGGTTTTGTCATTATTTCAGTCAGTTTTACTTCCATTAAATCATGCAGGCTTGCAGGCACAGCAAGGGTAACCAATCCGGCCCCTGCTTTCAGGGCAGCTGTGGCAGCCATGGCAGCAGCCCCTGACATCCCATCTGACCCTCCGACAACAAGTATACGGCCATATGTTCCTTTGTGCCCGTCAGGTTTTCTTACAGGCATGATCTCCCTGACCAGGGATGAAGTTATAAGGAACCGGTTTATTCCCATGGATCTAATCAAATCCGGAGGTATGGAGATATCAGCAACTGTAAGTTCCCCGGCATACTCCGGCCCATGGCCTATCAACAGGCCAAGTTTGGCATAGGCAAAAGTAATTGTCCGGTTTGCCTTTATACACGGGCCGTGAACAGCACCCGTATTGGCTTCAAGTCCTGAGGGGATATCCACGGAAACCACAGGTTTCCCGGATGAATTAATTATTTCGATGACATTCCCCACATGTCCGGATACAGCCCCCTTAAAGCCCGTCCCAAATATGGCATCAACAATCAAATCTGAATAAACCATAGCCAGTTTAACTATATTCAGGCTGTTAGGGTTAATAATGGGGTAGACCTTATACCCCATTGACTGAAGAATGTTCAGGTTGACTTTTGCGTCACCGGCAATATCGACCAGGTCTGCAAACAGCATTACCTTGACTTCAGCCCCGGCATTTAGCAGGTGGCGGGCGACAACAAAGCCGTCTCCTCCGTTGTTGCCTTTTCCTGCGAAGATAGTTACAGTCTTCCCCCTGACCTCACCCAAAACCTCCAGGATCCCTTTCATTACCTGAAGTCCTGCATTTTCCATCAAAACCACACCCGGGATACCCAGGTCTTTTATGGCAGTCCGATCAAGGTTTTGCATTTCTTCTGCCCGCAGCAGATACATTGAATAACACCTCTTCTGGATTAATAGCCGGGCACCTCTGTTACCAGATTTACCCTCCTTAATCATTTCTGCATAAATACGAAAAACCCTGCAAACTTTGCAGGGTCAATGTCTCCGGTTCTTGGCCGCCCTTTATCCTGCGGCCTCTTCCATTTCAGCCAGCTGAGCTCTTTCCTCATCACTCAGAAGCTTATCCAGATCAAGCAGGATAAGCAGCCTGTCACCAACCTTGGCTACACCGGTAATGTATCTCGAATCAATACTGCAAACAATCTGAGGGGCGGGTTCAATATCGGAAGAATTTATCCTCAAAACCTCGGAAACCGAATCGACCTGGACCCCAAAAGTGTGGTTACCCAACTGGACCACAATAATCCGTGCATCACCCGTATATTCGGTGAGGGGCAGGTCAAAACGCTTTTTCATATCAACTATCGGTATTATCTGGCCCCGGAGATTTATAATACCTTCCACAAAAACCGGGGACCTGGGAACTTTGGTGGGGCTGGTAAGCCTGTTAATTTCTTTAACCTGGGTGATAGGTACACCGTATTCCTCATTTCCCAGTTTAAACACAACAAACTGGAGTTCAGTTCCGGATACTGCCTGCTGCTCCATAACTTCACCTCCCTGAATCAAAAGAACCTATGGGTCTTTATTATTAATTTTCGACACAGTTGTTAAATATCCTTTATTACATACCCAATATCTTCCTAAGTTTTTTTGCCTGGGCACGGCTTACCGGAACTTCACTCTTCTCATTGTCTTCCACTATAAGAGTATAAGTTCCATTAAAGAAAGGTATTATTTCTTTTACTTTATGGAGGTTTGCCAGGTAACAGCGATGAGTCCGGAAGAAAATCGACGGGTTAAGGCGGCTTTCCAGTTCCTTAAGGGTAAACCTGGTAAAAAGTTTGTCATGATAAGTTTTAATGTAAACATAGTCCTGTTCAGTAAAGGCATAAATAATATCTGATTCATTGACCAAAATGGTTTTTCCCTGCTTTTCAGCAGGAATCCTGTCGATCTTGATATGTTGAGGCCTCTGTCCACCCTGTGAGGTCCCCTCCTGGGATGAAGGCTGCTGGGCTTGTGCATCCTGAGAATCGGCTGAAGATTGTTTCTGCTGACGCTGCTGGTTAATTTTTACTATCTTATTTACGGTCTGGGTAAGTCTTTTTTCATCAAAAGGTTTTAAAATGTAATCTACCGCATTGACCTCAAAGGCCCGGACTGCATATTCATCATAAGCAGTCACAAACACCACGTGAGGCGGATTAGGCATTTCCTGTACCTTAGCCCCGACCTCCAGACCGTTCATCCCCGGCATCTCAATGTCAAGAAATAATATGGAATAATCGAGGGCCTTAATCAAAGTGAGTGCTTCCTGGGCATTGGTAGCTTCCCCAACTACCTCAATATTGTCGAACTTGTTGAGAAGAAACCTGAGTTCCTTCCGGGCCGGATACTCATCATCCACAATCAATGCCTTAAGCTTCATTTACCTGTCCCCTCCCATCATCATGTAAATCAAGAATTAAGGGCACCCTTACCTCAATTGACGTTCCCTGGTCTACATCGCTTATAATCTTAAGCCCATAATCCTCCCCAAACAAACTTTTTAACCTTTCATTGACATTACTGAGTCCGACCCCTGTGCCCGAACCCACCCCAAGCATAAGCACATGACCAATCCTGTCCCGAGGAATTCCGACCCCGTCGTCTTTAACCATGATCCGCAGTTCACCGTGTTCTTTCTTTATCACTATCTGAACGGCACCCGGCCCTACCTTGGGAGTAATACCGTGTTTTACGGCATTTTCCACAAGCGGCTGCAGGGTAAGCACCGGTATCTGGTAATCCATAAGCTCCTGGTCAATATCCCTGAGTATCCTTAGTTTCTCCCTAAACCTGGCCTTTTCCAGGACAAGATATGTGTTGATATATTCCAATTCCTCCCTCAGGCTGTTAAAATGACCGTGTTTTTTGAGAGTCTGCCGGAAAAAGGCTGCCAGGCGGATCAGAAGCCTCCGGGCTGTCTCGGGATTTGTCCGGCTAAACATGATTATTGTATTAAGGGTGTTAAACAGGAAATGCGGGTTAATCTGGGCATGGAGCGCCTGCAGCTCTGCCTTGGTAACCAACTGGGTCTGCCTGTCAAGTTCGGCCAGTTCCATCTGGACCCCCAGTAACTGGGCAATACCCACAGCCAGTTTCACTACATGGGGCGGCATTTGGCCTTCTTTGGTCTGATAAAGCTTGACACAACCCTCTATCTGGCCCCGGCATTTCAATGGGGCTATAACAGCTGCCTCCAGTGGACATTCACAGTCCTTAACCGGACACTTAAGTTTTTCCTTATTATCAACTATCTTCAGTTCACCTGTCTGAATAACCTGTTTTGTGGCTTCTGTAAGGATCAGCCTGCCCGGCTGGTGGCGCTCACAACCTGCCCCCACATAAGCCAGCACCCGCTCGCGGTCGGTTATGGCCACAGCTGCCACATCACTGATCTTGAGGATAATCTCAGCGGCTTTCTGGGCAGTTTCTTCATTCAGGCCCTGCCTGAGAAACGGGAGGGTTTCATTGGCAATCAACAG
Organism: Firmicutes bacterium HGW-Firmicutes-14; assembly: GCA_002840275.1. GTDB lineage: Bacteria > Bacillota > Thermincolia > Thermincolales > UBA2595 > W-Firmicutes-14. Next base: position 44,921 of record PHAB01000023.1, read on the forward strand.
GGTGGAATCAACATGCTCATTACCCTCATCCATCCGCACAGTAACTATATTGTGTTTTGACATATAATCAAGCAGAAGGGCTGACCCCAGGGCATTGAGTATGAAAAATACGGCTGCAATTGTCCATGGGTGTCCTACTTCCTTGGTTGCAATAAAAACAACCCCAAATTGGAGCAGTGTTAACCCGAAAGCAATGGCTGCCACTCTCATTAAAAACATAAGCCTCTCTCCTTGAATATACATCAAATACACCAAAACATTACAATACTTCTGTCAAGTCCTTCTAATCTGTCAACTATATGCAAATTCATATATGATATTCTCAATTTTCTTAATATTAATAAATTATTCTACTTGTTTTCCTATTTTCCTTCATTTTTAAAGCCCAAAAATGTAATTGGAATTAACTCCAAATCAGTATTAAAATGATATTATATCTAAATATATTTTAAAACTCCAGAAAAAGACAGATTGTTATTGGATAAATATCCATCTCCTGGGAAACAATTACTGAAAATGGACTGGATATCCGGTTTGTCAAAGATATCCCGGGAGGTGATTAAAATGGCACGACAAAAATACGTCTGTGGTTCCTGTGAGAGAACTTCCGGTCTTCCAGATTTCTGCTGCGGCAGAGCAATGGTACAAAAGGGAAGTTTTTTCTGTAAATCCTGCGGTACGGTCTCTGATTCCGCAGGCGACTGCTGCGGTCAGTCAATGGTCCAGCTGTAACATAAAATCTGCAACCAGTCCGCAAGATCAGGGAACTGTTTTTGATAATTGGAAAAGCGCGCATATTTCAGTTCCCTATTCGCGCGCATTCACCCCATATGGGTAGGCCAAATGTTTTTGCGGGAGCGACGGGCCTGCCCTTTTATTTTGTTTTTTTATTTTTAAAATGTTAAACAATTATCTTTTTGGCAAAAATGTAGTATAATTTTGACTAGGCTTATACAATTCCTTCTTCATTATATCTGATAAAATATATATTTTGCGGAGGTAAATCCTGTTATGAACCAAATCAAAAACAGCGTCCTGGAGACAATTGGCAATACCCCCATGGTCAGAATTAACCGGCTGTGTCCGAATCCAAATGTGACAATCGCCCTTAAGCTTGAAGGTAATAATCCCGGGGGCAGTATAAAAGACAGGCCGGCCCTCTATATGCTGGAGATGGCTGAAAAAGCCGGGGAGCTAACAAAAGACAAGGTTATTATTGAACCTACCAGCGGCAACACAGGGATTGGACTGGCGATGGTTGCTGCCATAAAGGGGTACAAACTGGTTGTCACCATGTCTGAGTGGATGAGTATGGAACGCCGCAAAACCCTTGCCGCTTTTGGGGCCGAAATTATTTTGACACCTGGAGAAAAAGGTACCGATGGGGCAATTGAAAAGGCCCACGAATTATGCCACAAAAACCCCGGCCTATATTTCATGCCTAACCAATTCGCTAATGAAAACAACCTTATGTCCCATTATGATACCACAGCTGTGGAGATATGGGAGCAGACCGGGCGGGAAATCACCCACTTCGTTGCAGGAATGGGGACCACCGGCACTCTCATGGGGATTTCCAGACGGCTTAAAGAACTTAATCCCAACATACAGATAATCGGAGTTGAACCAAACATGAACCATTCGGTCCAGGGCCTTAAAAACATGGAGGAAGCCAGGGTCCCTGAGATTTATGACATCAGCCGGCTGGATGAAAAGGTGCGGATAAAAGATGAGGATGCTTATGAAATGGCCCGTCTCCTGGCCAGAGAGGAAGGTATTTTTGCCGGTATCAGCTCCGGAGCTACCGTATATGTCGCTGTCGAAAAAGCCAAGGAACTGGATAAAGGGCTGATAGTTGTAATAATTCCTGACAGGGGTGACAGGTATCTCTCCACTGATCTCTTTTGTTTCAACCCATGCGGCAACACCGAGTGTCAGCTTAAAGGAGACTAGAAATGTATCTGTTGATTATGAATTGTTAATATAGCTCTTTTTTCTCCGGGGGGCCAGCAGAAACATTCCCACGGCTCCTGTCACAAATCCCCCGACATGAGCCCACCAGGCCACCATGTTCCCCGGTATCCCAAGAGTGGCATATCCGCTGAGCCATTGAGTGATGAACCAGATAAAAAGAAAAACAAAGGCCGGTATTTCTATAAAGGTGATAAAAAAGAATATCGGGAAAAGGGTAAGCACCTTTGCCCGCGGGAAGCTTATAAAATATGCTCCAAGAACCCCGGCAATTGCCCCACTGGCACCGATAACCGGTTCAGCAGCTACCGGGTTTGACCATATCTGGGCCAATGACCCGGCTGCTCCGGCTGCCAGGTAAAGAAATATAAACTTTCCTCTTCCCAGCCTGTCTTCCACATTGTCCCCGAATATCCAAAGGTAAAGCATATTGCCCAGTACGTGAAACAATCCCCCATGCAGGAACATGGAAGAAAACAGCGGAACCACGGCCTGGACCAAGGTACTCTCACCGTAGACCAGTCCGGATATGCGCCTGGGCACGATACCAAACTGGGAAACCAGAGCTTCCAGCTGCCCCTGGCTAAGAGACAGTTCATAAACAAAAATAAGTACATTAATTATGATTATTGAAACACTGACTACCGGGAACCGCCTTGACCGGATATTATCTCTTATCGGTATCATACCTGCCTCCCAAACCATGATCTTCTTTTACATTATAATATATATAATACCCTTAAAAGGGGAATCTAAAAAGAGTATTTCCCCATTCCTTTAACATAAAACAACAATGGTAAGACAAAGGCTAGCGTTGTTAAAGCAGACAACGCTAGCCTCATTTGCCTGTTATTTTAAATACTGCAATACCACTTACGTTAAAAATTATACAACTACCCCATTCCCTCATGGAGCGAGGTTATCTCTCATACTTTACAGGGACGAGTTCCCTGCTGACCCTGTGAATAACCCTGTCCACATCTTCGCCGATTGTATTTACACCAATGGTTTCTCTCAGGCTCTTAAGGGTGAAAAACTTGTCAAACACTTCCTGGGCCCAGTTTAGATCCCTTTTTCTATCAGCAAGCACAGTACAATGAAAATCACACACCGTCTTTATTTCATACTTATTTACTTCGCGCCATCCTCCGGTCAGGTCACTGTAATAATCCATCCGCCATTCCCAGTCCCAGATAGCAAAAGCAAACTTTCCATATTTTTCTAACATCTTACTGAGCTTCTCCCTGACAGCCTTGGCAAATCTTTCTTCTGCCCCGATAATACCGCTCCCCAAATCGTTGGCCAGCCTGGTAAGCTCCGGATCCCTGTTTTCCTCCAGGTATTTCTGATACCTGTCCAGGGCTATTTGTTCCAAAGCCTCTATTCCCATAAAAAGCCGGTTATATTGATCGACCTCTTCCTGATTGAGGAATCCGAGTATTTTTCGTTCTTTTTCCGACAGCTGCCTTTTAGTCAACACCACCTTAATACCCCTCCACATCTACAGTTTTTTCTAACTGTCTTGAATTTACAATACACTATTTTCACAAGACATGCAACCGTTAGCTTGATTTTAACACTTGGCCCTTATTTGTCAACAATCAGAAAGAACCGCTCTACCATAGTACCCAAAGGATAGCGGTGTCGTTAACAGAGCGGAGGGATTCCCTGTCAATCCTCAACGACTCCATTCTTATTCAGGCCCATTGAGGAGGATACCAGTTCAGCCAGGTGGCGGACCCTGATGGATGCCCCTGCCTGGGCAGCTCCCCCTGACAGCCCGGAAAAACATGTCGGGCATTGGAATACTGCCGGTTCCTGTCCATCTCCACAAGTTCCAGGCCCGGTATCGCCCGGATTATTCTCCGCGGCGGTTCATATATACCGTTATGTCTCCCCAGCAGGCACGGGTCATGGTATGTTATCTTTCCGGGTACCGGGTTGTCAAATCTTATCCTGCCCTGCTCATGCAGCAGGTCCAGATATTCTGCCAGGTGGTATACCCGGAAATTCAGTTTCGCCAGTTTGGGGTAGTCATTGTTCAGGGTCTTGTAACACCCCGCACAAGCCGTTACCAGGGTTTCTATCCCCAGGTTGTTCAGCTTGTCTGTGTTTTTGCAGGCCATCTCCGGAAATTCCGGGTCCCCGATCCTCCTGAGTTTCCCATAGCAGCAGTCTTCATCAGGTCCCAGGATGCCGAACTGCACCCCTGCCTCATTCAGGATGTTTGCCGCATGCTGGGATACCAGGCTGACATTCTCTTCAAAACTGGCGTTACACCCAAGAAACAGCAGTACCGGTGCCAGGTTGTCTGTTATGAATTCCGGCCTCTCCAGCAGGGTTCCTTTGGCCAGGCCGGTCTCTATCCAGTCAGCCCTGGTCTCCTGGGGTTTCTTCTGGGGGTTCCCGTATTCTTTCAGGGTTCTGCAGTATGTTTCCAGGTTCGCCAGGGGCAGCTGTCCTGATTCATATACCGCTTCCCGGGTATTCTCCCACAGTTCCACCGTATCCAGTCGTACCGGGCATACGAAATGACACTGGTTACAGCATGAACAGTCATACAGGCTTTTTATGAATTTGTTTATCACTGCCGGTCCGGTTTTGGGCCTGAACAGGCCCAAAAAACCCGGCTGGCTGCTCCTCAATATGTCCCTGAGATACTTTATCTTGGCCCGCGGGGTGACGTCCTCCCTGCTGTCCAGGGTATATATGGGACACCATTTCTGGCATTCCCCGCACCTGGTACATGCATCAAGGCTCATCAGCTGCCGCCGGCTTAATCTCCCGGTATTAAGTCCGGCCGTATTTTTCGTTTCAGGCTGTGTCATGCGTATAGGTCACCCCTCATGTGTTCCTCTGATGCGTTTAATACTATTTCAACCGGACTGTTAACTATATGCAGAAACTTGCTGTGGGGGATATATGCCAGGAGCATGGCATTCAGGGTGGCATGGAATACCCACAGGCCTGATGCCAGGCCTGGCAGCCCCTCCATACCCCTGAAGATGCCGGCCAGGCCGTATCCCGCAAAAGAATAATGCAGTTCAGGGACCGGCGCCGTCAGCGCAATCCTCACCGCCTCCAGCATAAACCCCGTCACCACCAGGATCAGCAGGGATACCAGGGTAACTGTGTCACCCGGTTCGGTGTAAAGCTGGCTGTCTCTGATCACATAACGCCTGATAAATGCTGTCACCAGGCCTATAAGGATTATGATTCCGAAAAAATCCCCCGCCAGTTTGTAGTAGTTATGGCCCTGCCCTGCCGTCATATATATCCTGACTGCTGACCCCTCAGGGATGAATTTCAGTATGACGGCTATCGCCGATAAAAGAAGCAGGCCCATGAAACCGTAAAATATCCCTAAATGGGCGGCCCACCTCATTATGCTCTTTTCCGCTATCTGTTTCTGCAGTATTACTTCCCTGATGAAGGCCCTCACCATCATCAGGATGTCAGGCCTCCCATACAGTGACTGTTTTCCGGCCCTGGCATAAAACGAGACCTTCCAGGCTATCCCGGCCGCCAATAGGATAATACCTGTCGACTGAACCACCCAGAAGTAAATCCACGGTTTATAGTAAAGCTCTGCGGCTTCCATTTTTCAGACCTCCCCCATTCACCGGCTTCCTCCGCTGAACCCTTCCAAGGTGGTTCGAAACCGGTTCAATGAACTCCAATGGCTCCTTCCAGTTTTGCCCGGTCGATGTCCCGGCCGATGAATACCAGCCTGTTCTCAACAGCTTCCGCTATCTTGCCAAATTCAAACCGGCCATTCACATAATCAAAAGTCACCGGGCCGTCACAAGTCAGAATTATCCCCTTGGCCCTGAAAATATCACCATATCCCCCGGTTTTAAGGTCCTTCAGCAGAGTTTCTATCCTGTCCCGGTCCACTTTACCACTAAACCGGAATACTTCCGAACTGTACCGGGGACTGAAGTGAAAGTGCACCACTTCCCCTTTAGCCTCAACTTCCGGTATCTCAGCCCGGCAGTATACCGTGGGAATAAGCACAGCCGCAGGGTTTAAGGCAGTTATCTCCTCTCTGCAGCGATCAATGGTATCCCCTATAACCAGGTCCGCCTTGTTCAGGAGGATGATATCGGAATTCATAATCTGGTCCTTGAAGAACTCTCCAACATCTTCCACATCACCGTCCCTGATTATCTCAATAAAGAAAGTCAAGTCAATCACCCCTATCACAGGGGCCAGTTTCAACTTCTCCGCATAGTCTGCCTTTTTCAGGCCGAGGATGATTGATGACGGTGATGCTATTCCGGTAGGTTCGATAATGAGTTGTGACGGATTATATTTTTCCATAATCTCCCGGACACCATCCACCAGGCTCTCCCTCAGGGAACAGCATATACACCCGCTCGGCATTTCCACCACATTAAGGTTACAGCCCTGGGAAACCAGGGTCCCGTCTATGCCCAGTTCTCCAAACTCGTTTACCAGTATCGCCGTATCAGCAGCCGCGTTCTGCAGCAGGTTCTTCAGCAGGGTGGTCTTGCCTGCTCCCAAAAACCCGCAGATTACCTGTACCTTCATAGAAATCACACCTGCCTTCTAATTAATTACCAACCATCCAGGTTGGTTTGGTTTTGTTAATCTCAGCAATCTTCCTCAATCTTATTCACTTTTATAGATACCTCCTGTTCCACAGCAGCACCCACCAGCACCTGGATTGTTTTCATTACCGCGCTGGGCACGGGACAATCAGGATGAGTCAGGTGTTCGGAACATACCTTATATACATATGAATCAAGCATCTTAGAAAAGATGCCTTTTTTCCAGTTTATGTTCTTAAACTCGTCATTCATACTCATAACAGGCTCACATGCACTGTGAAAATCAATATTCAGCTTTTTTTGCTCATCGAGTTCGGCTGTGAGCATCACATTTAATCCGCAGGCTCCCGGTTTAACAACCGCCTTGGCCTTTTTCATCTTTTTTTACCTCCTAACGGGCAGGCTAAAATACACATCCCACAGATATATTTCCTAAAAGCTCTTACTGTATAGGTCATATAATCGGCACAGGCCCCGGTATCGATGAAGGCCTCTGCTGTTTCTCCCCGCTTCCAGTTGACATCCCTTATGGCAGACGAAGGGCATGCATTAACACAACGGGAACAGTTCCCACACTTGCTTTCGATGTATGGGGTCCGGCAGACCTCCAGCGGGGCATCGGTCAGGACAGTGGCCCAGCTCAGGCGCGGGCCGTAAAGGGGATTGACCAGGAGTCCGCTTTTCCCAATCCAGCCCAGTCCGGCACAGGTAGCAGCCGTCTTGTGGGGA
>PHAB01000046.1 GCA_002840275.1 Firmicutes bacterium HGW-Firmicutes-14
GCACTTGTTGCAGGCCGGGTGGATACCGGTATCACTCACGGTGGTATTTGTTCCCGCGGGAACGTTAAATGCCCCGCTCACTGTTGTCCCGTCATGGCATCCGCTGCAGGTTACCGGTTCATCTCCCGTACTGTTATGTTCATAACTGTGGCCGTATGCCAGGGAGTTATGGCAGGTCGAACAGGTATAACCCGTCTTAACGGCGGCACGGCTCCAGTTAGACTCTATTGTACCGGTTACCTCAGCCACGGAACTGCTGTGGCAGGTATTGCAGTCAGCAGCTGACCCGGTATAGATATGGTTGCTGGAAATGCTCAAAGTGGCATGACACTGGGCGCAATCCACAGCGGAATCCCAGTTGTACTGGCCATAGCCGGTGGCCATTGTTGAATGGCTGCCGCCATGAGCCGGGTACTTGGTCCCCAGCGCATCTGTCAGTGTACCATTATGACAATCGGTACAATAGATTACGGTTGTGCTGTTTTTCATCATATCAAGGGAACCGTCGCCGGTTATTACCTTGTCAGCCCCTTCAAAGGTACTGTTATGACATGTTGCACAACTGTAACCGGTAATCTTGCCTCTATCTGCAGCATTCGCATGGATGGCAGCCAGTTCAGCAGTCCCGCCGGCAGCAGTGGCATGGCATTTGCTGCAGTCCACGCTGGGCGCAGGATCATAGCCGGTGGCCGATACCGGGTGCTGATGCCAGGTGGTTGTGCTGTGGCAGGCCTGGCAGGAAGAATTTCCGGCGCTAATCGCTTCCCTGACCCTGTTATCAGGGCTGGAGTGACATGTAAAGCAGGTCAGAACGGCCCCTGTGCTGTCAATTCTCCGGTAATGTTCCCTGGTAAGGCTGCTTGAATGGCAGTTTTCGCAACCGGTGGATGTAGTAAGGTGCCGTTCAGCTGTATTTGTAATATCATGATATTCAGGGACAGTTGTCCAATTCACACTATGGCATTCAACACAGCTGTCAGTAGTTATTGTCGGATGATCCGGCTGCATTGAATAAGGGAGACCGTCAAGGTGATATGCAGCAGGATAGACGGTGTCCCCAAAGTGACATTTATAACAGTCATCCAGTGGATATACCGGGTTTGCGAAGTTCAGGTTTGTACCATGGCATCCTGCACAGTTGCCCATTGGGTGTGTGGTACGGAGATGACATTTCTGACATGTTACGTCATCTGCTGAAAAGGGCATTTCATTATATGTAACTACCTTAAAACTCCATTCCGCCCTGGCTGGATTGCCGCTGGTGTCAGTAAGCTCCAGGACCACATTGTGGATAGCTTCATTGGCCAGGTTGGACTGCGGCTGATATGCTACTTTACCTGTAGCAGGGTCATAGCTTGTTTCGACAATGATTCCGTTAACGGTCATGGTTATGGAGGTTTCATCAATGCCCGAATTATCGCTCGCAACAGCAGATATGACCGGCTTCTGTTCTGTTATCGTCGATTCATTGACCGGAATCAGAGATGATATTGCAGGCGGGGCAGATACCGTAAAGGACCAGGTATATTCGGAAAGCATGCCTGAACCGTCCTTGGCGGAAATATACATGTCATGGTTCCCCTCAGTCAGGGCAGCCGGATAATATATAAAAAGAGTTGTTAAATCATCAGTATATTCATCAAGCCAATCATACTGCCTGATAGTCTCAACAACTGACCCGTCAATTTTCATTACAACAGATGAGGCATTTACATTGTCAGGGTCTTTGGCAGTCACAGAAATAGTTATTTTTCCTGAATTTATGATGGTTCCATTGTCCGGGGAAGCAGAAAATGCGGGACCGGTGGTATCTGCGAAAACGGGACCGGAAAAAAAGAGCACCATTGCCAATGTTACAAGGATAACAGAATGAAACATTTTCCGCGAATACAATGACGGTTTTCCCATCCAAATTCGCCCCTTTGTAATCATTTTTACCGTCTTTCCCTACCTAAACACTTCTGTCTTCCCATATCTTTTTTCCCACCCCCATTTTCACCCGTCTTTTGTGTACAAAAGTACTTTCGACATATTTCGACATTCTCCTTAGAAATTCCTGCCGGAAAACTCCTTTAAAAATCTAAAAAAAATCAAAAAAAAAATGCATGCTTTCACATGCATCTAAGAATTACTTACCCTGGTTGAACTTGGCGCCCCATGGGCTTTTATCATACCGTCCGCCACAGTCGAGCACGGCGCCCCTTGGGCTTTTATCATACCGTCCGCCACAGTCGAGCACGGCGCCCCTTGGGCTTTTATCATACCGTCCGCCACAGTCGAGCATGGCGCCCCATGGGCTTTCAGCATATTGTCCGCCACAGTCGAGCATGGCGCCCCATGGGCTTTCAGCATATTGTCCGCCACAGTCGAGCACGGCGCCCCATGGGCTTTAAGCATACCATCTGCCACGGTGGAGCACGGCATACCATGCACGGTAGCAATCATCTCGGCTGTCGAAGCAGAGCAACCGTTGCCACCTGACATCCCCATATGCCCCGGAGGCATCATTCCCAAAGGGCCATGACCGGGCGGCATCTGTCCGGGCATCTGTCCGGGCATCTGCCCATGGGCAGCATGACCGGCGGCAGCCTGTCCCGCATTATCCCTGTGTCCGGCCAGAATCCAGTCCTTGACACTGGTAGGCTCCAGTCCGAAACCGATAAGATTTCCCTGAGCTCTGCCGATTATCTCAAACCCTCCGTCAGTTTCATAGCCAATATTGTCAGTCTGTACCGCAAAAACTGTCGCTCTGTTAGTCAGGTCATAATGCCTTATCAGGCCAGCCTCACCCTGGGGCAGCCTTTGGCCGGTCCGGGGTCCCACTACTATAGTCCTTGTCCAGGGCAGGGCCACCTTGTACCGTTCCATACCGTCAACCCCGGCAAAATGGTTTTTCAGGCAATTATCAAAGTAGTTGGTGCCGCTTTCGCTCATTCCCAGGGTATTCAGGCAAAAATAAGGGGGGACCCCCAGAAGCTCCGAACACTTCTCGTAGAACTGTTCCCTGGAACAATCACCGAAACTGCCCTGGTAGCCTCCGCCGTCACATACCCTGCTGCCCTCAGGCAGTTTAAACCGCAGCCCCCGCTGAACACATATGTTGAAAAAGTGGACAAATCCTGATGTTGCTCCGACAATCGTCACTGGCCTTCCCGATTCTTCCGCATCCTTCAGGGCTTTTATGAACCCTTCTGTTTCAAAGCCGTTAGGAGTAATAAAATACTCACTGTCTTCAGTGCCGAATTCGTTTTTCAGCTGTTCCAGGCCAAAGGCCATCGCCATGGCAGGAGCAACTTTCGGCGAAGGCACCAGGAGAAGCACGCGCATCTTCTCTGTATCGGGGAAGAGAAGGGTTTTTGTAATCATTTTATTGGCAGCCAGAATCATTTGTAAGCTGCTTTTGTCCCTGTATATTTTCCCCCTCATATTGGGGTCGGTAGTACCGCTGGTGAGGAGCGCGAGTTCGGCATCCTTCAGGGGGAAAGATGTGATTACATGCTGTTTGAAGGCAGACGTAGGGATTGCGGGAATCTGTAACCAGTGAGAGACATTGTCCGGGCCTGCCCCCTTCTTCCCGCAGTATTCCCGGTAAACCGGGTTCGCCTCATGTTGCAGCCTGAACTCCCGCAGGGCCAGTTCATTGAACCTGTCCTCATCGTGGTTATTAATGCCGCAGTTGATGAACTCCATAATGTCATTGTCCAGTTCCCGTGAGACCCTTTCGGTATCGGTTTCATTCATCATTTTTTCCTCACCCCCGCTGAACTCAGCTATCATTTTTTCTAATGCATTACCCATTTCTCTGGGTAGTGATATTGTACCCCTGCCAAAATTTTCAACAAAGAAGTGCCGGTGCATTATCTGGATTGACTTCATCATATAGGTCTTCTTGAATCCGTCTTCCATAACCAGCAACCGGCGGGCTTTGTCCAGGTAGAATACCCTGAAACATTCGATCAGCCTGGTCCAAAGCCGGGATATTTCCATGTGCATGGGCTTTATTACGGGATAGACAAAATGATATTTGGAATAATCATGAACCACTATCTGTTCTTTGACCTCTTGGTAGAGCCGGGTATATGGCCATGGGGTCAGAAGAAGAAAATGGGCCAAATCGGGGTTAAATTCCCGGGCAAGTTCCAGGGTTGAATCAAATGTTTCCTCGGTGTCGTCAGGATTGCCCAGGATGAATGAGCATTCGGTTATTATCCCCTGCTCATTCAATATGCGAATTGCCTCCCGGGACTGTTCCACGGTAATCCCCTTGTTAAAGCCGTCAAGGGTTGCCTGGTTTGTAGTTTCCACACCCACATATATGTGGACCACACCCGCCTGCCGGTATTTATCCAGGATGTCCCTGTCCCTTAATACGGCATCGGCCCTGGTCTCCAGGCTTATGTGCACATCTATTCCTTTGGATATCAGCAGGTCCAGGACATTTTCCCAGGTTTCCCTGTGGCAGGTGGCATAATCATCAGCCATCATAAACATCCCAATCCCAAAGCGGCGGTGAAGCATCTCAATTTCATCGGCAAAACTTTGGGGAGACCTGCTCCGATATGAACCTTTCCAGAACAGGTGCTGGGAGCAAAACCTGCATTTATGGGGGCATCCCCTGGAGAGGCTGACAAGGGCCAGCTTCCGCCCTGTTACATTATATTTGTATAGGTCCCAGTCCAGCAGGTCCCAGACAGGTTCCAGGCTGTCCAGGTTCTCCAACAGTATCCGCTCAGGAGTTACTATTATATCTTCACCTTCAGGATAAGCAATACCGTCAATTTCTGACAGGTTTCTGCCATCCGTCAGGGCCCAAGCCAATTCCACAACAGTCTGCTCTCCCTCGCCCCGGACAATATAATCCACAACTCCCGGGGTACCGGTAAAGATTTCTTCATAGCAGAAAGTCGGGTGGATTCCGCCAAGGCAGGTAATTACATCAGGGTTAATCCTTTTGGCCAGTCTGAGTACTTCCAGGGCAGCGTTAATGCTGGGTGTAAAACTCCCTATCATGACTATGTCAGGCTTTTCCATTGCCAAAATTTTTTCAACATCGTCTATGGTATGGTCCAGGGACATGGCGTCGTAAATCTTAACAGGAAAACCCGCTTTCCGAAGGCTTCCCCCGAGATATACAAGGTTAAGGGGAGGCCATTTGCCGGTAACCTCAATGATTCCCGTATGGTAAGGAGGTGTAACGAGAAGGATTTTTTTTAAAGACATAACTGCGCCCCTTTTTACTAACTGCGCTATAACAACATTATACAACATTATTCGGTAACATAAAATTGATATTAATCAAAAGATGCTGCAATATCTATGCCTGCCCACCATTACCAAATAATCCCCGGCTCAGCCCAACGGTGTATTTCAGGTGTTCGTGTATGCTGGGGTATACCAATGGGATACCAAAAAACGAAAATATCACAAGGATAAAGGCAAATACTGCCAGCCAGGATGCACGCCTTCCTCTCCACCCCATGGTAACCCGCAGGTGCAGGATAAGGCCGTAGATGAGCCAGCTAATCAGTGCCCATGTCTCAATGGGGTCCCAACCCCAGTAACGTCCCCATGCCTTATAGGCCCAGACTGCCCCGGAGGCGATCATTATTCCCAGCATAACAAAGGCAAAAGCAATAAACTGATAATTCCAGTTGTCAATTTTTTCCACCTGTGGCAGTCTTGCCAGCAGCGGATTAACTACTCCCCGCTTCTGCTGCTTTGACTTGAAAAGGTATGCTATGGACAGAGCTGCTGAAATAATCACCGAGCCGTAGGAGAGCTTTGCAAACAGAATGTGTATGCCCAGCCAATAGGTAAAGAAGGTCCGGGGAATCTCCTTCATTTCTACGGAACTCATCACCGCTATGCCTACCATTAGCATTACCACCGGCAGGACCAGTGTTCCCGCAATCCTGAGTCCCGGTTTAAGAAACTGAACAACTACGTAAAAGAACAGCGCCCCCCAGGCATAAGACATCAAGACTTCGTATACTCCCCAGTATGGGAAATGTCCCGTCTGAACCCACCTGTTTATCAAACCGGCAGTTAATGGGATAAAAGCAAGGTACGCAAAAACCGTCCCATATTTCACAAAGGGTTCCCGTTTAAAGATAAGACCTGAAATAAATAATACCGTCCCGCCAAAACAGAACCCCACGGATGCCCAGAACATTATCAGCTGTATCTTGATGCTTGTCACGCCTTTTCCACTCCCCTGTTTTTTGCAGCCAACCAGCAAATGATTTCCATCACGTCCACCAGTGCAATGATTTCTTCCCGGACCATAAAAAACACAGCCCAATAGCGGTAATCAAACAACCGGTAAACAACACTCCGGCTCCCGGGTCATATATGATCTCCAAGCCTATCCAATGCCTTACCTCATCGAAAGACAAAGAGTTACCCTCAAAATTGATTTTTTCTCCCATTTTTATAATACCTTTTTCCATTTTCAGACCATCTTGGGTAACATTTATTTCCAAACCCGGATTTCCCAAGGAGTATTTTTGAGTTTTAACCTGACCGGCTTCGATTACCATATCAGGATAAAACCTCATGTCTAATTTAATATTTCTTCCGGGAACGGTAAAATTCCTTCTCTGGTAATAGTTCTCCGGCTGCCCATTTACGGTTTCCATAAATATAAACCCTTTATAGATCATGTTTCCATTGGAATCTTCTATGGTTACCAGAGGAGCAAAGCCGGCATTATGCTCATAAAATCCGAGCCCCTTATATATTAGAGGTTTACCCTCTTCAACAGACTCTTTCAGAATAACTCTGTCTCCCTCCAAAAGAATGATTTCAGACACGATATAATCAACTTTTCCTTCTCGGTCAAGAATACGCTGCTGTTTTTGCAGACCGATACCATAACCGCTGTTCCCGATAATCCCGAATAAAGGAGCTTTTTTCAAAACATCATACTCTTCCTGGGTTTCTGTGCGAACTTCGCCCTCCATTACCGTCATATAACCGGTCATTTTAAAACCGGCGCTGATAAAACCTCCCAATACTATTATAATTAAACCCACATGAATTACAATTAACGCCCAAATGCTTAAGTGCCCCGGCTCGCTGCTTTTCCATACCCGCCGCGCCTTGATGACCTGGGACAATGTACAGGAAGTCAGATTAATGATAAAGGCTCCGCTAATGCCAATAAACCACCAGGATGTAAAAACCTTGTCCGGCTGTGAAATCAACATTCCCATTACAGAAGAAGCGGTAATACAGGTAATTAACAAAACAGCCAGCTCTTTTGATTTAAAAAACCGCCATACTCTTCCTAACAGTCTTGTTGACATATTCCATCCTTTCAAAAAGCGGATTACATTTCTTATTTTTATTATTTTACCCATGTACAGGCAAAGAATTTCAAAGATGGAGCTAAAGCTATGACTTCAAGCCATAGCTTTAGCTCACAAAGTTCAGACCTAAGATTTACGAACTGGGATGACCGCCACAGTTGGTGGCACAATTGTCTTTTACATAAGTTGTCACCCGGTCAATTCTGATATTCTTGGCGTAATTCTGGAATGGAGCGCCGTCTTTTGTCACACCCAATAACCTGTATTTACCGCCGTGAGGCGCCCAGGTGTGACAGCTGACA
>PHAB01000047.1 GCA_002840275.1 Firmicutes bacterium HGW-Firmicutes-14
GTCTTTATAGATAAAGACATTGGGCTTGGTGGTAACAGCTGCCCCGGTGGGGTATACATAGTAAATAATACCGTAAGCAGCCAGAGCCGCAATAACAGCTAAGGCCCCCAGCCTGATGGACATTTTGCGCAGATTAAGTTTTCTCTTTTTTCTGCTGTCATCCGCATCTTTTTTCATATCTCTTATCTCCCCGAATTTAGATCTCGTGAAAAACAAAAAAGCTAAGAACCAAATATTGGTCCTTAGCTTTAGTCTCAATTCCAGCATAATCTCACAAAAAATAATTTGTAACTTGGGACTCTGTTATCATATTAATATTGTTTTACAGGCTTACCAGCTGACAGTTATTTATCACACCATTTGTAGCATGAACCCGATTGGTGCTTAACCCAGCTGACCGGGTTCCTGTTGGGTATGTCTGAATTAAAACCTTCCACCCCGTCTTTATATGGAACAGGTTCACCGGTAGTCCACAGGGAAACACCATTATTAACTGAACTGCCGGAAGTATCCAGGTACTTCCACCCGTGGGGCAAACCTCCGTGACAGGTACCGCATCCAACCAGGTTATTGTTTACCCCGTCCTTCCTCTTATTACTCTTATGGTCACCTACGGTATGCAGATTTTTGCCCGTACTGCTTTGGGCAAACTGGGTCCTTACGGTATTGGAGTTGGAAAGTTCCACCCATCCTGAACCCGGGCGGTAACCTGTATAAAACTCGTAATCATGGCACAGGAAACACAGGTCACCGGTATCGGAACCCTGGCCGGAACCTGTTGTTATCGGGTCCCAGTAAGCCCTTAAAAGAAATTTTTCCGTTGAGCCGTGGGGACCCATAACCCCTGAGCCTTTCTGGTGACAGTCCGTACACTTCATCTTGGTGTTACCCTGCCATCCGTTGACAAACTTCCCGTAATAATACGTGGTGCTGTTATAGGTAAAGGTGGGCATAGTCTTGTTTCCGGCAACCCGGTGTCCCGCTCCGGTGTTAGGATTAAATTCCCTGGCCACATCAGTCTGATAAAAAGCAGTGCCATTATCACTGGGGTTGTAGTGAGGGGCACGGTAATCCGCCCCTGAGCCCTGGGGAGTGTACGCATACTTGCTATGGCACTTCAGACACAGCTGCCACTGGTAATCATTATTGGTCTGCCCGTCTGCCGGGTTCAAGAAGACCAATGAAAAGATATCAGAAGAAGCCGTATTGTAACTGTCCCATGATGAAGGCCAGTTTGATACCCAGACACCGGATATACGACCCAGAAGGTGAACCTGGTCTCCTATGACAGGTATATCAGGCGAAGACGCCGCAGTACCAGTAACAGTATGGGATTCATGACAGTCCCAGCACTCCGCGTGCCTGGCAACATTTTTGAGGTCTTCGTTATCATCATGTATGTTCAGTGAATCGGTGGTAAAAGTAGGGTGAAGTGATGCTGTTCCATAGGTCATTGTACTGTAAATGTCCTTGGCATCGGGGTACTGGTCATGCCTGCCTGTACCGGCCGGTCCGTGGCAGTTCCCGCATTCCCCCTGGTAATTGTCACCGAATTGGTCTTCCCTCCTGGCCAGGAGGCGTTTAGCCGGTGAACCGTGGGGACTGTGGCAGTCATTGCACTGGACTTTTGTGGGAGAAGCGCTGTAATGTCCCGAAGTCAGGTAAGGCGTTTTATCCCAGCCAAATGCCGGGTCAGTAGTGGTCAGAGAAATAGCTGGGAAATATACTGTATAGGGTACATTTACTTCCCTTGTCACATGTTTCTGGGGAGGGTCATCACCGTCATGACAGCGCAGGCAGAAACTGGTCCTGTCACCTGTCCAGTTTATAACGGTATTATACGGGTCAGATGTATTATGGTCCCCGCCGTTAACGAAATGAGGATTATGGCAGTTGACACACTCAACATTACCTGTTTCCGGAGACCCCTTCACATTATGGTAAGACACCCGGTTCAGGTCGGCCTCAATGTCAGGGATGCCGCCATACAGGTAAGATGTTGCCCCGTGGCAGTGATAGCAGTTTTCTTCTTCGGGCGCCTTGGTCAGGCGGACATCATAGCTGGCGTGGTTGTAATGGCAGGGCACACATCTGACTCCGGAACCTGATTCAGGATTTGGGAAATACTGTGATAAGTTATGGATAGAGTTTTCAAATACGTCATGAGCCCCGGCGGTGTTATCCAATACCCGGTCAGGACCGTCTGAGCCATGGCAGGCATAACAAAAACCATTTTCACCGTGATACACTTCTCCGGTTACAGTATTCTTTACTGATAACAACCGCGGATAAGTAGCAGGGTTGAGATGCGGGTTATGGCAGCTGGCACATTCCTTGCTGGTATGATTCATGGGAAGCGGGTGCCTGGACTGGTGGTCCGGGTCATATTCTGCTTCAATGGAATATTTACTGCCTGAACCCGCGGCATCATGGCAGGTGTAGCACATGGTTGCTTCCTGGGTCCGGTTAAACAGGAACTCCTTTTTCCCCCGGTGAGTGGTATGGCACTTGGAACACATTACCGTCAGCTTTGAATAAGCTCCATGGGGGTTAATATGCTCTGCATCCTTGGTAGTATATGCTTTAATTGCCGAAGTAGGCGCCGACAGGTTCCCTGCCACATCAAAGGCCCTGAGATAGTACCAGTATGTAGTTTCAGAGCTGAGCCCCGTATCGGTAAAATACAGTTTGAAACCCGGAACAGCGCCCCGGAAAGTATAATTCTCCCCGTCAGTACTGGAATATAATTTATAACCTGCAACTCCCGTATCATCGGTTGCAGCATCCCATTTCAAGTCAACAGTGGTGTCAGTCCTCCCCGCTGCGGTTAAGACAACAGCGGAGATATCGGGAGGCGTAGAATCCGAAGTGTTATTGTCAGTGGTAAAACTCTGCTCGGGGCTTTCAGCAGTATGGCCCGAACCATCTGTTGCTTTTATTTTATAGTAATATGTTTTGTTTTGCTCCAGGTCATACAGGAACATCTTTTTATCCTTTTCCGTATCATCCAGAACAAAAGGATACACCCCAGGGGCACAGCCGTAAACTACCTGGTCCGTTGTGTTCTTGCTGGTCTGCCAGTAGACACAGGCGCTTACATTAGTAACATTCTGGACCCCGATGCCATATATCTCAGGGACAGTGTTGTCAACAATAACCTGGACATAGTCTTCCTTGTAAGACGTCGGCCCTGTAAGGTCCGGGTCTGATACCCAGAGTTTAAGGACATACGCTCCGTCAGGCGCCGGTGTTTCCCAGGAAGCCAGCGCTCCGTCAGTTACGGGAGTACTGGACGAATGGATCAGGTTCCAGGCCGTCACCTTTTCCCTGGACTCCCCGTATCCATAATAGACTGCCCAGTTAACAGAGTGCCCTTCATTGGAGGTAAAAGCAGACCCTTTAATCTCCACAGTACCCCCAACCCTGGGAATAACCTCACCCACTACGGCAGGATAAGTAATTTCTGCATAGGGGCCCTGTTCAAGGGTTGTAAAAGACTGGACCCCTGATTCAACTGAATTGCCTGCGGCATCGACAGACCTGACCTTGTAGTCGTATTGGGAGTTGGCAGAAAGTCCTGTTAACGTATAGGAATGGTTCAGGACTTTGGCGCTGTCCGCAGCAGTATCCCAGTCTGGCGAACCAAATACCCTGTACATAACTTCAGTAGTTGACGATTCGTCGGTTTTCCAGGCAACGGCAGCCTGGTTGTCCAATACATTAGAATGAACCGGCCCTTCGGTAATTACCGGGGCGGTATTGTCGACATACAGGCTTACAAAGTCATCGGTACCACTATATACATGCAGCTTTACCGTATAGGACCCATCTGTGACGGCTGCCGTATTCCAAACCCCCAGAATGGAGTTATTAACTCCTGATGCCCCATGGGCAAATTCGGTCCATGGCCCGGTCTTATTATTATACCCTTCGGAATAGCACAGGCAGTACTCAGTGGAGGTTGTACCTGAAATGGTGACATCAGACCTAACCGTGGTTCCCTCAGCAGGTGTCTTGATATCAGCGGTGCCGCCTTCCTTAATGGTTGAAAGTGAGGAATCACAGGGAAATGAACCATATACCCGTGACAGTTTGTCCCAGTCATGAACCATTACAGCCCCGGTGTTTGCCAGCCGCGCTCCGGCCGTGGCCTCAAAAGTGGCTGAAGTGGAATATTTATAGGCAACAATAAGATGCTTGGTTGAGCTGACCTCCAGGTTAAAGTTTACTGTGGCAACACCGCCGGCGAATGATGCGCTGCCAAGTTCAGTATCGCCCCCGTCCAAAGTTCCAATAGTCCCGGCGTCAGAATATACATAAGCTGTAACGTGACTCGGGTCAAGAGTGCCCAGGAAATTTATTTTTATTCCTTTTATGGCGGGTGGTGTATAAGAGGTATCTATAAGATTGGGGCTTAACTGGACAGAGAGCATCCCTTCCGTTTCACCCCGGGAGGCGGTGTTGTTAGCAATACTGCTGGCAGTAACATTAATTTCCCGTTCTCCAACCCAACTGACCATGTTAACCAGGAGTTTTTCGCGCCAGTCCTTATAGGTGTTTGTAATACCGTTAGCGCTGTTAACATACCAGGCAAAGGGCATAAACACTTCCCTGTGGCCGGAAGAATCAGCCCATGTATTAAGGGTAGTAAAATACTTCCCATCGGTAAACCTGGCCTTGCCCACTGTTTTTGCACCCACCGTCAGGTTTGGCGCAATATAGTCTTGGTACTCAGTCTGGTAAGCGGTTGTTGCTTCGATTGTACCTGTAATATCATAAACATGATTCCAGACAGGGTGGGAAGAATCGTCTATCCTCAGCCTGTCCATCCTTCTATAGTTATCATCAGAACTGGATGTGTTTATTTTCAGGATATCCCGCTGGTCTGTAGATGTACCTACGCGAAGGATATCAGACATAACATCCTCGCCTTCAATAATAAGGCGGGCCTTGTTGCCGGAGTAGCCGATATTAAGGTACTCCTTAAGGAATGCCAGGTCATTTGTGCTCAGACCCGGTTTATTGTTTGAAGTATTACGGTAACCGACACCCTGAGTAAAGATAACGACGTCAAACTGGTTAGCATAAGCCACACTGGGTGGCGCATTACCGTTAGCAGTTTCCACCCAGGTAGTGACATTAAAGCCATAATTAGTCAATGCTGCTGACATCTCAGCGGCGGACGTTCCGCCGGAAACAGTGTAGTAAGTATCGTTATTGGAAATAATCAGTACTTTCGAAGCCTGGATGGCTGCTGTGGCTTCCCCGTTTTGAAAATAGTATATGGAGCCCGTCACCAGTGCTCCCGTCACAATGGCGATAAATATTATCATAGTTATTCTTTTGGATAGTATGTTCTTTATTCTCCAGATATTTAACACTGATTGGCCCTCCTTTCTTACGGGTTTAGGACAGATATTTTTCCCAATTCTCTTTGAGTTACATATACGTAACCGCCAGGTCCCAGGGTCAGGCCATGGGGGTATTCAAGCCCGATATTTGGGCTCCGGGCCAGTATCCTGCCCTGGTCATCCACCGCGAAAACCGTATCCAGTATTGAATCAGCAATGTAGATAGTTCCTGATCCGGCATCATATGCCAGGCCGCGGGGCGCAATAAAAATATTCTGGCCGTTATTATTGTAAGACACCTCTTGTAATAATTTGCCGTCCATGTTGAAAATCAAAACCTTTAAAACACCTGAACTCATTACTATAATACGTCTTCCGGGTTCGTCAACCGCCAGACCGTTAACAGAACTGACTTCTGTATTCCCATACCCTGGGCGGCCAAAGATAAGCTGCAGTTTCCCCTCCGCATCGAACACTGCTATAAAATGGTCTTTGCCGTCCCCGGCATATAAATTGCCTTTACTGTCTGAGGTCATCACCAGGGGATGTATTGCCGGCAGGTTTAGCCTGTCCTCTTTATGAGGCAGGGTATCCAAAAGCTTCCCTTTCCGGCTGTATACCAGGATTTCGCCGGTGCCGAAACTCCCTACAAAAACCTTATCCCCATGAACAGCCACACTGACAGGGTTCTTTGGCCCGTCAGCTGCTTCCCTGGAGCTGACGCCAATGACACCTCGAAACCTGCCGTTTGAATAAAAGGTCAGAACCCGGTCATTCCTGCCGTCTGTAACATATATGTTCCCTTCCCTGTCCAAAGCGATACCCCTGGCGCCGCTTGGTTTATATTTCCCGTTACTTTGAATAACTTTGACCTGGTTAAGTCTTCCTTCCACTGCCGGTAGGTTTTTCCCGCCGGCCCACAGAAAAACAGCGCATATTGTTAAATAGACGGCAAGAATGCCTGTTATCTGCCAAAACAGAGAGTCCTTTCCGTTTGATTTATCGTTTGTGGCAATCCTGGCAGAGTCCGTCATTGTCATATCTCCTTAAACGTGTTGGTTCCCCGTTAACAGCTACGGCCGGTGTTCCGTGGACATAGTGGCAGGTGATACAGGTTACCCTGGCAGCGGAAGCAGTGGGAGGCGACTGATCTGACAAACTCCCGGGAGGCACATTATCTGTATATTCATACGGGTAGTCCGGCACCTCAGCCACCAGTTTAAACTGGGTCACATCCAGGGTATCCGGGTCCCCTGTCCCCCCGTAACGGTATATCCTGTATTTATAAGCATTTAGTATGCCTTCCCATCTCAGTTCCACCCTGGAATCGGCCGGAACATCGGGAACCTGGAGGATGCTGCCGTAGACCGATTCCCCCACAGCATTTTTCGCGGTAATAATATAGTTATATGTGTTTGCCGGGAGCAAACCGCCGGAAACAATCCTGTAGTTAGTTATATGGGCGCCTGTCGGCGGGCCCAGGGTTGGAAGGGTAGTGTACAGGCCGGGAACCGGGAACTCTACCACCCAGCGCCCGTCGGTACTCCCCCCGGTCAGCGGCATACCGGTCCGGTGCCGCCAGTTCTCTTCACCTGTTATGGTGGTCACACTGTGATATGTCTGGTATTCTCCGTGACAAACACCGCAGAACTGTTCCCACCCGTCAACATAACTGATTATCTCTTTGCCTGATGTCGTTTTATACTGGTAGGCCGGGCCGTAGGCAACAGCGCTGACAGTAACAGGCTGGCCGTTTATGGTTGTCCGTATGTTCCTGTAGTTGCTTGTCCCGTGAGGCTCATGGCAGGTATTGCAGTCTATAGTCATGATTATCCCCGGGCTTCCGTAAACATAGTTGGCCAGGTCGGTAAAATGTGTGGATGTGCTTCCCAGGGCCAAGTCATACCCCCCAGCCGGCAGCGATACCGCCGCCTCACCGTTGAAATACCTGCCTCCCTTAACGTCATAGGCTGCCCCGGTCCCGTCATGGCACATAAAGCATAAGTCCAGGACCTTGGGTTGTTTGATAATCTGGGGGCCGGTGGACGAGTGGGCCGAATGACAGTACCCGCAGAGGGTGTTGTTGGTCTCAAAGTCGGCATGGGGGTTGAGCAGGGTGCCAAAAGTCCATACCTCGTCGGCTGCAAAATAGGGGCTTGTGGCATAACTCCTG
>PHAB01000048.1 GCA_002840275.1 Firmicutes bacterium HGW-Firmicutes-14
GAGCCAGTCGATAGAAACTCCATGTATGCAAATTCTTTTCGTTTTTACGGCTTGTTCTTGCCGTCTGGCGTATACCAGAGAGAGCTTCCAGGTGAATGGCTGATACATCGTTTTCTTTCGCAAAGTTAATAATTTGGCGGCTGATTTTATGGTCTTGGTCTTTCATCCAGCGCTGTTCTTTATCATGGCGCCTTCTAATAGCTTTAAGTTTCTTTAGTTTGCCAAGTTTTCGGCGCACGGAACGATGTTGGCGTTTGATAAATTTATTTTGTCTGCCGTTTCCGAAAAACCTGGTTTTACCACCCTCCGTGACAGCAACGGCTGGAATTTTAAGCCCTAAATCTACGCCCATGACTTTATTATCTGCTTTGACGTGCTGTGCTGAAGCTTCTGCGGCAATTTGCGCTATGTATTTGCCTGATTTTTGAGTTATGCGCAGACTGCCTGACTTGCCGGTTAAGCGTTCTCTTTGATAGTCGGTTAATATGGCCTGAACTTTAATCCGTTTGGACTTGCCGTCAACAATTACAGGGAAAGAAAGGATGTTTCCTTTGAGAGAGTAGTTTTGATTGTTCCAAATGGCTACAGGTTTCTTAAGAACAGGCACTTTAATTTGCTTTTGGTCGGCAGGCCTTAATTTGCCATTTGTGCGAACAGTTTTTTTATACCTGGCAAATACGCTTTTTGCATCTTGAATTGCCTGGTTTTTAACAGCGCTGGGAAGGTTTGCGATTATGTCTTTGCTTGAATATCTAAGATTCATATCTGCCTCAACGTATTTAGCAACGATTTGATTTACCAGACAAATATAATCTGCTGTTATTGTTTTAAGGCGATCAGCCTGTTCTTTAGTTGGCTCAAGTTTGATTTTTACGGTTACTTGCAATTTTTCACCACCTTTGCGAAGTTTTTTGACTTGCGATGTATTACTTGATACTTACAAGAGTATACAACATTTTTGTTTGACTTAAATTTAATATCCATATTTGTATTATACTACCAATCATCATATAATAAAAGCAAGTTAAACCTATTGAAAAACATTGAGTTTTTCAATAGGTTGTGCCTTATATCCCCATAGCTGAAGCCAGGGGCTTTACGGCACTTTCGGTAAATTTCGTATCCATAACTGTCACCCTGGCGAAGTACGTTCAATAAAAGAAAAACCGGTCAAGGTGAATTATCACCCTAACCGGTATGTTCATTATTTTTGTTTTTCTTCCAGAGAATTTTCGATTTTATACTTCTGATATAGCTCCTGCAACAAGGCACCATATTCGGTCTGAGCTTTTTGGTCAAACAAGATCTCCTTAATCTGAGCTTTACTCTGTTCATAATTCGCTTCCTGGGCATCCTTAACCTCTGTCACCTTAATAATGTGATACCCGAATTCGGTCTTTACCGGGGCGCTGATTTCACCAACTTTTAAAGTAAAAGCCGCATCCTCGAATTCTTTGACCATCTGGCCGCTGCCGAAAAAGCCCAGGTCTCCACCACTGTCCTTGTTCTGTGTATCATTTGAGTTTTCTTTGGCCAACTTGGCAAAATCTTCTCCGTCATCCAGTTTCTTTTTAATCTCATTTGCTTTCTCTTCAGTCTCAACCAAAATATGGCTCGCCTTCACCTGCTTTTCCTGGGCGAATTGGGCCTTGTTTTCGTCAAAATATTCTTTTATTTCCTCGTCGGTAATCTTAACCCGCGGTTCCACAAGCTTCTTTATCTTTATATTCCTAGCCACTTCTGTTTTTACTTCATCCAGTGAATAACCGTTCATCTCCAGGGCCTGGATAAAAGCTTCCTTACTTCCGTAAGATTCGTAATACTTTTCCAATTCTTTTTGGATATCAGCGTCAGGTACATTAATCTTTTGTTCTTTGGCTTCCAGGTCAATCACTTTTTGTGAAATCAATAAATCCAGGGCTTGCTTGCCATTTTGTTTTAACATTACTTCATAAAGCTCATCTTTACTGATCTCTTCCCCATTCACGCTGGCCACAACGTCTTTGTTCCCATTCCCGCAGCCGGCAACGAAGACTAAAACAATACTGAAGATGATAAAACAGATTATTGTATTACGTTTAATTCCCGGGAATTTCCGCTCCACTTGCCCAATCACACTCCTTAAAATTTATATGTTATTATAGCAAACAAATGTGTCCAATGTGTGTCCATATTATTATGACATGGACCGGGTAAAGTTACAAGGGAAGAATTGCTGGGAACGTCGCAAAATATCCCTTAGTTTCCCTTGATACTAATTTCTGTAAGATACTATACTTTACATGTAAATACTTTCAGAACAGTACGATGAAACTAAGGAGGTGATAACCGTTGAAGAAGCTTTTTGTTCTATTGTTCTCCATAGTTCTCATGTTTTCGCTTATTGGAATGGCCCAGGCTACCCCTGATAAAGCAAAGAACGCTGACAAAACATGTGGTGACTGCCATTCAAAAATCAGCCATAATAATTTTGGTAATTAATAACTTGTTTAATAGACCGGGCCGGTATCTCCCTGCCATTCAGGAAAATACCGGCCTGGTCTTTCTCTTTTTGAAGTTTATTATTTCCACTCCCCCTTATCAGGTTCATACCCATACAAACACTTGCCTTGCTGACTGTATAGGGTAGTTTTACACCGGTGGCAGGCAAAATAAAATTCACACCGTTCACATATCTCTCCGGTACCGCTGCTGTCATGCCAGTGGCCTTGAAGGATTTCTTCCGCAAACAGGTCCTGTACCGTTGTTTCCGAAACATGCCCCATTTTGTATTGAAGGCTCACAGGACAGGGGTAAAAGTATCCGTCAGGATTAAGGGCCAGCCTGCCGTTTAGGCAGTTCTGCCGCTTTACACCGGAGACATATTTGACTATATCGGGAGGTAACAGCGATGCCGGACCATATAGAAAATCCCCGTTGCCTGGAGCATGTTCACCGGCACCCAATGCACATCCGGTTTCACTGTCCGGCCTGACAAGCCGGTCAGCATAAACTTCCCCCGGATTCAGAGTCTGCAGGTTGGAAAATACCTTTTGGGGTTCAGGCTCCTCCCCTGTATATAAATATACCAGTTTAAAAGGAAACCCCTCCGCCTTAAGAATAGAGATATTCCGCATCAGTAGCAAAAAACTTGCCTCTTCGCCGGCAACCTTATCGTGAATTGGACCGGAATCGGAAAATATCTGAAAAATCGGGGTTGTTTCCAATAAGATAAGATGTTTAAGGAATTTTTCAGGCACCGGGCAACCTGATACCAGTTGAATGGTAGTATAACCGTATTCCCGGGCAGTCAGTATAGTTTCAGTAATCAGGTCGGCGCTGCAATCGGGAGACCCGGAGTGAATCACCAGAGAACGGCACCCAAGACAGGCAGATTCCCCAATGGCCTTATCAATTAATGGGATAGTCAGTTTACTGTTATCTTCTGTATTTTTCTGCTGGCAGCCAAGGCACGGCTGAAGGCGCGGGATAGGTTCTCCGCCGTGGCAAAACCCGCATTTCCCGCTGCAGGACCATGTTGGGGTTATATGCAAAATATTAAGCTGAGGTGCCGGGCGGAAAAAGGTGATATCTTCAATCGGGTTAAATGGTCGTATCTTTTCCACACAATAAGCGTGGTCAGCAAAAAAACCCGCCCCGGTATCTTCCAGCGCCGATAAAAAAGCACGAATTTCAGCATCCGGCAAACCAACCCTGTGAGAAACCTCGTCTAAGGGTAAGTTGTTTTCGGTCAGCTTTAAAATATTGCTGCGAACCCCATCCAGAGAAAAGACTTTTTCCGCAAGCAGCAGGTAAAGCGCTCCGGATACCGGTCCCGGTACAAAAATGGTTTCGGGAAACAAACGGAAATACTGTCTTGCCAGTATCAAGATTTTCTTCCTCCCCCGGTATTTAGAAGTTTAACGAAAGCAACCGGCTGTACCGCCTATGGTACAGTTTTATAATCTCTTCGTAGTATTCAGGCTTCTGCTCTATCAAGCTGTATGTCTCCTCCAATATTGACTTAATTCCCAGGACCTGATCACGGCAAAAGAAAGGTATTGGTTTCACAAATTCATTTCCAGACCAGAAATGTGAGAAACATGTCTTGCATAACTGCATGACCGGGCATCCCCGGCAGTTTACCGTTATCTTTTGGTTATACAGGCTTATCAGCCGGGCAATTTCGGCAAAATCAAGGCCTCGGGAGACATCTCCGATATCTGCCAGCCCCGGTACCCGTTCACATGGCTGAAACCTTCCGTCGGGCAGAACACAGATCTTCTCACCGGGGATACACGACCCGGTGGCCGGAATCTCAGGGCGGCCGGGAGAACCGAGTATTTTTCTCATAAGCTGAAGGCGGTAAGGTGTTGTAATAAGAAAGGTGGTCACCGGATCATCATGGTCTACGGAAGAGGCATACAGGTCCTTTTTGATCGAATTCAACTGTTCAGCAAAGTGTCTTCTCTCTTCATTTGAAAACCTGGAATAGTATTCCGTAAAATTTGCACCAACCGGATTGAACATAAAAAGGGAGTTATCAAATTCACTGTGGCTTCTGAAGAATTCTCTCAATTCAAATATATCTGTTTTCCAATCATAGGTAACCAGAAAACCTAAAAGATAATAATCCGGATACCGGATGCGGAAATTCCGGATGTTGCCGAACACCTGTCCAAAAGTACCCTTTTCACCCTGTGTTATTCGATTGCGGTTATGCTGGTTTTCAGAACCGTCAATACTAACCCAAACAGCAAATTTGTGGGCCGCCAGGAAATCGGCTGCCTCTTCATTGAGCAGCAGTCCATTGGTAGTGATTGTATATAAGAGGTTTTTAACCTTTTTGGACCTGACATACTCGACTACTTCTTGAATTAAACGGAATTCAAGAAGCGGTTCTCCACCATAAAAGGTGATTACGGCAGTTCTTCCGGGGTCAGTTTTCCTTATCCGGCCGAGATTGTCCAGATAGTAATCAACCGCCGCTCTGGCGACAGAAAACGGCATGGAGTCAAACCTCATTTTGCCGGAAAAAGGATAAACATCAGAGTTTATGCAGTACCGGCACTTCATATTACAGTTTCCGGTAACAGTAAGGATTAACTGCCTGAAACCGTTCTTTTTAACATTTTCAGTTATCTCTCCCACACTGGGTTCAACGGGGCGTCCGGACGTGTTCTCAGATACCAGGAAGGCCCCGTATTTACTGTATCTTTCCCATATGAATCTCCCCCAGATATCCATGTTGTCACTTGAAGAAAAATCAGTGATATTCCCAGTAGATTCGTGCAATTCCTGAAGTTTCTCTTTAAGACCATCAGGACAGGGAAAAACCATTCCCGAACAGTCATCATAATAATATTCGGCTTTACTTTCAGTTTGGAAAAACAGTCCCCGAAGTGTTTTTTTCATGATATCAACCCACTTTGCCCTTATGTAAATGAAAATAACGTGACAGCTAAAGCCTGCTAATAGCTTTCTGCTGCCCCTGTTGCCACTCCTCCCGCCGTTCCTCCTGCTCCCCCGGCAGCATATACATCGCCAATCGGGATAGGACCGTCAGCGGCACAGCCCCCCACGCATCCACCGCCACAACCGGCGCTGCACCCGCCACCGCATACAGCCCCACATACCCAGCCTTTGGTTGCGAAAGTTCCGACTTCCTTGAATCCTTTCACATAACTTACCGCAGTTTTGCTGGCGATTTGCCTGATAATTTCCATACTTTTTTCATCAGGTGTTTGTATCACTCTCACCTCCCTTGCCTGCTTAACCCCGGGGACATATTTACCGCTACCGGCTTTATGCCGGTAAACTTTAATTCTACGGCGATTGCCAAATTCCTCTATTTTCCATCATTGTTTCCACCAGATGACATTAATGGTGATGCAGAGACCTAACAGCGGGCAGAAAAACCCTAATAAAATAAAATTGACTGCCCTTTCCCAGAGCAGCCGTATGGTATCTTAAAATATCTTGGCTGTTATCATTTTTATAAATAGGCTGAAATCATTCAAATTATCCTAGCGTATTTTTTCTTTATCAACCATTAGAATAGGCCTCCCGGAGGGCTTCATCGTATTCCTTGTAATAGAAATACAGGTCAATAGCATAATCCTGATAAAGGTCAATTACGTTTTCTATGTAATCACAGGTAATAATGTAGGCTTTCTCATAAATAATTTTCCCTTCGGAAATCACCCTAAATTGAAGGTTGAGAGGCGCCTTGTTTAGATTGACCAGATCAACCCTGTCAGTCTCAAGAAACTGGGACATACGCATCAAACAGTCGGCTTCTTCAACCAGATTAAGCTTCCTGTCAAACAGTATCGCAAAGTCAATGTCACTTATATCTGTCTGATTTTCTGTCCCATAAGAGCCGAATAGAAAAACAGCCAGAATTTCCGGCATCTTAGAAAAAAGCCCGGGTAAATTATTCAGTTTTTCATCCAGTTTAAGCATTTGGGTCACTTTACTGCCTCCTATTTATCCTTAAGTATATCAACGCTCAGTCGGCCAGTCAATAAAGGATAATGTCGAATGCCGGTATCACTCCCCTTCATTTGAGGATTAGGCTGAGTATGTTTCAATTCCTCATAGGCAGTCTAAAAACCTGGGATTCACCGAGATACCGGCTAATGCCGAAGAGGGTTTCAATTCCTCATAGGCAGTCTAAAAACGTCGACCGCCTGGCGGCATTCATGTTTGAGGGAGGCAGTTTCAATTCCTCATAGGCAGTCTAAAAACGGTCGTGAAACACTCACAAATTTGTGTCGATTACTCGTTTCAATTCCTCATAGGCAGTCTAAAAACGGAAGCTGGCGGAATTGCTGAGCGAGAAGGTCAGTAGTTTCAATTCCTCATAGGCAGTCTAAAAACACGGGGCACCGGACGGGGTAGGGATGCAGTTTTTACAGTTTCAATTCCTCATAGGCAGTCTAAAAACCCAGAAGAAGGCCTTTAACCGAGTTTAAAACAGCGGTGTTTCAATTCCTCATAGGCAGTCTAAAAACGGGTAAACGGACTCCGGTATTCCCGGACGGGACAGGTTTCAATTCCTCATAGGCAGTCTAAAAACGAACGGTTGATGTTTCGTTCCATAACACCTGCGGCCGTTTCAATTCCTCATAGGCAGTCTAAAAACACGGGGCACCGGACGGGGTAGGGATGCAGTTTTTACAGTTTCAATTCCTCATAGGCAGTCTAAAAACTCTCGCTCGATGTCTTCACGGGATTTTCTTGGAGTTTCAATTCCTCATAGGCAGTCTAAAAACGAACGGTTGATGTTTCGTTCCATAACACCTGCGGCCGTTTCAATTCCTCATAGGCAGTCTAAAAACTTTGACAAACAAAATAAAGATGTGCTCTATATGGAGTTTCAATTCCTCATAGGCAGTCTAAAAACTGTTTTACAATTTCCCGGGAAGAAATCAAATCCGTTGTTTCAATTCCTCATAGGCAGTCTAAAAACTGTTGATGCCAATTACCTTGTGCTTGGTGTCAAGCATGTTTCAATTCCTCATAGGCAGTCTAAAAACTATGTGGATGCAATGAATATAAATATATGTATGAGGGGTGTTTCAATTCCTCATAGGCAGTCTAAAAACTAGATCCCTTCTCTGATATGACTGTGTTTCATTTTAGTTTCAATTCCTCATAGGCAGTCTAAAAACTATACGATGTTTTTTCGACTGTTATAGTAGTAGAAGTTTCAATTCCTCATAGGCAGTCTAAAAACCCATAACCTCATAGTTTTCGATATTTTCTTTAGTGTTTCAATTCCTCATAGGCAGTCTAAAAACTTCTTTAATTGACTGAGTGTTCCTCTCTTCGCCATCAGTTTCAATTCCTCATAGGCAGTCTAAAAACCTCTATCCTGCTCCAACCTGGTCAAATCAGTCCAAAGTTTCAATTCCTCATAGGCAGTCTAAAAACTTATCAGCGCTGGTAAGGAAGGGGGTTTCTTCGGTGTTTCAATTCCTCATAGGCAGTCTAAAAACTATCGCTTAGAACCCTTTTTTAACTTCCCCATGGGGTTTCAATTCCTCATAGGCAGTCTAAAAATGCCCAATTGGCTGCCTGGTGGAGGGTAACGTCACATGTTTCAATTCCTTGCGTATTCCGGCACATCCGGACGGCGAATCCGGAGGCATCCGGACAGTAAACCGGAAGTATCCGGACACCTTGTCGGTTGACCTGATTTGCTATTCA
>PHAB01000049.1 GCA_002840275.1 Firmicutes bacterium HGW-Firmicutes-14
ATGCCCGACATGTTTTTCCGGGCTGTCAGGGGGAGCTGCCCAGGCAGGGGCATCCATCAGGGTCCGCCACCTGGCTGAACTGGTATCCTCCTCAATGGGTATTAAAACTTAACCTGCTACCCCCCTCCCCCCCCTTTGTGCCGTTGTGGTTACCCCCAAGAGCCATAACGGTCAAGGGGGGTTTTTGCCTGAAAGTAAATAATGGTAAAAACAAAATGAACCGGGTAAACCACTGACGGTCCTTATATGACTGTTCGGGTATAAATCAATACCGTTCGGCAAAAAGTCCTTTAATAAAATGGTTAACGACATTATTATAGATATAGAAGATATAGCGGAAGTTCTACCGGCAAGCGGGGTTTATTTTTTCTCCATTACATTAGTATAAGTGAACGATTGATGCACCGAATGAACACACCAGAGAGGTAAGCGTTGCGGCTGAGAAAACGTACTGTAGTGAGCAGTATCATGATGTCGCAGCGCTTTTAATTTCAGATGATGGAGGTGACCAAAGGATTATTTTCATTGGGAAGACAGTATATTGTCCAGTATAGGTTAAAAAAAGATTTTGAGGAGGTTTTTATTAATGGCGACTGCAGAAAGAGAGAAAGAGTTATTTGAAGTTTTAAAGCAGGGTGTAATTGATTATGATGAAGATGCTGTAAGGGAAGCTGCCCAGGCCGTGATAGACGAGGGAATCGATGCCTATACGGCGGTATTTGAGGGCCTTGTGGAAGGGATGAATGAAGTGGGCAGGCTTTACGAAGAACAGGAATATTTTGTCCCTGAAATTCTCATGTGTGCCGATGCTTTGTACGCCGGTCTGGATATTCTTAAGCCTCATATTGAACAAAAGGATATGGGTGTGAAGGGTGTAGTGGTTATGGGTGTTGTCCAGGGTGATGTGCATGATATCGGTAAGAACATTGTCAAGATGATGTTCGATGTGGCTGGGTTTGAAGTACATGACCTTGGCCGCGACGTTCCCCTGGAACTGTTCGTCGAAGAGCAGCTTAAGACTGATTCCGACCTGCTTTGCCTGTCTGCTATGATGACTACCACTATGGTGGGTATGCCGGAAGTTATCAAGAAAGTTAAAGAGAAAAATCCCAAGTGCAAAATTATGATCGGCGGCGCCCCTGTATCTGAAGACCTGGCGGGCAAGTGGGGAGCCGACGGTTTTGCCAAGGATGCTAATAATGCCTTAAAAGAGGCTCTGAATATGGTCAAGGCCTTAAAAGATATGGCATAATTCGATGCTATCAGTCTCTGAGGAGGTACTAATTGGATGGAATATAACGTGATATTTCAGCCCTCCGGGCGGCGTGGAAAGGTAGCTGAGGGGAAAACCCTTTTGACAGCTTCCCATGAGCTGGGGGTTGATATTGAAGCCCCGTGCGGGGCTCACAAGGTGTGCGGAAAATGTAAAGTTAAAATTGAGACAGGATTTTTTGAGAAGTTCAATATTGATTCCCGGGCAGACCACCTTTCTCCTATAACCGAAGAAGAGAAGAAAATACTGAAGGAAAAGGAAATAGCCGATGACTACCGCCTGGCATGTTCTACTGAAATCAGGGGAGATGTCCTGGTCTTTGTGCCTGAGGAGAGCCGGAAAGCAGATCAGGTAGTTCTCGATACCGGAAAAGAGCGTACTTTTGTCCTGAACCCGGCAGTTAAGAATTATTTTGTGGAAATGCAGGCAGCTACCCTGGAGGACCACAGGAGTGATCTTGCGCGCCTGCAGGATGCTCTAAAAGAGAGCTATGGGCTGGAGAATCTGGGAGTCGATTATTTTGTGCTCAGGGAACTTCCCAATGTTATCAGGGAAGGCGGCTGGAAGGCAACGGCTACTGTTCTCTATGACAGGGAAATAATCGATGTAAGGCCGGGATTTGTGCAGAAATGTTACGGAATTGGCATAGATGTTGGGACAACTACCGTGGCAGCTTATCTGTGTGACCTGCAGACCGGCCAGATGCTGATCAAGGATGGGATGATGAATCCCCAGGTTCGTTACGGTGAGGACGTCCTGTCCAGAATCACTTATGCCATGATGAATGAAGACGGGCGGGATAAGCTTCATGAAGCAATAATAGAGGGAATAAATACCCTGGCTCAGCGGATGACGGAAAAAGTCGGATTGACTGCCAATGATATAGTTGAAATTACCCTGGTATTTAACACTGCCATGCATCACTGCCTGCTGAACCTGGAGCCGAAGTTTATGGGCAGGGCACCGTTTGCCCCTGCTATCAGCGCTCCCTTCGATGTTAAGGCCCGTGACCTGGGAATAAATATCGGAAAAGCAGCAAATGTGCACGTACTGCCGGTTGAAGCCGGTTTTGTCGGCCCGGACAACGTTTCTGTGCTTATTGCCGAAGAGCCTTATAAACAGGAAGAAGAGATTCGCCTGATTATTGATATCGGTACCAACGGGGAAATCGACCTGGGCAACAAGAACAAGCTTTTGTCAACCTCCTGTGCGACCGGTCCGGCCCTGGAAGGCGCTCAAATCAAGTTCGGGATGAGGGCTGCTCCGGGAGCAATTGAAAAACTGCGCATCGATCCGGAAACCCTGGAGTGCACCTACAGGGTTATCGGAGACGAAAACTGGCACGGCCGCGGAAGTAAAGGCAATGCCAAGGGTATCTGCGGTTCCGGCATCATCGACATGGTAGCCGAGGTATTTAAGGCAGGCATTATTAACAAGACCGGCCGGTTCAACATGAAACTTGAGAGTGACAGGATTCGTAAAGGGGAGGACGGTAAGCCTGAATATGTCATGGTATTCGCCGATGACAGTGGGATTGGCAAGGATATTACGGTTACCCAGGGTGACATCCGCGCCGTACAGCTGGCCAAGTCAGCCCTGTACGTTGGCGCCAAGATGCTGATGAGGCACCTGGGGGTTGAGAAGATTGACCGCGTAACCCTCGCCGGAGCGTTCGGAAGCTTTATCGACAAGGAATCTTCCATGGTTATCGGTTTATTCCCGGATTGTGATCTGGACAAAGTGGCTGCTGTCGGCAACGCCGCAGGTGATGGAGCCCAGGCTGCCCTGCTGGACAAGAATAAGAGGATTGAAGCGAAGGAAGTTGCCGAGAGTGTCGAGTTCATCGAGACTGCAGTTGAAGCCGATTTCCAGGAACGTTTTGCTGAAGCTATGGCTTTTCCCCACTCCATTGACCAGTTCCCCAGCATCCAGCATATCCTGGACAAAATACCCGGTCTAAAATAGGCCGGCAGGTTGAAGTGACCTCATTATAAAAATGGAGGTGTAGTAATGAAACCCAAAGAGTGTGTGTTGACGGCTTTTGAAAACAAAAAGCCGGAAAGAGTCCCGGCCATCATTTACGGTGGCGGCGTATGGACTATGAAACATACAGGGAATACCTTTGACGGCCTGATCGGAAAACCAAAGGAAATGGCTGATATGGTCATCCGGGTAAATGAAGAGATCCAGTCTGACATGGTTTATGTTGGTTCAGGCTATAACAACATACACCTGCAGCCGTTTGGCGGCAGGATTAAGTACCGTCCGGTGGGGGCACCTGACCTGGAAGAGCCTCTGATGAACGTGGATGAAGACCTGGACCGGCTGAGGGAGAGTTATCCCGATATAAAAGCCACTCTCGCCTCAGACCCTGTTGTAAATACTATCTGGGAAGCAGCGGGGCTTGTCCATGACGCTATCGGGGACGAATACCTGGTATCTGCAACTGCGTGGGGACCGTTCTCCCTGGCCGCCCAGATTTACGGTGTGGAGAAAATGATGCAGGATTGTTTTCGGAAACCGGATCTGGTCGCTAAGACCATCCAATTTGCCGCAGAAATTAATTACTACTTCTATGAGCCCATGATTCAGGCAGGTTCTATCGAGGCAACAGCTATAGCTGATGCCACCGCGTCAGGGGATCTGATTTCACCCAGGATGTTCAAGAAGTTTGCCCTGCCCGGACTGCAGTATTTCCATGAGAAAATCGCTGCCTTAAATTGCGGCAGATTCCTGCACATCTGTGGTGACACCACTAAGAGCCTGGAACTGTTCCCGGAATCAGGAACCCAGTGTATCGCTATTGATATGAAGGTAGACCTGGCCGTAGCCCATGAGAAGATAGGTGATAAAATCTGTATCGGCGGCAACTCCCACCCTGTATTTATCCTCATGAACGGGACAAGGCAACAGATTATAGATAATGCCAAGCAGTGTATTGAAAAGGCCGGGCTTGACGGTGGGTATGTTCTCCTGCCGGGATGTGACATCCCGCCCGGACTGCCCGTGGAAAATATCCATGCTTACCTGCAGACAGGAAGAAACTGGAAATACTAACCCATTCTCCATGAAAAAGGGGAGATCCAGGATTAGTGTTGGCTCCTTTTCTCCCCTTTTCATGGCTCCCCCCAAAAATTTAGTGAGGTGAGATTAATGTTTAAACTGGAAAAACCACAGAAGGTCTGCCAGATAGGTAATTTTAAAATTGGCGGTCAGTATGGGGAAAACCCGCCTCTCCTGATATCCTCCATGTTCCATAACGGAGATAAGATCCTGGAGAGCAGGAAAGAAGGAAAGTGGGATAAGGCAAAGGCTGAAGAGTATGTAAAGAAGCAGGAAGAACTGGAGGAGATGACCGGTATTCCGGCTATTACGGCCATGGTGGCCAACTCGAAGGAAGAGATGGCCGGGTATGTGGACTGGTTCACCAGTATCAGTGACAGGCCCTTTGCCATTGATATGTGGGTTGAGAAACCCCGCCTGGAAGCCGCAGAATATATTGCCGGAAAAGGTCTTCAGGACCGCCTGCTCTACAACAGCATCACCCCCTGGGATAAGGATATCCCCGGACAGGTGGCAAGACTTAAGGAACTTGGGGTCAAACACGTTATCGTCCAGGCATATGATGTAGCTGATCCGTCACCCAAGGGAAGGCTGACCAGCTTTAACAAGATGATGGAAAACATTCCGGAGGGAACTTTCGAAACTATCCTGGTCGATACTTCTGTTATGAACCTGCCGGCAATAGCTTTCTCCGGCGTGGCCAATAAGATTGTCAAGGAAGCAACCGGCTGGCCGTGCGGTGTTGCCAGTTCAAACGGTACATACATGTGGAAAGAAGCCCGCAACCTGTTTGGTGCGGAGGGATTTGCCGCTATGAATGCTTCCGGGCAGGGATGTTCGGCCCTCTTCTGGTCAGACTTTATCTTCTACGGCCCGATTGTGGCAGCTCCCAAGATGTTCCCCGCTGTTGTATCCGGTTCAGTAATGGCTGCGGCCATGGGCTTCTACGAAACCGGAAAACTGCCGTCTAACCCCAATCATCCATTCTTCAAGTTCTTCAATGATTTTGCCCAGAAATTAACCGAAGGCGGCGAACAGTCTCTTCCGGAACATGACTAGAGAAATTGATAAATGGAGGTATTTTAATGAATTCAAAAGAGAGAGTCCTCGCAACACTTCAGGGTAAAACGGTTGACAGACCCGCCTGCTTCAGCGGGATGGGTAATGTGACTACCGCAGGTCTTGACAAGCTTGGCTACAAGTTTGCCAAAGTGCATGGAGATGCAAAAATGCTGGCTGAAACATCTGCCACATCCTATAAGCTGTTCGGTTTTGAATCAGCGGTAGTACCCTATGACCTGTGTGTTGAAGCTGAAGCCATAGGGTGTATCATGAACCCCTATGAAGAGGTGGAAAATCTCCTCTATCCCACCATTAAGGAGAAAGTGTGCCATTCAGAAAGCGAAATGACCACCTTCCCTATTCCTGAAGATGTAGCTTCCAGGGGCAGGGTGCCTGTGGTATGTGAAGCCATAAAAATGCTGCAGGCTGATGTCGGCAGTGAGATAGCCGTCGGCACTTATGTCCTTGGCCCGTTTACCCTGGCAGGCCAGCTGATGGATTTAAATGACCTGCTGAAACTGTCCTTTAAAAAGCCTGACCTGGTAAATGAAACCCTGAACCGCCTGGCAGATGTGATCATCAAAGTTGCCAAGGCATATCATGATGCAGGTGTCGATTACATCACTGTCCGTGAGATGGGGGCCCCTACTGACGTGTTAAGTCCAAAGGTCTTTAAGAATGTTGTCGCACCTCATCTGAAGAAAATCTTTGACTACCTGGCCTCAATAAACTGCCTGTCTGCCCTGCATATTTGCGGCAGAACCAACACTATTATGACTATTCTGGCCGGAACCGGCGCACCCGCTATTTCCGTGGAACAGGGCAATGACTTGCTCAAGAGCCGGGAAGATATCGGATGGGATACCCTCCTGTTTGGTAATGTGGATGCCTATAATGTCCTGGTAACCGGCAGCCCTGCCGATGTTGAGGCAGCAGTTATCAAGTCCCTTGAGGGTTCAGTTGATGCCGTATTGCCCAGCTGTGACATCTGGCCGACGGCTCCCCTTGAAAACATGAAGGCCATGGTTGAAGCTGTCAAGAAATTTGGCCCTGAAAAATACGGGCGTAAAAACAAGTAAATTCTTGGTGTTAACTTATATAGTGGAATTTTGGGCCGGCCCTGGTGCAGGCTGGGACCGGCTCCGGTTCCGCGGAAAATGTTCCGAGAACATATTTGGGAGGAACAGTTTATGAAAAAACTACATCTTGTAGGATTCACAATAATGTTATCAGCCTTACTCATGAGTGGATGTTTTGGCAGCAACGGTGAAGAAGGTAAGAAAGCAGAGCCGCCAAAAGAGGAAAAGAAAGTATACCTGGTACAGACCGCCCCTCCCAACATGCTGGAACAGCTGAAGGCCGGGGAAATTGACGGATTTATTGCCTGGGAGCCATTTAACAGCACAGCTGTTGAAAGCGGGGACGGCAAATACCTGTTTACATCGGAAGATGTATGGGATGACCACCCGTGCTGTGTCGTGGCGGTAAGCGAC
>PHAB01000050.1 GCA_002840275.1 Firmicutes bacterium HGW-Firmicutes-14
TTTACTTTGGTCGGTGAAACTACATTGAAGGTTCTTCTATTTTTTCACCCAAAAAATCCTCTGGTAATTAACTGGAATTTACCCAAGAATATTTTACACGAACCACATCGCCTATGTGTTGATCTTGTGATATTGTCACCCTATCAATTATCGTGAGAAAATGTCACCATGGATAGGAGAATAACATTGTCACAAAAAAGATTAAACCATGCACACATCTTTAACAGGCTTGTGACTGACAGCAGTTATACCATATCACAAGCAGCAGAAGCGACGGGGCTTTCAGAGCGTCATATCATACGTTTAAAGGGGGAGTATAGAAAACACGGCATTGATGCTCTTGTTCACAAAAATATTGGAAGGTCCCCAGCTCATGCCATAAGTGAAGAACTTCGGAATACCATAATTGATCTGAAGTCTTCAAAGCTCTTTGAAAAGGCAAATTTCAGCATTTCCAAGAGATATTAGCCCGGGAAAGATATGGTATTAAAATCAGTTATTCTGCCCTGCACTGTATCTTAACATCTGCAGGTATTAAGAGCCCCAAGACCAGGCGACCATCCAGGAAGCACCGAAGGAGGAAACGCAAGGCCTATGAGGGCATGATGCTTCAAATTGATGCTTCTCCCTTTGACTGGCTTAACACGGGGCAAAACTTTTCCCTCCATGGTGCCATCGATGATGCTACCGGCAAGATAGCTGCTCTGTATTTGTGTAAGCATGAATGTCTTCAAGGCTACTTTGAGACTATGCGGTCAGTTATTAGTAACAACGGCATCCCAGTTAGCATATATGCTGACAGACATACCATTTTTCTATCACCAAAAGATGGTAAGCTCACCATCGAAGAACAGCTTCAGGGCATCCAGGTTAAAGATACTCAGTTTGGCCGGGCCGTGAAGCAACTGGGCATAACTCTCATAAAGGCCAGGTCACCTCAGGCTAAGGGACGAATCGAGCGCTTATGGGGAACATTACAAAGCCGGCTTCCTATAGAATTCGCTTTAGAGAACATCTCTACCGTCGACGCTGCAAACACTTTTCTTAAGAGTTACATTGACGAATACAATTCTATGTTTGCAGTTGAAGCAGAAGATACTGAGATAGCTTACAGAGAAATATCACCTGCACTTAATATCGAAAATGTCCTGTGCATTATCGAAAAACGGATTTTTGATAATGGTGGTGTTTTCTCCTTCTATAACCGAACCTTTAAACTTGTCCCCAATAAACCGGATACCGTCCTTCCCCACAGAGGCAAACTTGATGTGCTTGCCAGCCCCGTCTTTGGCGTTCGGGCAGCTTTTGCAGGAATTGTTTATGATGTTGTGCCGTTTACCAAACCGGAAAAGGTTAAAAAGCCTGCCAATGCAAAAGGCAAAAAACAAAAGTACATACCTGATGATAGTCATTATTACAAATATGGTCATCAGCTAATCAAAAAAGTCACCTTTGAAGATGATGATATAGCGATCATAAAAATGCTGGAAAAGATTTTCTTATGGAGGTTACCGCCAGCAAGCTAAGCTTACTTTTTCGATGATTCCCGAGGCATTCAGGGCCGTCCGCCATGCTATACTGGCTTAACCGAGGAAGACTCAAGGTATTTGCTTACTTAATCGCGTCTTCCCTCGGCTTCTTCTCACGCAGCATGGCGGCAATCAGAAGTCAAGCCGCCTTTCGCTTGACTTCTGATTGAGGCTAAATAAATATTACAGGGTGACATTTTGTAGCGATAATTAAAGTGTCTTTAGGGTGACATTTTTCAAAAGTTATTGACAGACCCGGCACATCGCCTAACAACGGGCTAAATGGTTCCGCTGCGCTTCACCCAACTTTCCCCGTCCTCGGCTGTCACGATTTTTGCGGTAAGTGGGGTAGGGATGCAGGAGCAAAAATCGCGCCAGCCTGTGGGCGGGAAAAGTTCATTTAGCCCCAATGCGTTAGACGAAATACGGCACTGGGATTAATGAATGAAAAAAGACTCCTGCTGTAGGAGCCTTTAGCCAAAAAAGTTAATCTTGGAAAATATCTAATCGCATACTAAGACTTCTTGGCTGTTTTTTACGACTTTGATTCATTTTTTCATTGTAGACGAAGCCATTTTTTTCGTAAAAGCAAGGTGTCTCCGGATTATGCTCAACGTCAGCATCAACAATAATAAATCGACATCCAACACCAAGCCTGTTAAGCTGTTCCGCGAAACCTAATGCTAACCATAACATAAATGACCCGTAGGGCTTGTCCTTGTATTTAGCGTCTATTGCAAGTTTACCAATTTTCAATGCAGGCACGGAGTTATATGGTATGTCTAACCCTTCTTTGAGTTTTTCATCTTGGTCTAGTCTGAAAGAATCGGAGTTCAGTGCCATATATCCAATGATATCGGCTGATTGTTTGTCTAGGAGCAATTTTACCTGGCAAATGTTTTGTGCTAAATAAATGGGTGCATCAAATACTAAGAACTCGTTATAATCTGGAATGCCGCAATCAAAATCCCCGAGTTTATATCCCGGGGAATAATCAACGAGAACAACGTGCTTTGAAATTTCCTCAAATTCTTCTTCGCGATGGAACATTATTTTTCACCTTTAGAAAGTGACAATAGAAATTTAAGAGCCTTATCTCTTCTGTCCTTATTAACATCTGGCCTTTTAATATCATTAGTCAAATCAACCAAATCTTTGCCTTTTAATACTGGTGTCGATTTAATTGGAGTCGCCATATAGAAAACCTCCTTAGTTTGAGGTGATAACCGTTTTTTGTTTCTATGAATTTGCCTTTCGCCCATATTGTACCATTCCTTTTAAACTGATTCAAGGGTAAATTGTTCAGAGGAATCTGGTGTTTGCTGGAAGAACATTAAATATTGTTTATTTATGTATTATATTCTAGAAATATTATTTAGATTCAGCGACCGTGCCATACATCGCCTAACAACGGGCTAAATGGCTCCGGCTGCGCCTCCGACCCAACTTTCCCGTCCTCGGCTGTCATGATTTTTGCGGTAAGTTGGGTAGTATGCAAGAGCAAAAATCGCGCCAGCCTGTGGGTGGGAAAAGTTCATTTAGCCCCAATGCGTTAGGCGAAATTGGGGGCAATCTAGGGTCTTTTAAATAGAGTGATAAAAAATGGTAAAAAAGTTATTTTTAATATGTACTCTTTTCCTTGCGATTACGGGCTGCCAATATAATACTGCCACTGAGATTAACCAAGGCAGTACAATTATAAATCTGAATCCAGGGAATAAAGCGAAAGACGACAAACTCATGAAAACTATTAACGAATATTACAACTTCGAAAAGAATGAATTATGGGATAAGGCTTATGAGTATCGAGATTTATCATTTAGACAATCGGTTCCAAAAGATTTTTATGTTAAACAGATGAGCAAAGATAATGATGGATGGCACTTGGTTAAGTTTGAAATTATTGATGTATCTATAGAACATAACAGGGCTATCGCTAAAATAATGTTTACAGAGTTATCTCCGAGAGAAATAAATTTCAACGGGGAAACAATTAAAGAACACTATGCTATATGTAAAGAAGATACTAAGTGGATAAAACAAGGTGACAAATGGTTCAGTATTGTGTTGCAGACCATATTATTTGACGGCCAATTGATAAACGACCGCGGCGGTGGTCACTGTCTGCCAAATAATGTGGTCTCAAGGTTCGGCATTTCCGCCAGTGGCGGTAGTCATTTTTTCAAAGTGCCGGAAAGGCCACCTTTTATGGCGGTGGGCTAAATATGCTAAAACTTACGAAAATCCTCAATTGCCCTAAGTACCCCTTCGCGGTCGACCACATGGCTATCCTGAATTCGAGCATCTAGCATGGCTTGTATGCATAAATTGTTTATCAGTCTTGGGATCCCCTTGGAATAAGCAAATATCTCTTTAATGGCCTCGGTACTGAAAATCTGACTGCGTGCTTTCACCACCTCCAAATGATGGGCCACATAAGCACCGGTTTCCTCTAAGGTCAGGCCGCCCAGATGATAGCGCACCTGAATCCTTTGGGCTATGGCTTGGAAAATCTGCATGGCCAAGGTACCTTTAAGTTCAGGCTGGCCTACCAGTATCAAGGCCATCGGAGAGAGGGAATCCATTCGAAAGTTAGTCAAAAACCTAATTTCCTGCAACATTTGATGTGATAGCAAATGAGCTTCATCAATAACAACTATGGGAGTAATCCGCCGTTTTTCAAAATAATCCAGGATTAATTGATTAAACTGTCGTTTGGCATCTATCCGCAAATAACCTGGGTTGGAGCCTAATTGGAACAATAACTCCCGGTAAAAATCCCGGGGCTTTAAGTTGGAATCAGATAAATAGAGCAGCTTATGCTTGTTTTCGTCCAGGTTCTGAGCTAAAATCCGGATAGCTGTTGACTTGCCTGTGCCGATATCGCCGGTCACAAGGCAGAAATAGCGCTTTTTTACCCCGTAATCCAACCGGGCCAATAACTCTTTAAACCGTAAAGATAGATAAAGATGTTCCGGTAAAATCTCTTTACCAAAAGGCTCACCCGTCAAACCGAAATATTCCTGGATCATTGGGCATCACCTTCTTGAGCTGGTGTACCCAATCTGGTATATGCCAAGTCGCCCAGAGTTTTGGTCAAGTTTTCATCATAAGCCTTTTTCAAGAGTTCGAGGTAATTGAGCCCGCTTGTTGGCGTGGTGTTTTCTATACGCTCTTCTTTAGGCACCTTCGGATGACGGGGTTTGGATAAATCTAAGATTTTAGGTCCGAATACTGTTTCCCGCTAAACCAAACCTGAATCCGTG
This sequence comes from Firmicutes bacterium HGW-Firmicutes-14, assembly GCA_002840275.1. Taxonomy (GTDB): domain Bacteria; phylum Bacillota; class Thermincolia; order Thermincolales; family UBA2595; genus W-Firmicutes-14. The sequence continues at coordinate 4,796 of PHAB01000050.1, forward strand.
TAAGGTCAAAGGGGTCATACTTAACGATAATTCTTTTGCCTGCCAGAATAGAATCCACCTCATAAGTATTTCCTTCTAGGGAGAAACAACAGGTTTTATCTACAGTCCGTTCTTCCTGCCAAAGAAAAATTTGGTTAAGTGTAGCGATGTCCACCCGACGCAGGGGGTGAGTGCAGTTGTTGAAACGGTTTACCGGTTTAACTGCCGTAGAGGAGTGTTTCTTTTGCTGGTAAGCCATCTCTAGCCAGGCCCAGAAGAAATTGTTCAAATCATCCAGTGTTTTTAGTTTGCCCTGTTCGATAAGAGCCTGAGCCTCGGGCCGGAAGCTCTTGTCCAAGTAACGGAAAAACACCTCAACCTTGCCTCGACCCTGGGGCTTATACGGGCGTGAGTGGATTAGGTGAATACTTAATTCACCACAGATTCTCGCAAGGTGATGGGACCGATAGACAGAGCCGTTGTCCACATACAGTTTTTCAGGCACCCCGCAACGCAAAATGGCCTTTTTCAGGCAATCCTCCAACCGAGGTAATTTCTCATCGAAATAGTACTCAGCATGGGGAATATATCGGCTATAATCGTCAATGAACGCTACCAGGCGTACTGACTTTTTCTTACCAGGTTCTGTTGGATGAGGCAGGTATAAGGTGGCATGGGTATCACCTTGCCAGCATTGGTTACGCTTGCTGTAAGAGAATCTCCTATGGGCACTGGGCTCAGCTTTTATCTCCTGAGCCACTTCCTTGAGATAACGGCCCAGTGTGGTGCGTTTAAGGGTACCTGGTTCAGCCAATTGGGATAATTCCAGAATCCTAATAATCTGCACTACGCTTCTTGCCGGTAACTCCTTTTTTAACTCCAGTGCTTTGGTCAAAAGGTTTTCAGGGATAGCTCTTGGTATACGTTTATCTTCCCGAACCTGGGGTTTAAGTCCTTCCAAGCCTTTCTTACGATAAGCTGCAAGGTAACGTTCCAGAGTGCGTAAACCAGGTCGGAAGGGGTTATCCTCCAGGTCATGATATTTACTGGCAGCAATTTCAGCCAGCACCCGGGCTTGTTCGCCTTTATCCAGTTTGCGGCAGACTATCGGCGCAATCAGGCCATAGCGAAAATTAGCGATTTTCAGTCGTTTTTCTTCATCCACAGTAATCTCTCCTCCTTAAATAGTCTCATCCTGAGTATTTCGGCCGCATACGGACACCCATTCCGGAAACATCCGGACAGCGTTTCGGAATTATCCGGACAGCATAACGGCACATCCGGACACCTTGTCG
>PHAB01000051.1 GCA_002840275.1 Firmicutes bacterium HGW-Firmicutes-14
TTGAACCCAAATCAAGCGCTCTAGCCAAGCTGAGCCACACCCCGTTTTTCAAAGGCTTTTATTTCAAACGTGCAAGATGTATTATACAGAGTAAACAAAGCTTTGTCAACACTTTTGACAGCTTTTTTTTATAATTTGATTTCTTTATCTAAACCCTTATAAAATCAAGGTTTTCACTCACAGAGACGGTAATTAAGCCGAAAAATCAGACACCCAGCTATGATTATAGTCTGGGTGTTTGACTTTTAATATTCTCTTATTTCCGCCTTATTTATCCATCAATCTGTAAAGCACCTGCGCCATTTCTGCTCTGGTGGTTGTTCCTGCCGGGATAAGCTTTCCACCCGATCCTTCGACGGTATCCGCTCCAACCAACAACGTTATGGCTTCCATAGCCCATGGATCTATCTGTTTGGCGTCGGTGAAGTCGTCGAGCGTCTTACCTGAAACCTCTTCGGGTAACAGGTTCATGACTTTCAAGGCGTTATATAGCAGCGTGAACATCTCCTGACGGGTAATTTCTTTGTTAGGAGCATATGTATTGTTGCCTGTACCCGAACTAATCCCGAGGCGTTTTGCCGCCGCAAGATAGCTGGTATAATAAGCATCGCCTGCATCAGAAAAGTTATCTTCCGGGTTTACATCCTGAAGTATGTCAAAGGCTCTCATCATCAGAACAATAAACTCGCCTCGGGTCAGTGTTGCTTCGGGGCTATAATTGCCATTGCCCGTACCTGTTGTGATTTCTCTAGCGGCGATGAAGCGCACCGCTTCTGAAAACCACACAGTATCTGGCACATCACCAAAGGCTATCTTGTTAAAAGCCACCCCATAGTCGCTGAAATGAGTTGTGGTGAAAGTGACCGTACCCGTTGCCGTATCATAGCGCCCGTTGGGTATGGTAACAACATTGCCACTACCCTCAATGTACCAGACGACTATGCTTTCTTGATTGGAAAGCTCCTCCCCTGTCAGTGTGTAGGGCAGCGAAACTGTGATTGGTGCAGCAGGATTACGCCACTCGGTCTGTTTTCCGTCAACAAGCAGCGTGAGCTGAATGAGAGGCCTATCCCCGATGGCAGCTTTCACCTGGTCAGGTAGACTGGTTTTATCACCCTGTCCGATGGTGATTTGAGCCTTGTTTCCATCCCCGCCCTCGACACCTGCCAGCATGTTAGAAGGAATGGTTATGCTACCCATATCAGTATGAACGGTCAGACTTCCCTGCCTTTCTACAAAAGTCAGGTCCAATACCGGTAAACCGATTGAATAGGTATCCATATTTGCAATAGTGGGAAGTGTTATAACAGTGGTATTTTCTTCAGTTATCAAATTGCTTTGAAAGCTTGCGTCGACCGAAGCCCTTCCGGTATTTGCATCGACCGAAATAGCTAATGAGGTGGTAGTGCCGTCACTGGTTTTTACATCTGCTTGGTATATCTGAGTGGGTGTGGATGAACCTCCTCCTCTACCTGTTGAAGGCCCGAGTACTATGGGGTTAACCGTGAAGGTCTGTGAAACCGGTGTCGCCGGCAAATAATTAGCGTTGCCCGCCTGGTTTGCCGTGATGGTTGCACTTCCGGAGCTTATGAATGTCAGAACCCCATCAGTCGTGATCATGCAGACGTCCGTTGTATCGCTCGTAAAAGTAACGTCAAGTCCAGAGGTAGAGGTAGCCGTAAGGATCGGGGTGCTTCCAAAGTTCTGCGCGCCGGGGTTATTAAAGGTTATGGTCTGAGCCGCCTTCGGCGTCACGCTATTAGAAGCAGGTGAGGCCGAACCAGTTCCCGCAGAGTTTGCCGCCGTGACCGTGAAAGTGTAGCTTTGTCCGTTTGTCAGCCCCATCACCATGATTGGGCTTGTAGCACCAATCACAGGAGCTACATCAGCCGGACTCACTGTAACTGTATAGCCATTTATTGCCGCACCACCGTTTGAAGCAGGAGCTGTAAAGCTCACCGACGCCTGTGTATCCCCCTCAGTCGCGGTAACATTTGTCGGTGCGCCGGGAAGTACAGGGTTAACCGTAAAGGTCCGTGAAACCGATGTCGCCGGCAAATAAGAAGCGTTGCCCGCCTGGTTTGCTGTGATGGTGGCTACTCCGGCGCTCATGAACGTCAGAACCCCATCGGGCGTAATCGTGCAGACCCCTGTTGTATCGCTCGTAAAGGTTACATTAAGTGCAGAGGAAGAGGTAGCCGATAGGGTCGGGGTGGTCCCGAAATTCTGCGCACCGGGGTTACTAAAGGTTATTGTCTGAGCCGCTTTCGGCGTCACGCTGTTAGAAGCAGGTGAGGCCAAACCTGTGCCCGCAGAACTTGTCGCTGTGACCGTGAAGGTGTAGCTTTGTCCGTTTGACAGCCCCGTTACCATGATTGGGCTAGAAGCGCCATTCACAGGAGCTACATCAGCCGGACTCACTGTAACTGTATAGCCGGTTATCACCGCACTGCCGTTTGATGCAGGAGCAGTAAAACTCACCGACGCTTGGGTGTCACCCGCTGTCGCACTCACTGCTGTGGGTGCGTCGGGCGCTATAGGTTCTACCACAGTATACGAAGCACCCTCAGTATAACCGTTAGAAAGGCTATTTCCGACAGTGTCGGTAATGTTTGTTCCACTATTTAAATCAAGCCTTATCGTGCCATTGCCTGATATTGCATCTACGTTAACATCAATGCTCAATCCGTCGCTCGACGAAACAGAAGCAATATTGCCTACTGCCGTTTCCGTGGTTGTCAGTGAAAAATCATCGATACTAACATGATTCACGGTCTCGCTGAAGGCGACAGTGAAGACTACAAAAATGCTATAGAGCGGTGGAGTACCGCTTAGTGTGATGCCATTCATCGTAGGTGCGACGTTGTCCACTGTAGCGTTTGACGTGTCAGCTGCTGTAACGCTATTGCTCTCGTTGTCGGTTACCGTTATCGTGATATTCCTGTTCACCGCCTGTATAGCTCCCGCTGAGATGGTATAAGTAGCCGACCATAGCCCGCCTGAGTTTGTCGCAGCCACGGCGGCTCCGCCGCCGAACTGACTGAAGTTTGCCGTTACTGACGTAATGGTATCACCGTTATTGTCACCGCCGGCTGTATTGTCCCATATCGCCGTTACGGTGTCGCCGATTTTATACGCACCGTCTGTACCGGTCGCACCACTTATAGAAATATTGCCGTCTGTCACCGTCACAGGGGTAGCGTTCGCTGTCAAGGTCACCGCCGGTAGATGACCCATCACCAGCACCAGCATCAAGATTATGGACAAGCATTTTTTTTTTGATTTCTTTTTGCTATGCATATTTTCCTCCGTTTTTATATATGTTTTAAACCGGTTCAAAATCTGTCCCTATGAACGCTATTGAAAGGTTTCAAGAAATTCTAGGGATATTGGTATGAATCTTTCCATCCTCATCAATGGTTAAAACGCCAAAACTGGCCGCACCATCTCTTGGTGAACTGATGCTACCCGGATTTAGAATTAAGCACTTACCTTCATATTCTTCATGAGCCATATGGGTATGTCCATATAAAATTATATCATAATTTTCCTTCTTTGCTAAAGCTTTTAGCATATTCGTACCATGTTTGACATAATGATGATGCCCATGGGTAAGTAAAATCTTTTTTCCTTGTATAAACACAACTTTCTCAGTGGGGATATTAATTTCCCCCCAATCACAGTTGCCTGCCACATAATCAATAGGTATGTCAAAAAGACTCTCAAGATCTTGAGCATCACGTACTACGTCTCCCAAATGAAAGATTCTGTCAAAACGATGGTCACCTTCCATAAGGTCCAACACATGCTTAATTCTTTTATGGGTATCACTTATAACTAATATTCTCATGGTTGTACCTCGAAATAAGACTTAAGAGCATCCTTCATGCGTCTTAAAGCTTGCCCCCTATGACTGATGGCATTTTTACGTTCGGCGCTCATTTCGGCTGTTGTACACCCTTCCTCAGGTACATAAAAAATAGGGTCATACCCAAACCCACCTATGCCCTTGGCCTCATCCGCAATATAGCCTTCAATAGTCCCTCTTACATGTCTAACCTCACCGCTTGGAAAAGCTGCTGCAATCACACATACAAAGCGTGCGGAGCGTTCTTTATCCTTGGCGTTTTTTAATTGCTCCAAGATCATCTGATTCTTAACTGCATATGAGGTTGTCTCACCACCAAATCTGGCCGAATAGATACCCGGTTCACCATGCATATAATCCACTTCAAGCCCTGAATCATCCGCCAAAACGATATCACCTGTTTGAGCTGCTATTTCCTTCGCTTTTTTAATAGCATTCTCTTCAAATGTTAAACCATCCTCAACCACATCAATATCAATGCCGGCTTCTTCCATGGAAACCACTCTGTAGGGCAAATCCGACAGAATCTCTTTGATTTCAATCATCTTGTGTTGGTTTTTTGTCGCAAAAATAATCTGTTTTTCCATCCTGTTCTCCTTAAATTCAATCTACTTATTGGTTAAGGTGTCAAAACTATATAGTTGAACTTTCGCATACAATATATAGTTTTGAATGTATCAACTTAATCTATATATTGTATGTGAATCTAGTGAAACTTAGTTTTGACCCTTTAACCCTTATTAGAAATAGAAAACCCCTCACCTATCGTATATTCTACAAATGGGTGACGGGTTATAATTGTTGTTTACTCGACTGTCGTAAGGTAAGTCTCCAATTTTTCAATGGACTCTTCCTCATCCGGTCCTTCTGCGGTTAGAAGAATACTTTCACCCTCAAGAATGCCAAGTGACATCATACCCATAATACTTTTGGCATTCACTTTTTTATTCTGCATAGATACGTAAATGCTGCTTTGAAATTGGCTAGCCACTTGTACAAACAAAGCAACTGGTCTTGCCTCAAGCCCTGATGCTATTTTAACCATTACTTTTTTCTCAATCATGAAATTCCTCCCTTGTGCTCTTTAGCTTTTCAGCAATTTGACTTATTTTTCTTAATCGGTGATTCACACCTGATTTGCCTACTACCGGATCTAATAATTGACCTAGTTCCGTAAGACTGGCATCTGAATTCTCAATCCTAAGCCTTGCAATGGATTCCAGATTCTCTGGTAATGCCCCAAGACCAATTGTTTGATCAATATAACCAATATCCTGTAGCTGTTTTACAGCGGCAGACACTGTCTTATTGATATTTGCCGTCTCACAGTTAACAATGCGGTTGACATTATTGCGCATTTCTTTTAAAATTCTAAGGTTTTCTAACTCCATCAATGCCACATGGGCTTCCATGATATTCAGTAAATCCACAATCTGATTGCCTTCTTTTAAGTATAACACATAATACTTCTTTCTTAAGACGATCTTTGCATCCATTTCAAAAGTGTTCACCAAACGCATGAGCTCTATCGTGTGCTTTTCTTCTTGATTGACAAACTCTAGGTGATAGGTTTTTTCCGGATCGCTAATGGACCCACTTGCTAAAAAAGCACCTCTAATGTAAGCGCGTTTACAGCATGCCGTTTGTACAATCAAGGGGCTAATATGTCGATCCACCTTGCAGTTAACAAGCAACTTCGTCACTTTCAAAATGGTAAGTGCCTCTTCACTGTCCATAACATAGATATGATAGATCCTATGCTTCTTCAGATAAATATTTTTCTTGATGGATATCTCAACTTTTATATTAAATGTTTTCTTTAATAAAGTAAAGCATTTTCTTGCTACAGCCGCA
>PHAB01000024.1 GCA_002840275.1 Firmicutes bacterium HGW-Firmicutes-14
CATTTTTGGGGAGCCCGATGCGGGAAATCTGCACGTCGGGTTCTGATTGGGGTTGTCAGCACAAGGGAAACTCCCCGAGGCTGGCTTCTACCAACCATACGGTAAACCAGAGCAAGCTCGTCCAGATATTATCGGAAACGATTAAGGACGGACGAGTGATTTCGCTGATACATAAATTCCTGAGAGCAGGAATCATGGTTAGCGGATTATTTGAGGACAGCCCGGAAGGCGTACCACAGGGTGGACCACTAAGTCCACTGCTAGGGAACATTATGTTGAACGAATGCGACCATGAACTGGAAAAGCGGGGGCATCGCTTTGTACGCTATGCAGATGACCTGCTGATTTTCTGCAAAAGCAGAAAGGCAGCGCAGCGAACGCTGGATAATATTCTGCCATTCATCGAGGGGAAACTGTTCCTCAAGGTAAATCGGGAGAAGACCAAAATGGCGCACGTCAACTATGTTAAATATCTGGGATATAGCTTTTACATCTACCGGGGAGAAGGCCGACTAAGAATCCACCCGAAAAGCATTCAGAAGCTCAAGGATAAAATCCGGAAGGTTACAGGGCGCAGTAACGGGATGGGTATTGAGGAACGCAAAACCAGACTCAATCAAGTGATTAGAGGATGGGTGAACTACTTTAAACTGGCCGATGCGAAGAAGCTATTGCAAGGATTGGATGAATGGCTGAGAAGTCGAATACGGATGGTGACCTGGAAACGATGGAAGAGAATCCGGACACGTTTTGAGAACCTCAAACGAGCAGGTCTCGACGAAGAGAAAGCCTGGATGTGGGCAAACACGAGAAAGGGCTACTGGCGTACCGCCCATAGCCCAATACTCGCGGCAGCTCTATCCATAAGCCGGATAAAGCATGCCGGATATCCCAGTTTTATGGAATGTTATCTGCAAGGAAAAGTGTAAACTCTTGGAACCGCCGTGTACCGAACGGTACGCACGGTGGTGTGGGAGGTCGGCCACTCAAATAATGAGTGGCCTCCTACCCGATTGGATAAAAACGGCACCAGGGGTAAAAACTATGGAAAAAAAAGGAGTGGCATCCATGTCACGGCTTACCCGGAAAGATGAACACATATTTTCCTCCTTGCGGCTCGCCGGGCGAAGGCCTGAATCAGGGTTTTCTGATATTTCCCTGGTCCATAATGCCTTACCTGAAATAGCTGTTTCCGATATATCCCTCAGGACAATCCTGTTCGGGAAAACTCTCCACGCCCCTCTCGTGATAAACGCCATTACGGGCGGGGGCAGGGTCCCGGCTGAGATCAATCAGGCCCTTGCTGCTGCTGCCAGGGAAACGGGACTGGCCATGGCTGTCGGTTCCCAGACGGTGGCCGTGGAAAAACCTAAATACGAGGAATCCTTCCGGGTGGTCCGGAAGGAAAACCCTTCCGGACTGATCATGGCCAATGTGGGCGCCCATGTTTCGGTAGAGGCTGCCAGGCGGGCGGTGGAGATGATTTCAGCCGATGCGTTGCAGGTACACCTGAATGTTCCCCAGGAGGCCGTGATGAGGGAAGGTGACAGGGATTTCAGGGGTTGGCTGAAAAACATCTCAATTATGGCTGCGAAGATTGCGGTGCCCCTGGTGGTCAAGGAGGTGGGATTTGGCCTCAGCAGGGAAGTGGTCCGGCGGCTGTATGAAGCCGGGGTAAGGAATTTTGATGTGGGCGGACGGGGTGGAACCAATTTTATCGCTATAGAATATCTCCGCAGTGAATTAAAAGGGAGTTCACTGGAGACCTGGGGAATTACTACCGCGGCCAGCCTGGTGGAGGTTAAAAGCAGTGGTATGGCTGAGACCGTAATTGCCACCGGTGGTATCCTAAACGGCCTGGATGCAGCAAAGGCGCTGGCCTTGGGAGCTGATGCAGCGGGAATAGCCGGTCCCTACCTGAAGGTTGTCTTTGAGCGGGGCGCCGCGGGTTTGATTCAGGTGATTGAAAATATGAAATCAGACCTTAAAAGAGTGCTGCTGATGACCGGAACGAGACGGCCGTCTCACCTGAAGTATGTCCCGCTGGTCATTACAGGCGGTACGCGGGAGTGGCTGAGGGAGAGAGGGATAGACACAACCCCATATGCCCGCCGGGGCTGGCAGAGACGGGATGATGACTAATCAATGGACCGAAAAGTATATTTAACTTCCACCCAGGGAAACCTAGGGATTGCAGGAAAGAAAACAATCAACCGGTGAAAGGAGAATTTTCTATGCCCAGGTTTCCGTTAGGCATTATAGCACTCATTGTAGTATCTGTTTTAGTCTATTTCGGTTTGGCTCACAGGATTCTGGACAGGCTGAGGATATCGGATAAGACAGCCCTTGGAATCCTTGCGGCTATGGTTATCGGCAGTTTTATCGATATCCCGATAGCATTCGGGAGGGTAAATGCGTCAATAAATGTGGGCGGTGGTCTTATCCCGATAGGCCTGGCCATATATGTCCTGACGAAGGCAGGGACTTCCAGGGAATGGATAAGGACACTGCTTGCCACGGGAGTGACCGCAGCAGTGGTATTTTATTTGGGTTCGATAGTTATGTCAGGGAACCCTGGCGGCCCCCTGGACTTACTTGACCCTGTCTGGACATATCCCGTAGTCGGCGGCCTGGTGGCATATTTAGCGGGCCGGTCCAGAAGATCTGCTTTCATTGCCGCCACCATCGGGGTACTTATGCTGGACATTATTAACTGGATTTACCTTGTCAGCACCGGAACACCGGGCCGTATCCTGATTGGAGGGGCCGGGGCCTTTGATTCCATAGTGCTGGCAGGTATCATTGCAGTCCTGCTGGCGGAAATCATAGGTGAAACACGGGAGCGGCTGCAGGGAGGCCCCGCTTCCCGGGGACGCCCGAAAGAACTGCTGGAAAACCTGGAAAATGCAGAATATACCAACTCCATTGGCATTAAAGATGAGGCGGGTGAAGACCGTGAATAAGAGGATACAGCTGATAACCGGGATAGTGATGATGGTATTTGGGATTGTCCTGATAAGTCTGCCCCTGGTGGGATTGGTGCCTAAAGTCCAGACAGCTGCAGCCGGATCGCTCTTTGACAGGATTAACATGGCCGGCAGGTTTGAGCAGGAACTGAAACCCGGTGAATATATAACAATAGTGGATGAAAAAACAGGTGTCGCAATAGACCAGACATCCCGGGTAATATATATCGGAGATGAACTGATTAATGAATCCAATGACCAGTACAGGGTGACAAGGGTTCGGGGCAACAAGGCATATGCCCGGAAATCCGGCAAGGCCCCGGGGATTGTCTACAGAGAAGAATGGGATACCATACCGGCCGGGGCAGGGACGCAAGAAGTCCAGGCTGATATGAGCAAGACCCAGGTAGCCCTTTATCACACCCACAGTGGTGAATCTTATGTACCGACTGACGGGGCAGAAAATATACCGGCAAAAGGCGGGATTTTCAAAGTAGGGGATGCCCTGGCCGATACCTTCCGGAAACAGGGAATTAATGTGGTTGATGACAAGACACCCCATGAACCCCATGATGCTAATGCTTACCACCGGTCAAGGCGAACAGCGGTACAACTCCTGAAAAAGAACCCGGCTGTACTGTTTGATGTTCACCGGGACGGTATTCCTGACCCTGACTTCTACAATAAGGAAATACAGGGCGAAGAAATCACGAAAATAAGGCTGGTTGTGGGCAGGCAGAACCCGAAAATGTCCACAAACCTGGAGTTTGCCAAAAACATTAAGGCATTTATGGACAAACATAAACCGGGATTGATTAAGGGAATTTTTATTGGCAAGGGCAACTACAACCAGGACTTGGGTCCAAGAGCCCTGCTCCTGGAAGTTGGCACCCATACAAATGACAGGACAAGGGCAGAGAACGGGGCCGCAGTTTTTGCCAGTGTTTTTCCCAGGCTCATGGATCTCAAACCTGCCGGACCGCAGGGCGGAATCGACCTTCCTGGTGGTACTCCCGGTGAAGGAATGCGTTCCTGGTCAACCCTGGGCTGGATAATCGGTGTCATTCTTGTGGCCGGAGCTGCCTTCCTGTTTATCAGTACCGGCAGTATCCAGGGTATGAAGAGCAAGCTCGGTGAACTGAAAAAAACTGAATTTGCCAGTTTTTTCGGACCAAGGAAAATAAAAGGGGAAAAACGCAAGAAACATAATGACTGACAGGGGAGGTAGTCCGGGTGAGTGAATACGGGTTAACCATCGGCCTGGGAGTGCTTATGGGGACTCTTGCCAGGGTGTATACGCTCAGGTCTGATTACCGCCAGTATCCGGGTTACCCCCATGGGTATGTCACTCACATATCTCTTGGAGTTATTGCTGCAGCCTTGGGGTCAGTTGCATTACCAGCTATTGCAGAAAAAGAATTTGCCGCAGTTACTTTTGTGGCCCTCGCCGCCCAGCAGTTCCGGGAAGTAAGGAACATGGAACGGGAGAGCCTGGCAGCACTGGAAGAAGCAGAACTTGTACCACGGGGACATGATTACATCGAGGGAATAGCTAAAGTATTTGAAGCAAGAAATTACCTGGCTATCGTAACTGCACTTGCTACCAGTTCAGCTAATTTTTATACTCACTGGCCCCTGTTTTCCATAATTGTCGGCGTGATATTTGTTTTAATTTCTAAACGACTGATGAAGGGCAGGGTAATAGGTCAGATTGCCGTGGTTAAACCGGCAGTACTGCACTTTGAGGGAGCCCTCCTGAAAATCGGTGATATTGATATAATGAACATAGGCTTGCCCCGGATGAGGAAAAAGGTATCCACTGACGGGCTGGGAGTTATTATCCATCCAAAGGATGACAATGCCAGGGCAACCCTTCACAACATGGGTCAGAGGCAGGCCATCATCCACGTGGCAGTGGCTATCCTGGGGACCAAAAAAGACGTCGATACACCCGAATTCACTCCCATGACCCGGAAAGATATTGATACAGGGGCTATTGCTTTCTACTGTATGCCGGCTGAGAAGGATATCGAGAGCCTTATCGCCGCAGTTGAAAGGACCCCGGTCCTGGAAAGTGCAAAAAGGGCGCCCCTGAAATCAAAAGCCGGGAAGATAGCTGCTGATTGACGGAAGGAAGCAGGCAGGGAAGAATGCGGCACAATAAGAAAGCATGCGGTATTATAAGGAAGTGAAAATATGGGAAATACGGAGCTTATGGCTGTTGTCACAATAAATAAAGAGGCAGTCGGGGGAGATGTGCCCATATTTTTTGCCTCAACTGAGGAAGAACAGGCGAAGATTGCCAATACCCTGGCCCAGGTCCTGAGGTCCATGGTCCATGATGTGGGAAATGGGGTCTATTGTATAGTCAGACATTAGAACAGCCAGACTTAGGAGCAGGGGTTGTGAAGATAATTTATCACTGTTATGGAGGGGCACATTCTTCTGTGACGGCGGCAGCGGTCCACCTGGGCTGGCTGCCCACAGACCGGATACCGGAAACCGGTGAACTGAAGAAAATACCTTATTTTGACCGGCCGGTATCGAAAGACCATGGCCGCATCCGGTTTATGGGAACCGATGAATTTGGGAATGATATATATTGTATTGGCCGCAGAAATGCCTTCAGGGAATTTGAAAACATGACCAGGGGGCTGATGGAGATATATGGCGTGCCGGAGGACCATATTTACCTGGTCAATGTGATGCCATATGTCAACTGGAAGATGGTGCTGGGAGGGTTTACTTCCCGGAGGCTGAGGATAACCCCGGTTGGCAGGGCGGTAATTATCTCCGGTGTTAAGTATTCTTACTGGTATATAGTGAGTATGGTCAACCGGGTCAAAGTGTGTACAGCTGGGAAGAACAGGAGGACTGCAGAGACAGGGGGATGAAAATTTTTTTTCTATGCCGGACAGGTTACCACACTTCCCTGGTTGCGGCTTCCATGTTCCTGGAATCATTGTCGGGAGGGTCCTGCCGCCGGGGGAATCCCACAGGGCTAAAGGGATATGGACGACTGCCGGGAAAAGAGATAGGCAAACCGTTCTTTGTGGGAACCGGTAAAGGTCATATTGATGTTTACACAATCGGTGTATCCAGGGAGAACGCCCTGCTGGCCAAGGCGGCCGGTGAACTGGCGGGTTTGATAAGCTCAGGGGCCGGTGACTTCCAAATTGTCGATACCACACCTGCTATGAGCAAATGGACCTGCTTTGGATTCAGGCTGAAAAGAATCGGCCTTGAAGGACCGGCTGAATTCTTTTGCTCCCTGGGGATGAAGAGGGAAATACCCGGCCTGAGAAAATTGCTGGATGAAAAAACAAAGACCGTCACCGGGAAAAAGCGCGCTTAGCGCTTTTTGTTGTCCCACTAATAGTGTTTTCTTACTGTTTTCTTGACTTAGCGGGGAAGTTGAAGGATAATTATGGAGAGTAAACAGTATGGGGTTGAAAAAGATATGGCAGACAATAAACCGATTATTGAAGGTATTGAACAGGGAAGCATTGGTGAAGAACTGGGAATAGAAAAGGGCGACACCCTTATGACCGTTAACGGACAGAGACCAAGGGACCTGATTGATTACAGGTTTATGTGTGCAGAAGAAGACCTTGAATTGGAAATAATGAAAAACAACGGTGAAATATGGAGCTGTGATATCCAGAAGGATTATGACCAGGACCTGGGGCTTTTGTTCGCCGGTGATACCTTTGACGGTATGCACAGCTGTGTGAATAAGTGTATCTTCTGTTTTGTGGACCAGATGCCGGCTGATATGAGGGAATCTCTTTATGTCAAAGATGATGACTACCGCCTTTCCTTCCTGCACGGTAACTTCATTACCCTGACCAATATCAACAGGCAGGAGATGGAGCGGATTATCAAAATGAGGATAAGCCCGCTTTACATATCGGTCCACTGCACTAATCCCAGGCTCAGGGAACACATGCTGGGATGCAAAAGGGCGGGCCGGATCATGGAACAGCTGTCGATTCTGGCCGAAGCCGGTATAGAGATGCATATCCAGATCGTCCTCTGCCCTGGGATCAACGACGGGGAAGAACTGGAGAGAAGCATCAGGGACCTTACCGCACTGTATCCCCGGGTGCAGTCTATAGCCATTGTCCCTGTCGGCCTTACCAGGTACCGGGAGAACATGCAGGCATTGAGGAAATTTAACACCCGCGAGGCCGGTATTGTTATTGACACCATTCACCTGCACCAGAAAAGGTTCCTGGAGAAATACGGGACCCCATTGGTCTACCTGGGAGATGAATTCTACGTACTGGCAGGCAGGGATTTTCCCGAAACCCAATATTACGGGGAGTTTCCCCAGGCTGAAAACGGGGTGGGGCTTGTCCGCCTGTTTTATGACAGTTTTGAGGAGGAGCGTTCCCGGATTCCGGACAGACTGGAAAACAAGAAAAGAGTCGCCCTGGTAACCGGTGTTTCAGGGGAAAAGGTTCTGAAGCCTATTGCCGAAGACCTGAACAAGACCGGCAACCTGGATGTGGAAATTGTCGGGGTCTTTAATGAGTTTTTCGGAGGACATGTTACCGTGGCCGGACTGCTGACCGGCCGGGATGTACTGAAAACCCTGAAGGAACAGATTCCCTTTGACCTTATCCTTCTTCCGTCAGTTATGTGTAAGAGGGATGAACCTGTGTTCCTCGACGGCAAGACACCGGCAGACCTGGAGAGGGAGCTGGGTGTTCCTGTCAGGGTCATAGATGTTGATTCAGGTGCAGGAGAACTGATCAGGGCTATCACCGGATAAGGAGGTTACTCTGTGGCGAAACCAATTGTGGCAGTGGTGGGCCGTCCCAATGTAGGGAAGTCCACATTATTTAACAGAATAGCAGGAGAGGGCATGGTAGCCATTGTCGAGGACAAGCCGGGTGTCACCAGGGACAGGCTGTACCGTGATGCCGAATGGCTGGACAGGGAGTTTACCCTTGTTGATACCGGAGGAATTGAATTTACCGGTGTTAAAGATACAATTTCCAGGGGGATACACCTGCAGGCAACCTTGGCCATGGAAGAGGCTGATGTCATTATTTTCATGGTAGATGCCAGGGAAGGGCTGGTGCCTGCAGATGAAGAGGTGGCCAGGGTACTGAGAAAAACCAGGAAGCCTGTCATCCTTGTGGCTAATAAGATCGAAGATTTTAAATCCGGAACCGACATATCCGATTTTTACAGACTGGGGCTCGGTGAGCCGGTAATGGTATCCGCCGCCCACGGCATGAATGTGGGAGATCTGCTGGACCGGGTTAGAGAACTGCTTCCTGATATGATGGACGACAGGGATTTGGATGAAGATGTGATCAGGATAGCCGTAATCGGCCGGCCTAATGTGGGTAAGTCGTCCATCGTAAATGCAATTCTTGGGGTTGAACGGGTAATAGTCAGTGACATTCCCGGTACGACCAGGGATGCTATCGATACATATTTTGAGCAGGGCACCGGGAAATACCTTCTCATCGATACGGCAGGGATGAGAAAAAGGAAGAGGATCCATGAGCCTACCGAACGATATAGTGTTATAAGGTCCCTCAGGGCTGTCGACAGGTCTGAGGTGGTCCTGATGGTTATAGATGCTTCTGAAGGCGTATCAGAGCAGGATAAAAAGATTGCCGGCTATGCCCATGAAGCGGGCAAAGCCATCTTAATCGTGGTGAATAAATGGGACCTGGTGGAAAAGGATGATAAAACTTCCCTCAGGTTCACAGAGAATATCAGGGAAGAAATGGGTTTCATGCAGTATGCACCGGTAGTTTATGTGTCTGCCCTGACCAAAAAGAGGGTCCCAAAGATCCTTGAACTGGTGAATTTTGTTGCTGAGCAGCATGCCATGCGGATTTCCACCAGTACTCTGAATGAACTGCTCCAGGAGGCGGTTATGCTCAATCCCCCTCCCTCTGACAGGGGGCGGAGGCTGAAGGTCCTGTACGGCACCCAGGCATCGGTGAAACCACCGACCTTTATTGTATTTGTCAATGACCCTGAGCTGATGCATTTTTCATACCTGAGATACCTGGAAAACCAGCTCAGAAGCAGTTTTGGGTTTGAGGGCACCCCGATAAGGATTATCGTCAGGAAACGGAACGAAGACTAGGAATAACCTCCGGACCAACGGGGAAAACAGTATCAAGCGGGAGGAGAGGTAATGAAATACCTGGCAATAGCAGCCGGCTACCTGCTGGGGTCGGTACCCTTTGGTTTCCTGGTAAGCAAGTACATGAAAGGGATAAACATACTGGAACACGGAAGCGGTAACATAGGGTTTACCAATGTCCTGAGGACCCTGGGCTGGAAGCCTGCCGCCCTGGTGCTGGCCGGAGATGTGGGGAAAGGTGCCCTGGCGGCCTGGCTGGGTCTTAAAACCGGTGGAGAATTTTTTGGTATCCTGAGCGGGATGGCTGCACTCATGGGCCATAGTTTTTCCATTTTCCTGAGGTTTAGAGGCGGAAAACTGGTGGCAGCCGGGTTTGGGGTCCTGCTGGTGCTGGCTACCGAAACGGCGCTCACTGCCCTGGCTGTATGGCTGGCGGTAGTGGCTCTGACCAGGTATGTTTCCCTGGCTTCTATTTTAGCTGGCTTAAGTGTGCCGGCTGCCGTGTTTTTTTTCCGGGAATCAATGGCTGTCAGGGTTTTCGGGATTGTCGCGGCGGCATTTGTCATATACCGGCACCGCAGCAATATAGAAAGGCTGGCCAAAGGAAAGGAACCAAAGATAGGGAATAAATAAACATGACATAAAAGAAAAATACATGACATAGAAGAAATATACATGACAGAACAGGGGGATGAGAATGGGACCGGTAATTAACAGGCAAGACAGGAGTTCGTCCGGCCAAAGGGAGCGGGCGGCGGTCCTTGGCGCCGGAAGCTGGGGCACTGCTCTGGCCATCCTGCTGGCCAAAAAGGGACTGCCGGTAAGAATGTGGTCAATCGAAGGTGAGGTTGTCCGGGAGATAAATGAAGAGAAGACAAACACTTCCTACCTTCCGGGGGTAGTTGTCCCGGAAAATATATCGGTTTCCGGATCTATTGAAGAAACCCTCCGGGATGCGACTGTCCTGGTGATGAGTGTGCCTTCCCATGTCTTCCGGGAAGTCCTTAAAAAGACCCTGCCATATCTGAACAGAAGCCACCTGGTGGTTAATGCGGCAAAAGGCCTCGAAGAATCGTCACTGAAACGCCTTTCAGAGGTCTTTAGTGAAGAGGCCGGTGGTGAACGTTATAATAATTTTGTGGCCTTATCGGGACCCAGCCATGCCGAGGAGGTAAGCAGGGAAATCCCCACCGCAGTCGTAGCGGCAGGGGCCAAAAGGGCTTCATGTGAAAGGCTCCAGGATATATTTATGTGCCCCAGTTTTAGAGTTTACACCAATCCGGACATAGTGGGAGTCGAACTGTCAGGTGCTTTGAAAAACGTAATTGCCATATGCACCGGAGTAACAGACGGCCTCGGACTGGGAGATAACACCAAAGCTGCCCTGATGACCAGGGGACTGGCAGAGATATCCAGGCTGGGGACAGCCCTGGGGGCTAATCCCCTGACCTTCGCCGGTCTTGCCGGGGTGGGTGACCTGATTGTCACATGTACCAGTATGCACAGCCGGAACAGGAGATTTGGCATCGAGGTCGGGAAGGGAAGCAGCGTTGAGGAAGCCCTGAAAAAAGTCAGGATGGTTGTCGAGGGCTACAGGACCACCGGCGCCGCATTCAGGCTGGCCCAAAAGACGGGTATTACCATGCCTATTGTCGAACAGGCTTACAGGGTCTTGTATGAAGCCGGGAACACCGTTGAAGCGGTAACCAGTCTGATGACCCGGGGTAAGAAACATGAGATGGAAGAAGTGGTGGAAACCGCATACCCTGATTGGTAAGTATACCGGGAGAGATGATATAGATGTGTGAATTCTGCACAAAGCACGGAGAGGGCAAAAAGTGGTATGAGGTCATGGGCAATTATTCCCGGGAACTGCTGGCCAGGGATAACCGGGAAGATTACATTAAAAAGCTTATCCCAAACATTCAGCGGGAAGTGGCTTTTAAACTGGGGGCCCTTGACAGGCTGAAAGTGAAAATGCCTTATGCGTACAGGTTTGTCCGTAAGATAGGGACCCGGACTATGAAAAGATACCATTTTGGCCAGGTTGTGCCCCTGGAGGATGCCCGGAAGATAATTGAACTGGCTGATTCCATCACCAGGCTGCCCTGTGTGTGCCGGATGGCTGCACGGGGCAGGAAGAATGCCCGGTACTGCCTGGCCCTGGGGATTGACCCGGCCGGGATATTCGGGGATTACCCCGAGCTGAAAAGCAGCCTGGAGACCCTTACTGTGGAACAGGCCGGAGAACTCCTGGGGCAGTTTGATAAAGAGGGATTGGTACATTCTGTCTGGACCTTCAAGACCCCCTTTATCGGGGGTATCTGTAATTGTGACCATGATTGCATGGCCTACAGGGCACAGGTTACCGCTGACCTGATGCAGATAATGTTCAGGGCCGAATACGTGGCCTGGATAGACCCGGAAAAATGTACCGGCTGCCAAAGCTGCCGGAAGCTCTGCAATTTCGGGGCCATAGAATATTCATCTGCCGGTGACAAGTGTTATATCCACCCGTTAAAATGTTATGGCTGCGGCCTATGCCGGAACACCTGCAGTACGGAAGCCATAACCCTGCTTGACAGGCAGGGGCTGCCGGGTTTGGAGGGAGTCTGGTGAGAATGCCGGTTGTCAAAATTGATCACTCCAGGTGTGTTGATTCCCGGGAGTGTGGAAAATGCCTGGGTATATGCCCTGTCCTGACCACTTATCCTGAAGGGCCGCCCTTCAAAGAAGGAGTGGGATGGAGAATAAGTCCAACATTTGTATCTCTCTGTACCGGGTGCGGGGAATGTGCCAGGCTGTGCCCGGAGTCAGCTATTAGTGTTGATGAATGATGTCAGGAGGAAATTAATCTTGGGTAGTCTTCCGAGCCGTGATAATAAAGAGAGTTTTGTCAGGGATATGTTTAATTCCATTGCAGGCCGTTATGACCTCATGAATACTATGATGACCCTGGGGATGGACAGGTCATGGCGGCGGTTTACTGTCCGCCGGTCCGGGCTTAAGCCCGGGGGTTACGGCCTCGATGTCTGTTGCGGTACCGGTATGCTGACAATGGAACAGGCGAAGGCTGCAGGCCCTGAGGGCCGTGTGGTGGGACTGGATTTTTCCGAGAATATGCTGGCTGTGGCCAAAGAGAATTTGAAAGACTTCCATTTAAAGGACAATATCAGCCTGGTCCAGGGTAATGCCATGGCTCTTCCCTTTGGCGATAATACCTTTGATTGTGTGACCGTGGGATGGGGGTTGAGGAATGTGCCTGATGTTATGACCGCGGTCAGGGAGATGGCCAGGGTTGTCAAACCGGGCGGCATGGTGGTCTCCCTGGACATGGCGCAACCCGGCATCCCGGTTTTCAAACAATTTTACTGGCTGTTTTTCAGAAGAGTGATTCCGGCCATGGGCAGGGTATGGGCAGGGAATAAGGGGGCATATAACTACCTGCACGATTCTGCCAGAGAATTTCCCCCCCAGGAGGAGTTGGTCCGGATTTTCGCCATGGGCGGTCTGTCGGGGACTTGTTATCATAACCTGGCGGGCGGGGTGGTTGCCGTAGTGGAGGGGCAAAAAATATAAAAACGGTTAAACCTGAGAGGTCGAAAATGACCTCTTTTTTATTTTTTGAAGTAAATATCTTTTCCGGTCAAACAAAAAATACCAAATTTAAAAAAATTGAAGGAAAAAAAAGAAAAATGTCGAAATATAGCAATGCATGTATTTATTGACGATTATAAGAAATTGTGGTTATTATCCAAATGGCTAACGCCATTAAGACTTCCAAGTTTCCTTTATTAAAAGGGGAGTGGTTTCAATGAAAGACATGGATAAAACCAAAGAACAACTGATGGATGAATTGAACAGTATGCGCAGGCAGCTGACCGAACTAAAAGAAAAGGAGAAAGATCTCCGGCATATATCGACCCATGACGAACTAACCGGATTGCCCAACCGCATAGTTTTTTATGAAGACCTGAGTTATGCCCTGATGGAGGCAAAAAAGAAACAGTTGATGGCAGCCCTCTTGTTTATCGACCTGGACCGCTTTAAGCTGGTTAATGATATTATTGGACATATGATGGGTGACCAGATACTAAAATCCATAGCCTTCAGATTGTCCAGGAGCATCCGAAGGAGTGACCTTATTGCCAGGATAGGAGGGGATGAATTCGGACTAATTCTTAATGGTATCATGAGGATAGAAGATATTCCGGGTATTGGCCAGAAGATAACGGATTCACTGAGGGAACCCGTCCAGGTGGCCGGCCGGGAATTTACCATAACGGCAAGTATCGGCATAGCAGTATACCCGGTTCATGGCGATGATGCCGATACCCTTTTAAAACATGCCGACACTGCCATGTACAAAGCAAAGGAACACGGGGACAATTACCAGATATACTCTGCGGCCATGAGTGAAGAGGATTTCGAACTTCTGGCGACAGAGAGCGCCCTGCGTAAAGCCCTTGAAAACAGTGAATTTGTGGTTCATTACCAGCCCCAGATAAATACTGTTACCGGTGAAATAATCGGAGTTGAAGCCCTGGTCAGATGGCAGCATCCCGAAAAAGGTATTATCCCGCCCGCCGAATTTATACCTATGGCAGAAGAGACCGGCTTGATTATACCCCTGGGAGAATGGGTCCTGAGGACAGCCTGTGCCCAAAACAAGATGTGGCAGGCAGCGGGATATCCCCCCATGAGGGTGACAGTTAATCTTTCAGCCCGCCAGTTTCAGCAGGGCAACCTGGTTGAAACAGTGCTTGGGACATTGGAAGAAACAGGACTTGACCCAGAGTGGCTGGAGCTGGAAATAACTGAGAGTATAGCGATGCAGGATATCAATTATACAATGTCTGTTTTAAATAATTTAAGAAACCGGAATGTCCGGATTGCTATCGATGACTTTGGCACAGGATATTCATCATTCAGTTATCTGAAAAACTTCCCCAGCCATACCCTGAAAATAGACAGATCCTTCGTCAAAGATGTCACGACCGACAATGATGATGCGGCAATTACAAAGGCGATAATCGCCCTGGCCCAGAATCTCAAACTTAAGGTGATTGCCGAGGGAGTGGAAACAGAGGAACAACTGGCATTTCTAAAGGAACAGAACTGTGACCAGATTCAGGGATATCTCTTCAGCAGACCGGTCTCTGCAGAAAGCTTCACTGAATTGCTGAAGACGAGAAACATCTCGGAAAAGAGAGAGGAATGTCCATAATTTCAGCCTCCATAGGCCATAATAATTCGAAAGGGCCAAAGTGACAAAAAAGCAGCCTGAATATGACTTATATCACAGAAACATGACCCTTTGCAGGATATAATGTCCGTAAATAAGGATTTAAGAAGATACCGGGCAAAGGGGGGCGGAATATGAAGCTTAACGGAAACTGCCAAACCACGGCGATGGGCATAATGCCCCATTCAGACATAAAAAAAGCTATAGACCTGGCATTTAGTGTGGATATTCCTTTTTGGCCGCAGCTGCCGCATGTAGTTTTTATGAGGACATGTATGTACAGGTCACTGAAAACTTCCCCGGGATAACCATTGATAACAGGGAGTACAAGATCTTTTTTGATACGGACAGGTTCTATGAACAACTGGAATCCTATGTGGAAAACTACGACAATGATGATTATTTTAAAATTAAGGGACTTTACTCGGCGGTTTACCGCCGGTTCCTGGATGACCCCAGGATAAAGGAGGCCTCGTCCCTCAGGGGACAGTCCATTGGCCCGATTAGTTTTGGACTTAAGATAGCTGATGAAAATAAGAAACCTGTAATTTATAATGATGAGGTAAAAGGGTTCCTGTATGAATTCATGGCCCGGAAGATAAATGTCCAGAGGCGGGAGATAGCCCAAATCAATCCGAATTCTTTTGTCTGGATTGATGAGCCGGGTCTGAGCTTTATTTTCGGGTCATTCACTGGTTATCCGGCTGAAGTGGCTAAAAAGGATTACATTGATTTCCTGAGGCTTCTTGAAGGCCCCAGGGGAATACACCTCTGTGGGAACCCGGACTGGTCCTTTCTGCTGGAGGGACTGGACCTCGATATATTATCGGTGGATGTCCTGAGCAATGGCCCGATTTTCGTAAAATATACCGACCAGATCAGGGAATTTATCAACCGCGGCGGTATCCTGTCATGGGGAATTGTCCCAACCCTGACGGAAGAGTTTGAACAGGAATCCATTGATTCGGTTATCGGGAAACTGGAAGAGATGTGGGACTATCTTGATTCCCGGGGCATACCCAGGGAAAAACTGCTCAGGCAGGCATGGATAGCCCCTGCCAGATGCTGTCTGGTCAACACCGATGGCAATGAAACAGTGGAAAAAGCCTTCAGGGTATTGAACGAAGTGTCCCTCCGGATAAAAGAAAAATACGGATTGCTATAAAGTTTTTTGGTGGATCCCTCGATTAGTAAATTGGGAGGGATTCATCTATGCACATTTCTTCCTTTATCAGCACAGATAATTTCAAACCCCTGGCTATATCCAAAAAGTTGGAAAATCAAGCCGGAAAGCCTGTGCCCAAGGTTCAGGCGGAGGTAAAAAACAAGGACCAAACTGAAAGTTTTGCAGTAATCCTGGAAAAGGCAAAAAACCGTAAATAGCCCAGTGTTTAATTTTGTGTGGCCGGTTCTAACTTAAGAGCCGGTCTTTTTTCATTCGTTAAAATTTGAAGGACAAATTACCCAAATAATCTTGACAGCATCTTTCCAATCTCCATAATTGACTAAATGCCTTATCTGTGTTAGAATTTAATGAAAATTTCCTGTAGGTATTTTGGAAATAAACAGAGCTTATCTGAGAGGGGAAAGAGTTAGTGGTGAAACTACATGGTACAATGATAATCAACGAAAAAGGACACCTGGAAATCGGAGGCTGTGATACCGTTGACCTGGCAGCTGAATTCGGCACACCCCTTTATATTATGGATGAGGAACTGGTTAGGGAGCGCTGCAGGCAGTATTACGAAGGCTTTACCGGCACATATCCCAATTCTGAGGTAATTTATGCCAGCAAGGCCTTTCTTACACTGGCCATGTGCCATATTGTTGAATCAGAGGGCCTGGGGCTGGATGTTGTCTCGGGCGGTGAATTGTATACCGCCATGAAGGCAGGCTTTCCGGCTGACAAGGTATATTTCCACGGTAACAACAAGACCCCCGATGAAATTAAATATGCCCTTGAATCCAAGATTGGGCGGATTATTGTCGATAACCTAACCGAACTGGAAACCCTGGACAGGATTTGTGGGGAATTGCACACCAAGGCAGATATTATGATCAGGATAACCCCGGGGATTGAGGCCCATACCCACGAATATATCCAAACAGGCCAGATAGATTCCAAGTTCGGACTTGTGCTGAGCAATGGCCAGGCCCTTGAAGGTATTAAAATAGCCCTGGAAAAAGAAAATATCAATCTTAAAGGCCTGCATTGCCACATTGGGTCACAGATATTTGAGCTTGAATCTTACCAGCATGCGGCTGAAATAATGATGGATTTTCTTCACAAGGTCTATCTCGAAACCGGTCACAGGATAGAAGACCTCAACCTGGGAGGAGGGTTTGGCATTTACTATGTATCCGGGGATAAGCCGGCTAATATCAAGGCTTATGCCACTATGGTCATGGAGACAATAAACCGGATGTGTGAGGAGATGGATTACCCCACGCCCAAAGTGATTGTGGAACCGGGCCGCTCAATTGTCGGTACCGCAGGCACTACCTTATATACGATAGGCTCTGTGAAAGATATTCCCGGTGTGAGAAAATATGTTGCCGTTGACGGCGGGATGACGGATAACCCGCGCCCGGCTCTTTACCAGGCCAGATACGAAGGCTTGGTGGC
The DNA here is from genome assembly GCA_002840275.1 of Firmicutes bacterium HGW-Firmicutes-14. Taxonomy (GTDB): domain Bacteria; phylum Bacillota; class Thermincolia; order Thermincolales; family UBA2595; genus W-Firmicutes-14. Next base: position 16,956 of record PHAB01000024.1, read on the forward strand.
CAACAAGGCTGACCGGCCAAGGACCGACGAAGTCTCCATAGCGGGAAAATGCTGTGAATCCGGTGATATGCTTATATGGGACCTCCATATTCCGGAGGTCCAACCGGGAGATATCCTGGCAGTGTTCTGTACAGGAGCCTACAACTATTCCATGTCCAATAATTATAACATGCTCGCCAGACCTGCAGTTGTCTTTGTCAGGGACGGCCGGGCAGACCTGGTGGTCAGAAGGGAAACCTATGAAGACCTGGTCAGGAACGATGTGGTTCCTGAAAGGATGAAAAAAGGCAAGCCGCTATCGGTTGTAAACAGCGGGCAATAGGATTTCAGGGCGTTGATTAACCCCGGCAGGGTATCAGCGCCCTTTTTGTCTGCATAAAATTCTGATTGACATATAATACGGAAGACGGTGTTTGGGATCGGATTTTGAAGTTCCCATATTACTTGCTTATGCAAACTAAATGGTGTACAATTGTAAATTAGAGGTAATGTGTACAAGACTAAATTCCTCATTTAAAAAAAGCAGGTGAAAATTAAATGGCTGCATCTATACGCGGGACAGCGCGGTTGGACAGGAAAACCAAGCACCTGGTGAAGAGATTACAGCCCGGCGATATAGCTATTATAAACCACAAAGACCTTGATGAAGTTTGTGCCCAGGCCCTGGTGGATGCCAAGGTGAAAGCCGTCGTTAATGCTGATTGCTCACTGAGTGATAATTACCCCAATCTGGGTCCCATGACCCTGGTAAAAGCCGGAGTTTACCTCCTGGACAATGTCGGGATGGAAGTCATGGAAAAGGTCAGGGAAGAAGAAACGGTCGAAATAAACGGTGACTGTATATTTGTTCCCGGTTCCTGGACCGGTTGCGGAGAAGTGCTTAACGCTGAAAAAGTCGAGCAGAGAATGGAAGACACAAAGAAAAATATGGGCATAGTCTTGGAAAAATTTGTCCAAAATACTATTGAGTATGCCCAGCAGGAGCAGGGATTGCTCCTTGGGGATATAGCAGTCCCTGATACAAAGACGGTTTTTGAAGGCCGCCACACCCTGATTGTGGTTAGAGGCCAGGATTACAAGGATGACCTGGCTGCCCTCAGGATGTACATCCAGGAAATGAAACCTGTCCTTGTGGGGGTTGACGGGGGTGCGGACGCCCTGCGCGAATTTGGTTACAGGCCTGATATAATTATTGGTGATATGGACAGTATCAGTGATGAAACCCTGAATTGCGGCGCTGAAATTATTGTACATGCATACCCTGACGGGAGGGCTCCGGGGCTAAAAAGGATATTGGAACTGGGCCTGCAAGCGGTGACTTTTCCTGCACCCGGCACCAGTGAGGATATCGCGATGCTCCTGGCCTACCACAAAGGCACTGAAATTATCGTTGCCTTGGGTACCCATTCAAATATGATTGATTTTCTTGAAAAGGGAAGGAAGGGCATGTCCAGCACATTCCTTGTCCGCCTCAAGGTTGGGTCAATCCTTGTGGATGCCAAGGGGGTAAATAAACTATATAGGAGCAAGGTCAAATTCAGGTACCTGGCGGAACTTGTAGCTGCTGCGTCAATAACTTTTGCCATAGTAGCTTACCAGTTTCCGGTTACCCGGCAGCTGCTGCGGATTGTGTGGCTTAAGCTTAAAGTGGCAATGGGAATTTAGGAGGCCGGAAGATGATAATAGATTTTAAATACCATATTGCTTCACTGATTGCAGTTTTTCTGGCTTTGGGCATAGGAATCCTCATAGGTTCAGCCGTTTTGGGAAATGATGTTAATGATGCTATAGTACAACAACAGAAACAGATGGTTGACAATCTCAAAAAGGATTTTGACCTGATCAGACAGGAAAACAAGGTTGCCCAGGAAGAAATAACGACTTATAAGGCTGCCCTTAATGTGGGCAAACAACTGGATGAACAGCTTCTTCCCCTGGTGACTGACGGCAAACTGGCCGGGAAGCAGATTGCAATTATAGAAACAAGTAATTACGGGTTTCACGAAGACTGGATTGATACCCTGAAGGATGCAGGGGCAGAGATAACCTCCATCACTTCGGTGCTTGAGGGCTTTAACCTGAAAGACGAAGATGCCAGGAAGGATATAGCAACAAAGCTTATGCTGGATGACAAATCGGAAGAATCCGTTTCCAGGGAAATAGCCAGGGAAATGGCGGAAGCCGTAATAAGCGCCCAGAATATGGAAAACCTGCAGTTTTTTGAACAGATGGGTTTTATCAAGATGGCTGGGGACTATGGTGTCCCTGTTAATGCGGTGGTTGTTGTGGGCGGCAGCAGGGAAGACCTGGGCCAGAGGTGCGACAATTTTGACCTGCCCATGATGAACTATTTCCTGTCTCAGAATATTCCTGTTTACGGTGTCGAAACCAGTGATGTTGATTATTCATATATGAAAAATTACCAGAAGCTCAAGGTAAGTACCGTGGACAATGTGGATATGATTCCAGGACAGATTTCCCTGGTTATGGCGGTCTATGGAAAACCCGGTAACTATGGTATTAAACCTACAGCCAGGCAGTTACTGCCGGCCCTTCAATAGAGGTGAAGAGATTGGTTTCCCGGAAGGCAAAGGAACCGGCGCCGGACAAAGTTTCGGTACTGATTCCCGCCCATAATGAGGAACAATATATTTTTGAGACAGTTACAGCCATTAGCACAATCCCTGAAATCAGTGAAATAGTGGTCATTGACGACGCCTCCGCTGACAATACCGCAAACCTTGCGGCTGAAGCGGGGGCGGTGGTTATTTCCCTGCCCGCCAACCTGGGCAAGGGAGGGGCCCTGAACAAAGGGCTCAGCCAGATTAAATCAGGAATAATTGCCCTGGTAGATGGTGACATCGGAGTTTCGGCAGCAGAGGTAAGGAAGCTGATAATTCCTGTGGTGGAAGGGCAGGCAGATATGACCATTGCCCGGTTCCCCAGGGCCAGAAAAAAAGGCGGATTTGGTTTGGTAAAAGGCCTGGCCAGGAAAGGAATAAAGTATTTTACAGGTATGGAAGTTCTCGCCCCCCTGTCCGGTCAGAGGGTCATGAAGAGGGAAGTCATTGATGCCCTTGGCGGGTTTGACTCAGGATTCGGGGTGGAAGTCGGGATGACCATAGATGTTCTCCGAAAAGGCTTCCGCATCATGGAAGTGGAGGTTAACATGACCCATGCGGAGACCGGCAGGGACCTGCCGGGATTCCTGCACAGGGGTAAGCAGTTCCTGCATGTCGCGAGGGTATTGGCGCGGCGCCTGGTAATGAGGTGAGGCTGGTATATGTTTGGGATTAAGCTTGCAGGGTTTGCATTAAGTTCCTTTATTGTGACCCTGTTTATACTGCCGAAAATAAAAAACATGCTGATTGAAGCAGGGTTTGTCAGGCCGAATTTTCGCCGGGAAGAGATTCCGATGGGAGTGGGCCTCGTGTTTTTTCTTTCTGTCCTGGTCGTAACGGCGGCCGGCAGGGGTTTGGGTTTTATGGATGAAAGGGCTTATGCATTTCTTTTTGCAGTAGGGGCGATGGGGTTTCTGGGGCTTATCGACGATGTCTTTGGGACCAGGCACGCCTCGGGGCTGAAGGGGCATTTCAAAAAACTGATATTTGAACGGGAGCTGACCACAGGCGCCCTGAAAGCCCTTGCCGGGGGCATTATAGCCCTGGCGCTGAGTGTTGGCATGGCTGAAGGCACGGGTGTATCAAAGTGGGCCTCAATCCTGCTTAATGCCCTCATTATGGCATTTTCAACCAATGCCATAAACCTCCTGGACCTGCGTCCGGGCCGGGCGGCAAAAGGGTTCCTGCTAGCGGCGGCTTTCATAATTGCAGCCGGTGCGGGAACGCCTGAACTCCTGTACCTGGCGGTGGTCGCCGGAAGCCTTCTGGCCTATTTGCCCCTTGATTTAAAGGCAACGGCCATGATGGGGGATACCGGTTCAAATATGCTGGGAATGACCGTGGGGTTTACGGCAGCCTTTGTCCTGCCGGCACCCCTCAAAACGGGGTATTTCATTTTCCTGATCCTGTTCCACCTGCTTACTGAAAAGTATTCCCTGACAGGAATAATTGAAAAAAACAGGGTATTGACATATATCGATATGATAGGAAGAAAGTAGGGCCGGGTTCCTGACGGTTTTCCTGCCGGTGAGGTGATGGTTTTGCGAGAGAAGTTCAACAAAAGCGAATTTGAGGCTGAAATGAAAGAACTGTCACAACAGGTTACCGACCTGGAAAAGGCCAGAAGCCTTCTCAAGGCAATCCTGTATTCGACAAATGACGCAATATCGGTGGTGGATGAGAACGGCATCCAGATACTTATTAACCCGGCATATACCAGGATAACCGGCCTTACAGAGGAAGATGTGCTGAATAAACCATGTACGGTTGATATCGCCGAAGGGGAGAGTGTCCACCTGAGAGTGCTCAAGAGCAAGAAACCTATCCGGGGTGTTCCCATGAAGGTCGGCCCCGGCAGAAGACCGGTGGTTGTAAATGTAGCCCCAATCATTCTCGAGGGCCGGCTCAAAGGCAGTGTGGGTATTATCCATGATATATCGGAAATCAGGAAGCTGACAGAAGAACTGGAACATGCCAAAAGCCTTATCCGGCGTATGACTGCCAAATATACTTTTGAAGATATCATTGGCGAAAGTGAACTGGTTAAATCGGCCATTTCCCAGGCTGAGCACGCGGCCGATACCCCGGCCACTGTCCTCCTGCGCGGGGAGAGCGGCACCGGAAAGGAGCTGTTTGCCCATGCCATGCACAATGCCAGCAGCCGGCGGGAAGGTCCCTTCGTCAGGGTCAATTGTGCGGCGATAGCCGAATCACTGCTGGAGAGCGAACTGTTCGGTTACGAAGAGGGCGCTTTCACCGGTGCAGCCAGGGGAGGGAAAAAAGGATACTTCGAAGAAGCTAACGGAGGCACTATATTCCTTGATGAAATTGGTGATATCAACCCGGCGGTCCAGGCCAAGATGCTGCGGGTACTGCAGGAGAAGGAAATAGTCCGGGTGGGAGGCACCAAACCTGTCCCGGTAGATGTCAGGGTAATCACTGCCACCAATGCTAACCTGGAGCAGAGGATTAAAGAGGGTTCCTTCAGGGAAGACCTGTATTACAGGGTGAATGTGATTCCTGTATTCATCCCTCCTCTCAGGGGGCGCAGGGAGGATATACCTCTGCTGATGGCCCATTTCCGCCGCAAACTGGGCCAGGAATTCGGACGCAGGGTGGCCAAAATAGACCCCAGGGTAATTGAGATATTCATGGATTATGAGTGGCCGGGAAATGTAAGGGAACTGGAAAATGTTGTGGGCCGGACCATTATCAATATGAACTATAACGAAGAGGTAATAATGCCCCGGCATGTACCCCCCCTGAGACCGCTTCACAAGGCAGTCTGGCCGGAGGGGACGGCTGGACCGGACTTTTCCCAGCGGGAGGGACTGGAAGGGTCCCTGGAAGAGATAATAAATGCTGTTGAAAAGAAGGTCCTGCAGAAGGCCCTGGAAAAAGCCAGTAATAATAAAACAGCGGCCGCCAGAATCCTGGGGATAGCGACCAGAAGCCTGTATTATAAACTGGAAAAACACGGTTTGAGTTAACAGCCTGCAATTTTGCAGGCTTTCGCCTTATTGACAAACAATATTGACACACAAACCCGATGATGGGTGAAATGATTTTGCATTAGGGGGAGGAGATTTTATGTTAAAAGAACTAAATGACCGGCTTATGGAAGTAAAAGAGAAATTGAGAATCAAGAGAAGACTTATGCAAAGTGCCAAACATACCGAAACAGAGCTTTCCCAAGAAAAAGCAAGGCTGGCAGAGCTGAATGCCAGGTTAAGTAAAGAGGGTAAAGATGTTCAGGACTTAGAAGGTCTTTCCCTGAAGGGGTTGTTTTATTCCATTCTGGGAAGCAAGGAAGACCAACTTGATAAAGAACGCCAGGAATACCTCTCTTTTAAGCTAAAACATGATGAATGTCAAAATTCTGTTGATATGCTGCAAAGCCGCCTGGAAGAGATTAACAGGGAGATAGTAAAGCTGGGGGATATAGACCGTCAATATGAGGCGATATTTGAACAAAAAGAAAAAGTAATTATGTCCGGCAGTGATGTCAATGCGGAAAAGCTAATCCTGTTATCCGAGAAGGCAGCTGATATCAGGTCTGATGTCAAAGAATTGTGGGAAGCTCTTAACACCGGGCAGGAAGCCTTGACTGGGATTAACAGTGTAGTAGATTCCCTGAAGAGTGCAAGAGGCTGGGGGACCTGGGACATGTTGGGCGGGGGTTTGATATCCACCGCTGTCAAGCATTCCCGGATTGATGACGCCAAACGTGCGGTTCACCGGGTCCAGCATCAGTTGAGGCTTTTTCAGAATGAACTGAAGGATGTGGACCCGTATTTAAACTCTGATATAATGATTGATATCGGGTCATTTGCCACTTTTGCCGACTATATTTTTGACGGGCTCATCACTGACTGGATTGTCCAGTCCAGGATTAATGTCTCCCTGGTTAATGCTGCCAGGGTCAGGGACAATGTTTCAGATACCCTCAAGTCTTTGCAACAGGCAATTGATATGAAGCAGTTGGAACTGGAAAAAGTGGAGAAAGAACGACGCGAACTGATTGAAAATGTTGGGTAGCAGAATAACCCAAAAAACGTTATATTTTTATTCTGCTCCGGTCTAATAATTTCATTGTGAATGCAGTGGAAAGGCCAAAAAGCAGTGACCCCGCAAAATAGAAAGCTATGGATTCCGGAGAAAATTTTGTGACTAAAGGCGCTCTAAACAGGAAAGACCCTGCTTTTATCAAGTACCAGATTACAGCTCCATATAACGTACCTTTAACCAAATAATAACGGCTTGATGTACGGCTGATAATATATGCAAAGAAGACCCCAAGCAGCATATCCCAGACAAAGTGACCTATTAAACCGAGGATGTCGGAAGAAAGGCCGTTATAATTATTCAGACCCAGGAGTAATTTGCCGTAAGTTACATAATTGGGACCGCCGTAACCACCGATAGCTAAAATCAGGGCATATGTGTTTTGAACCAGGGCACCGGCTGCGCCTGCAATGGCACCGTTAATCAGTCTGTCTTTGATCATAGTATATATTCTCTCCATTCTCTGTTTTAGGTGAGATTCCATTTTACATAAATATAATCTTCCATTTATTAATGATACTTATGTAAAGCCTGTAATTTTTGCAGGCCTTTTTGGCATGTAATTTGCATGTTTTAATGAGGTAAGAAATGGTCTGCACCTAATAGGGGGGTAAAGGATGATCATTTATAAATTTCATGAACTAAGGAACAGGGAATCAGCCTATTTCCAAAGGGTGGTCAGGTACTGCCGGGAAATATTTCATTGTTCAGGCAGGGATATTGATTCACTGGTGGGCAAATTATTAGCTGAAGGGAGCGACAGAGTAAGAGCACATATTATTTATGCCGAATGTCTTGGAGAACTGGCCGGATTCGTCATATTTTATTACTACCCAATGACAAAGGTTGGATTTGTAGATGCAATGGTTGTCATTGATGACTTTAGAAATCAGGGTATCGGTTCCCAGCTGTATTATAGAATGGTTGAATTCCTGAAAGAACATTATCCCCAATGCACGGGACATATCCTTGAGATGTGCCAGGACCGGGATAATTACCTGAAGAGAAAGGCTTTTTTTCTTAGGCAGGGCTGTATTCCTATCGATCTCAGTTTTTTCATATCAGACCATTTTATTGCGGATGCAGGAATTCAATTACTTTATCACCCGTATATGTTAGACCAGCAATATACCCTAAGCACGATGAAAAACATCCTGAGGGAAATGAGCGGAAAGAACCTGCATTAGATATAATTGAAAGAAAATGCGTGCAAAAATTTGCAGTACAATGCAAAAACATGCACGATAAGGGCCTGGAGGTACCTGTTTACCCGGCAAAAAAGTTGGCACATATTTTGCATATTAGAATATTATAGTGGTTCTTGTAGAATTTTCAAATAAGGGGTGATTTGATGATGAGGAGTTTCGCAGAACTTTTGGCAGAAGCAAAAAAATGCCCTCCCAAGAGGGTGGCAATAGCTGTGGCCCAGGACGGAGAAGTGCTTGAAGCAGCCAAAGCATGCCAGGAAAGCGGTATTGCTGAGCCGGTACTGGTCGGTGATGCAGCGGAAATGGCAAGAATCGCCCGGGAGCACAGGATAGAAATAAATAATTTTGAAGTCATAAATGACACTGACCCGGAATCCGCGGTCAGAAAGGCCGTGTTGATGGTACACAACGGTAAGGCAGATATGCTGATGAAGGGTGCTGTCCATTCACCGGTGGTTTTGAAACAGGTCCTGGATAAGAACATCGGGCTCCGTACCGGAAGGGTACTGAGCCATGTGGCTGTATTCGAGTCCCCCGGTTATGACAGGCTTATGCTGATGACAGATGCCGGTATGAACATCACACCTGCCTTTGACCAGAAGGTCGATATGATTAAAAACGCGGTATGTGTGGCCCGGTCCCTCAGAATCGAAACCCCAAAGGTTGCGGTTATCGCCGGGGTGGAACTTGTCAACCCGGATATGCCCAGTACTGTTGATGCGGCTATGCTTTCAAAAATGGCAGAGAGAGGACAGATAAAGAACTGTATTATTGATGGACCATTAGCCTTGGATTTAGCCCTATCCAAGGAATCTGCTCGCGCAAAAGGTGTGGCCAGCCCGGTAGCTGGCCAGGCCGACATCCTCGTTTTGGCCAATATCGATGCGGCCAATGTTCTCTATAAGGCTCTCGTTTTCCTGGGGGGAGCCAAGATAACCGGTCTGGTTGTGGGAGCCAAAGCCCCGGTAATACTGACATCGCGGGCTGACTCCCACGAGGCCAAACTGGTCTCCGTGGCTGTCGGAGTTCTCATGACCAGCAAAGAACAGATGAGGAATGAAAATAATCCGCCGGAAACCAGGAAGGCTGCTGAAAGCCTTAAGGTGGTCGGCAGATAGGATTCAATTCCAATAACCAATCAAAGAACCGGGGCCGGCAGGGCCGGCACAGAAATTGATGAGCGGTTCCCAAGGGCTGATTATTAATAAATGCAGGCGCTATAAAGGAAATAAACTCCTTTTTGTAGAACTCAGGTTGTGTGCCAGACACAACCTTGTTTTTTGCCCTGATACTTCACCGGGATGGTGGAAAAAATAAGACTCGAACAGTCCGGTAAAAGGATTATCCGGCTGAACCGATAAAGGATGGTAATGAGAATATGAAGGATTACAGGCAGCTGATCATTAACCCGGGGTCTACATCATCCAAGATAGCGGTCTTCGTAAATGAAAATCCCGTTTATACCGAAACCCTGAGGCACGGGGACTCAGAGTTGGCCCGGTTCAACAGGATTATTGACCAGTTTGGGTACCGGCGCAGGGTGGTTCTTGAAGCCCTTGAGAGGTCAGGTGTGAATCCGGCAGAGCTGGATGCCGTGGTGGGCCGGGGAGGGCTTTTGCGGCCTGTACCCGGAGGCACTTACCTGATCAATGACAAGATGGTTGAAGAACTCAGGGAAGAGAAACGGGGTTCTCATGCTTCAAACCTGGGAGGCCTGCTAGCCCGTTCAATTGCCGATGAGCTGGGTATTCCGGCCTATATAGCTGATCCGGTATGTGTAGATGAGCTGGAACCTATAGCACGTATCTCCGGAATGCCGGAAAACCCAAGGGAGAGCCTGTTTCATGCCCTTAACCAGAAGGCGGTGGCCAGGAGGGTGGCTGAAGATGCAGGGCGAGAGTATACAGATATGAGTTTAATCGTAGTCCACCTGGGCGGGGGTATTTCCGTGGGGGTCCACAGGCTGGGCAGGGTTATAGATGTAAATAACGCCATACCGGGTGAGGGCCCTTTTTCTCCGGAACGGAGCGGGGGCGTGCCGGTGGGGAAGCTGGTGGAAATGTGTTTCAGCGGCAGTTATTCAAGGGAAGATGTAATGAAAAAGCTGGTTGGCAGCGGAGGGCTGGTGGCATACCTGGGAACCAAGGACGCAGTGGAAGTGGAACGCCGGATCAGGGACGGGGACGACCGGGCCAGGCTTATCTATGAAGCTATGGCATACCAGGTAGCCCGCGAGATAGGGGCCTGCAGCACGGTCCTTAACGGGACGGTGGATGCCATAATTATAACCGGGGGGATCGCTCACAGCAAGATGCTGGTGGAGTGGATTGAAGAAAGAGTAGGTTTCATAGCCCCTGTCAGGGTCTATCCCGGGGAAGATGAAATGGAGGCCCTCGCAGCAGGGGGACTGAGAGTCCTGTCAGGAACAGAAGAGGCAAAAACATATTAACAAAAGAGCGTTTATGCAATATAATAAGAAAGTGGGTCAAAAAAAATAAGAAAGTGAGATCAATAAATAAAAAAGTAAGATCAAATATGATTTAAGTAATAACTAAAAATAGAGTTTCTATTGATACCCCCCTCAACACTTTGAAGGGGGTATGACTAGGTGGAGGGGAAAAACTATATTTGTAGTAGATAAACAGCCAAGGAGGAGTATAAATGGCAATAGGACGGATCGTAATTGACGAAGAACGCTGCAAGGGTTGTGCGCTGTGTACCGCCGCCTGCCCGAAAGGCCTGATAAGGATATCCGGCAGGCTGAACGGTTCGGGTTACCACCCGGCAGAGATTGTTGACGGGGAAAAGTGCCGGGGCTGTGCCCTGTGTGCTGTGATGTGTCCTGATGTGGCAATAGAAGTGGAAAAGGAGGCGAGCTGACTTGGGAAAGGTTCTGATGAAAGGGAACGAAGCAGTAGCTGAAGCCGCTGTCCTTAGTGGATGTAAATACTTTTTCGGGTATCCTATTACACCTCAAAATGAAATCCCTGAATACATGTCAAAACGATTGCCTGAGGTTGGCGGGACCTTTCTTCAGGCGGAAAGCGAAATATCGGCCATAAACATGGTGTTCGGCGCCGCAGGTTCGGGGGCCCGGGTGATGACCTCATCTTCCGGACCGGGAATAAGCCTTAAACAGGAAGGCATTTCTTACCTGGCAGGGGCGGAACTTCCATGTGTTATCGTAAATATGGTCAGGGGCGGCCCCGGTCTGGGGAATATCGGTCCTGCCCAGTCCGATTATTTCCAGGCCACAAAGGGAGGAGGCCACGGTGATTACAGGGTGATAGTATATGGGCCGGCTTCGGTCCAGGAACTTGTTGACCTGACCATGGATGCCTTTGAATTGGCAGACACGTATCGCAACCCGGTCATGATTCTCGGTGATGGCATTCTGGGGCAGATGATGGAACCGGTAGAATTCAGTTTTCCGGAGAATAGCAGTCCTGCTCCAAAACCGTGGAGTACTTCGGGAGCGAGGGGAAGGAAAAGAAATCTTGTGACATCTCTTTATATTGTGCCTGAGGAACTGGAAAAACACTGTTTAAAACTCAAGGCCAAGTATGATGACGTGGCAGCCAGGGAAAAGAAACATGAATCATATTTTGCCGATGATGCGGATATAATCCTGGCCGCATACGGGACTACTGCCAGGATATGCAAAGCGGTTGTGGACCAGGCGAGGGAAGAGGGTATAAGGGCCGGACTTATCAGGCCTGTATCCCTGTGGCCGTTCCCGGACGCGCCTTATAACACTGCGGCTGACCATGCCGCGGCTTTTCTCGCTGTGGAAATGAGCAACGGGCAGATGGTAGAGGATGTCCGCCTGGCAGTCAATGGGAAAAAACCTGTACATTTCTTTGGCCGCACGGGGGGTATAGTCCCGGCCAAAGCTGAAATAATCGCTGAAGTTAAAAAGATTCTGGGAGGTGGCAGGCAATGAAAAAAATATTTTCCAGACCCCGGTCAATGACCGATAAACCTATGCATTTTTGTCCGGGCTGCACCCATGGAGTTATTCAGCGGCTGATTGCGGAAGTCATTGATGACCTGGGCATTCAGGAAGATACCATTGCTATAGGGCCTGTGGGGTGTGCTGTCTTCTGTTATGATTACTGGGACGTGGACTTCCAGCAGGCTTCCCACGGCCGGGCTCCCGCGGTGGCTACGGGAGTTAAAAGGGTCCATCCTGATAAGGTGGTCTTTTCCCTGCAGGGAGACGGTGATATTGCGGCAATTGGCACCACGGAAATAATCCATGCCGCTGCCAGGGGAGAGAAGATTACCTGCCTTTTTGTTAACAACAGTATTTACGGTATGACCGGCGGGCAAATGGCCCCTACCACCGTGGTCGGCCAGAAATCAACAACCACACCCAGGGGTAGGGACAGGGACCTGGCCGGTTACCCGGTTAAAATGACAGAAATGCTGTCAGTCCTGGATGGTGTGGTCTATGCAGCCAGGGTTTCAGTCCATAACCCGGCAAATGTCCTGAAAGCGAAAAAAGCCATTAAAAAGGCTTTTGAGGTCCAGTTAAGGGGTGAGGGATTCTCTCTGGTAGAAATCCTTTCAACCTGCCCGACCAACTGGGGTTTGTCTCCGCTGGATGCTGTCAGGTGGCTGGAAAAAAACATGGTACCATATTTTAAACTGGGAGAATACAAGGTGCCTGAGGAGAAAAAGCATGAAGAGATAGCGGTGGCGGAGGTGGCCGGATAATGCTGGAAGAACTGATTATTGCCGGCTTTGGCGGCCAGGGTGTTATGTCCATGGGCCAACTCCTGACCTATGCGGGAATGCTGGAAAACAAACATGTTGCCTGGATACCTTCCTATGGCCCGGAGATGAGGGGCGGAACTGCTAACTGTGCTGTCACCGTGTCTGACAGGGAAATAAGTTCACCTGTGGTGACAGAACCCTCATCCGTAATAATTATGAACCAGCCGTCCCTGGAGAAATTCGAAAAGACCCTGAAACCAGGCGGACTGCTCATCATAAACAGCTCTCTCGTTGCCGCAAAACCAAACAGAAATGACCTGAGAGTGATAGAAATATCGTGTAATGAGCTGGCCAATGAAAAGTTTGGGAACACCAAGGTGGCAAATATAGTCATCCTGGGGGCATATATAGAAATGACCAAAGTGGTGTCACTGGAATCCATATTAGAATCCCTGAAAAAAGTGCTGCCTGAGAGGAGGCACAACCTGATTCCCCTGAACAGGCAGGCCCTGGAACTGGGCGCTGAGCTGGCCGGAGAATTTAAGGTCAGAGAATACCAATAAGGCTAGATAATACCTATCAGGCGGATAGTTTTAAGTACCGGTTCCCGGCTGCCTACCAGCATTACCAGGTCACCGTATTCGAGAACCGTATTACCGTGAGGGATTATCTTTTCACCGTTCCTGGAAATCGACATGATAAGGGTATCCCCAGGCAGGCGAATATCTCTTAAGCGTTTTCTGACAAACCGGCCGTTGGTCAGGACTGCCTCTTCGACCAGCAGGTTATCATCACTGTCAGTTAGCAGGGAGAATGCTGCCGGGTGAGTGACCATGTTTTCCAGGACCATAAGGGTCGAAAAAGCCGGGCTGATGACACTGACTCCAAGTTCCTTGAACCTGTTCATGTCGGTGGTATTATTAACAAGGGAAATTATATTCTTTAACCCGAACGTCTCTGCAGCTATCCGGCATATCTTCAGGTTGACCTCATCAGAATCGGTGGTTACCACCACTCTTTTCTCCGGGGTGATATTTGCTGTTTTAAAACCCCCGACGGTGGTGGCGTCGGCTGAAATAACCTTCAGCCCCGCCACCTTTGCTTTAGCCCTCTGTTTGGCTTCCAGGTCGACAATGGTAACGGATTCACCGGCCTGGGCCAGTCTTTCTCCGAGCAGGATAGCGGTATTTGTGGCACCGATGATAACCACACCCTGCTCCTGCTCCTCCTGGGGTGGAGCAAATTTTTCGAACAGGATGGGTGATACCAGGCAGGTTATCACTGCTGATATGATTATGGCCCCATTGGTGTTTTCCGAAATCTCGCCTATCTTAAGACCAATGGCTGAGGCAGCAATAATCAGGCTGAGCCTGGAGGAGAGCAGGAACCCTGCACTCAGGGCCTTTTTCCATGAAAAGGACAGCCTGAAAAGCATTGCCGGGACCAGTTTCACCAGGTAAAGGGATACAACCAGAAGGGGCAGCAGGAGAAGGAAATTACCGCTTTTGGCTGCATCCGTAAGGTTAAATGTTGCCCCGACCATGATAAAGAAGATAGGAATAAAGAACCCATATCCTATACCTTCAAGTTTGAGGATAAATGACTCGTCTCTTTTTTCTGAAATCAGGGAAACGATTGCCCCGGCCAGGAAAGCCCCCAGGATAGCCTCAGAGCCCAGGTATTCCGATAATGCAACAAAAATGAGGATAAGGGCAAATGACCCCCTTACCCTGATCTGGGAAGTGGCATGGGCCAGGGTTTTAATTATCGGCAGCCTGTTCAGGATGTTCCCCAGCTTGTAAAAGACAAAAAATGCCAGGAAGAGGAACAGGACAAGGAATATATCGTTTAACCGGCCCTTGGTGAGCAGCAGGACCACTACGGTAATCAGGAGCATTGTAAAGAAGTCGGCTATCAAAGCAGAAAGAAGTATGTTTTGGCCAAAGGGACTGTTGATGATACCTTTTTCTTTCAGGACAGGGACAACAATACCCAGGGAAGTTGTGGACAGGACCAGGGTAACCAGCCAGGGACTCCTTATTATACCAAGAGAGGTAAACCCGAGGGATATGGCAAAAGAAAGCCCTACAGTCAGAATAAATGTGCCAAAGGCAAGGAAAAGGGGGTTAGCCTCATTATCCTTCCGGCATTTCATGGCCATGGAAAGGGCCTGAAAGTCAATTTCCAGCCCTGATAAAAACATAAGATATGTAAAACCAAAAGCCGACAGGAAGTCCAGCAACGGACCGGCTTCTATCAGCCGGAGACCGCTCACCCCGAGGATGAGACCGGCGATAATTTCCCCGACAACTATCGGGAATCTTATTACCCTGATATGGCTTGTGATGAAGGGGACGATAAAAGCCGCAAGAATTATTATCAACAGAGAATTAAACATACCCTGGTCTTCCACCTGATCCACCTGCCTTTTTACCTGAAGTTTTCTCTATAATAGCATTTCTCAATAAACAAGAAAATACCTGTATGAGCGGGAAAAAAAGAAAAAAACGGGGGATAAGCAGGTGCGGAGGTTTAAAGAATAATTTTAAAATTACCGATATAAAGTAACATATAACAATATGGAGGGGTATTATGTTTTTCAATTCATTCAGCAGGAAGACTGTGAAGGAACTCAGGAAGAACCAGTGCCTGACGGCAAAAGAACTGGCAGAAAGGCTGAAGGTTGATCCCATCGAAATACTGAAAATTGATAAATTAAGGCTGAGAGATGTGCCTGAACCCATGCAGTCCAGGATCACTCCCATATTGAGTGGGGATGACACCGATAAAATTCCCTGGCTTTAGTCGGTCTTATGTTGAAATTACAGCAGGATAAACAGGTTTGCCGGTGGAATTAATAAAATAATTGGCGAAAGAACAGCTATCGGGAATAATAATATTATTGGGTCAGAATAATAAGGGGAAGAATGGAAAAAATTACATGATATGAGGGATACTATGGTTAACAGGGAAAGGATTCTGGAAGAATTCCTGACACTTGTAAAGATTGACTCACCTTCAATGCATGAAAGGGAGATTGCGGATTACCTGAAACAGAAACTGTCATCCCTGGGCCTTGAGGTATATGAGGACCCGGCCGGGGAGGAAAACGGCGGGGGCCATACCAGGCCTGCAGGAAACCTTGTAGCGCGGCTGAAGGGCAATACCCCCGGTGTGCCGGCGGTACTGTTTTGTGCCCATATGGATACTGTTGAGCCCGGCCGGGGGATTCAGCCGGTGGTAAGGGAGGGTGCCGTATATTCGGATGGAACAACCATCCTTGGGGCTGATGACAAGGCCGGTATCACAGCGATACTGGAAGCAGTCCGGGTATTGGGGGAAACCGGTATACCCCATGGGGATGTGGAGATAGTATTTACCGTGGCTGAAGAAATAGGCCTCAAGGGGGCCAAAAACCTGGATGCCAACAGCATAACCGCCAGGACAGGATATGTCCTGGATTGTGACGGGGAGGCCGGTACCATTATCACAAAGGCGCCGTCCCAGTATAAAATAAAGGCCAGCATAATTGGCCGGGCGGCTCATGCGGGGATAAGCCCTGAAGAAGGAGTTAATGCTATCTACATCGCTTCAAAGGCCATTTCCCGTATGAAACTTGGCCGGCTGGATGAAGAGACCACTGCCAACATTGGGGTAATCAGCGGGGGGAAGGCCACAAATATTGTCCCTGATCTGGTCAATATAGAAGGGGAGACCCGAAGTATAGACCCGGATAAACTGGACAAACAGACCGCCCTAATGGTCAGTATCCTTGAACAGACTGCTCGTGAGATGGGTGCGGTGGCAAATGTGGAAAAGGAATTCCTGTATCCCAGGCTCAAACTTGACGAGACTGACCAGGCGGTCCAAATAGCTGTGGAAGCCGCGAAAAAGATCGGACAGGAGCCTGTCCTGGCCGGTACCGGGGGAGGCAGTGATGCCAACATCCTCAATGGATATGGGATTCCAACCGTTAACCTTGGTACGGGTATGTGCAAGGTACACTCCACAGAAGAATATATTACCATAGATAACCTGGTTCTAAATGCCAGGTATGTGCTGGAAATCATAAGGACCGCTGCCGGGAAGACAGCCTGACAGCAGCCTTGCGGATAACCGGAAAATGTGCGGCATCTGCCGGTTTAAAGGTGGGATAGTTAATTGATTAGGATACGGCAGGCAAAAGTTACAGAAATTACGGACAGGTCCAGAGGGGTTTCCGAAATAAGGGTAGAAGTGGACGGTCAGATACAAAAGGCCATCAACTATGATTTTATCACCGGCCCGGTCCAGATCGGTGACACGGTATCCCTGAACACCACAGCTGTCCACCAAAACCTGGGCAGCGGCGGGTATCATTTCGTGATGGCCAACCATGGCGTTAATTCCACTGAAGTAGAGGGTCTGGGCCATATCATGAAGGTCCGCTATACCCCGTCCCAGGTTAAATGCTTTACCGTTGAGGAGGAACTCAACCCGTTCAGGGCCAAGATTGAAGGGTTTACTTCCCTGAAGAAGACTCCGGTAATAATAGGGGGCCTCCACAGTATGGTCGCTCCGGCTGCCGCGGGTGTGAAGAAGGGCAGTGAAGGGAAACTGCGGGTTGTCTATGTGATGACCGACGGTGCGGCCCTTCCCATTCAGCTCAGCAGGATTGTGGGCGAATTGAAGGAAAAGGGACTGGTGGATGCTACTGTAACTGTGGGACATGCTTTTGGAGGTGATTTTGAGGCCGTCAACCTCTATACCGGCCTGATTGCTGCCAAGCAGGCTGCAGAAGCGGATGTAATCATCGTGGCCATGGGCCCGGGAATAGTGGGTACAGGTACCAAGTATGGTTTTTCAGGGATTGAACAGGGAGACATTATAAATTCAGTAAATACCCTGGGTGGGAAGCCTATAGCTATACCAAGGATAAGCTTTGTTGACCCGAGGGATCGCCATACCGGGGTCAGCCACCATACCCTGACGGTCCTGAGCAAGATTGCCATCACCCCGTGTACGGTAGTGCTGCCCCATATGGATCCTATCAAAGAGGATTATGTCAACAAACAACTGCTGAAGGCCGGCATTACCCTGGACCATAATGTGGTATCAGAGGACGGGGAACCGGCCCTGAGTTTCCTGATAGAGAAGAATATTGTTGTGACAACCATGGGCCGGAACATGAGTCAGGACAAGGAGTTTTTCCTTGCTGCGGGAGCTGCAGGAATTCTTGCCAGCAAATATGTGGTGTTCTGACCGGGAACTGTCCATGGTTCCCCGGATTTAACGACAGCCAGAATTGGTTTACTTGTTCAGCTATATGGGGCCATGCGGTCGAGGAGCTCTTTTACGGTTTTAAATGTTATGGCATGCTCTGACAGCCGCTTTCTTATTTCCCATGCCTTGCCGGCAATATATAGGCGGTCTCTGTATACCATTTCAATCATTTGCATCGCCTCCTGTGTGTGGTTTCTAGTCTATGCCGGGACAGGCAAATTTATTACCGTGGAGGATATAATGAAGAAGTATTTCGCTGACCTGCATGTCCACATAGGACGGACAGGAAACGGAGCGCCGGTGAAGATAACCGCCTCACGGGACCTCACTGTTGCCAGCATACTGGAAGAATGCAGGTCCCGTAAAGGTATAGACCTGGTAGGGATAATAGATGCTGCTTCCCCCAATGTCCAGGAAGACCTGTCTGTTCTCATTGACAGGGGCCTGCTGCAGGAAGCAGGGGGGGGAGGCCTCCGGTACAGGGATTCTGTTACCCTTATACCGGGTGGAGAGGTGGAAACCACTGACCGGGTGACAGGACCCGAGGGATTACCCAGAGACAGGAGTGCCCACTGTCTTTGTTACTTTCCGGACCTGGAGGGACTGAGGAAATTCACCCGGGAAATTTCGAAACCGGGCAGGGTAAAAAACCCCACCCTCAGTTCCCAGAAATGCAATATGCCGATGGGCCAGGTAGTTGAACTGGTACACGCATTGGGCGGGACTGCAATTCCGGCCCATGCCTTTACACCCCATAAGGGCCTGTACGGAAGTTGTGTAAAGAGTTTCAGGGACATAATGTCTCAGGCAGTGTGGGATATGATACCTGCAGTTGAGCTGGGACTCAGTTCCGATACCTATTATGCGGATATGATTTCTGAACTGGCGGACAAGACCTTTGTCAGCAATTCTGATGCCCATTCCCTTCCTAAAATAGGCAGGGAATACAATGTCATTAAGATGGAAGACCCCAATTACCGTGAATTCCTTATGGCCCTAAGGCGTGAGAAGGGAAGGGCAGTGACCGCCAATTATGGGTTTGACCCGAAACTGGGTAAGTATCACCGGACTTTTTGCGAGGAATGTGGGACAACCGCTGATGCCAAACCCCCGGTCCCGGCCTGTACTACCTGTGGTATGAAGGCTGACGGCCGGAAAGTTGTGATGGGGGTATTGGACAGGATTTATGTTATCAGGGACAGGGACGGCACGAATCGGCCCGGCCACAGGCCATCCTATCACCACCAGATTCCCCTGCAGAACCTGCCCGGAATCGGAAAAAAGACCCTGGAAAAACTGCTCTCATCCCATACCGAGATGGATGTGCTGCACCGGCTGACAGCTGAAGAAATAGCCGGGTCTGCCGGGCCGCCGGCTGCGGAAATAATTCTCCTGGCCCGGGAAGGGCGGCTGGAAGTCAGCGCCGGCGGAGGGGGACATTACGGCAGGGTAGTGGGAAGAAAACAGTGAGGTAAAATAAGTGAAGTAAGTCATTGAGGTGAATGGAAATGGGAGACAGCGGAGTCTTTTTGGCGGTGAATGCCTCGGGAGCGGTAAAGGCGGCTGAGGCGGGCAATGTGGTGGTAATAGTGGATGTCATAGATATGTCGACAACCCTTGAAGCTGCCCTGGATGCCGGAGCTTCCAATGTATTTGGCGCCGGACCGGATAATTCCCGGGCACCTGTCAAGCTGGTGCCGGAGAAAATTGGCAGACAGGCGGGATTGACAGCGTTGAAGGAAAATACCGGGGTTGTTTTAATTTCCGAGCCGCGGGTGGGGACCGATGAAGAACGGAGAAGCCGGGCCGGCAGGGTTATCAAAGGTATTGAGGAAACAGGGGCTGTCATAGAAGCTGTTTATCCCAATATTGGGGCTGAAACGGCCAAACTGGGTGATTTCACCGGTAAGGTGGTTGTTGCAGTGACCGATACCGGCGGTGTAGCTTTTGATGCCGCATATAATGCAGGATCACCTGCCGTTATTACGGGGACTATCGCCCGGACCATGAAGAAGAAGGGAGCGGAACCGGCAAAAGCTGCAGCGAAAAGAGCGGTGGAAGCGGCTGCCCGGACCGGTACAGGTATATGTGTGGTTGCAGCCAGCGCCAATTCCCTGGAAGACCTGCTGGCTGCAGAATATATTATGAGGGAAATCATTGCCATGGGCTTTACGGCCCTGCGGTAAATACATAGGCAACCGGATTTGACAAGAGAAGGCCCTTTGTAAGCTGGGGCCTTCTTTGTATTTTGTCTTTAAAGCAGGAAGGGCATCTATATCCCTCCAAGACGGCTACAACTCAGCTTGTTACCCAATCGCGCTTACGCACGATTGGACAAGCGGACGTCAGACTCGTCTTGGAGGGATATAGATGCCCTTCCTTGAAATCAACTACACAAAGAGTCCCCAGCTTTGCGGAGGGGCTTTTCTTGTATAACGAAAACCAACCTAAAGGGGCAATCCTTGGGTATTTCCGCAAAACTTTAAAAAGGGTGCCTGCCGGATTTAAAAACGTAGGAATGGCGGGTATGTCCTTCCATGATGAGTCTGACGTCCGCTTGTCCATGAGCGCAGCCATCTTGGAAGGACATACCCGCCATTCCTGCTTTAAGTTAATAAGGTTCCCTTTTTTTATTTCTTGCATATTCCGGACAGCCCGGCCATAAATTTTTATATAAAAGGAAAGGAGGGGAAGAAATGCGCTTCTGGGTCAAACAGGTTGTGAAAGAATACCTGAAACAAAAATGGTATCTCATTCTTTTCGTAACTGTATTTTTATGTATGGGGGTCTTTTTCGGCGCGACGGCTGCAAAGGTAATAAGCACTGACCAGGCAGACCACCTGTCAGCCTATTTGCATGGTTTCCTGGACAAGGTATCCTCGACCCCGGTAAGTGAACAATCCTATTTAAGGCAGACGGTGTTCAACAACCTGTATATCCTGATTGCCATTTATGTGCTTGGCCTTACGGTTGTGGGGATACCCGCTGTGCTGGCGGCTGTATTCACCAGGGGGTTTATCCTGGGATTTACCATCGGTTTTCTTGTGCGGGAAATGGCTTTCAAGGGTTTCCTGTTTGCCCTGGTTTCTATCCTCCCTCATAATATATTAGTAATCCCGGCGGTGATAGCAGGCGGGGTTGCAGCCCTGTCATTTTCAGGTCTCATGGTAAAAAGACGGTTCAGGTCTGGAAATGCATCGATTACCGGATATCTGGGAATCTATACTGCGGCTATGATAATCCTTTGCCTGGTAACAGGCGCCGCAGGCCTTGTTGAGACATATATTACACCTGTATTTATCAAGACTGCTGCAACATATATCATTTAAATATTACATATTCATTGTTACAGGGGGAAAACTTTTTATAAACCGGTGGAAACCGGAACTGCTAGAAAAGCGGACAAGCAATACAAATCGATAGGTAACCGGAGGTTGGTTTATGAGCAACAGGAACGGAGACAGCAGCATCAAAGAACATGTGGATTCCCAGGTCAAACGTGCTTCCAGGGCGGCCGAGGACTTTTTGGGATACGGCCAGGAGCAGGTGGACCGGATTGTCAGGGCTATGGCCCTGGCCGGCCTGGACAGGCATATGGAACTGGCTAAAATGGCCGTTGAAGAAACGGGACGCGGGATCTATGAGGATAAGATAACCAAAAACATGTTTGCCACCGAATCGGTATACTACAGTATCAAGTACCACAAGACAGTAGGGATCATCCATGAGAACCGGGAGGAAGATTACCTGGAGGTGGCCGAACCTGTAGGGGTCATTGCCGGTGTGACACCGGTGACCAACCCGACTTCTACCACCCTGTTCAAGTGCCTTATCTCAATCAAGACCAGGAACCCGATAATCTTCGGATTTCACCCGGGGGCGCAGATGTGCAGTGCTGCTGCAGCGGAGACCATGCTTAAGGCAGCAGTTGAAGCCGGGGCCCCGGAGAACTGCATATCCTGGATAGACAACCCTTCCCTGGAAGCGACTCAATACCTGATGGCCCACCCGGGAGTTGCCACAATCCTGGCCACAGGAGGGTCTTCAATGGTGAAGGCTGCCTACAGCACAGGGAAACCCGCCCTTGGTGTCGGGCCGGGGAATGTCCCCTGCTATATAGAGAAGACGGCTGATATAGAGAGGGCTGTGACCGACCTGATCCTGAGCAAGACTTTTGACAACGGGATGATCTGTGCTTCAGAGCAGGCAGTCATTATCGACAGGGAAATAGCAGAACAGGCAGTTGCCCGGATGAAGGAATACGGGTGTTATTTCCTTAGCCGGGAGGAGGTAAAGCTACTGGAATCCATGTCCACCTGCGGGGAAAAGTGTTCTCTGAATGCGGATATAGTAGGACGCCCGGCTGCCACAATAGCTGAAATGGCCGGGTTTGCTGTAGCACCTGATACGAAAATTCTGGTGGCTGAACTGGGGGGAATAGGACCTGATTACCCCTTATCCAGGGAAAAACTAAGCCCAATCCTTGCCTTCTACGTTGTGGATGGTTATGAGGAAGGCATCAGGAAGAGCGGGCAGATGGTGGAATTCGGCGGGCTTGGCCATTCAGCTGTAATCCATTCAGCGGACGAGAGGGTTATCAGGGAATTTTCGGAGCGCATCAGGGTAGGGAGGATCATAGTCAATGCCCCCGCAACCCATGGGGCCATTGGAGAATTATACAATAATAACATGCCATCCCTGACCCTGGGCTGTGGTTCGATGGGGCATAATTCCACCACATCAAATGTCAGCGCCATGAATCTTATAAATGTGAAGAGGGTCGCCAAACGCAGGGTGAAGATGCAGTGGTTCAAAGTACCGGAAAGAATATATTTTGAATCCGGGAGCATACAGTACCTTTCCAAGATACCCAGTGTCAAAAAGGCAGTAATTGTTTGCGATCCGGCAATGACAGAACTGGGTTACCTGGACAAGGTCCTGTACCACCTGCAGAACCGGCCGGACCATGTGGTCATAGACGTGTTTTCCGGTGTGGAACCCGACCCGTCATACGAAACCGTCAAAAAGGGCGCCCTGATGATGAGACAATTCAAGCCTGACACCATAATAGCCCTTGGCGGGGGCTCAGCCATAGATGCAGCGAAGGCCATGTGGCTGTTTTACGAACACCCGGACGTGGAATTTGAGTTTCTCAAGCTAAAATTCCTTGACATAAGGAAAAGGACATATAAATACCCCAAAATGGGACGCTGTGCCAGGTTTGTGGCCATTCCGACCACCAGCGGCACAGGGTCGGAAGTCACGGCATTTGCAGTTATAACAGATAAAGGTGAGGATATCAAATATCCCCTGGCGGACTATGAACTTACCCCTGATGTGGCCATCATAGATGTCGATTTTGTCATGAGCATGCCGCAGTCAGTCACGGCAGATACCGGGATAGATGTCCTCACCCACGCTGTTGAGGCGTATGTTTCCGTTATGGCTTCAGACTATACTGATGCCCTTGCCCTGAAGGCTGTGGAACTGGTATTCAGATACCTTCCCAGGGCATATGAAAACAGTGGTGACATCGAGGCAAGGGAAAAAATGCATAATGCCTCATGTATTGCAGGAATGGCTTTTACAAACGCCTTTCTGGGAATCAACCACAGCCTGGCCCACAAGTTGGGCGGTGAGTTCCGTATCCCGCACGGCAGGGCAAATGGTGTGCTGTTGCCATATGTCATAAATTACAATTCCAGCCGGCCGTCAAAATTTGCCTCATGGCCCAAGTATGAACATTTCATTGCTCCTGAGAAGTACAGGCAGATTGCCCAATACCTGGGGCTGCCGGCAGGGACTGCCGCGGAGGGGGCGGCCAGCCTGATTGACTCTGTATCCGGGCTCCTGGCCAGGCTCAGGATGCCCCGGACAATTGCGGACTATGGTATAGATGAGGCGGATTTCCTGGAAAAACTGCCTCTGCTGGCAGAAAAGGCTTTTGCAGACCAGTCAACCATATCTAATCCCCGTATGCCCCTGATATCCGAACTCCAGGAAATTTACCGGCAGGCATATTACGGTCATTTTGATTTACCTGAGGTCCGGGAAGGTGAGAGGGTAAAGACAGACAAAATTCATTATCACAAAGGCGGGGAAGAGACCTGGAACGAGGAGACAGGAGAGCCTCAGGCAATCCATTGATGCAGGTTTTAACATGGTTAAAACCCGGCAGTAATACTACAAGTGTAGTAAAAATTTAAGTTAATATGAAAAATATAGAAGGATAAGTACAAAAGGCGGCGAATAATGTGACAAATCACTGAAAATTAATAAGATACTTAAAGTCGAGGAGGGAACAGCCTTGATCATCGGAGTCCTCCGGGAAATCAAGAATAATGAAAACCGGGTTGCCCTAACGCCCCCCGGTGTCCATGCCTTAAAAAAAGAGGGTCACAGGGTTCTGGTCGAAACCACCGCGGGCAGGGGAAGCGGCCTGGAGGACGAGGATTATACATCCATGGGCGCTGAAATAACCGACAGTGCCGAACAGATTTTCCGGGAAGCCGAGTTGGTCCTCAAGGTTAAGGAACCCCTTCCGTCTGAGTACAATATGCTCAGGGATTATCAGATTATTTTCACTTACCTGCACCTGGCCATGGAGAAGGAATTGACAAGGGTCCTGCTGGACAAGAAGATTACGGCAGTGGCTTATGAGACAATTCAACTGGATGACGGCAGACTGCCCCTGCTTATCCCCATGAGTGAAATTGCGGGGAAAATGGCTGTACAGATTGGCGCCCATTACCTGGAAGAGCCCCAGGGGGGGCGCGGAGTCCTTTTAGGAGGAACACCCGGTGTCCCTCCGGCCAATGTGGTTATAATCGGGGCTGGCACTTCAGGGACAAATGCGGCCAGGGTGGCCCTCGGTATGGGGGCCAATGTTATCCTGCTGGACATAAATATAGACCGGTTGAGGTATGTTGATGAAACCTTTGGCGGCAGGGTACAGACAATGGCATCCAACCCGTACAATATTGCCAGGGCAGTTGAAACAGCTGACTTGCTGATTGGTGCAGTACTCATCACCGGAGCAAAAGCCCCTGTTCTGGTCAGTGAAGACATGGTGAAGACAATGAAACCGGGATCGGTAATCATTGACCTGGCTGTGGACCAGGGAGGATGTATTGCCACTATTGACCGGATTACCACTCACAGCAATCCTGTTTACATCAAGCATGGGGTTATCCATTATGCGGTAGGCAACATGCCAGGGGCTGTGCCTTTTTCATCCACTTTTGCCCTGACAAATGCGACTCTGCCCTATGTGCTCGATATTTCCCGGTTTGGGTACAGGGTGGCAGCCATGAAGAACAGGGCCCTGGCTCAGGGGTATAATGTATGTAAGGGCCAGATAACTTACGAAGCCGTGGCTGAAGCCCATGGCCTGCCGTACCAGCCTCTCGAGGACGTCCTGGAACTGAAAAAATTCCTGAAAATGTAACAAGTTACAAGGGTGCTGACTCAGCGGTCAGCACCCTTGTAATATCATGTTCTATTATAAGGATTTTTGTCATAAATATGTTAATAAGCAGTCGCGAAAACGGGGTGGTGGAATGTTAGTAATACTGAGGGACCGGACCAGGAAAAGGATAACCCTGGGGATCAGGGTGCTGGCAACCCTGTTTATCGCCTCCCTTGTAATCAGCCACTTGATTAATATGTATAATGGGAAAGATCCTATCAGGGAAGGATGGCTCAGAGAAGACCGCCCGAGCGGAAATCCCATGAGGGTGGAAATCAGTGAACAGACAGTTAAAAAAGAGGACCCCAGCATCCTGGACCGGTTTGTGGTAAAGCTCAGAGATTTTTACCGGATAGACCCCTGAAAAAAGGATTTCCATGGTTTATTGTGGAAATAGAGAGTAGTCTGGGCTACTCTTCTTTGTTTGGTAAATTTATAAAGTGAGGTAAAAAAAATGAAAAGCCTGGTAAAAGAATTTATCAACTATCTGGCTGTTGAACGCGGGCTTGCAGATAATACCCTTGATTCATACAACCGTGATCTTAAACAGTTTCTCGGGTTCCTGGAAAAAGAAAAAGTAGAGGATGTCCAGAAAGCCACAAGGAACATAATAATGTCTTACCTGCTCTTTTTACAGAAGAGGGGGCGGGCCACGGCGACGGTATCCAGGCACCTGGCTGCTCTTAAGTCATTTTACCACTTCCTGTTAAGGGAAAGATATATCGAAAAGGATCCTACCCTAAACCTGGAATCCCCCAAACTGGAAAAAAAGCTTCCCCGTGTGCTGACCATCAATGAGGTGGAAATGCTTCTCAATCAGCCAAAGGGCAGCGACCCGGCCGGTCTGCGGGACAAAGCCATGCTGGAACTGCTGTATGCGACAGGTATCAGGGTGAGTGAACTGATTTCCCTGGATGTGAGCCATATAAACCTTGAAATGGGGTATATAAGGTGTTTCGGGAAAGGGGCAAAAGAACGAATCGTCCCGGTAGGCAGTTATGCCAGGAAGTGTGTGAGCGAATATTTGCAGAGGGGCAGAGTCAAACTAATCAAAAACAAGTCCGAACAGGCTCTCTTTGTCAACCAGCATGGGAAAAGGCTGACCCGCCAGGGGTTCTGGAAGATAATTAAGAAATATGCCATAAAGGCAGGGATATCAAAAGAAATAACCCCACACACCCTGAGGCATTCCTTTGCCACCCACCTGCTGGAAAACGGGGCAGACCTGCGCTCTGTCCAGGAGATGCTCGGCCATGCCGATATTACCACTACCCAGATATATACACATCTGACCAAAGGCCGGTTGAAGGAGGTCTATGCCAAGAGCCATCCCAGGGCCTGACAGTATTGTGTAACAATATCATATAGCAGTAACATATAAGCAGTATCATGCAGCAGTGTCACGGAGCAGAAGGAGCTGTTTTTATGGGAGAATTTGAGAGCGTTATTTTGATAGTAATTGACAGCCTTGGGGCCGGAGAACTGCCGGATGCCGAAAAATACGGTGATAAAGGCAGTAATACCCTGGGCAATACAGCCAGAGCTGTCGGAGGGCTGAACCTTCCCAACCTGCAGAAATTAGGGTTGGGAAATATAATCAGGGTCCAGGGGGTACCTCCGGCGGACAAACCGCTTGCCGCCTATGGGAAAATGGCAGAGGTTTCTGCCGGAAAAGACACCACCACAGGGCACTGGGAAATATCCGGGGTCATCCTGGACAAACCCTTCCCTGTTTTTCCCCACGGGTTTCCGGCAGAGATAATTGATGAGTTTGAAAAGAGGACAGGCCGCAAAACCCTCGGGAACGAAGTGGCTTCAGGGACTGAGATTATCGCCCGCCTCGGGGAAGAACATATGAAAACCGGGTATCCGATAGTATACACTTCGGCAGACAGTGTGTTTCAGATAGCGGCCCATGAAGAAGTCATTCCCCTGGAAGAGCTTTACGGGATATGCAGGACAGCCAGGCAGATGCTCACCGGGGAATACGCGGTAGGCAGGGTTATTGCCCGGCCTTTTGTGGGCAGACCGGGAGCTTTCAGGAGGACACCAAACAGGCATGATTTTTCCCTGGAGCCTCCAGGGGAAACATTGCTGGACAGGCTTAAGGAAGCAGGGCTGGCAGTGATGGCAGTAGGAAAAATCGAGGATATTTTCGCCGGACGGGGTATCACCGATGCAGTCCATACCAAAAGTAATATGGACGGTGTGGACAAGACCCTGGAGTGCATCAGGCAGGATAAGAGAGGACTGGTTTTTACCAACCTGGTTGATTTTGATTCATCTTTCGGGCACAGGAATGACCCGGGGGGTTATGCTGCTGCCCTGGAGGAACTGGATGCCAGGATTCCGGAGATAACAGGCCTTATTACAGAAGAGAGGCTGCTTATCATAACCGCAGACCACGGGTGTGACCCCACCACCAGCAGTACTGATCATTCCAGGGAATACGTGCCTCTCCTGGTTTACGGCCCAAAATCAGGGGCCGGAATTAACCTGGGGATAAGAAATTCCTTTTCAGATGTAGCTGCCACTATTGCTGAGATATTCGGAATCAAAACAGAAACGGGAACAAGTTTTTTCGGACAATTACTGGGAGACGGCCGCTGAAAGCCGGTGTCTGCCATAGGAGGGAAAAGAATGAATTCTGCAATGCTAAATGATACCGTTGACTTTATCAGGAAAAAAGTTCCCCTGAGGCCTGAAATCGGGATTATCCTGGGCAGTGGACTGGGGATGCTGGTGACTGAGGTGCAAAAGCCCCAGAAGATACACTATTCCGAACTACCCCATTTCCCTGTATCTACTGTGGAAGGCCACGCCGGGCACCTGGTTTTTGGGCAACTGGCCGGTAAACGGGTAGTGCTGATGCAGGGAAGATTCCACTATTACGAAGGGTATACCATGGAACAGGTTGTCTTCCCGGTAAGGGTAATGAGCAGGCTGGGAGTACGCACTCTTATTGTGACAAATGCGGCAGGTGGTATAAACCAGGATTTCAGCCCCGGAGACCTGATGCTGATAAGGGACCATATAAACCTGCTGGGGACCAACCCCCTGATCGGTCCTAATTATGACGAACTGGGGCCCAGGTTTCCTGATATGTCAGAGGCTTATGACAGGGAACTGCTGAAAACAGCAGGAAGGGCGGCTGACAAATATGGTCTTCCCTTCAGGAAAGGGGTCTATGCGGCCCTTACCGGCCCGTCGTATGAGACGCCTTCAGAAATAAAATACCTCAGGATAATCGGCGCCGATGCAGTGGGGATGTCTACCGTCCCGGAGGTCATCGTGGCCCACCATACCGGTATGAAGGTCCTGGGGATATCCTGTATTACCAACATGGCAGCAGGGGTCCTGCAGACCAAACTCAGCCACCAGGAAGTGATGGAAACGGCTGACAGGGTCAGGGACCAGTTCTTTACACTTATTAAAGGAGTTCTGGAAGAGGTGAATCCCGGTGAGGGCTTATGATGTTATCCTGAAAAAGAGAATGGGCCGGGAACTGGCCAAGGATGAAATAGAATTTCTAATTGACGGGTATATGTCAGGTGATGTGCCTGATTATCAGATGGCGGCCTTGGCAATGGCCGTCTTTTTTCAGGGAATGACGGCCCGGGAAACATCAGACCTGACCATGGCCATAGTCAGGTCCGGAGATCAGGTAGACCTTTCGGCCATTGCCGGAAAAAAAGTGGACAAGCACAGTACAGGAGGAGTTGGAGACAAGACGACCCTGGTCCTGGGTCCCCTGGTGGCGGCTGCCGGTGTCCCGGTGGCCAAGATGTCAGGCAGGGGACTTGGCCATACCGGAGGTACCATAGATAAATTGGAATCCATCCCCGGTTTTAATACCTCTCTTGACATGGGCTCATTCACTGACAGTGTCAACCGCCTCAAGATAGCCATTGGGGGGCAGACAGGCAACCTGGCCCCGGCTGACAAAAAACTCTATGCCCTGAGGGATGTAACCGCCACGGTTGACAGCATACCCCTGATAGCCAGCAGTGTCATGAGCAAAAAAATAGCTGCCGGGGCAGATGCAATAGTACTTGATGTCAAGACCGGCAGCGGTGCGTTTATGAAGACCCTGGAAGATTCCACCGGCCTTGCCCGGGCCATGGTTGATATCGGCACCCTGGTCGGGCGGCGGACAGTTGCCCTGATCACCGATATGGACCAACCCCTGGGGAGGACTGTGGGCAATGCCCTGGAGGTCAGGGAGGCCATTGAATGCCTAATGGGACATGGGCCCGAAGACCTGGAAAACCTGTGTATCGCCCTGGGCAGCCAAATGGTGTGCCTGGCGGAGAAGGCGGGAAGCCCTGAAGAGGCCGCAGAAATGCTCCGGGGACTCCTGCGGGCAGGGAAAGGCCTGGAAAAATTCAGGGAACTGATAGAAAACCAGGGTGGAAACCCTGAATGTACCAGGGACCCTGGGATACTGCCTGCTGCGGAAGAGACTGTAGATATAACGGCCCCTTCTAACGGTTATGTAACCGGAATTGATGCAGAAATGGTGGGTGTCGCTGCCATGACTTTGGGGGCAGGCAGGGAGACAAAGGAATCCACCATTGACCTGGCAGTTGGCATAAACCTGGAAAAAAAGACCGGAAACCCGGTGAAAAAGGGTGACACTATAGCCATTCTTCATATAAATGACCGGGACAGGGCTGTCAGAGCCGGGGAAATGGTCCTTAAGGCATATTCTTTCGGACCGGAACCTCCGGAAACCAGGAAGCTCGTAATGGGTACCATTACATCTGAGGGAGTGAAAATAATTTGAACATGGTCCTGTACGCATAACCGCTGTTAGAATATGAAATACTTTAAGTATGAAATGAAATACTGATTTGGAAGAACTAGATGAGGGGGACTTGCAGCAATGAGACGGAAAATTCATTTCACACTTAAAAGCGGTATTAAGCTCAGGATTATCAGCCTGATCGCTGTCCTGGCGATACTGGCCGGACCAACAGGCCTGGCCTTTGCCCAGCCTGACAGTACCGTTGTTCCTGAACTGCAGACTACGGCAGAGTCTGCCATACTTTTAGAAGCGGCCACCGGTTCAATTCTTTTCGAAAAGGACCCTGACAAGGAACTGCCGCCGGCAAGTGTGACAAAGGTAATGACTCTTCTGGTGGCCCTGGATGCCGTGGAAAATGGAAGGGTAAAACTTACCGATAAGGTGGCGGCCAGTGAAAACGCATCAGGTATGGGCGGCTCCCAGATTTACCTCGAACCGGGAGAAGAAATGCCGCTAAAGACGATGCTCATCTCCATAGCCGTGGGGTCTGCCAATGATGCATGTGTGGCAGTGGCGGAACACATTGCCGGTTCTCATGAAGCCTATGTCAGGATGATGAATGAAAAAGCCAGGGAGTTGGGTTGCAGGCACACAAATTTTGTAAACAGTTACGGCCTTCCAGCCGAGGGTCACTATACATCGGCCCGGGACCTGTCAATTATGATGAGGGAGGCCATAAAACATCCCCTT
Source organism: Firmicutes bacterium HGW-Firmicutes-14 (assembly GCA_002840275.1). Taxonomy (GTDB): domain Bacteria; phylum Bacillota; class Thermincolia; order Thermincolales; family UBA2595; genus W-Firmicutes-14. The sequence goes on from PHAB01000024.1 coordinate 47,796, forward strand.
TTTAATGAACTGACTTCCATAAAAAGATATGACTTAAGGGGTGGAGATTTTGTCCTGTGGAATACCAACAAACTCCTGTGGTGGTACACGGGGACTGAAGGGGGGAAGACGGGCTGGACCTCTGAGGCTAAGTACTGCCTGGCTTCGACAGCCAAAAGGGACAACCTGAGACTCATTGCCGTGGTAATGGCCACACCGGAACCGCGAAGTCATTTCAGGGAATCCATGAAGCTTTACAACTACGGTTTTGCCCAGTATGAAGCGGTACCTATTGCCGGAGCAGGCCAGGTGATGGGCCGGGTCAGGGTCGCCAAGGGGACCGTTGACTGGATCCAGGCGGCAGCAGCTGCTGATATAGGGGCAGTAGTGAAAAAAGGGAAAAAAGATGATGTAAACTACAAGATTTCTCTTGAACCCATTGTTACGGCCCCTGTAGCCAAGGGACAGAACATAGGCTCCGTAACGGTATATGAAGAGAAAAAAGAAGTGATTAAAATTGACCTTGTATCAGTCAAAGAAATTCCAAGGGGAACTGTCTTCAGGCACATGGTGAAGCTTGTCAAGTCTGTCTATTCATACAGCCGGTAAATTTTTAGGCCGTAAAACAGGCAGCCGGCTTGAAAAAGTGCCTGCAAGACCACTTGTAATGTTGCAGACCACTTAAAAATAAGGAAACGTGACTCCATTTAGGATATTGCCATTCCTACCAAAGAGTCAGGTTTCCTTTTTTCTGTTTTCTTTTTGTTTGTCAGTTTTCTCGACATAACGTTACATTTGTTTCACAGGAGTATTAGAAGGAAATGCCACCCGGGTTGTAGAATTCCGATAGCATAGATTGAAGGGTGGGACGTGGAAAATGAAACTGGATTTTATTGTGGAAAGGAAAACACTTATAATCAGGGTCTGCGGGGAGCTTGATATGGTAGTTGCCGATGAATTCAGGAGAGAAGTTGATACAATGATGGAAAAAAACAGTTCAGACAACATTGTCCTGAATCTGGGAGGGGTTAATTTTATAGACAGCTCGGGACTCGGCGTTATATTGGGAAGATACAAGAGGATTACCATGAGGGGTGGTAAAATGGCGGTTGTCGGTGCACCAGGGCAGGTCAAAAGGATCCTGGAATTATCCGGTATTTTAGGAATCGCCGGCGCTTATGAAACGGAAAATGAAGCCCTTGAGGCAATATAGGGGGTTTGAAAAGGTGAAAATAAAAAACCAGATAAAACTATCCATTTTGACAATGCCTGAGAATGTGCCCCTGGCAAGGGTAACGGTTGCGGCTTTCGCTTCCCAGCTGGAGTTCAACCTGGACGAACTGGAGGACATAAAGGTGGCAGTGTCCGAAGCTGTCACCAACTGCCTCGTCCATGGTTACAGCAATGACCGGAACCGGACGGTAAACATTGTGTGCAGCATCTATGATAATACCCTGGAAATAATTGTTGAAGATGAGGGTGTGGGCATCACAGATGTTTCTAAGGCGCTTCAGCCTGCGTTCTCCACCGACCCTGAGAGGATGGGACTGGGGTTTACTTTTATGCAGTCATTTATGGATAACCTGGAAGTCAGGTCAGAAATAAGCAAGGGGACAAGGGTTACTATGACGAAACGCCCGCAGCAGGACCTGGCTGCGGCAGCTTCGGAAGAAAATTAAGCGGGGTGGCGATATTGAATACCCGGTTATCGGAGATGAATCTTCCCCGTTATCCCCTGCTTTCCGATGAGGAGATGAAAAGTCTTCTTAAAAGGGTCAAGGAAGGCGGCGAAGAAGCCCGGGAAATACTGATAAACTGTAACCTAAAACTGGTTTTCAGCCTGGTCCAGAGATTCACGAACCGGGGATACGAGGTTGAAGACCTGTTCCAGATAGGTACCATCGGCCTGATAAAAGCAATAGACAAGTTTGATCTGAATTATGATGTAAGGTTTTCTACTTACGCTGTTCCCCTGATAATCGGGGAAATAAGAAGGTTCCTGAGGGATGACAACCCTATAAAGGTGAGCAGGTCTCTAAAGGAAACGGTTCAGAAGGTACACAGGGTCAGGGAGGAACTCACCGCAAGGTTTGGCAGGGAGCCTTCCATCACAGACATCTCTAGGTATACGGGGCTGACCAAGGAGGAGATAGTTTCAGCCCTGGAGGCCGCCCAGACACCTGCTTCAATTTTTGAGACAATCTACCAGGATGACGGCGACCCTATATATGTAATGGATGCTATTGCCGGTGAAACCGGGGACAGCAGTTCCTGGTTCGATAAGATCGCCCTGAAGGACGTCATGCAGAGGCTTCCGGACAGGGAGAAAAAAGTTCTGCTCCTCCGGTTCTTTGAAGATAAAACCCAGGCCCAGGTGGCTGAGATGATGGATATCTCCCAGGTACAGGTATCAAGGATAGAGAGACAGGCATTAAAAAACATCAGGACTATGTTGGGCGGAGAAGAAAACAGCTGTATTTAAAATGCATACTTTTTTGCTCAGCGGGGAAAATTTCATTAAGAAAACATTTTAAGGAGGATGGTCTTGATGTATGTCAAGGTAGTTGAAGTTATAGGGGAATCTCACAACAGCTGGAAGGGTGCAGTACAGAACGCGGTAAAGGATGCCTCCAGGAGGTTTAACAACATAACAGGTGTGGAAGTATATAACCTTACTGCAGATGTAGTGGAAGGAGACCTGGTAGATTATAAGGCAAATGTTAAAATTGCCTATACCGAATAATGACCGCACAGAATAAAATACATTTGCCCGGGACACCTTAAGGGTGTCCTTTTTTGTCTGTAAAACTGGGGGTAGATGCTGCTGAAAGGGAAGAAAGCTATTCCATCGGACCGGAAACAGCAGGAAAGTGAATACCGGGAGATGGTCAACAGGATAAAACCAAAACCGCCGCTTCTCCGTAATATCCTGGGCGCTTTTGTTATTGGAGGCGCAATCTGCACTTTAGGGCAGGCGCTGATAAATTTTTATCTATCCTTTGGACTGGATAAGACCGGGGCAGGTGCTGCGGCATCGGCAACCCTGATATTTCTGGCTGCCCTTTTAACCGGTTTGGGGATATATGATTCTATAGCAAAATATGCCGGGGCCGGTACTATCGTGCCGATTACGGGGTTTGCCAATTCCATTGTGGCCCCTGCTCTTGAGTATCGCAGGGAAGGCATGGTTTTCGGGGTTGGCCAGAAAATGTTTACCCTGGCAGGACCTGTTCTTATATTTGGTTTTGTCACAGCATGGATTGCCGGTCTGATTGCTTACATTCTAAAGTAGCCGGTTATCCGCGACCGAAAACTTATCCGGGACGTAAAATTAAACCAGGGTGATAAATTTGAAAGCAGCGAAGAAAATCGGACAGCAGACTATCGCCTTTGCCAATCCACCGGTGATTTCCGGGGCATCTTCCATAGTGGGCCCAAAAGAAGGGAAAGGCCCCCTGGGGAAACAATTCGATACGGTTCTCCCTGATACCCTGTATGGTGAACAGACGTGGGAAAAAGCAGAGCGGAAAATGCTTAGGGAGACCTGTCAAACAGCAATCAAAAAAGCAGGGCTGACTATCCATGATATCGATTTCATGATGGCAGGTGACCTCCTGAACCAGATAATATCGGCCAATTTCACAGCCAGGGACTTAGGTATCCCGTTCCTGGGGCTTTATGGAGCCTGTTCTACCATGTTTGAGGGTATTTCCATTGGTTCAATGCTGATAGACGGCGGGTTTGCCAACTATGTGCTGACAGCTGCTTCAAGCCATTATGACACCGCGGAAAGACAATACCGGTTCCCCACGGAAATGGGGGTCCAAAGGGCGCCGACCGCCCAGTGGACCGTAACCGGTGCGGGAGCGGTGGTCATTGGCACTCAGGGCAGCGGACCGGCAGTAACCCATGTTACCGTGGGTAAAGTAATTGACCTGGGAATCAGTGATGTTAATGACATGGGTAGTGCAATGGCTCCTGCGGCAGCCGATACCATAATCCGGCATTTCAGGGATACGGGGCGGTCTCCCGCGGATTATGACCTGATATTTACCGGGGACCTGGCCGGTATTGGGCGGGCCCTTACAGAACAGCTGGCGAAAAAGGCAGGTTATGACCTGTCGAAAAACTATACTGACTGCGGGATACTGATCTATGACCCGTCCCAGGATACCCATGCCGGGGGCAGCGGGTGCGGGTGTTCAGCCGTGGTGTTTACCGGCTTCCTGTTGAAGGAAATCATGGCCGGCAGGTTCAGACGGGTCCTGGGGGTGGGCACTGGGGCGCTTTTGAGCACAACCAGCAGTTTTCAGGGGGAAACGATACCCGGCATAGGACATGCGGTGGCGATAGATGCTTACAACCCGGGAGGATAAGATTATGGAATATTTTAAGGCTTTTGTGATCGGCGGAGGTATCTGTGTTATTGGCCAGCTGCTGATGGACCTGACAAGTTATAAAATAACACCTGCCCATATCCTGGTAGGATTTGTGACAGGCGGGGTATTCCTGAGTGCAGCAGGTATCTATCAGCCCCTGGTGGACTTCGCCGGGGCGGGAGCTACCGTTCCCCTGACCGGATTTGGCCATTTGCTGGCCCAGGGGGCTATAAAAGGGGCACAGGAAAAAGGGCTTCTGGGGGCTTTTGGCGGCGGACTGGAAGCCTCTGCTGCCGGCATATCGGCAGCAGTGATATTTGGGTACCTGATGGCCGTGGTTTTTACCCCTAAAGGGGATTAGACGGATGACAGACTCGCCCTTGTGAAACAACCCATCTCCTTTTTCACCCTGCTAATTTTATCAACAGGCCCAGATAAAGCCGGCTTCACCTATTTTATTTTGACCCTGACAGGATTTTTCCGCTCCAGTGTAAAAATATACACTAGGAGGTAAGCATAATGGCCGGTTACCTGATTATAATCAATAACTATCTTCATGATGTGGCTACTGCCATGATCCTGTCCCTTACAGTGATAATGGTGTTTATAAGCAGCCGGGCAGGAGACGGTCCGGAGGAAAGAGAGCGGTTTGCGGCAGAGATCTATTCCATTTTCTCGAAGTTGGCGGCACTGTCCCTGGCATGGGTCATTGCCGGTGGAATTCCGAGGGCCATATTCTTTAACCGCTATGAACTTATTCCGGCCCGGGAGAAGGGTATTGCCGGTGTCCTGGTCTTTAAACACATTATCCTGTTTATGATGGTGGCAGCCGGACTTTTATTGTGGCGGCGGATAAGAAACAGACTTAAACGGTAATGGTATGAAAACCCGGGCTTGACAAGAGGAAATAAAATACTGCCAAGGGAAAAGGCAGCAGAAATACTTGAGGCTTCTCAGGGGGATATCCATCCAGCGGGGTATCCTTAATTTTTTTTTTTGCACGGAACAGAATGCCGGCCTTGCTGAAGGTTTCTTCAAGAAGGCTGATAGAACAGGTCCGGCTGACGGTGTAATAATACTCAAACCACCCGGACACATAAATTTTGACGGGAAACATCATAATATCAATGAGGTGAATATCGGTGCGGTGAACGTCAGTGAGGTGAATATATTTGCCTGAACGAAGAAAAGTAATAATCGTCACAGATGGGGACCTGGTCGCCGGGAAAACGGTACAGGTCGCTGCCAGGAACATAGGGGCCAGGTTTATTTCCCTGACGACCGGTAATCCCACACCGATATCGGCCGGAGAGGTAGTGGAACTTATTAAGAAGACACCCCATGACCCAGTGGTAATAATGGTTGATGACAGGGGAAAAAGGGGGTTCGGGAAGGGTGAGCAGGTCCTGGAGTTTGTGGCCCAACACCCGGACATTGAGGTAATCGGGGCGGTTGCAGTTGCTTCAAATACCAGTTTCACCGAAGGGGTCAGGGTAGATGAATCTGTAACCTGTGATGGCAGAATAGTGGACGGCCCGGTGGATAAACTGGGACATCCGGAGGAACATGGCCACATACACCTTGAAGGTGATACAGTGGATGTCCTGAACCGGCTGGATATCCCGGTTATAGTGGGGACAGGGGATACCGGTAAGATGGATTTTGCTGATGATTACTGTAAGGGCGCACCTGTAACTACCAAGGCCCTCCTTGAAATCCTTAACAGGAGTGAAGGCAATGGCTGAGACCATGAATTCGATACATGATGTAAGCAGGAAGTATGAGGAGAACATAGCTGTCCTTAAAGACCAGTTAGGCATAGGAGTCAGTTATGACCTGGCTCTCCGGGAGTTTCAGATCGGCGGGAAAAAAGCAGCCCTTATTTTTGTAGACGGCCTGATTAATGATATCCCCATTGTTGAAATAATGCAGAATTTCGCTTGCCTGAGCAGAGAGGAAGTAGTGCCTGACACCCTGGCCAAGCTGGTAGGACGTTATGTAACATATGTCAAGGCCCTGCCCACAGACAAACTGGAAGATGTGACCACAAAGGTGCTGGCAGGGTTCATAGCCCTCTCAGTTGACGGGATGCCGGAAATTATCCTGATAGAGGCCAGGAAATACCCGGCCAGGGGTCCCCAAGAACCTGATATTGAACGGGTAGTAAGGGGTTCAAGGGATGGGTTCACTGAGACAATCCTGTTCAATACTGCCCTTATAAGGAGGAGAATCAGGGATCCCAAGTTAAGGACAGAACTGCTGACAGCGGGAACCAGGTCAAAAACAGATATATGTGTTGCCTATATAGAGGATGTGGCAAATCCGGAGCTGGTCAAAACTATTAAAGACAGGATAAAGGATATCGCTGTGGATGGACTGCCGATGGCTGAAAAGTCGGTGGAGGAATTTATAACCACCGGAAACTGGAACCCCCTGCCCCAGGTCCGGTATACGGAAAGACCTGACGTTGCCGCAGTCCACCTGCTGGAAGGGCATATTCTGGTGATTGTGGACACATCCCCAAGTGTGATTATTGCGCCGGCCACATATTTCCATCATTTGCAGCATGCAGAAGAATACCGCCAGAATGCCATGGTTGGCGTATACCTGCGATGGGTCCGGTTTACAGGGGTATTTGTATCTATATTTCTTTTGCCCTTATGGTACCTGTTTGCCACCCAACCACAGCTGCTGCCTGAATCCCTTAAGTTTATCGGCCCTTCAAAAGTCGCGAAAATACCGCTGATCTGGCAGTTTCTGGTGGCTGAAATTGGTCTTGACCTGATAAGGATGTCGGCTATTCATACACCAACTCCGTTGGCGACGGCCCTGGGTCTGATTGCTGCATTCATGCTGGGGGAAGTAGCTATAAATGTGGGGCTGTTTGTCCCGGAGGTCATCATGTACATGGCCATTGCCGCCATTGGGATATTTGCCACTCCCAGTTATGAACTTGGGATGGTTAACAGGCTGTTTCGTTTGGGTCTGCTCATAATTACAGGGTTATTGGGACTCCCGGGATTTATGCTGGGACTGCTGGGTATAATCCTGCTAATAGCTTTTACCAAGCCTTTCGGAATTCCGTATATGTGGCCCCTCATTCCCTTTAACGGACAGGCGCTGAAAGCAATACTTGTGAGGTCACCGGTTCCTGTCCACAATACCAGGCCAAGTATACTGAAGCCCCAGGACCGCAGCCGCCAGCCCGGATACAGCCCGGCAAGGAAACCTTTGGGACAGGATAAAGGGAATCAGGTGGATATAAAAGCAGATGAACTGGCAGAAAGAGGCGATGTAAGGGCTGCAAAAGGTGATGAAAGGGTTGGAAAGGGGTATAAAAAGGCCAGAAGTGTCGCGGAAGGCGGCGGCCGGCGGAATAAGAACCGCGGATAAAAAAGGTGCAGGTAAAATTTGTATAAAGAAAGGGACCTCAGTCAATAATAGGAGCTGGGGTTTTTTACTAATAAACCTTTAAACAACTAAGGAGGTAACAACCTAATGCCGGTGAAAATCGGGATACCCAGAGCGCTTTTGTATTACAATTATTTCCCATTATGGAACGGTTTTTTCAAGGCTCTTGGGATTGAAGTAAAAGTTTCTTCCAGGACCACCAAAGCTGTTTTGGACAAAGGAGTTAAACAGGCGGTGGACGACGCCTGTCTCCCGGTAAAACTGTTTTTTGGGCATGTCATTGACCTGAGGGACAGTGGTGTCGATTTTCTGTTTATACCAAGGATGGTCAGTGTCGAGCGCAAGGCATACATTTGTCCCAAGTTCCTGGGACTGCCGGACATGGTCAGGCACAATATTCCTGACCTTCCCCAAATAATTGATGTTACCGTAAATATGTCCAGGAATGAGAAGAATCTTTTCAAAGCCTTGGCAGGAGCAGGCAAACAACTCGGTAAAAGCGGGTTTGCAATCAGAAAAGCCTTTAAACGGGGGATTGAAGAACAGGAGAGGTTCCACAGGCTGAACCGGTTGGGGTTCCTGCCTCATGAATCAATTGAACAGATGGAAAACGGGCTGCTGGACCAGAATTTCCCCCCGAATCTGTCCAGGGAAATGACCATAGCCCTTGTTGGGCACGGTTACAATATTTATGACCAGTATATAAGCATGAACCTGATAGAAAAACTGAGGCAGATGGGAGTTAATGTGGTCACTCCTGACAACCTGGTTGACGACCTTATTGAAGAACGTTCAGGTGAACTGCCCAAAAGAATGTTCTGGACCCTGGGTAAAAGGATGATAGGATCAGCGTTTCATTTCATGAGGTCAGACCACATTGACGGGATAATTCATGTGGCATCCTTTGGGTGCGGTCCGGATTCCTTTACCGGAGAGATTATTGAGAGGCACCTGCGCAGGAAGCGCAGAGTCCCCCTGTTAAACCTTACTATCGATGAACATACCGGAGAAGCGGGAGTAATCACCAGGCTTGAAGCCTTTGTTGATATGATCCAGTGGAGGAGGGCTGCCCAGTGAAGGTAACATTTCCACATATGGGCCACATGTATATATGCCTGAAGGCTATGCTGAGATACCTGGATATAGATATAGTGGTCCCTCCCAAATCCAGTAAGAGGACCCTGACCATCGGTACACAGCATTCACCGGAATTTGCCTGTCTTCCCCTGAAGCTCAACCTGGGCAATTTCATTGAGGCCCATGAAAAGGGGGCAGATACCATTCTCATGGCAGGGGGTGTCGGTCCCTGCAGGTTTGGATATTATGCCCAGATACAGCGGGAAATCCTGAAGGACCTGGGTTATGAGATGAACATGGTTGTCCTTGAACCGCCGGAGAGACACATATCGGAATTATTAGTCAGAATAAAGAAGGTCACCGGAAACAAGCCATGGACAGATGTGGTGAAAGCTATAAGATTCGCCTGGTACAAAGCCAGGGCAGTGGATGAACTGGAACAGAGAGCCCATAAGCTCAGACCCAGGGAAAAAGAACCCGGAAGGGTTGATGAGCTGTTTAAGCAGGCCCTGGAATGGATAGATGAAGCTGAGGACAGGGAACAGCTGAATGAGAACCTGAAAAGAATGAGAAGGGAATTTGCCCGGATTCCGGCTGATTATACCAGAAAACCTGTGCGAATTGGGCTGGTAGGTGAAATTTATGTAATGCTTGAACCCTTTGCCAACCTGGAGATTGAACGGCACCTGGGAAGGATGGGTGTGGAGGTTGAAAGGTCTATTTACCTGAGTGAATGGATTAATGACCACCTGTTTATGGGGCTGTTAAAGGTGAAAGGCAGCAAGGAGGCCAGAAACTCTGCTCCTCCCTATATCAACCACTTCGTGGGTGGGCACGGACAGGAAACCATTGGCAGCACCGTGCGGTTTGCCAGGGAAAAATATGACGGTGTAATCCAGGTCCAGCCGTTCACCTGTATGCCGGAAATAGTTGCAGAAAGTATACTGCCCACGGTCAGCAGGGATTTCGGAATACCGACCTTTTGCCTGATTGTTGATGAACATTCAGGAGACGCGGGTGTCCTAACCAGGCTGGAAGCCTTTGTGGACCTCCTGGCGAGGAAAAAGGACAAAACAGGAGAAGTGAAAGGAGAAGTCGAATGCGTGGATATTTAGGGATAGATGTAGGTTCAGTCAGTACAAATATAGCGCTTATGGACGAGCAGGAACAAGTCATCGAGAACCTGTACCTGAGGACCCAGGGACAGCCAATTAGGGCAGTACAGAAAGGACTGGATTATATCAGGAACCGGATACCGGCAGATATGGAAATAGGGGCTGTGGGCACCACCGGGAGCGGCAGGCATCTGGCCAGTATAGTGGTAGGGGCTGATTCAGTGAAGAATGAGATAACTTCCCATGCGGTGGCATCTTCCAAACTGGTCCCGGATATCCAGACGGTCTTGGAGATAGGAGGCCAGGATTCGAAGATAATCATCCTGAGAAATGGTGTGGTGGCAGATTTCGCCATGAACACTGTGTGTGCTGCCGGTACAGGGTCTTTTCTTGACCAGCAGGCCTCCAGGCTGAACATCCCGATAGAGGAATTCGGCCCCATAGCGCTGAAATCCACCACCCCGGTCCGCATAGCCGGGAGGTGCTCGGTATTTGCCGAATCAGATATGATCCACAAACAGCAGATGGGGCACAACCTGCCTGACATACTGGCCGGACTGTGTGAGGCATTAGTACGCAACTATCTTAATAATGTGGGAAAGGGAAAAGAAATCCTGGGTCCGGTGATGTTCCAGGGTGGAGTTGCGGCTAATGTGGGCATAAAGAGGGCTTTCGAAAAGGCCCTGGCAACAGAGGTTATAATCCCTGAACACTATGGGGTAATGGGAGCTTTAGGGGCAGCCATACTGGCCGGGGAAGCCGTGAAAAAAACAGGTCAGACAAATTTCAAGGGCTTTGGAATTGCGGAAGAAGAATTCTCCACCCTCAGTTTTGAATGCGGCGACTGTCCAAACCTGTGTGAAGTGATAGAGATATCTGCCCAGGACAAGGTCCTGGCGCGATGGAACGATAAGTGCGGCAAATGGAGCAACAGTATCCTGAAAAAACAAAAAGTCGGTGAAGAGGCTTGTTGAAAAAAACAGCTTGCCAGCAGGACCGGGTGGGCATGTTCCATGCTCTGGTGGGCGAAATCTCCATCGGACACGGCTCCCGCCATTTTAGCCAGGCGGGTCACCGGCCGATGGACGATTTTAGCCCCGCTTAGGAACATACCCACTCTGTCCATTGCTGCTTCTTGTCAACAAGCCTTGATCGGGCTTTTTGTTTTTGAAAAAGTTATTATTATATGCAAGGGTTGCATAATATTGAACATTTAGTTAAAATTATATATAAGTGTTTACCGAGTTCCGAAAAATACTTAATGATGAGAGGAGAGATAGTTGAGATGAGTGAGACTAAAATCTTGCTGTCGGAAAAAGAAATGCCTACTTCGTGGTATAACGTCATGGCGGACATGCCTAACCTGCCAAAGCCTCCGCTGCACCCGGCAACCAAGCAGCCGGTAGGTCCTCAGGATCTGGGGGCAATATTCCCCATGGAGCTTATCAAGCAGGAGGTTTCAACAGACCGGTGGATTGAAATTCCTGAAGAGGTTCAGGAGATATATAAGTTATGGCGTCCGTCTCCATTATACAGGGCTTACAGACTGGAGAAAGCACTGGATACCCCGGCAAAAATTTATTATAAATATGAAGGAGTCAGTCCTGCAGGCAGCCACAAGCCCAACACTGCTATTCCCCAGGCATATTATAATAAGCAGGCCGGCATCAAGCGCCTGGCCACTGAAACCGGTGCCGGTCAGTGGGGTAGCGCCCTGAGTATTGCCTGTAAGTTCTTTGATATGGAATGTGTGGTTTACATGGTTAAGGTCAGTTACCACCAGAAGCCATACCGCAGAATTTTCATGCAGACTTATGGCGCCAGTGTTATACCCAGCCCCAGCAACCTGACAGAATGCGGCCGCAAGATGCTGGCTGATAATCCGGAATCCCTGGGCAGCCTTGGTATGGCTATTAGTGAGGCGGTGGAAGACGCAGCCGGGAGAGATGATACAAATTATTCACTGGGCAGTGTGCTGAACCATGTAATGATCCACCAGTCGGTTATCGGTCTTGAAGCCAAAGCCCAGTTGGCAAAGGCTGATGACTACCCCGACGTAGTTATAGGATGCTGTGGAGGTGGAAGTAACTTTGCCGGTATTGCCTTCCCGTTTGTCCATGACAAACTGACAAAAGGCGCCAAAGTCAGGGCCATCGCCTCTGAACCGGCCGCCTGCCCGACCCTGACAAAAGGTAAATTTACGTATGATTATGGCGATACTGCCGGGATTGTACCAATATTAAACATGTATACCCTAGGACATGATTTTATGCCCCCCGGTATCCACGCCGGAGGTCTGCGTTATCATGGCGATTCCCCGCTGGTCAGCCGGCTTTATCATGACGGCATCATCGAGGCAGAAGCCAGGGCTCAGAGGCCTTGCTTTGAAGCGGCTGTCATGTTTGCCCAGAATGAAGGAATCCTGCCTGCACCGGAATCGTCCCATGCAATCAGGTTGGCTGTGGATGAGGCACTTAAGTGCAAAGAGGCCGGGGAAGCCAAGACGATCCTGTTCTGTCTCAGCGGCAACGGATACCTTGACCTGCCGTCTTATGATGCCTATATCGGCGGAAAGCTTGAAGACTATGAATACCCTGAATCACTGATTGAAGAATCCCTGAAGAAACTGCCGGTTACAGAATAATAAAAAGAGGGCTTAAGGCCCTCTTTTTATTAATAAATAAGATGTGGTATTAGGGCTTTAGGGGAATTAATTATACTAAAGGCAAAAAAAATCAGAAAAATATTAATATTAACTTGACGCAACCACGGGTTTTGCTGGTAGAATAGATGTATATGATTTAACATAAATTATTCGAACCAGAATTATTAGTGTTGTTGATATGAGGAGGAAATGAAAGTGAACGGAGAGTTGAGTATCAATCTGACAGGTAACCTGAAAGAGAAACCACAGGACGATAAACTTGGTTTTGGCACCATTTTTACCGACCATATGTTTGTCATGGATTACGAAAAAGGTAAAGGATGGCACAATCAGCGAATCGAACCCTATGGGCCGTTCAGCCTGGCCCCGTCCAATATGACACTGCATTATGGACAGGCAATATTTGAAGGGATGAAGGCATACAAGACTATCGACGGGAAGGTCAAAATATTCAGGCCCAGGGACTACCTGTCCAGGATGAACCGTTCGGCTGAGCGTCTCTGCATACCCTTCATTGATGTAGACTACGTGCTGGAAGCTCTTAGGAAACTGGTAAGTATAGAAAAGGACTGGGTTCCTGCCAGTGAAGGCACATCACTTTATATCAGGCCTTTTATCTTTGCCACGGACCCGTACCTTGGTGTCCGCCCGTCACATACGTACAGATTTGCAATAATCCTCTCCCCGGTAGGGGCATATTACCCTGAAGGATTTAAACCGGTAAAAATCTGGGTTGAATCTAAATATGTCAGGGCTGTAAAAGGTGGGACCGGAACTGCCAAGACCGCGGGGAACTATGCTGCCAGCATACTGGCTGCGGAGGAAGCCAAGGAAAAAGGCTATACCCAGGTCTTGTGGCTGGACGGAGTAGAACGCAAGTATATTGAAGAAGTGGGTACTATGAACATCTTCTTTAAAATAGATGACAAGGTAATCACACCAGCCCTTCAGGGAAGCATACTGGGGGGAATGACCAGGGATTCTGTTTTACGGCTGACCAAAGAATGGGGAATGGATGTAAGGGAACAGGAAATTACCATTCAAGAGGTTTTCGAAGCCCATGAAAAGGGGAAACTCCAGGAGATTTTCGGGACAGGAACCGCTGCCGTCATATCCCCGGTATCTTCCCTGAACTGGGCCGGTAACATTATTAATTTGAACGGCGGAGAAGCCGGAGAAACCTCACTTAAGCTTTATGATGAAATTACGGGAATCCAATACGGTAAGCTCCCTGATAAGTTTGAATGGATGGTGGAAGTGGAGTAAGTATTACTGGCACTTGAAAACAAACAAGCAGTGAAAAAAACTTATCATAGGCAAATAACAAACAGGTATGGGATAGTGCGGTATGGAAGCACAGGTTGCTTGCGTTATCGTGACCCATACCTTTCAATGTTTTTAGGGCTTTGAAGAAAAATGTTTTATGATATATAAACCGGTTTTTATTCTCCAAATCCAGTATATGAAATCAGTGAAATAATATTATAGAGTTTTAGCGCAAAAATGTAAACGGTGGTAAAAGAAGGAAAAATAGAGAACAGTGTAGAATTTGAAAGCAAACTGAGTAAAGTCCATTGTCCCTGGTCATTAGACAGGTTAGAAGGAAAGAGCTATAAAGGGCTCTTTATATTAAAAAGATGGGGATTTCTTACCTTGGTATAGATATTTGTTGTAACAATACTCGCATGCCCCAATAGGTTCTGTATGTAACGGATATCAGTTCCTGCTTCTAACAAGTGGGTGGCAAAGCAATGCCGAAGTGTATGACAGGAAACAGTCTTTTGAATTCCGGCCTTTTCGACTGACTGTTTAAAGAACTTTTGGACGGCTCTGGTTGTATATTTTGTCCCTCTTTGTGTTGTGAACAGGTATTCTTTTGGTTGTTTCAAAGCTATTTGGCGGGACAACTGTACTTTTAGTTTTCTGGAAAAGACCGTTATTCGATCTTTATGACCCTTTCCACCCCTAACAAAAAGTGTGAGGTTATCAGGATTAATATCCTGAACCCGTAAGTTAACTAATTCTGAAACGCGCAATCCGGAAGCATACATCAATTGCATCATCAATCGATGAACTGGGTTTTGGACGGAATTGAAGATTTTGAGTACTTCCTGTTTTGTCATAACTACTGGAATCCGTTTGTTTGAGCGGGGGCGGGATATATCCTCCAAGTGAAATTCTTTATGAAAAATCTCTGCATAGAGGAATTTAAGAGCATTTATTGTCTGGTCAACGGTAACCGGGCTAAGGCCAATATTATCAATAAGATAATATAGATAATCTCTGATAAGTGATGATGAAATGTTACGCGGATGCAATGGGTAAAAATAATTGATAAAGCTTTTAACGAGAGATGCATAGGTTTTAATGGTCTTAGTACTATAATTACGAATTTTCATTTCTTTGCGGTATAAATCTAATAAGCTGCGGGCCCAGAGATAAGGTTGTCTGTTTTCTTTTAGAGTAATAATCATTGGCAAACCTCCCGAACAAATGTTCTCCCCCCTTTGATACTATAACAAGGACAAGCAAAAGTCAACCATTATTTGCCATATAATAAAAGGAACTTTGTTCAGGTTTCAATTTATGTTTTTATTTATTTTACTACTTTGTTCAGATATAAGGGTGTTAGGCGAAATGTCGTAGCTATGGGGTCGTTTGGGCCGGGATTTGTGGTCATTTTTCTCCTTCGGGCGGTAAGTTAGTCAATTTTTTTACTAAGGGGT
>PHAB01000005.1 GCA_002840275.1 Firmicutes bacterium HGW-Firmicutes-14
AAAAGCAATTATCCTGTAAAAATAAAAAAAACATCTTTAAAACCTTGATATATAAGGGTTTAAAGATGTTAACTAATGTAACATTATTTATAATATGTTGCATTAAATTTATAGCTGTCTGAAAAAGGCAAACTTAACGAAAGTTAAGGGCGCAAAGCCATGGGTCTAAGGTATAGTACTATGATTGCCAGGTTGCCGCATGAAGCGTAAACCAATAGACCCTTTGCTAAGACAAAGGGTCTATCACTATTTTTGGAGAGGGTGCTGGATGAACAATTGCAATAACAATAACAATAGCAATAGCAACGGTGTAACTCTCTATGATTATGGCAGAATTGTATTTGCCATAATTGTACCGGTTTTAAGCAGAATATATGGAAAGATAAACAACGTTTATTTAGTTTTTTACACACTTATTTTTATTTACAGTGTTGGATTGCCGATTCTGCGAAGACAGATTCCTGCTGTAAAGATTTATACTAAGTTTTTTATCATCACCGATACTATTTTAATTTTTTTACTGCTTTTCTTAATTCAAAATAACAGCACCTTCAAATTTTTATACCTTTTCCAGATTCTTTATTTTCTTATTGTTGTATTGCTGCTTTTCAAAGCCTGGGAAAAAGAACGGAAAGCTAACCGGGAAATTATAAATAAATTGACCAAGAGAGTGCAAAATGTCAGAGATACTTACGAAATCAGTAAATTCCTGAGGTTTCCTGAAACTAATCTAAATTTTATTGAGGAGAAAATTGAAGCTTACAAAAAAACCTTTGCCAAGTCACTGTTCGCATTGGAAAGACTGCAGGATAATGACACTGTCCGGGACAATAATCTGCAGGATAAGCAGGAAAAGCTGCTTAACACTGTAAGCGGTTTACTGGCCAGGTCACTCAGGGCGGAAACGTGTCTAATTGCATTATTTGACGGTGAAGAAAAAATTACGGTAAAAGGGTCCTTCGGTGACAGACACTTTGATGTGGGAACTACACTTGACCACCGTGACGGAATCGTTTACTTAACAAAAATGCGTAATCACCCGACTATTGCAGACCAGCATTCTCCCAAAGAATTAAAGAAGTTTAACGGTATCAAATTTAATAATTTAATTAGCTTACCCATTAATTCCGGCACAAATATCCTGGGTATTATTACCCTAATCAACAAACGGACCGAAGATTTTGATAGTTATGAAAGATTTAATACAGAGGATCAACTGGTTTTAATATCACTTGCTAATCAAATAAGTTTAGTCATTGAAAACCAGTTATTGTTTAAGGTACAAAAAGACACTTTCGTGACGACTATCCGTTCCCTGGTTCAAGCTCTTGACACCAGAGACCCATACACCAGAGGGCACTCAGAACAGGTAGCCCAATATGCGGTAATGATTGCCAAAGAAATGGGATTGTCAGAAATTGAAATAGACAATATTCGTTTTGCCGGATTGCTGCATGATATTGGTAAAATCGGTATTCCCGAAAAATTGTTGAATAAACCCGGTAAGCTTACCCTCAATGAATTTAATCAAATTAAGATGCATCCGTACATCAGCGCCCAGATATTAAAACCTATCCCTTTATGTACATCTCTGCTGCCTTTTATTTACCATCACCACGAGCGATGGGACGGCAAGGGTTACCCGGATGGACTGAAGGGTGAAGAAATTCCGCTGGGCGCCAGGATTCTCGCCGTTGCGGATTCCTTTGATGCTATGATCGCTGACCGTGTATACCGCCAGGGAAAGGGAAAGGATGTAGCAGTTAACGAGTTGGTTAAATATGCTGCTTGTCAGTTCGATCCTATGGTTGTGGATGCGTTTTTAACCGCTGTTGAAAAACAAATGTTTGAAGAAAAAGTAGATTCTGTTTGGAAATTTGACAGTCTGAGCAATGTTTTCAGGGATGTGCTGAATGCGGTGACCAGTGGTCAGCTGGTAATTTCGGATGACAATGAAATAAACAAGTTAAAGCAGGAAGGAGAGATATTGGGAGAAGCTGTTGTGAAAAGGCCGGAGGACATTGGTAAGACTCGCTTGGCTGTTAAGGAGGTTTTACAAAAATACAAGGTTCCGGAACAGGAGATTAACAAGATTTTACTATGTATCTCCGAGGTAACAACTAATATGTTAAAACATGCTTCCGGCGGGAGAATAATGTGGTGCCTTTGTAATGATGGCAAAATCCGCTTTGTAGCTGAAGATTCCGGACCGGGACTCAGGCTCAGCGATTTACCGAAAGCTACCCTGGTAAAAGGCCCAAAAAAGAAAAAGGCATTGGGATTTACCGTTTTACTTGAATTATTAAACAAAGTTTACTTAAAAACAAATGATTATGGAACAACACTGGTACTGGAACAGAGATTTGACCAAAGTCATGCTGAATAAGTTGAGGTGAATGTTATGCGGGTTATTCCGGTAGATAAAGTAAAACCGGGGATGGTGACAGACCGGGCGGTAATCGGCCCGGGGGGTGAGGTTCTGTTAAGCCGGGGCGTTAAAATTAACGGGTATTACCTAAAACGTTTGAAAGAAATCGGAATCCCGGCAGTATACATCAGGGATCATAACATCGGCAATGTGGAATACGATGAGGTGATATCTGAA
Organism: Firmicutes bacterium HGW-Firmicutes-14; assembly: GCA_002840275.1. GTDB lineage: Bacteria > Bacillota > Thermincolia > Thermincolales > UBA2595 > W-Firmicutes-14. The sequence continues at coordinate 2,606 of PHAB01000005.1, forward strand.
CAAACCCGTCAGGAAGCTTTAAGAGTATCCAAGGATGTAATGGACAGTATCCGGTTAAGTTCGGATTTCGATCTGAAGAAGGTTAACAAAATAGTCGATGAATTGATTTCCGAACTATTGGTTTCCAAAGACCTTTTGGTAGCTCTGGTTGATATGCGGGCAGCTAATGATACAAGTTTTTATCACGGTGTAAATACTACCGTTTTATCGGTTATTACCGGAATCGCCCTGGGCTATGATATTGAAAAGCTCGGTCAGCTGGCATGCGGCGCATTGTTTCACGATATCGGAATAATCATGCTGCCTCCGGAGCTGCTGAAAAGACAAGCGCCTTTGTCAGCGGAAGAAAATGAAAAAATTATGAAACATCCCGAGCTGGGATTTGAGATTTTGAGGAAAAAAGAAGGGGTAAGCCTGATGTCAGCCCATGTTGCCCTGCAGCATCATGAAAAATTTGACGGCACCGGTTATCCCAGGGGGTTAACCGGTGATGAAATCAGTGAATTTGCCAGGTTAGTAGCAATAACCGCTATCTATGATGATCTTGCCTCTGTTGGGTCTGAAACAAGCCGGGTTTTACCGCACCAAGCCATTGAATATCTTACAATCCATAGCGGCAAATGGTTTGATCCCGAAATTTTGCAGGTGTTTTTCGGGACTATTGCGGTATTTCCGCTGGGAACGCCAGTTCTTTTAAATTCCGGAGAAACAGCTTTGGTCACCAGGGTCAATAAAAAATTTCCAACCCGGCCGGTGGTCAGAGTATTTAAAAACCGGACCGGGGCAAAGGTATTTCCTCCTTTCGAGATAGATTTGGCTAAAAATCCGGCGTACTTTATCCAAAAAATTTTGGCAAACGATGAGCCATAAGCAAGCCGAAATTTTGCGAATGGAGGGGTTAAGGTGGATGTAGTAAATGATAAGCCGGAAAAATTAAACATTTTATATCTGGTGTGTTCGACCTTGTTTCGTGAGAATAATGAAGCTGCTTATACAACTATTTGTAAGGAAATATGCAAGGAATTGAAGATACACTGCTGCAGCATCTGGCTCAAAGTAACAAACGGTCAGCAAAGGTTAGGTTATTTTGAAAAAGATGGCAGTCCGGATGATTTGACCCTCTCCAACCTTGATTTTGAAATAAGCAAACATATCATGGAACAAAAAGCGCCGGTTATTAAGGATCTTCCTTTAAAGGCAATGGGTATCCCGATTTTATACGACAATTCGGTTGTCGGTAGTATTACATGTTATTATCAGGACCGGAATAATGACGGTTTACCGGAAGTGATAAAAGATATAGCCACAGAGCTGGCTTTTGGGGTTGAACAATTCAAATATAATTTTACAACCGCCAGGCAGCAAAATTTACGTAAGGAACTGGACACTGCCCGTGATATTCAACAGAGTTTGTTACCAAACCAAATGCCAAAAATCCAGGGCATTACGCTGGGGGCAAGAACCATTCCCACCCATGAAACCAGCGGTGATTATTACGATTTTATAATTACTGATCACCAGAATTTGGGGATTGTCATCGGTGATGTGATGGGGAAAGGAGTGCCGGCTGCGTTGTTTATGGCTATTGCCAGAACTGTCACCAGGTCGGTTGTCAGGCACGACCTGGCGCCTAACGCGGCTTTGTCGGAGATTAACAGCAGTTTATTTCCGGACCTGTCAACCCAGGGTATGTTTTTAACCATGTTTTACGCTTTATATAATCCATTACAGAAAGCGTTGCTTTATGCCAGCGCCGGGCATAATCCGCCGCTGATTTTGGAAGACAGTTCAGAGAAAATAAGCTTTTTGAAAAGCCGGGGTATTTTTATCGGCGGACGTCCCAAATTATCGTATGCCCTGCAGACAAGGAAACTGGGTCCGGGTGATATCGTGCTTTTTTATACCGATGGACTGACCGAAGCCCAAAACTTCCGGGGGGAACAATTCGGCATTGAAAAGGTAGCGGAAGTATTAAAAGGATACCGTTACTGCGAAGTACCTGCCATAATTGATTGCTTGAGTATGCGGGTGATGCAGTTTATCGGTGACCGGGAACAAAGTGATGATATAACCTTTGTGGTTTTGAAGGCTGAATAGAGAGGTGTTGGTCTGGATGGCGAAAAACGGCTTTATTACTATTAAAGCAGATTCAATGAAAGAAGCGTTGGAAAAAGCCCGGATGCAGTTGAACACCTCAAAAGAAAACATAGAGGTAAAGGTGGTAGCTAAGGAAAAACACGGTTTTATTTTTCAGAAAGAAACGATCATAATAAAGGCCCGGAGAAAAGAACCGGCTTTGGAACAGTTGGTGGAAGATGTACTGAGTGGTCCGAAGGTTTACTCGGAGAATATTGAAAGTGTCGCGGACGGGTCGGTTGAAATTACTGAAGGAAAAATAGTAGTAAAAAACCCACAATACGGCGGGAAGTATCCTAGTATTGAGCCGGGAGAAAATACTGCGGTGATTATAAACGGAGAACCAGTCTCAGAAGCAACTATTATCAGCGCCGAGGATGATGTGAAAGTTAAGGCATTTAATCAGGAACCATACATTGAATTTGCTGTGGAAATTACTGATGATAAAATGAATGCCTTTTTGGTAGCGAAACGGCGGTTTGGCAGGGAATTTCGGGTTAAGGACTGCCCATCATGTTTAAACGCCAGGGTAAGAACCGAGACAGTTAAAGATGTCCCGCCACGAAAAATCTCTCCCCGCGAAGTTATCCAATTGTTAAAGGATAAGGGTATTATTTACGGTATCAATGAATCGGCTATGTCAAGGGTTGTGGAAAACAATACTGAAGGTACGGTTAAGGTCTTGATTGCCGCGGGACAACCTCCGGAACCCAGTAAGGACGCTGTGATCGAATATGTTTTTGAAAAGAAGGAGGCATCTTCCGCTGAGACCCCTAACGCTTACAGGAAAATAGCAATTAAGTCTGTTGAGGTTGGCGAAGTACTGGCAGTAAAAAGCTCACCACAGGAAGGGGAAGCCGGCACAAACTTATTCGGTGAATCTATTGTCCCAAAACCGCCCGAGGATACTAAGATAATAATCGGTGAAGGGGTCAAACTGGTTAAAAATGAAACCGTGGCGGTTGCCGCTATCACCGGACGGCCTGTGTTGGAAGGAAGGAAGATTAAGATATTAAAAGTTCTGCCCATTTACACGGTAGACGGAGATGTGGATATAAGTGTCGGTAACATCAATTTTAAGGGAGATGTTTTGGTTTATGGCAATGTATTGGAAGGATTTCGGCTTTGGGCAGGGGGAGACATTACAGTCCTCGGGAATGTCATCCAGGCTAAACTGAATGCCGGGGGGAATATCATTATTCATAATAATGCTCTCAGCAGCGAGCTTAACGCCGGAGGTACGGTCCTGATTTATAAAAGGTTGATACCGGATTTGAAGCATATATCTTCATTGACTCACAATCTATTGAAAGCCATGCAGTTATTAAAGACCAACCGTTCTTTCAAAATCAACACCCCGCAACAGGGAGAAGGACAACTCATACAGTTGCTTATTGACAATAAATTTAACATGATCCCAAAGTTGATTAAAGAGGTATTTGAAATTATTAATAACAGCGAGAGCGCCCTGATACCCGAAGTGATAGAAGCTATGAACCAATTGCAGAAACTGACCGGTCTTAATCCTTTAAGAATTCAAAAGGGACAAGAGGTATTTGATATCATAAGGACACTTGAAGTGATTGTAGGGAAGTTACAGGAGAACTGTGAATTAAACGAACCTTCCAATGTAACTGCAAATTATATCCAGAACTCCGCAGTTAAAGCGAGTGGTGATATAATAATTACCGGCCAGGGTGTCATTACTTCCGAATTATTGGCCGGAGGCGATATTAATGTCAACGGCCAGAGAGCTGTAGTCAGAGGAGGGAAACTTAGCGCCGGTGGAACAATAAGGGTGAATGAACTGGGGTCTAATGCAGACGTAATTTGTATTGTCAAATTAAGTGAAGGGTCTGTATTGGAAGCGCAGTTGGTGCATCCGGCAGTTACCATTGAATCCGGCAGCGGTAAATACCAATTTAACGATTTATCAAGATGTGTCAGGGCATATATTTCTCCACAAAAGAAGTTGGAAATTGAGAAATTAAAAGCTAAATAAATGGGGGATTATCAGATGTTTGAAGTTATAACTTGTCACAATGAAAGTATAAGTTGTTTGAAATTATCAGGTGAACTGGATATTTCAACCGTGGAAAAATTCCGGTTGGGTATTGAAAGTATCCCGGAAACATCAACCGAGGTTCACTTGGATTTTTCCTGTGTTGAGTTTGTAGATTCGACCAGTATAGGCAATCTTGTGCAGGTTATGAATCAAATGAGAGCACAAGGTGTAAAAGTAATGGTAAAAAGGATTCCCAAGGAAATTTATGAAGTTTTTGACCTCTTGGGGATACCGGAATTAATAGGGGAAGAATATTTCGAATGCCTAATCTGATATCTGAAGGTGAGGCAGCATGAAGATGGCAAAATTCAAAGCAAAAGTTAATCGAAATATCATAAGTTGCAGAAAAAAGCAACAAAGAGAGGCAATCTTTAAAGTATACAAGGATGTAATTTATGCCGTTACCCAGGGGAAGTTTTTACTGGTTAACGTCCATGAAATATACTGCTATACCGACGAGGGTGTGAAATTAGCGGCAGTTAACATTTTTACAAATAAGGATGTTGGGCTGGCGAGACAGATTACCAGACAGGTAGTAAAAGATGTGTTCCCCGAATACGATAAAATTCAAAAGATACTCCTTTGTGTTTCTGAGGCGGCTACGAACATCCTGAAACATGCAGGGCCTGGACAACTGATTATTAAGAAAACGTCTGATGATTCACTCAGGTTTATATTTAACGACCATGGACCGGGTATAGATATTGAGTACCTTCCTTCAATGCTGTTTTACAAAGGATTCTCCACGAAAACTTCTCTGGGGTATGGATTTAACCTTATATACAGTATTGTTGACAAAATGATTTTGTCATCGTCCCCAAATGGCACCACTGTCGCTTTTGATATTATACTTGAATGAATAGTAATTACAAATTGAATTTCCGTATTTATGTAACCTTGAAAATCGATACTACATAAACTTTAAATGAGTGTGTCCTTAAATTATTTTTTTAAAGGAGAATCAATGTGAAGCCAGCAAAAAAAATTCATTTGGTATCCTGTCCCTTTAAAGAAGTACACCGGTTTACAAGATGTCCAAACAAATGTTTTAAACCTGGGTGTATGAAACAAACTTTATTTGAATTACGGGTAATTGAATTAGTTAATGCTGAAAGAAATAAAGCAGGGCTCAGGTCCTTAAAACATGACAAAAAGTTATCGGAGATGGCCCGGGAAAAGGCGAGGGACATGGTTGTTCACCGCTATTTTTCTCATAAGTCGCCGAATTACGGATCCCCTTTTAATATGATGAAAAAATTTGGTATCTCCTACCATTGTGCGGGAGAAAACATTGCTTCCGGTTATAATAGTCCGGAAACTGTTATACAGGGATGGATGAATTCGCCCGGCCACCGGGCCAACATAATGAAGCCTCTTTATTTGCATATCGGAGTGGGTTATTTCTATACTAACATTGGATTATACAACCATTATTGGACCCAGGAATTTATTCTATAAACCCCCGCTGGGTACCGGGGGTTTAATTAAGAATTGGCACAGCAGCGAAAAAGATTTCGTTATAAAAAATTTTCCTGTATCTGCTCAACAGATTGATTTTAAAACCATGGTCATGGAATAAGTTCATATATTCGTCCTCGGTCCGGATATACTCACCCTTATCGAAATACCCCATAAACCAGTTATTGATATATGAATTATTAAAAAGGCAGGGTTCAATAACCAGCACAGTTCCATTCAGTCTGAGCACCCTTTTAAATTCTTCCAGGTAATCTGTAAGAATCTCGGAAGGAATGTGGTGTAAGACAGCAACAATTATGATACTGTCGAATGAATCATCTAAGACAGGTAACTTATTTCCCTTGCTCACTTCAAAAGCATAATTTGGATTCAACTTCCTGGCATAATGTACTCGTCTGGTATCGGAATCTATTCCCAGATAATTTTGAGGTTCAAACATATTACTAATTGCCCCAACTCCTGAACCAAAATCCAGGATTTTTTTATTTTCAATATCGGAATAACGTTTCAAGATATCTTCGATATATATTTTTGTAAAGAGCCTTGGCCTTATAATGTGGTGATATATTCTTGGTGATAACTCCATTAAACTTGAACTCCACCTCCTGCTTTTCTCTTTAAAATTAATATTCCCCGGTATTACCCGACTATAGCGGCCAAATAAATACTTTTAAGGAACCATTTTATCTTTATTAACATAATATTTAATAGAACTAAATAGAGCAAGAACCAAAAGGAGGACTGCAAATGGGTGGAATTGGAGGATTTTTTGGTAAAAACTTTGCGTTTGTTTTATTTTTGATTCTTATCCTTCTTTTTGCCGGGGATCCCTAAAAATTGTTACCCCCACTGGAAACAGTGGGGGTATTATTAAGGATTCAGGAATACATAACCGGCGGTAAGGCCTCATTATTATTTTAGACGGGGAAGTTGCCATATGAATCAAAAACGCAAGGAACTCTGGACCCATGTCAGTGCTGCCCAAACGAATTTATCGTCAGAACATGGGAGGGGAACGTTGTCAGGTTATGAAAACGGAATTCATTTTGTGCAAACGGAATAGCGGCTTTTCCTAAAGCAAATAATAGGTCTATATTTTAGTATCTGTGTTTGCAGAATGACCGTACTTTCGTTATCCCGAAAGGAGGACAGACGTGGATCCATGGCAGGGTTTTAACGGAGGAAACTGGCAGAACGTTGTTGACGTTCGTGACTTTATACAAAAAAACTATAAGCCATATACCGGAAGTTCCGGGTTTTTAACCGGACCGTCATCAAAGACGCTGGCATTATGGGAGAAAGTACTTGGGTTGCTGAAGAGTGAACGTGCACGGGGGGGAATATTGGATGCGGATGTCAGTGTTGTAAGCAGCATATTATCTCACTCCCCTGGTTACATAGATAAAGACCTGGAGATAATTGCCGGACTTCAAACAGATCAACCGCTTAAAAGAGCTTTAATGCCGTACGGGGGAATACGGATGGTCCGGAATGCCCATGAGGCATATGGATTCAAGACGGATCCCGGAGTTACCGCAATATTCACTGAGTTTCGTAAAACTCATAACCAGGGGGTTTTTGACGCATATACAAGAGAAATGCGGAGAGCAAGGAAAGCCGGAATAATCACCGGGTTACCCGACACATATGGCAGGGGACGAATTATAGGTGATTATCGGCGTGTTGCATTATATGGAGCAGACTTTTTAATTAAAGCCCGGCAGACAGATAAATTTAATGTTGAATATGACGTAATGGACGAGGATTTAATAAGAATCAGGGAAGAGATATCTGAACAGTTAAACGCTTTGGAAGCGCTGAAGGGAATGGCAAAATCATACGGGTTTGATGTTTCCCGGCCTGCAAGAAGTGCAGTAGAGGCGGTACAATGGACATATTTTGCCTACCTTGGAGCGATCAAGGAACAAAATGGGGCTGCCATGAGTCTTGGGCGGGTCTCCGCGTTTCTGGATATTTATATAGAGCGTGACCTGGCAAACGGGATAATTACAGAGGAAGAAGCCCAGGAGCTGATAGACCAGCTCGTTTTAAAATTACGTTTGGTAAGGTTTCTCCGGACACCTGAGTATAACGAACTATTCAGCGGGGATCCTGCCTGGGTTACAGAATCAATTGGCGGTATGAGTATTGACGGGCGTACACTGGTAACCAAAAACTCTTACCGTTTTCTCCACACCCTGGACAATTTAGGGCCTGCACCTGAACCTAATATGACCGTGTTGTGGTCACAGCAGCTGCCTGAACACTTTAAAAAGTATTGTGCCGGGCTCTCAATCAGGACAAGCTCAATCCAATATGAAAATGATGATATTATGCGGCCCCTGTGGGGAGATGATTATGCTATTGCCTGTTGTGTTTCAGCTATGAGACTGGGTAAGCAAATGCAATATTTCGGCGCCCGGGCAAACCTGGCCAAAGCGCTGCTTTATGCTATCAACGGGGGTTGGGATGAAATCCTGAATCTTCAGGTGGGGCCAAAGTTTGCCCCTATTACTTCCGAATACCTCGATTATGATGAAGTTATGGAACGTTTTGATAATATTCTTGATTGGCTGGCCCGGCTTTATATTAATACATTGAACATAATTCATTACATGCATGACAAGTATTATTACGAAAGGCTTCAATTTGCCCTGCATGATACCGAAATTCACCGGACAATGGCGTGTGGAATTGCCGGACTATCGGTTGTTGCAGATTCGTTAAGTGCAATCAAATATGCCAGGGTAAAGCCTGTCCGTAACCAGGAGGGGTATGCCGTTGATTATGAGGTATCAGGCGACTTTCCCCAAATGGGTAATAACGATCCAAAAGTAGACCAGATAGCTGTTGACCTTGTAGTAATGTTTGAAAGAAAGCTTAGAAAACAGCGTACGTACAGGGGCTCTGAGCCAACATTGTCAATTTTGACAATTACTTCTAATGTGGTTTATGGTAAGAAAACGGGTAATACTCCTGATGGACGTAAAACCGGAGAACCTTTTGCCCCGGGGGCTAACCCAATGCACGGGCGGGACCGGAAGGGTGCCCTGGCATCTTTAAGTTCGGTTGCCAAACTGCCCTATGATTATTCACGGGATGGTATATCTTATACCTTCTCCATAATCCCCCGGGCCCTCGGTAAACAGCTGCCGGAGCAAATCTCAAACCTGGCAGGGCTTTTAGGCGGGTACTTTGCCAAAAACGGCCACCATATGAATGCAAATGTTTTCGATAAGGAAATATTGATGGATGCAATTGAGCATCCTGAAAAATATCCGCAGCTGACTATCCGGGTTTCAGGATATGCCGTAAATTTTATCAGGCTGTCCAGGGAGCAGCAGCAGGATGTTATAAATCGTACCCTTCATGGGGTTATCACATAATGAACACAGCGGGGTTTATACATTCAGTAGAGACATTTGGGACAGTAGACGGGCCTGGAACACGTTATGTGGTATTTTTACAGGGCTGTCCATTACGATGTAAGTTCTGTCATAACCGGGATACATGGAACCGGGCACAGGGGAAAAAAGTTACCGTAAGAGAGTTGTTGTTGGAATTTAACGAGTATCAGGAGTTTTACCGGAGAACAGGTGGTGGAATGACGGCGTCAGGAGGAGAACCGTTAATGCAGGCCGGTTTTGTTTCCGAGCTTTTCCATGGGGTGAAAAATTCAGGTTTAAACACTGCTCTGGATACGTCAGGTTATGCCAGCGAAAGGGAAATTGATTCACTGCTGGAAGTTACAGACCTGGTACTTCTGGGGTTAAAAGCTGTAGACAGTCAGGAACATAAAGAACTAACCGGGGTGTCAAATGAGAAAATAATGGCCTTTATTCGTCACCTCCGGGAGGTTCAAAAACCGGTATGGCTCAGGTACGTATTACTTCCGGGAATTAATGATGACTTTAATCATGCTGATAGACTGGCCGATTTTGTAAGAAGTTTTACTAATATAGAAAGATTGGAACTACTGGGTTATCACAAGCTCGGTGCAGCTAAATGGGAGTTATGCGGAGATGAGGACCCGTTAAAGCATATATCTCCCCCTGACCAAAACCAGGTGGAATTATTTCGACGCCGGTTAAATGATTTAGGGATAAAGAAAATATACTAACCGTACAGTGCATAGAATGAATGTTCATTCTATGCTTAAATTTTGTAAACCAAAACTTTTGACAAAAGCGGTTGGCCTTTGATACAATATTAATGTTGGTCATCGTGTGCAAAAAAATGTTATATTTATGGAGGGATAAGATAACGGGTTTTTTTGAGATAAACTCATCAGCGGACTGAATGGGTTATTTTTATGTGCAGAAATAGTGTTGTCAGAATGGAGGGACTGATCGATGGGACAGAAATATGATGTTATCATAATAGGTGCAGGCCCTGCCGGAATATTTGCCGCATTGGAACTGATGACTGTCAGGTCTGAACTGCGGGTTTTAATTGTTGAAAAAGGAAGAGATATTGATCAGAGACACTGTGTCTCCAAGGAAAACGGGAACAGGTGCATCAACTGTCAGCCCTGTTCTACTCTCTGCGGCTGGGGAGGCGCCGGCGCATTCAGTGACGGGAAGATAACCCTGTCAACCCAGGTCGGAGGTATTCTTGGAACTTATATTGGTGAAGAGTCACTGCAAGACCTGATCGGCTATGTTGATAATATATATGTTAATTACGGCGCTCCGGAAACCGTTTATGGAATAGATGAAGAGGATGCTATAAGGGAAATCGAAAGGAAAGCGGTTTTCGCCGAACTTAAACTTATTCCGGCTCCTATACGCCACCTGGGTACAGGAAGGTGTAAGCAGATACTGGAGAGGATGAGGGATTATCTCATTTCCCAGGGTGTTGATATCCGGACCGGGATGGGCATAAAGAACCTGGTTGTGGAAAATAACACGGTAATTGGGGTTGAGACTGACAGCGGAAAGGTTATAAAAGGTAAATATGTAATTACAGCCCCGGGCCGGGAGGGAGCCGAATGGCTGTCCAAACAGGCCCAGGCTCTGAATATCCGGACTGCCGTTAACCCGGTGGATATCGGTGTCCGGGTTGAACTGCCTGCTGCGGTAATGGAACACTTGACAAGGGTTATATATGAATCGAAATTCATTTATTATTCCAAATCCTTTGATGACAGGGTCCGTACTTTTTGCATGAATCCTTACGGGGAAGTAGTGGCTGAAAACAACAGCGGGCTGATAACTGTCAATGGGCACAGCCATGCCCATAAGAAAACAGAGAATACCAATTTTGCCATTCTGGTAAGCAAGACATTTACCGAACCGTTCAAAGACCCGATTTCGTACGGCAAACATATTGCCAGTCTTGCCAACCTCCTGGGGGGAGGGGTAATCGTCCAGCGCCTGGGAGATTTGATAAAAGGTCAGAGGACGAATGAAGAACGGCTGAATAAATGCCTGTTGGAACCTACCCTGAAAGAGGCCACCCCCGGAGACCTGAGCCTGGTGTTTCCATACAGGCACCTGATGAGTATTGTTGAAATGCTGAAAGCGCTTAATATTATTGCTCCGGGAGTTTATTCAAAGGATACTCTCCTTTACGGGGTGGAGGTCAAATTTTATTCATCCCGGCTGGAGCTTAACAGTGAATTGGAAACACCGGTCAGAAACCTTTTTGCCATCGGTGACGGCGCCGGTGTGACAAGGGGCCTGGCCCAGGCTTCCGCAGCCGGTGTTGTTGCTGCGCGGGCTGTCATGAACAGGGAAAGTTAAAAACACACTAAGACTATTTGGAGGTGCTCGTAAATGCCGTCAGTTGTTTTAACAGGAGCCCAGTGGGGTGACGAAGGAAAAGGCAAGGTAACAGATTTTCTTGCTGAGAAAGCCGATATTGTTGTCCGGTTTCAGGGTGGAAACAATGCCGGCCATACGGTTGTCGTTGGTGACGAGGAATTCAAACTTCATCTTATTCCCTCAGGGATACTCTACCCGGAAAAAACCTGCATTATTGGCAATGGAGTGGTAATAGACCCTGCCGTTCTTCTTGAGGAACTGGATTATCTCGCCAAACGGGGTATCAATACTGAAAACCTGCGTATCAGCGAGAGGGCACATATAATAATGCCTTATCATAAAAAACTGGATGAACTTATAGAAGAAAGCAAGGGTGCCGCCAAAATAGGGACCACCAAAAGAGGAATAGGCCCGGCGTATATGGATAAAGCGGCCAGGACCGGCATCAGGTTTATTGATATGCTGGAAAGGGAAGAGTTCGCGGAGGCGCTTGAAAGAAACCTGCAGGAAAAAAACAAGCTGCTGGCTAAGGTTTATAATGTGGAAGGGTTCAGCAGGGATGAGATAATGGAAGAATATATGGGTTATGCAGACCGCCTGCGGAAATATGCCGCTGATACTTCCATAATAATACATGACTGCCTTCAAGCCGGCCGGAACGTTCTGTTTGAGGGCGCCCAGGGGACCCTGCTTGACCTGGACCACGGAACTTATCCCTATGTCACCTCATCCCACCCCATAGCCGGCGCCGCATGTATAGGAGCAGGTCTTGGCCCCACACAAATAAACAAGGTCATTGGTATCATTAAGGCATATACAACAAGGGTAGGGGAGGGACCGTTCCCCACCGAACTGAAGGATGAAACAGGAAAACACCTGAGGGACAAGGGGTTTGAATATGGTACAACTACAGGCCGGCCAAGACGCTGTGGGTGGTTCGATGCCGTAATAGCGAGGTACACCGCCCGCACCAGCGGACTGACCAACCTGGCGGTTACCAAACTGGATGTCCTTACCGGGATGGAAACCATCAAAATTTGTACAGGTTATATGTTCAGGGATAAGGTGATAAGTGAATTCCCGGCCAGTCTCAAAGCCCTTGCCGAATGTCAGCCGGTATATGAGGAGATTCAGGGCTGGCAGGAAGATATCACCGGGGCTAAAACCATTGCGGACCTGCCTGAGGCAGCAAGGAATTACCTCCGGAGGATAAGTGAACTGGCCGGAACCCCGGTTTCAATAATCGGGGTTGGCACCCGCAGGAGCCAGACCATTGTAATAGATACTCTTTTTTAAGACACCTTTTTTTACGGATTGACAACTCCTGAAGAATCTGATAGCATTAAACACAGAATTTTACAAATATTTATTTCGTTATACGGTATGCTCTAGGCCGTTTTAAAACGGGCATCCAGCCGGATAGGTTTAACCTATTCGGCTTTGTTGTTTCCTGAACAAGCAAATCCGGTTTTAAGGAGGAAAAAGGATGTATACACCTTCATTGGACAAGTTCTGCGAGCTTTTCAAAGGTGGTGGAAGGGTCCCTGTTATGCGGGAAATGTCTTTACGGGACGAAAGCTCTGTGAGTGTCATAGAAAAACTCGGGCTGGCGGGGTCCCCGCTGTGCCTGCTGGAAAGCGGCAAAGGCCTCGAAAATCTTGCCCGGCACTCCTTCCTGGGGTTTTCACCTCATTGCATCTTCAGGAGCATGGGTGATAATATTGAAATCACGGCCAACGGCAGCCGGATACAGGTAAAAGGGGATCCTTACCTTGAACTGCAGAACCTTTTTGAATCCTATAAAGGGAAAAGGTTTGAGGGACTGCCAAAGTTCTGGGGGGGCGCCTTGGGATATTTCAGCTATGATATGGGCAGGTATTTTGAAAAACTGCCTGAACTGACGGTTGATGACCTGGAAGTACCGGAAGCCTGTTTTATGTTTTGTGACCATGTGATTTGTTTTGACCACCTGGATAAAACAATGAAAATTATAGTGACTCCCGATCCGGAAACCGTCTCAGGTCCGGAAGAAGCATACCGGAAGGCTTTTGGGGAGATTACCCGCATTGTGCAGCTAATCCGGCACGGCAAGCCGGGAGACCCGGTTTATATTGGAAACGTGGACCGGGCGCTGCAAAACAGTTTTCAGCCGGAATGTAATGTTACCAAAGAACAGTTTGAAGAAATGGTGAGGAAGTGCAAGGAATACATCAGGGCCGGAGACATTTTTCAGGCTAACCTTTCCCTGCGGCTTGGCAAGAAAACCGGTGTGGACCCCTTCTTTCTGTACAAGGTCCTGCGGCAGCTCAACCCCTCTCCATATATGAGTTTTATTGATTTTGGAGACCTTCACATCGTATGCTCCTCTCCGGAACTGCTTGTCAGGCTGGACGGGAACCTGGCTGAAACCAGACCTATTGCGGGCACCCGGAAGAGGGGCGCCGACAGGGAAGAAGACCTTTCTTTGGCCAGGGAGCTGATTTCCAATGAAAAGGAACGGGCGGAACATATCATGCTGGTTGACCTGGAGAGAAACGACCTGGGCCGGGTCTGCAGGTATGGCACAGTGGAAGTGGATGAATTGATGGTGATTGAGGAATATTCCCATGTCATGCATATCGTTTCCAATGTTCGGGGACGGCTGGCGGAAGGCAGAGACAGGTTTGACCTTCTCCGGGCATGTTTCCCCGGCGGGACTATCACTGGGGCGCCCAAGATACGGTCAATGGAAATTATCGAAGAACTGGAGCCTACCCGGCGGGGGCCGTACACTGGGTCTATCGGGTTTTTGGGCTACGCTGAGGAAATGGAAATGAATATCGTTATCCGGACGCTTCTGGTGAAAGACGGGAAGTCATATGTCCAGGCCGGCGCCGGGATTGTGGCAGATTCGGACCCTGAAAGGGAATATTTTGAGTCTTTAAAGAAAGCCGAAGCCTTGTTAAGGACTCTGGAGATTGCTGATGAAATGACCCAGGAAAACATGACTGTCCCGCATGAAGAAAAGAAATTTGCTATTGGGGGAGAACTGGCAAATGCCTGATATCGTGTTTTTAAACGGGGAGTTCGTTCCTGCCTGTGAGGCGAAGATTTCAGTATTTGACCACGGGTTTTTATATGGGGATGGCTTTTTCGAAACCATGAGGTCTTATCACGGAAGGATATTTTTGCTCGAGGAGCACCTTGACCGGCTGTTCTGTTCCGCCCGCGCCCTGGAAATGAAAATACCGTGGGAACGTAAGGATATTAAGAGGTTCCTCCACAGGATGGTGGAGATTAACGGGGATAACATCTTGTTGAGGCTGACCGTTTCCAGGGGACCCGGCCCGGCCGGGATTGATCCCCGCCTTTATTCCAAACCAACGATTGTTATTACTTCACGGGAAGCAGCATATAACGAGCGCTGGTATAACGAAGGTGCACGGGCTGTGTTTGTCAGAACCCTGCGCAACCTGGCCGGAGCGACATTGCCGGAAGTAAAATCCCTTAATTTCCTTAATAATATACTGGCAAAACAAGAAACTGTCAGGGCCGGTGCGGACGAAGGGTTTATGCTTAATTACCGCGGACAGGTCACTGAAGGGACCGTCAGCAATGTATTTGCTGTCAGGGACGGCTGCCTGGCAACACCGAGCCTTGATTGCGGCCTCCTGGCCGGCATTACAAGGCTGAAGGTGTTGCAGCTGGCCAGTGAATACAGAATTCCTGCTATGGAGACGGTTCTTTTAAAAGAGGACTTTTGGGATGCCGATGAGGTTTTTTATACCAACTCAGGTTCCGAGATAGTGCCTGTCACCACTCTTGACGGTATGCCGGCAGGCACCGGGACTCCCGGAAGGATTACCGCCTTCCTGCTGGAAAAGTACCGCCGTCATGCTTATGGAAATAATAATCAAAAATGGTGAGGAATAGTTTGAAATATTCTCTTAAACCAGTTGACAAGGAATTATCTTTGTAGTAATATTAGTATCTGTGAGACTCCTGTCGAGTCTCTTCAGCAAACATTTTTGAGCCATTAGCTCAGTTGGTAGAGCACCTGACTTTTAATCAGGGTGTCCGCGGTTCGAGCCCGCGATGGCTCACCATTGTGAAGTGAGAAGTGGGAAATTAGAGGTGAGAAAAAGATCTTTTAATATTCCACTTATCAAGTATATTTTAATGATGTAGTATGTGAGAGGCTTTCCGGTATCCCACCTCTCACCTCCCTCATCGCACCTCCCATACGGCCCCTTGGTCAAGCGGTTTAAGACACCGCCCTTTCACGGCGGTAACACGGGTTCGAATCCCGTAGGGGTCACCAATAAGTAATTTAAATCCCGCGGTTTTTGACCGCGGGATTTCTGAATATAATCCTGAGGACTGGTGATACTTAAAATTCTCCATTTGACTAATAGACCGCAAAGCCTTATAATATAATTTACGGAAAACAAGTCAAGACCCTGATTATGCGGATGTAGCTCAATGGCAGAGTATCGGCTTCCCAAGCCGAGGGTTGCGGGTTCGACCCCCGTCATCCGCTCCATTTATATGTTTAAATTTAAATTTTACATAGGAGGCAAACTGTATGACCAAACATATCAAGACCATTAACAGGGTTAACCTTCAGGAAACCGTTAAAAGGGGCGGCTGCAAAGAATGCCAGGCATCCTGCCAGTCGGCATGCAAGACTTCCTGCACTGTGGGCAACCAGGTCTGTGCTAAATAGAGGGCTTACTGCAGAAAAGAAAAGAATCCAAAAAAAACCTGGTCCAATAGGATTGGGTTAATTTTTTGATAAGGCAACATGATCCATTTCTGATTTGGGGGATTTAAAAGTGATACATAAATTTGAATTTGACGGGACCAAAATTGTGCTTGATGTAAACAGTGGAGCGGTCCATGTGATGGATGAACCGGCCTGGGAAATGGTTGATGATTTTTACGTGCTGGTAAGAGAAGATATGCTGTCTAAATACCGCCACCGGTACTCAGAAGAACTAATTGGAGAAGTGCTTCAGGAAATGACAAACCTTTATTCTGAAGGTTTGCTGTACTCAGAGGATAAGTTTTCCGGCCCTGACGACGTTTCTAATGACACCCCTGTGGTTAAATCCCTGTGTTTAAACATTTCTCATGATTGTAACCTCAGGTGCAGGTACTGTTTTGCCGGGAGCGGGCATTTTGGGGGACAAAGGGCCCTGATGCCTCTGGAAACCGGGACCAGGGCGCTGGATTTCCTGTTGGAGATGTCGGCGGGGAGGCGCCATTGTGAGGTTGACTTTTTCGGCGGGGAACCTCTGATGAACATGGCTGTGGTCAGAGAATTGGTTTCTTACGGCAGGTCCCGGGCAGCGCAGCTGGGTAAGGAAATAAAATTTACCCTGACGACCAATGCCGTATTGCTGGACCGGGAAACGGCGGATTTTTTAAACAATGAAAATATCAGTGTTGTCCTCAGCCTGGATGGGAAGCCGGAAACCAATGATACCATGAGAAAGACGGTGAACGGCGGGGGCAGCTACTCTATAATAGAACCCAAAATATCTTCCTTTATAAAAGGCCGGAATAACGAAAATTACATAGTGAGGGGTACCTATACCCGTCATAATACCGGTTTTTGCGGGGATGTCCTGCATCTTGCCGATTTAGGCTACAGGTACGTATCTGTAGAACCGGTGGTCGGTATGCCTTGGAATGAATGGAGCATTAGGGAGGCAGACCTGCCCGCTATTTGCAGGGAATATGAGCTGCTGTGCCGGGAATACCTGAACAGGATGCAGGAAGGCCGTCCTTTTGAATTCTTTCATTTCAATCTTGACCTTAATAACGGGCCATGCCTCCCCAAGAGGATCTCAGGCTGTGGAGCGGGGTATGAATATATGGCTGTAACTCCGGAGGGGGACCTTTATCCGTGTCACCAGTTTGTAGGCAGGGAACAGTACCGGCTGGGCTCCGTTTGGGACGGGATAACCGGCCGGCAGGTGGTGGACGGTTTCCGGCAGGCCCATGTATACAACAAAGCGAAATGCCGTGATTGCTGGGCAAAGTTTCACTGCGGGGGCGGCTGCCACGCAAATGCCCAACTGGTAAGCGGTTCTGTTATGGAACCCTACCATATAGGCTGTGAGATTGAAAAAAAGCGTCTTGAATGTGCGATTTATATCCAGGTACTAAGAGCAGGTAATACTGAGGAATAATTCAATATAACCAGCTATATGGCGCTATCTTTGTTTTTTTCGCTAAAACATCGTTTACCGGCCAAATCTGACATTTGTCGAAAATTTAGTGTTTACGGAAAAGGTTTCCTGTGCTATAATAAATTTGGTTTAAATTAATTTATAATGAAAAAATGCCTATAAGGACATCCCAAAAGAATGTCTTTTTTTATCAAATTTCAGGGATTCGTTCAGAAAGGAGCAGGCATGGCGTCGAACAAGGAAAGTAGCTGCGGATTGTTCGACAGGGCCAGATTGGGTATTAGTTCGGCCCTGGAGAATTTCCGCTCCGGAAAGTTTCCTGTGACCAGATTGTTTACTTCCAGCTTCAAACGAACCGGCAAAAAAACCAGGATTCTCAAACAAAAATACAGTCATTCACGGACCCGGAATTATCGCCGCAATGACAGCGGTGCCTCCCAATTACTAGCCCAAAAAGGCAGTCCTGCAAGCAATAAGGCTGCCATACCCGGCAAATCATTGCCAAAACTTACATTACCCAAATTTACATTATCCAAATTCACATTACCTAAACTTTCATTTTCTAAATTATCGCTGCCCGCAATCCCGAAGATATCCATTCCAAAATTTACATTAAACCGGTTTTCCCTGCCAAGCTTGTCTTTTAACAGGTATTCGGCGTCCGGCGCCACTTCCAAAGGGTTTTCTCTGCCCGGGGGTTCGGTGCCGCCCGGTGTCCACCGTTTCCTGAATGTGAAAACCGCTGTAATTGTTTTGTTGATTGTCTGTCTGTTCAGCACCTTTATTTACGGTAATACAAAGGTTGCTGCTTTTGCCCTTGAAAAAGACGGAAAACAGATTGCGGTTGTTACGGATAAAGAAGCCGCCGAAATAGCTATTGTTGAGTTAAAAGCAGAGAAAACGGATGCCTGGAAACGGCGTGTTGATGTCACCCAAAAAATTGCCTTTAAGAAAATCCAGGCTAAAAGGTTTGATATTGATAAGGTTTCCGGGTTAAAACCTTTGTTAAACAGGGAACTGACATTTGTGGCAGTTGCTACCGGTATTAAAGTCAACGGGGAAGTGGCAGTTGTCGTTAAAGACGAACAGGAAGCCCTGGATATACTGGAACAATTAAAGGGCTTTTATAATAGCAAAGAAGGTTTTAAGGTTGAAAATATCGCCTTCAGGGAAAACGTCGAACTGGTAGATGTCCCTGTCGCCCTGAAAGAAGTTTTGCCTGCAGAAGATGCCCTAAGGCTCCTTAAAGACGGCCGGGAAAAGAAGGTTACCCATGTAGTCGAATCCGGTGAGTCCTTGTGGGTGATTGCCCGTAATTATGATATGCATGTGGAAGACCTGCAGAAGGCAAACCCGTCACTTAAGGGAGAGAAGCTGGATATTGGTCAGGAGTTAAACCTGGTTGCGGTTGAACCCCTCATTAATGTCCAGGTTACCGGGGAAATAACCCTTGAAGAAGCTGTGCCGTATAAGGTTGTGGTAAAGACCAACAAGAGTATGTGGCGTGGAACGGAAAAAGTTAAAGCCAGCGGTGAAAACGGGTTAAGAAAAGTCACCTACAGGATGGTAATGAGCAACGGCGAGGTAGTTGACAAAGAAGTTTTAAATGAACAGGTTCTTAAACCTGTCAAGGATAAAGTCGTTGAAAGAGGAACCCGGATTGTTGTTGCCTCCCGTGGAGGAGGCGGTAAGATTGGCTGGCCAATCAGTGGTAAAATCACTTCCAGTTATGGCCGGCGCTGGGGCAGGATGCATACCGGTCTGGATATTGACGGTTATAAGGGGCAGCCTATCGGGGCTGCGGCTGACGGCAAGGTGACTTCCACCGGCTGGGAAGGCGCTTATGGCAATATGGTAACCATTAAGCATGACAACGGTCTGGTGACCAGGTATGCACACCTTTCCAAAATCAGCGTTTCATCCGGTGACAAGGTGGAGCGTGGCGACCTTATAGGTTATGTGGGTTCCACCGGCCGGAGTACCGGGTCCCACCTGCATTTTGAAGTGCTCAGCGGGGGCAAATTCCAGAATCCCATGAACTACCTTAAATAAAAAAATAAGATGATTTAAAAGGCCCTGTGGATAGAAATACCATGGGGCCTTTTTTTGGACAAGTTCCATGGAAATGGAAGTATTGCCGTCTATTATACCTTTTAATGAACTGCCTGCTGTGCTATAATTATATTCTGTAGACAGGGGAATTCTTATATTGGAGGAATGGCAAAATGGCATTTATGAATGCAAGGAAACGGAATAAAACGATGACCTATATTATTGTTGCCCTGGTTTCCCTGGGGCTTTTGATAACAACCCTGCCGTCAATAGGTTCATACCTGTTTTCAGGGACGGGTTCAGGGGGTTCTTCAGCGTATTCTGCCAACAACGACTTTGAATCTGCAATGAACCTGCTTGGACAGGGCAAAGTTAAAGATGCCAATAGAAAATTTGAATCAGCAATTGATAAATATGAAAAAATCTTAAAAGAGACTCCCGACGATATCCTGGTGCTGGGGGACCTTGCAACAGCAAAGCATTACACAGGCAACACCGATGAGGCTATCACACTGGTGAAAAAAGCCCTTGAGATTAATCCCGCTTTTAGTACTGCGAGGATTAATTATGCCATATACCTGTTTGAGGGTAAGGGTGATGTGGATTCAGCCATAGCAGAACTCGGGAAGATCGAAGAGAGTGACCCCAATTACCAGCGGGCCCAGACTGTTCTGGCCAATATTGAGAATGCAGCCAAAGCGCCTCCCCAGACTTCACCGGCTCCCGGGGGACCTGTTCCGCCTCCGCCGGGGGGACAGACTCCACCACCGCCCGCAGGCAACTAATCAGTTAACAAAAATTGAATCATCAATATAAATCTTCAAACCTTTGTGAATTCACACAAAGGTTTTTCTTTGTCCCGGGGCTTAAGGGGGGACCCCCTGCCCGCCACATTTTACCGGTAGGTTTAGCGGGCAGCAGATTGTATAATGAGGACAGAGAGAGAACCAAAGGGAGGAATTGTTCATGGGTAATCTTGCGACCATGGACTCAGGTTTCCTGTTGCAAAAATTGGGCAAACCGGTTTTTATTTTAGTCCTGTTATCCATGGCTTTTTTAATTTTCAGGCCGGTCACTGCCAAATCTTATATATACAGGACATTTCGGGAAATATCCAAAATTCAGATGATATGGCAGACCCGGGGGTGGAATGAAATACAGAACCCTCATTTTGTTATCCGTTACAGACCTCAGGACCGTGATATTGTCCCTATGGTGCTGGATACTGCGGAAAAAAGCTTTGTACCTGTGAGCAGGCATCTTGATTACCGGTCTCCCGGCAGGACCCTGATAGTTATCTACCCTTCAAAAGAATCCCTGGGCCGCAGTTTTGGGTGGGAAGCTGACGAAAGTGCCATGGGAGTATATTGGGCCGGGGTGATTAGGGTTTTGTCACCCAGCGCCTGGATAGAAGAACAAGACATTGAAGAGGTCCGCAGGACCTTTGAATCCGACGGGCCCATGGCCCACGAACTATCCCACCTGATGGTTGATTATATTACGGCAGGCAACTATACCCGGTGGTTTACCGAAGGCGTGGCCCAGTATGTCGAGGCCGGTGTGACCGGATATCGTATGGAACCGAGAGAGGTGAGCCACCCGGATGAGTTGTATCCGCTGGCTGTCATGGACCGGGAATTTGACAACCTGGCTGACCAGAACATGGCCTACTATGAGTCTTTTCAGGCTGTCAATTACCTCGTAAACACCTATGGCGAGGAAAGCCTGAAAGAAATTCTTGCACATCTGGGCCGCGGCTATAGCATGGATAAGAGTTTCAATACGGTACTGGGGATATCGATGGACGGGTTTGAAAACGACTTGAAAAACTGGGTCGTTGAATAGGATTAACAAGCTGATTTTTGTCAGCTTTTTTTTCAGGCAGGAATAATTGATTGAACCTAGAATATACAATAAATGTGAGTTTTCGACTGTTTTAATGCAGCTTTCCGAGGAGGTAAAAAGGTGCATAAGCTCTATATAACAGGTGGCCGGCCATTAAGGGGAACCGTGAAAATCAGCGGTGCAAAAAATGCGGCCCTGGCTATCATTTCTGCGTCATTGCTTGCCAGTGAACCTGTATGTCTGGAAAACATCCCGTTTATTAATGATGTAAGTGTCCTGCTGGATATCACTGCCAACCTGGGAGTTACTGTCGAGCGCATGGGACCAAATATGGTCAAAATATCGACTCCCGATTCGATTTCGACGGTTACACCTTATAAAGAGGTTAAGAAATTACGGGCTTCGAACCTTCTCCTGGGACCGCTTCTGGCCCGTTTTTGTAATGCTGAAATAGCTCTGCCCGGGGGCTGCAACATCGGTACCCGGCCTATGGACCTCCATATTAAAGGACTTGAAGCCATGGGGGCCCAGATTACTCTTGAGCATGGGTTTATTAAAGGTTCCTGCAGCAGGCTTACCGGCGCCAAGATATATCTTGATTTTCCCAGTGTTGGAGCCACAGAAAACATAATGATGGCCGCGACCCTGGCAAATGGGCAGACGGTATTGGAGAACGTTGCCAAGGAGCCTGAGATTGTCGACCTGGCAAATTTCCTGAACAGTCTGGGGGCAAAGGTCAGGGGCGCCGGTACTGATGTGATCAAGATTGAAGGTGTGCAGCAGCTGGGCGGCGGACGTTACCCCGTAATCCCGGATCGCATTGAAGCAGGCACTTTCATGGTAGCAGCGGCAGCCACCGGCGGGGACCTGTTGATTGAGCAGGTTATCCCCACCCATGTTGAACCTCTGATAGCGAAGCTTCGCGAAGCCAATGTGAAGGTTTTTGAACAGGATGACAATATCAGGGTATTATCTGATGAACCTTTAAAGGCAATTGATATAAAAACACTGCCTTATCCCGGGTTTCCCACCGATATGCAGTCACAGATGATGGCGATGCTGACGATGGTTAAAGGCACCAGTGTTATTGTTGAGAACGTCTTTGAAAACAGGCTGCAGGTAGCTGATGAGTTCAAGAGGATGGGAGCAAAGATTAAAGTCGAAGGCCGTACTGCCGTAATACAGGGCATAAAGAGACTGCAGGGGGCCCAGGTCAAGGCATCAGACCTTCGCGCAGGTGCAGCCCTGATTGTGGCCGGGCTGATAGCCGAAGGGGATACGGAGATTTGTAATATCCGCTATATTGACCGTGGGTATGAAGGAATAGAGGACAAACTGGTATCTGTTGGAGCAGCTATCAAAAGGGCATAATTTTTATGAATTAAGTAATAATTTATAGGTTTTTCCAATTTTTTGCGAAACCTAGCAGGAAAAAAGGGAAACAGGCAGAAATATAACTATAGCAGAAATTGTCTAAGGATGTGGTATTATGTCAAAAGGGCAGAGCTTTAAAATGAAGCCTTTGGTAAGACTTGGCATAATATTTATTAGCATAACTGGCGGCGGTACCTTGATTTGGACCGCGTTTCTTCTTTATTACTTTAAGGCGACTCCTGAACAGATATCAACCCTGTTCACCGGTGTGGCCCCCATTGGCGTGGGCTTTGGACTTGTCCTCCTGCTGATGGTTAACCGCCTGCTGGTCAGGATTTTTGAGATTTTCCTTGATGTAATAAGCAAGGTAGCAGATAAGGACCTGACCCAGAAGATTGTTTTCCCCACCAAAGATGTCTTTGGCAGGATGGCAGATGCCTTCAACAAAATGGTCGAGGACATCAGGATGACTATCAAGCAGAACATGGAAACAGCCCATATGGTTGCCTCTGAAGCAAACCAGGTATCAATTGCTGTTGATCAGGCTACTGCTTCCATCCAGCAGATATCAGCCGCCATCCAGCAGATTGTGGGGGGTACCCAGGGACAGGCTTACCAGTTAAATGAAACCCTGCAGATAACCTGGGACCTGTCAGCTGCCGTACAGCAAATTGCGGCAAATTCCCAGGCTGCCCATACGGCTTCCCAGAATGCCTCTGAACTTGCATGTAAAGGAGCCGAGGAAGTAGAAAAAGCTGTTTATAAAATGAATAAGATTTCTGATACTGTTTCCGATTCTGTCCAGGTAGTTAAGACACTGAACGAAAGGTCTGAACAGATCGGTGAAATAGTGAATGTGATTACATCCTTTGCCGACCAGACCAACCTGCTTGCCCTTAATGCTGCCATCGAAGCGGCGCGGGCAGGGGAACACGGCCGGGGGTTTGCCGTTGTTGCCGATGAAGTCAGGAAGCTGGCGGAAGGATCAGCCAAGGCAGCCCAGCAGATTGGAGACCTGATTAAAGAAATTCAGGAAGAGACCTCAAGGGCCGTGAACGCTATGGTGGTCGGAAGCGAGGAAGTCGAAGAGGGTGTGGTCATAGCCTCCCAGGCCCAGAGCGCCCTGAGTGAGATTGTTGATACCATTAATAAGACCGCACGGATGGTTCAGGAAATATCAACTGCTGCCCAACAGCAGTCCAAGGGGATTACCCAGGTAGTCCAGGCCATTGATAAGGTGAACAATATTGCCCACCAGGTCTCAGTGGCAACTCAGCAGGTATCAGCTTCCACCCAGCAGCAGATGAATACCAATGAACAGGTTAATGCCAATGCCTCGAGGATGGCCCAGTTTGCAGAGGAACTGAGGAAGAGGATTAGCAATTTTAGGGTTTAATATAAGCACGGCTTACATAAGAAGAGAAGTTGGGCCATGGAAATCCATGGCCTTAAAAAATTTATGCGGATTTTATGATTGCGGAGGATTGCCATGAGGGTTTGTACTTTGGCCAGCGGGAGTTCGGGGAACGCCACATATGTTGAGGGAGACGGCTCAGCTGTCCTGGTTGATGCCGGTCTCAGCGGAAAAGCGGTAATTGAGTTGTTGGAATCAAGGGGTATTGACCCCCTGGGTCTGGATGGGATACTGGTAACCCATGAACACATTGACCACATCAGGGGCATCGGAGTATTGTCCCGCAAGTTTGACCTTAAGGTATATGCCACTGAACAGACTTGGGGAGCAGTAACCCCCCTGATAGGAGAAATCAGGGATTATAACCGGTGTATCCTGGAACCGGGAAGAGAACTGGAAAAAGGAGAACTCAAAATTGAACATTTTGAAACCTCTCATGATGCAGTAGACTCCATCGGGTTTTGCTTTCACAATGAAGGGATTAAAATAGGAATAACTACGGATACTGGTTTCCTGACCTCTTCGGCAAGAAAAGAGATTGACGGGGCGGATCTGATGATCTTTGAGGCCAATCACGATTTACATATGCTGAAGAACGGCAGGTATCCCTGGAACCTGAAAAAAAGGATCCTCAGTGACCGGGGTCATTTATCCAATATTGCGGCAGGGCATTGTTTAGCATCCCTTGTTGGCGGGAAGACTAGCGGTATAGTGCTGGCCCACCTGAGCAAGGAGAACAATATCCCGGAACTGGCATATTCGACAGTGGCAAAGGTGCTCGAGGAATCGGGTCTCAACCCGGAGAGGGATATCGTCCTGGAGGTGGCCCCCAGGAGTGAGCCGGGAACCTTATGGGAATTTTAGCGGAAATGATAAGAGTTTTAATTAAAAAATAACGGAATGGAGGTGTCCTAGTGTACCGGGATGACAGGGATTTTTATGTGGGTGAACGCAGACCGGGTCTGATATCCTATCTTTTGACAGCTTTGCTTGGAGCTGTGATTGGAGGATTCATTGTCGTATTCGCTTTTCAGGTACTGGCAGCCGGTAATCAGGAACTTGGTAACAGGGAACCTGACCAGGCTCAGCCGCCGGTTGCTGCCGGTGTTGCATCACCGGTAGTTCAAATTGCTGAAAAAGTAGGCCCGGCCGTAGTCGGAATCAGCAACCGGATAGATGTCTCCACTTATTTTACCCACCAGAGGGTTGAGAAAGGCTTCGGGTCAGGGGTTATATTCAGGGAAGATGGGTACATAGTGACTAATTTTCATGTAATTGAAGATTCTGACCAGTTGATAATCCACCTGGCTAATGGTGAAAAACTGCCGGGCGAAGTTATCGGAGTGGACCGCCGCACCGACCTGGCAGTGCTGAAGGTAAATAAAAAAGGCCTGAAGACGGCCAAATTCGGTAATTCTGACAAGGTGAGGGTCGGGGAACTGGCTGTTGCAATAGGCAGTCCTCTTGGTGAGGAATTTGCCAGTACGGTCACTGCGGGTGTGATAAGCGCCCTGAACAGGACTGTGGACCTGGATGAACAGAGGTTCCGCCTCCTTCAGACGGATGCTGCCATTAACCCCGGTAACAGCGGCGGCGCCCTGGTTAATTCAGGGAGTGAAGTAATAGGTATAAACAGTATCAAAATTGTGGATATAAATGTGGAAGGAATAAACTTTGCCATCCCGAGCAATACTGTTAGACCGATTGTCGAATCCATAATTGAGCACGGCAAGGTTATCAGGCCGTGGATTGGAATTCTCGGCGGGAGTGTCGACCCTGCTATGGTGGAACGGTTCAATCTGGGGGCCAAAGAAGGAGTTTTTATCAGTGAACTTCCCTCAGGAAGCCCTGCCGGCAAAGCAGGAATTAAAGCCGGTGATGTGATAGTATCCTTCAACAAAAAGGACATTAAAGAATTTGAAGACCTTCGTGAGAACATCGAAGAACTTAAGATCGGGGACAAGGCTGAGGTGGTTGTCATAAGAGGCAAGGACAAACAGACATTTACCGTGACCCTGGAACAGATGCCTGACCAGTAGACCAGTGAATGAAAGAGGTCAAATGTTTCCCGCCGGCGGAGATTCCGCGGAGGGATTCATTTGACCTCTTTTTACTCCGAACCCATTTCAAGAAGTTCGTACAGCATCTTTACCTTTGACCTGCTTATCAGGGCATCATTATTGGAATTGAAAAACTTTACGAGATATGAATTATCTCCCCAGGGTATTATTCTTTCAACTTTCTTCAGATTGATGAGGTAACACTTGTGAGACCGGAAGAAATCCATGGGGTTCAGCCTTTTCTCCAGGTCCATTATTGTTTCATGGGTTTCATATCTTCCTTTTGTGGTATGGATTATTGTTTTTTTCCGTTCCTTTTCAATATAGTAAACCGAATCTGATTCGATAAAGTGCAGCTCATAACCACATTTGACATATAACTTTTCAGAAGCCTTAAAAATGGTATAGAGCTTCTGCAGGTCCAACTCCCTTTCTTTCATACTGCTCCGTATCTTGTCCAGGGCTTTTTCAACCCTGTCTGCCTTGAAAGGTTTTAGGATGTAGTCAAAGGACGAAACCTCAAAAGCTTCCACTGCAAAATCGGAATGGCCGGTGACAAATATGATCATGAGGTCCTCATTTTTACCAAGCAACTTTTTGACGGCTGTCATACCATCCATTTCAGGCATTTCAATATCGACAAACAGGACCTGGGGTTTTATCTTCTTTGCTATGCTAACCAGTTCCCTGCCGTTTGCTGCTTCTCCGACCACTTCAATGTCAGGATGTTGTTCAAGGATACTTCTGAGGAAGGCGCGGTTATGGGGGTCATCTTCAGCAATGATCACTGTAATGGGCTTTTGAGGCATGGCTGTCATTAACCTCCTTTACATGGCAAAAAGGGTAGTAGAAACTACCCTTTTTTGCCTACCTCAGTTCTTTCGGGGCTTCAGGTTGGTAGGTAATTGCCCATGAATATGTACCTGCTCCTGCGCTGGCTGCCAGGCTGATCAGTGCAACAACTAACATTACGGCAAACATACGGAATTTTGCAAACATATTTTTTCACCTCCTTATTTTACCTTGGCTAATAGTAAGCCATTATCCACTGCCCTGATAAACAAGTGGCCCGGAGGGGTAACAAGGAAACCCTGCCATAATACACCAAAGCTTGAAGATGTTATAAAAAGCGATTGTAACTTTAGATCATTAACAAGATACATAAAGATTAAAAGAACAAGAAGCCAAAGGGTTATGCTGATATAGGTGTGTTTTTTGACCTTCCGAGTGAGGGCCCCAGAATGTTCTTTATAATTGATGCTGTAACCAGGGCCAAAATATTCTATAATGATCACAAATATTACCGATGATATAAGTGCAAACAATAGAAGGTAATTTCCTGATATTATGCCAATAAGTGATTCTGAAAGAAATACCAGCAGAGAGAAAAAGATAAGGGTTGTGATTAGGCATCGGAAACTTGATGAGCAGTGCTGTCCTCCGGTTAACACCCTTAGGGGAACTGCGGTAGATAAGAAGAACAGCATGGGAGTTAAGAGTCCCATTAAATAGGCTGATAAAATCAAAATTAAAAGCTTTACTGATTCTCCTATGATAAGCTCAAGCCCGTAAGCAAGGACCGGCGCTTTACCGGGTTCATTTATTAACTGGGAAAGGTAATCCCCGAGCTTCAAAGACAGACCGCGTATTGACACAAAGGCACCTCCTATTTTACCGGGATTATGACACTGAAGGTTGTTCCATCTTCTTCCGAACTTCTGAGGGAGATTTCGCCTCCGTTTCTTTCTACAAGGTCCTTGACAACCGCCAGGCCTAACCCTGAATGATTATCTTTAGTTGAGAAACCGCTGCTAAACACCTTAGCCATATCATCGGCTTGTATAACAGGGCGGGGATTACATACATCAAATACAAATACAAAAGCGAATTTTTTCAGTGATACCTTGACCCGGCGGTATTCAGCCGGTTGTTGGGCAACCGCCTCAAGGGCATTGTCAATCAGGTTTCCCAGAATTTTAACAATTTCAAAGGGTTTAAGACTAAGACCATCCAATGGAGTTTCGATCCTGATTTCGAGGTTGATGTTGTGTCTTTCCGCGATGGCTGTTTTGGCATTGAACAATGCACTGAGCACAGGGTCTTTAACCTTTATTACATTACTGAGATTTTGGATTTCTTCAAGCAGGTTGTCCATATACTTGATTGCTTCCTGGGATTGGTCGGTGTTCAACATCGAATAAATTACCTGTACGTGGTGAATAAAATCATGTCTCTGGGCTCTGATGGTGACAAAAAGTTTATTAATATTGTCTATAAAGGCTTCCTGTGTTTCTATAATCGATTCCTTTTCTGATAGTTCAAGCAGTCTTTTCAGAAAGAAAATTGAGACTATTGGAATAGTAAACAGGAGCAAGCTTATGGTGGCAGTAAAAATAAGGTTGTTCATGGAAGGCCAGTCAGTAGTATTCTTAATAAAAATTGTCAGGTTCAAAGCTCCGGATAGGGTAGCTTGAATTAGAACAAGACCGATGATAAGCAAAGTAATCTTTTCCCCGGTGTTCCTGGGACGCAAAAGCCCGGAGGGTTGTATTAGTGAAATGTTTTTTTTCAAAAGAACAATTGTTATAGCTCCCATGAGTGAAAGGTGTACCCACCCTGTTAGTATGCGTAAATATGTGTTGTGAACAATCTCTTGTGTTGTTAGACCTGTAATTGCTGAAACTAGGGGATAGGATATCATTTCCGCCAGAAAAATTATTATGGAGGCCGTCATGATAAGGTAAAACGCCCGCAAAAGTGGTACCCTGAGATATTTCCAGGTAAGAAAAATAAACACAGGAATCTGAATCGCCATGTTGAGTCCGAACTGAATAGGAAGTGCCCGGACAATATAGGTTACCAGGGCGAGGGAAATACCCAGCAACACGACCCTGTATAAGTTTTCCTGTACCTTGTAGCCATAAATTGCGGAACACAGAGAGATTAAGATGATGCTTTCGGGGATGGAGTACAAAAGAAGAATTAGAATTGGCATTTTTTCCATTTAGTCAAGTCCTCCTCCCTTACAGGATTATTTTTAGATTTATGTTGTCTCTCCTTCTCAATCGGCATAAAATGCGGTAATTGAGGGATAAAATGCCGGAACAATGGATTAAAATACAAAAAAACGGAAACATCTTAGCCGGGCCCCCAGAAATGGAAATTGTGGGCAAAAGCAATCATAGGGGAATCTTAACGGTAAAAACGGTTCCACCGGATTCACTACTGTGGACTTCAACCGATCCGCTATTCTCATATATAAGTTTTTTAACTATAAATAAACCCTGTCCCGAATGGGCGCCATCCTTAGTGGAAAAGCCCGGTTCAAAGATATTTTTCAATATTTCTCCGGGAATAACCGGCCGGGGGTTGGCTATCTGGAAAATGCAAAAATTATTCTGCATGAAAACATTTAAGATGACCCTACGGAACTCTTTATTTTGTTCCTGGACGGCATCTATTGCATTGTCGAGAAGATTTCCAAGTATTTTGACCAGGTCAAAGGACTTAATCCGGAGGGTTTTTAGAGGACAGGTAATGTTTATCTCCAGATTTATACCATGGGCAACTGCCATAGCCTGTTTACTTCTTAAGAGGGCTGTCACGGCGAGATTATCGACGCTTAAAATTTCTCCGGTCTCCCTGTTTTCACCCACCAACTGGGTGAGATAATCATATGCTTCACCATGTTTTTTCAGTTGCAATAAACCCTGGATAACCTGAAGATGGTTAGCGAAATCATGCCTTTGACTCTTTAAAGTTAAGACCAGGTTGTTAATGTTTTCCAACATCACTTCCTGTGCTGCTCTGGTTGCTTCGTGTTCACTAATGTCAAAAACTTTTTTTACAATGAAAATTGAAACAAGGGGAATGATAATTAGGGCGATTCCCGCTATTGTTTTTAATAATTGGTCATTAAAGAGTACCGGCACGATGTTGTTCTGACCAATCATATATGTTATTTGCAGGAGGCCTGCCAGTATGGCCTGAATTAATGCCGTAAACACAATAACGGCCATTTTATTACTAAAGGCGGTATTTTTCAAGAACTTACAGGCAGAAACAAAAGTTATCTGTTTTTTTAATATAAATAATGTTAAGATCAACAAACTGAACAAAGTTACTGAGGAACATAACATCCAGAGCCACCCATTGGCAAGCAAATTTTTGAGTGGATAGCCGGTTATCAGTGCTGCCAGAGTAAACACAATACTTTCAAGTAAAGAAATCACTGTAAAACCTGTCAAAATTATTAACAAAGACTTCTTGAAGGAAATTTTTAAAAGATGGACCGTAAGAAAGATGAATATCGGAATCTGAATCAATACATTTAGTCCCAGCTTTATGGGAAGAAGACGGACAAAATATGTTGTCAGGGCCAGACAGATACTAAGTAAAAATATTCTCTTGAAATTGCTTTTTACATTATATCCATAAAGGGAAGAGCTTAGAGAAATGAGGAGAATGCTCTCCGGAATGGAATAGAAAAATAATACAAATAAGGGGATTTTTAACATTAGATTTCTCCCTCACCCTTCCAAATAGATTCGTCCAATATCTGCAAGATTCGCCATTTTTATATTAAATCCTTGTTTTAAAGCTGATAGATGCTGAGGAAATCGATTATGGTATAATAAACCATAAGCAGCCATAGCCGGATTGGAGGGGGAAGTGGTTGAACATTACTATTATTGCAGTCGGTAAAATAAAGGAACGATACATTTCCGACGGTATTGGGGAGTTTTTAAAACGCCTCAGGCCATATGCTGATGTGGAAATAAAAGAAGCTGCCGACGAAAAAGCCCCGGAAAACCTGAGTCCTAAGGAAGAGGACCAGGTCAGGGGCAGGGAAGCCGACAGAATTATACGTTTCATTAAACCCGGGCAGGTAGTTATTGCTCTGGATATCGAGGGGGCAGCCGTTTCCTCAGAGCAGCTTGCCGGAATGGTCAGGGAATGGGGCTTGGCCGGAAAAAGCGACCTGTGTTTTATCATTGGGGGATCACTGGGCTTACACCGAAGTGTTACAGATCGGGCGGACCTGCGGCTCTCCTTCGGAAGAATGACTTTCCCCCACCAGTTGATGAGGCTGATTTTGCTGGAGCAGATATACAGGGCTTTTAAGATAAACCGGGGTGAACCGTATCATAAGTGACGGAACGCCATTGTTACCGGGCGCTTTTATCCTGCATGTTAATTATTGACATTTGCTCAGAAGTTCAATATAATATTAATAATTAAATAAATTGGTTTTAGGTGCCCTTAAATGGGAGAATAGGGAACCGGGTGTAAATCCCGGACGGACCCGCCACTGTAAAGTTTGAGCCGATACCATGCCACTCCGTATAAAGGGGGAAGGGGTATTTAGGCAATGACACTGAGTCAGGAGACCTGCCTATAACCTGTTGGTGCAGCCTCGGGGTGAGGTGAACTGGTGAGGAGTTGGTAATCCACACTTGTAATTTGGTGTGGATTTTTTATTTTTAAAATGATAGGAGGTGAAGAAATGAAAGCCGCACTCTTGGAAGGGGTAAAAGACATGCGAATTACAGATATACCTACCCCCAAATGCCGAAAAGGTGAGGTTTTGGTTCGTGTTGCTGTCTCTGGAATCTGCAGAACTGATATGAAGGCATATTACCTGGGGCAGAGGGATTTGCGGCTGCCACGGGTGTTAGGACATGAAATAACCGGGGTTGTTGAACAAATAGGACGGGGGGTTGCATGTGTACAACCCGGTGACCGGGTTCAGATAGCACCAGGCCTTTCGTGCGGGGTCTGTCCGTATTGCCAGGCAGGATTGGACCATCTATGCGACCGGGTAAAAGTTATGGGGTTCCACTATGATGGGGGATTTGCCGAGTTTGTCCTCATCCCTGAAACCGGGGTAAATAACGGTGTCCTGAATAAAATTCCTGACCATGTCTCTTTTGAGGAAGCAGCATTGGTAGAACCCCTGGCATGCAGCATTAATATGCAGGAAACCGCCTCCATCGGTTTGGGGGATTTAGTTGTGATATTTGGAGCAGGGCCACTTGGGATACTAAATGCCAAGCTTGCCAGGGTCAGGGGGGCTGGCCCGATTATTCTTGTGGAAAAAAGCAAAATCAGGTTAGCGTCGGTTACTAAGTATTTTGACTACAGTGTTGATGCGCTGGAGGATAATGTTATTGATCGAATACAGGAGATATCCGGCGGGAGAGGTGTTAATGCTGTTGTCCCCTGCTGCCCGGAGCCAAAAGCTTTTGTCGAGGGGTTGTTAGTGTTGGCAAAAAGGGGGAGACTTTGTTTCTTCAGTGGGGTATTGATAGATTCCCCTTCGCCTCCAATAGATATAAACCTTATCCATTACAAAGAACTTTCGGTCTATGGTGCCTATGGCTGTTCAACTTCGCATAATAAGATGGCCCTGGAATTAATAGCTGACGGATCAATAAATGTCCGGGACATGGTAACCCTTACTGTTCCGTTGAAAGAAGTTTTAAGCGGTATTGAATTAGTTGCAGGAAGTAAAGAAACAAAAATAGTTGTAGACATGTCTTTATCCACCTGACGCCAAGAACTCTGTTGATAACACATGTTTATTAAAAGGAGGAAAGTTTAAATGGATTTTAGTGATGTTAGAAAATTTGGAGCAGGTATTACCCGGCTGATTAACAAACAGAATATAACCCGGAATGAGGCAAAAGAAATGTTTTCCCAGGTTCTGCTTAACAAGCAGCCTGATATCCAGCAGGGAGCCTTTCTGGCGGCCTTGACAGCTAAAGGAGAAACTTCAGAAGAAATTGCCGGGAGTTGGGAGGCTATTTTTGATCTGGATACAGTAAAGGTGACTCCTGAAGTAATTGGCGGGGTCGTTGAAAACAGCGGGACTGGCATGGATTCGATAAAAACCTTTAATATAAGTACGGCGGCTTCAATTGTTGCAGCCAGCGCCGGCATTCCTATAGCCAGGCATGGGGCGCGGGCTATCACGTCCACTTGCGGAACGGTTGACATTCTTGAAGAGTTGGGAATAGATGTGGAATGTAATACGGAAGTTGTCAAAAACAGTATTGAAACAGCAGGCATAGGAATCTTTAATGGCATGAGTCCACAGGTACACCCCAAGGCGTTAGGCAGAATATTGTCCCAGATTGCTTTTGGTACTACTCTAAACATAGCAGCTTCATTGGCCAATCCTGCGTCACCCCGATATGCCGTCCGGGGAGTATATTCCAAAGAGCTTGTGGAACCTGTAGCCTTTGTGATGAAGGAAATCGGATTTAAGAGGGCCTTAGTAATACATGGGTTAGATGAAAGCGGAAAACATGGGATGGACGAAGCCTCTACAATTGGCGAAACCTGTGTTGCGGAACTGAGTGAAAACGGGGAAGTCAAAAAGTATTCCTTCACTCCTGAAGATATCGGAATTACCCGGCCTGATAAAAAACTGCTCAGCCCATCTCCTGACAGAAAACAAGAAGCTAAGCGCCTGGTATCTTTACTTGAAGGCTCTGAGAACGATGCGCGTTCAGACATTGTTTGTCTTAATGCGGGACTAATTCTGTGTTTAATGGGGAAAAGCAAAAACTTCAAAGAAGGATATTACCTGGCTAAGGAGATGATCAGGGAAGGTAAGCCAATCGAAAAGTTAAAGCAATGGGTAAGAGTGCAAAACTCTGATCCGGAAAAAGGCATCCAAAAACTAAATAGCCTGCTGCAGGCTATTTAAAGTTAACATGAGAATGGAAGGTTGCTAAAGTGAAGTTATTTGCGTTAAAATGTGACGGGGGATACCTTAAGAAAGCCCCATCCGTTATTCAATGTGTTCCTATTGAGAAAGCCACAGTCGTGAGCGAAAGTGGTTTGGAGGAAATGGAATCACTCGCGGCGGCAGCCAAAAAAGCGGGAATCACAAACATTTTCCTCATAGAACTTGTAGTTACTGAAGGACAGTGTCTGAAGAGGTTCTAAAATAAGCAAAACGAGGCTCGATTATTTTCCGTTTGACCCGATACGGTGAACCGCATGGAATGGCCAGAGAAGAGGTTCAGCATGGAGCTGAACCTCTTTTATTATTTCTCCAATATAGCCTTTAACGGGCGGAAATCAGCAAATTCGTTATACGGTTTGTCCGTATAACCGGCATCGAAAATAAAGGTGTGCAGCTTTTTTACAAAGTCTTCATTAGGGTCATAGGTGATATGGAGTCCACTCCATTGACTGACAATTTCCTCCATCGGAGTTTGTTCATATTCGACTGCACCGACGATTTCTTTATAATAATAATCTAAAGTATCAGCGGCGAGCCGTGGTAATTCTGCCCTGTTCTCTTCAGCTGCGGCTGTTGCTTCGATATGGGTCTCCAGCATAATGTTAACTAAATCAGGCCAGTTTTCCAGAACATCGGTCCTGGCGTACAGCCAGACACTGGGAATTAACTCCCCGGCCGCATTGCCGTCATTTATTGCGAGCAATTTTTTTGCGTTGGGAAACCGTTCCGATAATTTTTGCTCTTCTTTGCTGCGGGCAATGATGGCATCGAATTCACCGTTTCTAAACATCTCATAGAACTCCGCTAAATAGTCCTGAAACTTGATCTTTACTGTACCACCGACAGTCTCTGTGGAAAGCCCCGCTTTTGCCAGCTGCAAATTTAATAGCATTTCATGGGAATAGCTGTTGTTGACAATCCCGATGACTTTTCCGTCCAGGTCTTTAAGTTCTGAAATGTTTTCATTGACCAGCAGGATGGAACCTTCCTCTACGGCCTGGCTGCCTGCGATGATACGATAATTGTCTCCGGCGGCAAACTGTGAGGTTTCTGTAAAATAGGCAGTGAAATTGTTAATCGGGGTATATAGAAAATGAAATTTCCCTTCTTCCATCAAAGGACCCACATTATCCCTGCCGCGGGTGATTACCCATTCCACCTCATATCCGGATTCCCCGAAAGCCTTTTCAAACAGCTTTTTCTCACGGTTGATTAAAGCCTGGGGTGAGCCGCCGGTCATGGCGATGTAACCGATTTTAATCGTTTTCGGAGGTTCTGAGCCGTTGTTTGGTTTTGCCTGGCCCCCGCAACCGGTTAAAAGTGAAAGGGATAGCAATAACAGAGATAATAATAAAAGACTCAGTATAGCAGTTGTCTTTTTCATAGAACCTTCCTCCATGTTATAACATATTTTCATTATGAGTTTATCAGGCTTAGCAAATCTCGTCAATAATATCGTCAATGATAATGGTTGTTGTTCAAAAGATGCGTTCGGAAATGCGGCTTTAGCTCACTCATTCACAATATTTTTAAAATTTATTACAGATGTTAGGAGGAAAGTCTAGCTAAATATAGAAATAATATTATAAGTTATTCTTGTTTACAGGAATGTTCGCGCAGTCACAAGCGTAAATATAAGAAAAGCCTAAAAAGGATGGGAAAGAGATGACTGAGAAAGTCAAAAGAGCCTATTCAAAACTTAACATTAAATTTAAAGTCTGCATCGTACTAAGCCTTGTTGCAATACTTCTGACAAGCTTTATCCTTATTGCCTCAGCGGGCAGCGGTATTAGTTTCAGCGGCCAGACACCGGCTGCGGGCACAATCACGGGGAACGCTGCACCGCTAATTTCGTTACAGGCCTCTGCTGAAGAGGGAACCATCGCTGCAGACGATGTTCAAATGGTTCTGAACGGGGCATCCGTTACTCCCGCTCTTTCCTTATCATCAGGCATCTATACTATTTCCCACACCCCGGCACAAAAACTGGAGGACGGCTCCCAGTCTGTGTCTGTTAGCGTTTATGATACAATCGGAGGATTAAAAACAACAGACTGGAGTTTTACAGTGGACGCGGCGCCAAAGGCGAGCAGTTGGTATCCCGCCAAGGGAAGTACGGTGACGGTTACTAACCCGAAGGTTTCTGTCTATGTCAAAGACACTTTTGATAATCTGAATGCCAACTCACTGGCCGTCAGACTTAACGGCGAACCTGTTGGAGCTGCCCTGCAATTTAAAGGCTACATTGATGCCTGCACCGAAACCTGGATTATTCAGAGCTATAAAGAAGGAACAATCAGCTTAAATACGTCGGGTCTGCCGGAAGGCAATAATACTGTTGAAATAAGCATTGCCGACATTAACGGTAATGTTATGGTTGAGACCTGGTCTTTCAAAGTGGACACCCTGCCCGTGTCAAGTAAATGGACTCCCGCCAAAGACAGCACCGTTACAACTGCCAGTCCCGCCATTTCACTATATGTTACTGCTAAAACGGAACTAAATAACCAGTCGGTAAACGCCAAACTTAACAGCGAACCTGTTGCCGCGACCCTGGAATATAAAGGCTATATTGACAGCTGTACAGATACGTGGGTTATTCAGAGCTACAAAGAAGGGACGATTAAAATTAACCCATCTGGCCTTCAGGATGGTATTAATACCGTTGAAATGAGCATTGCCGACAATGCCGGTAACAGACTGGATGAAACATGGTCTTTCACCGTGGCGGAAACGCCGAAAATCACCGGCCTTTTCCCTGTGAAC
Source organism: Firmicutes bacterium HGW-Firmicutes-14 (assembly GCA_002840275.1). Lineage (GTDB taxonomy): Bacteria > Bacillota > Thermincolia > Thermincolales > UBA2595 > W-Firmicutes-14. The sequence goes on from PHAB01000005.1 coordinate 39,494, forward strand.
GGCAGTGAGAATGTCGCTGTGACAAAAGTATCTGCTATCATTAAGGATAATACCGCAGTGAACTGGGACGGTGTCAGGCTGTATATCAATAACAATGAAGTCAATTTTACCTACAATGAAGAAACCGGCGAGTTAACCGGCAACTATAACTTCCCCACCGGCAATCATCAGGTGAAGCTGGAAGCTGTTGATATGAACGGTAACAAGAGTACAGCCAACTGGAGCTTTGTTTCCAGTTCATCAGCTCCGGATCTCACCAAGCTTCAGTATTTCTCAAATGGTATGACGATTATTAACGGTATGTTGAAGTTTTCTGCCCAGTTGAACGATTCGGTAGATATAAACGATAATGTAACCCTCAAGCTTAACGGCGCTCCGCTGGACATGGACTTCAGGTTTAAGGGTTATACAGATACATGCACTGACCAATACATAATTACATCAAGAAAAGAAGCCTATGTTTCATATGAAAAGAAAGTAATCGACGGTCAAAACCTTACCCTGGAGTTGTTTGCCGAAAATAAATACGGCTACAGCAGGACGTGGACCTGGACCTTTAATGTCCTGACTCCGCCCACCATAACTAACATAACTCCCGTGAAATACGGTGTGACTGAACTTCAGCCGGCTATTTCCGCAGTTATCGGTGACAATGACCATATTGCATCAATTGTAATGAAATTAAACGGAGTTGATGTTGATTATGAATACGATCCCAATACCGGCAAGCTTACTTATATTCCTTCTGAACCATTGTCCAATGAGACCAAGTATACAGTCAGCCTGACGGCTGCCGACGGAATTGGCCTGACTGCCGACAGTACCTGGAAATTCATCGTGAACACATATCCTGATATGTATGACGGTAATGTAACCAGCTGCCAATCCTGTCACGAGAACCAAAACAACCGGCCAAAGCCTAATGAGGCGATTCATCCCGGGCATCTTTTCCAGTTTGACAACCATTATGATTATTGCGACAGTTGCCATATATATATTACGGTACCTGATATCTGCAGCGGTTGTCACTCCGGGGAAGAAATTCCTGATCCATGGCCGCCGCACAATGAATATCCGGGCACAAAATATTCGCCAAAATACTATAACACTTCAGAACCGCTTAGGGTGACAACCAACAGGGAGGAATGGGACTGCATCATCTGTCACCAGCCCGGAGCGGGGACCAAGTCAGGATCTTCCTGGTGGAATGCACCTCTGCTGAACAACCACGATATACCACAGCTCCACTTTGCACCGCTGACTCCGGATTCAGAGTCCTGCACTGAATGTCATGCCAGGTCGCTGACCAGGGAGCACGCCAGGGAAGGGCGTGTTGATAAGAATGGCCAACCCATTACATGCTCAACATGTCATGATAGTACGGACCAATTAGTCGCAGGCGCTATCACTGCTAAAGATACGAGCTGTACGGCCTGCCATGCAAATGCGGACCACGAGAGCTTACATGTTAGCAGTGTGGACACATACTGCGGAGAGTGCCACATTGGCTCCCTGACCTCGGAGCATTTGGACAATGCGGTAACCACGGGAACCAAGGGTTATAGCTGTCAGACTTGTCATGTGAGCACCAGAAAAGAAGTAACCAGGTCGATTGAGACCAGCAGGCGGAACTGTACCAGTTGTCATACCGAAGGCCACAATGTTTACTTCGCTGACGAAGTGCCGGATGACATCCCGCTCCACGATTCCTTTAACTGGACCACACCCATGGAAGCGGAAATATTTGCCGGTGAAAACGGTGTGCCTGCAGATTATGTGAGCGGTCAGGTGGTAATGTCCAACAGGCGCTCAGATATGACTCAGGATAATATATGGAATTTCTATAATGACTTCTTGACATCAAATGGCTGGGAGCGTCTGTCTTACACGGTCTCGAATGATGGCCTGCGCTTCGTTGCAGAGTTTAATAAAGGAAGCCGTAATGTTTTAATAAACTTCTTCAACACTCCAAGCCGGACCGGTGAGGGCAGCCCCGTCCCGGCGGGTTATAGGCTTGAAATCTGGTATAATTAACGGAAAAGGATAATTTGATAATTCGATACCAACAGGCAGGGCCGTTCAATAAAACGGCCCTGTTTTATTTCTTTAAGCAGCCTCTTGCCAAAAAGGCAAAAATATGATAAATTAGACACAGGGCAAAATTGAACGGCGTACAAATAGAGGGGTGAACAAATGAGCCGAAAAGACTCACCTGGTGGAAGCCGGGTTGAGCGGAAAAAAGAGGGAACCAAAAAGAAGATTATTAATACAGCCATGAATTTGTTTAAGCAGCAAGGTTTTGACGCCACAACTATGGAACAGATAGCCAGTGAGGCCGATATTGCCAAAGGGACCCTGTATAATTACTTCCCGGTCAAGGAAGCTATTATAGATGAATATATCAAGCGGTCCTCCAAAGAGAAAAATTCTGAAAGGATTTCCCGGCTGGCACAATTACCCGATACCCGGTCCCGGCTGGTTCTAGCTTTTAGTGAGCTGATTCAGGGAGTGCAGGCACAAAAGGAAATTTTCGAAAAATACCTGGTTTATCAGATGAAGAACACCATTTCCCTTCAGCGGCGGGAAAAAGCTGATAAAAGCGGTATTCAATTACTGGCAGAAGAAATAATCGAACTGGGACAGAAAAACGCTGAAATCCGTAAGGATTTGCCCGTTGAGGCGATGGTGGATTTTTTTGTGTTTGCTTTTATCGAGGTAACGAAGCAGTTTTACAAGGAACCGGAAGAGTTTAAAGCCCATGAAGTTATCGGACAGTGTGCGGACCTCTTTATGAACGGGGTCATGTATGAATCTGAATAGAACGCCCAATTGTGGCAGAGGTAAATTAGAGAATAAGAAAATCAGAGAATTAGGAGAGATAAAAATGCCAAGTTTAAAAAGCCGTCTTTTATATTATACAATGAAGAACCGTCATCTTTTACGTTTTAAATTTAAAAGGGATATTATTGACTGGAATTCATATGAAGCAATAATCGGCTTCCGCGAGAATGTTGAAAAAGGGGCCGGAAAGTTCGGTAAACTGCCGGCCGAAATCGAAGTATCACCTGTTGCCATAGGAGAGATGTATGCCGAATGGCTGATACCCTCCCAGGCGGGAAAGGATAAAGTGATCCTTTATTTTCACGGGGGTGGGTATGTGTCCGGTACATGCCACTCTCACCGGGCAATTGCCGCCAAGTTTGTGAAGAACAGCCAGGTGGCAGCCCTGCTGTTCGAATATCGATTGGCCCCCGAACACCCTTTTCCCGCTGCGCTGGAAGATTCTTTGGCAGCTTATAACTGGCTGCTGGAGAAAGGGGTTTCCCCCTCCAACATCGTGTTTGTCGGGGATTCGGCCGGTGGCGGTTTATGCTTGACCACCCTGCTGGCCCTGCGGGATCAGGGCAGGCCCCTTCCTGTCGCAGCAGTGGTATACTCTCCGGTAACCGATTTCAAGTGTACAGGTGAGTCCTACCGGACAAATGCCAGGGCATGCCTGTCGCCTGAGGGGATGGGACCCGCCTGCGCCAAACACTACGCCGGGGATAACGATCCCGGCCTGCCGTACATCTCGCCTCTTTACGGCGACCTCCACGGGCTTCCGCCTATGCTCATCTATGTGGGCGGGGATGAAACCCTGCGTGATGACTCGGTGCGGTTCGCCGAAAAGGCGAAGGCTGCAGGTGTGGATGTCACACTGAGGGTGGGAGAGGGAATGTTTCACTGCTATCCTGCCTGTGCCCCCCTCTTTCCGGAAGCAACCAGGGCCATGGATGAGATTTGCGGATTTATTAAAACACACACTGGAAAGTGAAACTATATTAATATAATCACAGCGAAGAGGAATGAAAAATGAGTCTATTGGTACTTGAAAACATTGTAAAAGAATATAGAAATCAATATGTATTGAATGGAGTGAGTTTACGGGTCGAAAGGGGAGAGCGGGTAGCCCTGGTCGGTCCTAACGGGGCGGGAAAAACCACACTTCTCAAAATTGCTATGGGCCTGGAACAGTATGATACCGGGAGTGTGGTCACCGCCCGGAATATTAAGGTAGGGTATCTCAGTCAGGATTTAAATGAAGTTGAATCCAGTGAATTAAAAACCGAAACAGCCCTCCACTATGAAAAGGTTTACAGGATGGAAAGGAAGCTCAGGGATCTGGAGAGACAAATGAAGGAACAGAGTGAAAACTCAGATTCAGCTGCATATCAGAACCTGATGGATAAATATGCCAAACTTTTAACACGATATGAGGTTATAGATGGATATACGATTGAAACCAAAATAATGAAGATACTTCTTGGTCTCGGCCTGCGCCGGGAAACCCTGTCTATCCCGTTGAACAGGCTGAGCGGCGGGGAAAGAATGCGGGTTTCCGTTGCCCGGATTCTTTTGGAAGAGCCGGACCTTCTGCTGCTTGATGAACCTACAAATCACCTTGACATCCAGGCCACTGAATGGTTTGAGGGCTTTCTGAAAAAATTTAACGGCGGGATAATTTTCGTATCCCATGACAGGTATTTCCTGGACAGGGTTGCCACAAGGGTTGCCGAACTGGAAAAGGGCAGCATCTGTGTCAGGAGCGGCAACTATTCCAACTACATTGAACACAAAAACCAGCTCAGCCACTATGTGTTAAATGAGCAGAAACGCCTGAGATGGACTGTAAGAAATGCCCGGGAAACCGTGCAGGGACTGAAGAGCAGGGGCAGGATAAGGGCATCAAAAAGCAGGGAAAAGGCGATAGAAAAGCTGAATCACGAGATGAGAACAAATCTTGAAGCAGCCAAAAAACGGGAGCATCTGTCCAGGGCCGGCGGCCCGGCAATTAGATTTAAGAAAATCAGGCATGTCAGCAAAGATATAGCGCGGGCTGATAACTTAACGAAAAGCTTTGGGGATGTGACCCTGTTTTCCGGTGCCGGTTTTCACCTGAGCGGAGGGGAAAGGGTAGGTATAATCGGCCCAAATGGGTGCGGAAAATCAACACTGGTCAACATGCTGCTGGGAAACGACCGGGATTACCAGGGTTTCCTCAGGCTTGGCGAATGGGTAAAGTACTCCTACATGGGCCAGGAAGTATTATTTGAGAATGACAATATGGCCATGCTTCAACTCATTACGTCCAAAAGAGACATGCCGGAGAGGGAAGCCCGGGATTACCTGGCCCGGTTCCAATTTTACGGAGATGAGGCTGATAAAACCATAAGGGTATTAAGCGGCGGTGAACGGGTAAGGCTGTATCTCGCGTGTGTGATGCTTGAAGATGCGGATTGCCTGATTCTTGATGAGCCTACAAACCATCTCGATATGCAGGCCAGGGATGCGGTCGAAGCGGCGTTAAGGGAATTCAGGGGGACCATGATCGCTGTTACCCATGACAGGTATTTTTTGACTCATTGTGTGGATAAAATACTGGAAATTGAAAACGGAAAGATAAATACCTATGAAGGGAATTATGAATTCTTCAGACAGGTTAAATACGGCGCTGACGGCGAAAATGGGAAGGAAGACGGCTTATGGACCGGTAAAAGCCCTGGCGGAAATTCCAAAAGCAAAAGGGATAATGTTACCGGAAGAGGATATGGGAAAAGGGAAAATCTGAAGAATGACCTGAAGAAGGAAAGACAGAAGAAAATAAACCTGGAAGAATCCAGGCAGGAGATCGAGGCTCAAATTATTAGCCTTGAAGGCAGAATTAAAGAAATAGAAGGGTTGTTTGACACATCAACTCCATTGGAAAAATACAGGGAATATGATGAGCTTTTAAAACAAGTTAACAGGCTTTACAGTGAGTGGAAGTGAGTGAAGGTGAGAGGAAGTGACCCGCCGTTGGCCGGCCACTTCCTCTCACAGCCCGGAACATCAATACAGTTGTCCGCCAAAGCTCCGGTTAAACCAGTTCCATAATCTGACATCCCCTAAAGCCGGCGAGTGAACTGATTCCAATTCCCTTAACCTGAGCAGTTCCTTAGAAGGCCCTGTAACAACCACACCGTAAACCTTGATCCCGTTTTTCTTCAGGTATTGGTATCGTTCAGACAAGTGCAGGGTTTTGGGGTCGCCCCGGTAAAGTTTTTTGGCCAGCTTTTCGTTATTTACCAGGAACTTCATGGAATCCATGAAGTACTTTTCCCGGGCCGCGGTGTCTTCATCCTCCAGCGGATTGAATTTACTCAGCAAGTTACGGGACATGTTGGCAAAACCCCAGGCACCGTCAAATGGGGCCAATGGAGCCCGAATATCATTGGCTTGGCCCCCGGTTCCTTCCTGTCCCGTGGAAACGGCGAACCAGGTAATGTCCAGGTCATAGTCATCCAGCAGGGAATAGACCTGTTCCATGGAGAAGTTTTGCCGGAAGGAAACGCCCAATTCAGCCACAGTACCTTCGGGGAGGGATTCCATGGCCTGCCAGGTTTCTTTTGAGAAACCTGCTAATCCGTCATCCGTCCCAATGTCTTTCAATGACGAAACCTGGTCAGGATGGTAAAAATAAAGAAAATGTTCATAACTGCCGTTTTCCCAGTCCCACTCAGTCCCAACAGAGGACAGCAGGTGGTTAATATTTAGGTACCCAATCTTATATGACTCTTTTCCGATCTGTTTCTGAAGGGCATAACTGCCCCGCGCGGCAAAGTAAGGCTTGATTTCCAGGCTGCTGTGGCCCCATCCCGCCTGGGAGAAGGTTGCCGGGAAGGGCTCCGGGATAACCGGCATGGTGACATTGGGAAAGGTGAACTCTGTTAAGAGGTTTGCTGCCTGCAGGGTCCGGAACAGACGGGAGTTTTCTTTGCCCCAGTTGAAAAATAAACCTGACAGGAAGGTACCGGCAAATTGGAATAATATAAACAGGAAAAATAAGAAAACAGCAATGCTGAAGCGGTTTTTATATTTGGCCCGCCTGAGAATTTTCCGCTGCTGTTTTTCACTCAGGTCACAATTTCCCAATCCTTCCTTCAGGAAGGGTTTTTTTATTTCATTGCCGGCCAGCACAGTATCAATAAGACCCTGGCAGGCCGAACAGTTTTCCAAATGACTTTCTATTTTCCGGTTTTCATCAGGTGTAGTTTTGCCCTGCAGGTACAGGTCTTTTCTTTGTTCAAATTCTTTACAATCCATCGGCATTCATCACCTCTCTCATTTTTTGGCGGGCCCTGAACAGAGTCACTTTCACATTAGTCAGGCTCAGCCCCAGGATGTCTGTTATCTCCCGGTATGTAAAATCATGATAGTCCCGTAACAAAATCACCTGGCGGCTTACCGGGGGGAGGGAATGGAGCGCTTTCAGCCAATTATTCAGTTTCTCCCGCAGCAGGTAGTCTTCTTCGGGCCCGGGCTGAGTTTGTTTATTTAGATTAGCTATTATTAAAGGGTCTGTCTGGACCTGCCGTTTTTCCTTGCGGTACCGGTCGACAAAAGTGTTATGAGCTACCCGGAACAGCCAGGGGCGTATCTCTTCCCCCCTGTAACTCTCCAGGTGTTCATAAGCTTTGACAAATGTATCCTGAACCAGGTCTTCCGCGAGTTGGGGGTGGCCGGTGAGCTGGAGCAGGTAATGATATAAGTCTTTCATGTGAAGTTTATAAACGGCCTCTAAAGAATTTGCTCTCATTACCACCCTCCCCTCTACGTTAAAACAACGGTTTAAATATGATAAAAGTTACACATTATTTTATCATGTTTTGTAAATCCCCTGCAAAACCTGAGGTTCACAAATAATCTTTGCTGTTATTGGGAAGAAATAAATTAAACTTTTATAGGAGGTTGTGAGATGGTGACCGGTCATAAGGATGAAACATTGAAGGATGGGTCAAAGGATAAATCGATAAACGATGAGTCACTAAAAGAGGCTCTGCAGAGAAAGCTTGAAGATGATATTAATCTTAGGGGTTATGCACTGAAAGCAGATGTAGTGGAAGGACAAGCACAATTACAGGGAATTGTGGATGTTCTGGCCGAGAAAGAGCATGCTGAAAAAATCGCGAAAGGCATTTCAGGTATAAAAAAAGTTGATAACGCTATTGCTGTCAGTACTGATGGAGCGATTACCGACAGTGCCGTGGACTTCGAGGTGGCAGAAGAGCTGAATGCCAACCCTGAAGTTAATCTCAAGCACATTGGTGCCAAAAGCTCCGGTGGTAAAGTTATTTTGACAGGCAATGTCACAGACCCGGATGAAATAAATACAGCACGCCGTTCGGCAGGCAAGGCCCGGGGCGTGACTGAAGTTAAAAGCCAGGTAAAGGTACGTGCACCGGAAATGACCCTAGACCAAATATTTCACAGCCAGGTAAATAATGACCGGGAGACAGATCCGGCAGACTAACCCGGGAAGTAATGAAAGCTCATCGATTGCCTGCTTGTCAGAGAATTGATGGGCTTATGTTTTCCAGATGCCGCCAAAATGATATAATCAAACTAAAAAAAGGAGGAATATAACAGTGAAAACAGTGTTTGTTCTGCTTGCAGAGGGCTTCGAAGAAATTGAGGCGATAACTGTAGTGGATGTACTGCGCAGAGCCGGGATTGATACTGTTATAGTGGCCACGGGGAACGAGTTGACCGTTTCGGGCGGACACGGGGTAGCAGTCAGGGCAAACCGGCTTTTTGCAGAAACTGATTTCAGCCGGGGCAGTATGGTTGTCCTGCCCGGCGGGGGAGAAGGGACCAGGAACCTGGCGGCCCATGCCGGAGTGGCCGGGGTGCTGCGGGAATATTCTGCTGCCGGCAGGTATATCGCTGCCATATGTGCCGCACCAAGTGTCCCGGGTGAAATGGGATTGCTGGCCGGGAAAAAGGCTGCCTGTTACCCGGGCTTTGAAGAAAATCTGACGGGAGCGGATGTTATGGACTGTCCGGTGGTTGTGGACGGGAATGTGGTAACATCCAGGGGCCCGGCAACAGCTATGGCTTTCGCCCTAAAGCTGGTTGAACTGCTGGCCGGAGAAGAGACGGCGCGTGATGTGGCGGAAGGGATGCTTTTCTAATCCGACGAAAAGTTGATGCCCAAAAACACCAGAAAACACCGGTTGGGTAAATATATGACCATTTAACTACTAATTTCTTCAACTGGAATATTATTAGATGACTCATTAGAATATTTTGGGTATAATTACAATTATTATATATATAGGATTCTGAATAAAGGCAAACTCGCTGAAAGGCGGGGGCGCAAAGCCATGGGTCTAAGGGTTTTATACTATGATTGCCAGGCTGCCGGAATAGGTTTTTTGAAACCGTATCAGCTGGCCTGAACGGTTTTTTTTTATATTACAAAAGCATAAAAAAATTAGCGCAATCGAGGTGGAAATCTTATGTTTAAGTGGGGTATTGCTAAAAAGCTTGTAACATCGGTTTTAGTTGCATTTTTCTTTGTTTTTACAATTACCGGATTTTTTGTATACAGTAGAGTAAAGAAACAGATTGAACTCTCAACACAGCTTGAAAATAAAAACTTATCACAGAAGCTGGCCAAACAGGTTGAGGAATCACTGAATCAGGGGATGACAATAGCGCGAACTTTAGCCAAAACAGTAGAGACAGATATTCGCGGGCCACGGCACCTTTCCAGAGACGATGTTATTCAAATCCTTTATACCGTTTTGGACAGCAACCCGGATCTTTTAGGGACTTATGTATGCTTTGAGCCCAACGCTTTTGATGACAGGGATAATCAATACAAATATGCCAATTATCACGATGCTACCGGGAGGTTTATCCCGTATGTGAATAAACTTACCGGCAGCATGGCTATTGAGCCTCTTGTGGATTATGAAACAGAGGGAGCGGGAGATTACTACCTTTTACCCAGGAAAACAGGCCGGGAGCAAATTTTGGAGCCTTATCTGTATCAGGGAGTTCTATTAACTTCGCTGGTGGTACCGATAAAAGATTCCCGGGGCAATTTTGTGGGTATAGCCGGAGTGGATGTGGGTCTTACTCAATTAGATTCAATGATATCCCAAATAAAGGTCCTGGAATCGGGGAACGCTTCTTTGGTAAGCAATAACGGGACTTATCTGTCTGATTCCAATAAAATAATGGTTGGATATTCCTCTCTGAAAGATATCAATGCAAAGGGTATAAGAAACGCATTTGATACCGGCCAGGCTTTTATTGTAGATAACCCAAACGAAGAAGATATTCAAAACATTGAACAGATTGAATCCCAAACGACTCCTCAAATGCAGGAAACGTACAGCCAATTGACTGCTGAGGTGCTGGCAGGCAATTCGGGGATGATAGAATTACTGGATAGAGGCAGTAAAACTCTAAAATGGACATTTTATGAGCCGGTATTGATTGCCGGGACAAGCACTCCCTGGAGTCTCCTGGTTAATGTGCCTCCTGATGAAGCTCTTATTCCGTTAAATGCGGTTCTGAGAGACCTTGTTATTATAGCTTTAATAGCAATCATAGGTATATCGATAGCATTGATTTTGTTAATCCGGCGCTTAATGAGACCTATTGGTATGACTGTAAATATGCTGAAAGATATCGCCCAGGGTGAAGGTGACCTGACAAAAAGGATTACTATAACCTCAAAAGATGAATTCGGTGAACTTGCAGATTGGTTTAACCAGTTTATCGAAAAAATTGCTAAAATGATAAATAAGATAAAATCTACCGGTGAATTAGTGGCTGCCAACAGTGAACAAATATCTGCGAATTCCATGGAGGCTTCTAAAGCAACTCAAAATGTGGCTGCCGCAATTGAACAGGTGGCTAAAGGTTCAGCAGAGCAATCACGCGGTGTTGCTGACACTGAAAAAATTGTAAGCCAAGTCACACAGGCTATTGAACAAATTGCCCTGGGCGCTCAGGAACAAAGTCGCAATGTTTTATCTACTACTTCACTGGTAAATGAGATGTCGGTAAGAATCAGTGAAGTGGCTGAAGGGATGCAGTCAGTGAAACAAATATCAGAACAGAACGGGGTCACAGCGGAAGATGGCGGTAAGGCCGTTGAACAGACGGTTAACGGAATGATCCAGGTAAAGAATGCAGTATTTGAAACAGCACAAAGACTCCATGAGCTTGGAGAACGGTCTCAGAAAATAGGAGAAATTATTGAGGTTATAGATGATATATCGGAACAGACCAACCTGCTGGCTCTTAATGCTGCAATCGAGGCGGCCCGGGCAGGAGAGCACGGCAAAGGTTTTGCGGTTGTAGCTGATGAAGTAAGAAAGCTTGCTGAAAGAGCGGGTAAAGCAACAAAGGAAATAGCTGACCTTATTACTGACATTCAACGGGGGACTGAGGTTGCAGTCAGATCAATGCAGGTGGGGACAAAGGAAGTTGAAGAGGGGGTAAATCTTGCCCAGGCAGCCGGAAAATCTCTGGATGAGATAGTAGATGGTGTAAAAATGGCAGGAGACAATGTACAGAAAATTATGGGGATAGTTAACCAAATCTTAAATATGAGCCAGGAAGTCTCAGAGGCAGTCAGCAATGTGGCAGCAATAACACAGGAAAATACGGCTGCGACAGAGGAAATAGCGGCTTCAACAGAGCAGGTGAATACCTCGGTACAAAACATTGCAGTTGTATCTGAACAAAATGCTTCAGTAGCTGAAGAAGTATCTGCTTCTTCTGAGGAACTGACAGCGTCAATTGAAGAAATGTCTTCATCAAGCGAACAGATGGCCAAAATGGCACACGAACTATACAGTGTGGTGGCACAGTTTAAGGTGTAGAAGAGGATTAAGGCTATTTGTATAGAATGAACAAATTGAGAAAAAGTTAAGATTAATCGTATCAACGATAAGAATCAGCAGATAAAGGAGAAAAGCTGAAAGAAGATGGATTTAAATCAAAAAAAGCGTGTCCTCGTGATGACCGCTGTCCCAATCGAAATGGATGCTGTGCTGCGCGGGCTGAACAACGACGCCGGGTTTGACGTCATGCCGGCCGGAGTTGGCCCTGCCGTGGCAGCTGCTAAGACGGCGAAAGTTCTGGCTGCGGCCGGGTATAGCTTGGTAGTGAGCGCTGGCATTGGCGGGGGCTTCCCCGGCAGGGCCGGGATAGGGTCCCTGGTGGTAGCGACCGAAATTATTGCCGCAGACCTGGGTGTGCAGACCCCGGAAGGGTTCATTAGTTTGGACGAACTGGGCTTTGGCTCTGCCCGTATCCAGGTTGATGATGACCTGGTGAGCAGGGTGACAGGGGCCTTCAGTGCAGCCGGAATTCCTGTAAATACCGGTCCGGTACTTACTGTATCAACTGGGACGGGAACAACCGCCGCTGCCCGGGAAATGGCTGTGCGTGTGCCGGGGGCGGCTGCCGAGGCAATGGAGGGGTATGGAGTGGCAATTGCAGCCAGGGAAGCCGGCCTGCCGGTCCTCGAAATCCGCGCCATATCAAACATGGTCGGTCCCCGTGACCGTAATGCGTGGAAAGTTAAAGAAGCCCTGGATATCCTGGAAAAAGCCGGGGCAGCATTATTGGAGGTATTGCCGTGAAAATTGCCTTTTCTCCCTGTCCCAATGATACTTTTGTTTTCCATGCCTGGGTACATGGGTTAATACCGGGTGCGCCTGAATTGGACGTTACATATGCGGATATAGATATCACCAACAGTTTGGCTGCCGGTCCCAACGGGCCGGATGTGATCAAGATCTCATATGCGGCCCTGCCCTGGGCACTGGCCGATTATGCGCTGCTGCCCTGCGGCGGGGCGTTGGGCAGGGGCTGCGGACCGCTGGTACTTACTGGCGGCGGAACAGGAAAGAAGGACCCTGTTGACAAGGGTTTGGCGGTGAAAGACCCAGAGGCACTGTCCGGCCGGCGGGTGGCGGTGCCCAGTGAACGATCAACAGCTTATCTGCTGTTCCGGTTGTGGGCAGCACAACAAGTCCAGGGGGGCGTGGGTGAGATAGTGGTCCTGCCTTTTCATGAGATCATGCCGGCGGTACGTGACGGTGTGGTTGAGGCAGGACTTGTGATACATGAGGCGCGTTTTACCTATCCTTCATATGGGTTAAATCTCCTGACTGATTTAGGAACCTGGTGGGAAGCCGATACCGGCCTGCCGATTCCACTGGGGGCAATCATAGCCCGCCGCTCACTGGACCTGCCTGCAATCACCGGCTGGATTCGGGATTCGGTCAGATACGCGTGGGCTCACCCGGAGGCATCCCGGGAGTATGTGTTATCCCATGCCCAGGAAATGTCCCCTGAAGTAGCAGAAGCCCATATTGAACTGTATGTAAACGAATTCACGGAGAATCTGGGTGAGGCAGGGTACAAGGCAGTAACCGCTCTCCTGAGCCGGGCTTCACGAGAAGGGCTGATACCGGAAGTGGATTTGAAGGGACTCAGATTTTAAATGAACTCTTCAGGGAAACTATCCTGTTGAACACCGGTTTTTCTCCTGTTGTTTTCTGCGGGTCGACACTAAAATAACCATGCCTGAAGAACTGGAATTTATCCTGGGGCTTGGCTTCCCGCATAGCAGGTTCCACAAAACCCTGTAATATTTCCAGGGAGTTCGGGTTAATATTATCCAGGAAACCGGCGCTTTCTTCTTTCTCCCCGTCCAAAATCAAAGGTTCATAAAGCCTGAATTCAGCAGGGACAGCGTTGCCGGCGTCAACCCAGTGAATAGTTCCTTTAACCTTCCTCCCGGTGAAATCGGTACCGCTCTTGGTTTCCGGGTCATATGTGCAGTGCAGCTCAGTTATATTCCCGTCCCTGTCTTTGATGACCTCATTACATTTTATGAAATAAGCATGTTTCAGTCTTACCTCATTGCCCGGGAAAAGGCGGAAGTATTTTTTTGGCGGGTCTTCCATAAAATCGTCCTGTTCCACATAAATCTCCCGGGAAAAAGGTATTTTCCTTAATCCCATTTCCGGGTTTTCAGGATTGTTCTCCGCATCCAGCCACTCTGCCTGCCCCTCCGGATAGTTGGTAATAACCACTTTAAGGGGCCGTAACACAGCCATGGTCCTGGGGGCTTTCATCTTTAGGTCTTCCCTGACAAAATGGTCCAGCATCCGGGCATCCACTATACTGTTACTCTTGGCTACCCCTATTTCCCTTACGAAATTACGAATTGCTTCCGGTGTGTAACCACGTCTCCGTAAACCGGATATGGTCGGAAGCCGCGGGTCGTCCCACCCGTCAACAATCTTTTCATCAACCAGGAGTTTAAGCTTTCTTTTGCTCATCACGGTATTGGTCATATCCAACCGGGCAAATTCGTACTGGTGGGGCTCACATTCAGTTTCACATTCTTCGATCACCCAGTCGTAGAGAGGACGATGGTCTTCGAATTCCAGGGTGCAGATGGAATGGGTAACCCCTTCGAAGGCATCTTCCAGGGGGTGGGCATAGTCATACATGGGATAAATGCACCACTTGTCACCGGTGTTATGATGTGCCGCATGGGCTATCCGGTAAATAACCGGGTCCCGCATATTAAGATTGGGGGAGGCCATGTCTATCTTGGCTCTCAGCACCTTTTCGCCGTCTTTGAATTCACCCCTGCGCATCCTTTCAAAGAGGTCCAGGTTTTCTTCCACCGGCCTGTTACGATACGGGCTTTCCTTCCCCGGCTCCTTTAATGTCCCCCTGGTTGTTCTGATTTCTTCCGCAGACAAATCACATACATAGGCTTTCCCCTTCTTTATAAGCAGGACCGCTTTGTTATACATTTCTTCAAAAAAATCAGAACCAAAGAACAGGCTGTCCCATTCATAACCCAGCCACTTTACATCTTCTTTGATGGATTCCACATACTCGGTTTCTTCTTTTAAAGGGTTGGTATCATCAAAACGCAGGTTGGTCCTGCCGTTAAATTCGTCGGCCAGGTCAAAATTCAGGACAATCGACTTGGCATGTCCGATATGTAAATACCCGTTTGGCTCAGGCGGGAAACGGGTTACTATTTCCCGGTGTTTACCGGTTTTCAAATCTTCAACAATAATGTTTTTTATGTAGTTAGACTGGGTAGGTTTGTTTTCCATATGCTCACCTTTTCTCTGTTATTTTTAATATTACAATATATTTATTATCTATATAGTGTGAAAAACCTTTGTCTTCAAGTAATTTTTTGACTTCCGCTTTTGAAAAAACGCATGCTCTGACGGCTGGCGGCTTTAGGTAATTATTCCCTGAAGGGGTTTTTTTATGCTAATTAACCTGAAGTGTCCGCATACGATTTATTGCCACGGCCAGTTCGAGTTTCCGGGGCATTGCCAGCCAAAGGTTTCCTCAATATATATTAACTATTATACCGTTAGTGAACAATATTAGCAAAAAAACGGGACACCTCCTGTTGGAGGCGCCCTTGTTATTTATCCAATTCATATAGGCTTATATTTGCTTTTTTTTGCGTTTTTTCTCTCTTTCCTCGTATTCGGCAGTTTCTTCAGGAGTTTCTATCCGTACATAGTGGAAAGAACCAAACCAGGCGGCCAGGGTGAAAACCATGTAAAGGGCCTGAGTGGGATTGGCTCCCTGGATCAGGACCTGAAGACCTATCCCGATTCCAAGGGCAGGGATCCCCACAAGCAGGGTCCGCATAATCCTTTCAAAACCCTTTCGCGGCGGAAGCGGCCATATGCGGGAGAATACGATTCCCAGCAGAGTCCCCAGTCCGACAGTGATAAATATCTCAAATATTACCATTGGGGTTGGAAAAGGCCATTTCCACATGTAATGGCCGATCAGATAAAAGAGTTCCAGGAAAAAAGCAAGACCGACAGACCTTTTCAGGGTCCTGAGACCCATATTTGGATGTGACGAAAATTGCCCCATATTAACACCTGCCAGTTTTTCGGACAACACCTTACTCAAAGATAATTCCTCCCTTCTCCCCCCATGGACTAAAATCCTGCAGGATGAAATAATTTTTTAACTGATTAAAGTTGTGGGCCTGTAAACACAGGCCCACAGCAATGTTTTTGATTTTAGTGTGCGGAAGCGTCTCCGGCGCCCTGGGGAACACGGATGTTGTGAATCAGGTCCTGAATCTCCTGCGGCGGCGGGGGAGTAGCACGGGACACGATAAAGGACAGAACGAAGTTGAAGATCATGCCTATCATTCCTATGCCCTGTGCACCGACACCCAGGAAGTCTCCGACAATCGGCGCCTCTGTTCCGAGAATCTGGGGTGAACGCTGCAGGACGATCATGAGGAAGGTGAAGGCCAAGCCGACAACCATTCCCACGATAGCTCCTTCTTTGTTCATCCGGTCATCAAAGATACCCATCAGTATGACCGGGAAGAGACTGGCTGCAGCGAGACCGAAGGCGAAGGCCACAACCTCGCCAACAAATCCGGGCGGGTGAACCCCGAACCAACCGGCTGCCAGGATGGCAACCAGGATCATCAGACGGCCCATTCTCATCCGCTGGGCTTCAGTTGCCTCAGGTTTAAAGATCCGGTAATAGAGGTCATGGGAAACCGCGCTTGACATCGCCAGGAGCAGACCGGCGGCTGTTGAGAGGGCTGCGGCAAGACCACCGGCGGCCACGAGGGCGATAATGATCGGCGCCAGGCCGGCAACCTCAGGAGTGGAGAGAACGATGATATCTCTGTCAATGGTAATTTCATTAGCAGGGTCAGCGGCTGCAGCCATCTGAATAAGCCCGTCGCCGTTCTTATCTTCATACTTGATTAGACCGGCGGCTGCCCACTTCTGAACCCAGACAATATTATTCACTTCGTCAACAGGCCTGTTGGACAGCTGTTGAATCAGGTTGTACTTGGCGAAAACTCCGATAGCCGGAGCAGTGGTATACAGGAGGGCGATGAAGAGAAGAGCCCAGCCTGCGGAGTAACGGGCTGCACGCACGGAGGGAACCGTGTAGAAACGGACGATAACGTGGGGCAGACCGGCAGTACCGACCATCAGGGCTACCGTGATGGCGAAAACGTTCATAGCCGTTAAATCGGTGAACGGCGCCAGGTATTCGGTCATACCCAGGTCAACCTGGATATTACTCAGGCGCTGGGCAATGTCGGTAAAAGTCAAAGCCAGCTGGGGAACAGGGTTTCCGGTAAGCTTAGTGGCGATAGCGACCGCCGGGATCAGGTAAGCACAAATAAGTACTGAATACTGGGCAACCTGTGTCCAGGTGATACCCTTCATTCCACCCAGGATAGCGAAAAAGGCTACTATACACATTCCAATGATAACACCCAGGGTGATGTCAACCTGCAGGTAGCGGCTGAAAACGATACCGACACCGCGCATCTGCCCGGCAACATAAGTAAGGGAAACGAACACCGTACATACGGCGGCAACGGCACGGGCCGTCTGGGAGTAGTAACGGTCACCGATAAAGTCGGGAACTGTATAACGTCCGAACTTACGGAGGTAAGGAGCCAGCAGGAGGGCGAGAAGGACATAGCCTCCGGTCCAGCCTATCAGATAGACACACCCGTCAAAACCCATAAAGGAGATAAGACCGGCCATTGAGATAAAGGAGGCTGCCGACATCCAGTCAGCCGCGGTGGCTGCACCGTTGGCGATGGCGGGAACGCCCTGTCCGGCTACATAGAACCCTTTGGTGTCACGCACCCGGGACATATAACCGATATAGGTGTAAAGACCAAAAGTAAGTATAACAAATATAATGGTCCAGGTTTCTACGCTCATTTAGCTACCTCCTTATCCTGTGGAATAATAGGAGTGGATTTGCTTAATTTGACTTCCTCGACACCATATTCCTTGTCGAGTTTATCCATCTTCCAGCTATAGTAGAAAATCATGCATACAAAGATGATTTCAGACCCCTGCTGGGCAAACCAGAAGGAAAGAGGAACTTTACCCATGTGGACCCCGAAAAGCGGCTTGGCCAGGATAATACTGGCTACCAGACCCACCGCGGCCCATAGCACCAGGAGACCGATAATCAGGTTGACGTTTCTGCGCCAATACTCTTTCATGCGTTCGGCATTCATTAACATACCTCCCAAAAGTTTTTGCTGAACAAGATAAATGATTTATAATTTCGTGATTATGCTGGATTAAAAGTGATATGATACCATATATCCGGTTGCATCAAGGCTTCAAAATAAATCGGAGTAGCAATGATACCAAATACTGAACAATTCTTCCCCCCCTTCTGTTGGTATTGGTTTATTATTTCTTGAGAAGTACCACCTCCCAACAAAAAAATTACAAAAATTTTACTACTACAATTGTAAGACTTTTTCACCAAATAATAATTAACTTTTCCTTAACTCAGCAAAAAAAGGAGTCGTTTGGAAATATGGGCCTTTTACCGGTGGAAAAACCTTTCCCTAAAATATTAAATCCCCTTTTCGACAGTTTAGTTCCCGAATAGAACCATTCACCGCAAGATAATGCCATCCGCGTCAAAAATAAAACAAAATTTCTTAATATTCAAAACAATATGTGTCAAAATCCTTTCATTTACAAACCCACGTAAAAATTATATAATTAAGGAAACTTAAAAACCAATTAGCTGGGGGTGCCGAAAGGCTGAGAGGAGATATGCCAACCCTTGGAACCTGATTTTCCGGGTAATACCGGCGGAGGGAAGCTAACCTTTTTTTAGGATGAGCTTACCTTTTAGGTAAGCTTCTGTTATTCCCACAGCAAACCAGAGAACGGGCAGGTGAGTAATGTGATAATAAAGATTAACGGGAAGACAACAGAGATAAAGGAACCTCTGACAATAAGGGGGTTATTGGAGGAGAAGGGTATAAAACCGGGTGAGATAGTTATCCAGTACAATGGGGACATTATTGATAAAAACAGGTGGCCGGAAATTTTACTGAAAGAAAATGACGAACTGGAAATTCTCCGGTTCGTCGGGGGGGGCTAAGAGATGGATTTATTGAAAATAGGCGGGAAGGAAATTTCCAGCCGTTTATTCCTGGGAACCGGTAAATTTGCATCAGATTCGGTAATTCCGGATGTAATCAGAGCTTCTCAGGCAGAGGTTGTAACAGTAGCCCTGAGAAGGGTTGATTTCGATGACCCCCAGGAAAATATGCTTCAATATATTAATAAGGAATGTATCCTTATGCCCAATACATCGGGAGCACGCACGGCTGAAGAAGCGGTGAAAATCGCCAGGATTGCCAGGGCCGCAGGATGTGGAAACTGGGTAAAGATCGAGGTCATCAGGGATAATAAATACCTCCTTCCTGACAATTACGAAACTTTGAAGGCGACAGAAATACTGGCTGCAGAAGGTTTTGCAGTCTTTCCATATATGAGCCCGGACCTGATGGTGGCAAGACAGATGAGGGATGCCGGGGCTGCGGCAGTAATGCCCCTTGGGTCACCGATAGGGTCCAACAGGGGGCTAAAAACCAGGGAAATGGTGAGGATACTTATCGATGAAATTGACCTTCCCATAATAGTTGATGCTGGGATCGGAAAGCCGTCGGAAGCTGCGGAGGCTATGGAGATGGGGGCGGCTGCTGTCCTGGTGAATACGGCCATTGCGGTGGCAGGTGACCCTGCCGCAATGGCCGGGGCCTTCAGCCTGGCAGTAAAGGCAGGACGCCAGGGGTTTTTGGCGGGACTGGGAGAAGCGCGGCCCTATGCTGAAGCATCTTCACCCCTGACAGGTTTTCTGCGGGACAGGGACTAATGTTCACCGTGATTAGCAGTGTTGTCAAATTCTTATATAATGGAAGGTTTATTTATGGAATTCTACGATTTATACCGTAAACAGCTGGGACACGACCTGGATAGTTTCCTTGCCGGAATAACACCCGGAGAGGTAAGTGACATCATTAACAAAAACAGGATAACTGAAACAGGCTTTCTGGCCCTGCTATCACCGGCGGGGCAAAAAATGCTTGAACCAATGGCCCGGAAGGCTCATGGGCTGACAGTGAAAAATTTTGGCAAGGTTATTCAACTCTACACTCCGATGTACCTTTCCAATCACTGTACCAATGAATGTGCATACTGTGGGTTCAATGTCAGAAATACCCTGGGGCGCAGGACCCTGACCATCGGTGAGGTGGAGGAGGAAGGCCGGATTATAACCAAAACCGGCCTGCGCCATATCCTGGTACTTACCGGTGAATCACCCCGGAATGCACCGGTCGAATATATCGGCAAATGCGTCAGGAAACTAAGACAATATTTTTCCTCGGTCTCAATTGAGATATATCCTCTTCATACAGATGAATATAAGACTTTGATAGAAGCCGGGGTAGATGGGCTCACCCTTTATCAGGAGGTTTATGACCCGGAGATATATGATATTGTTCATATTAGAGGGCCCAAAAAGGATTATACCTTCAGGCTTAATGCACCGGAAAGGGCATGCCGGGCAGGTATGCGGACAGTTAACCTGGGGGCGCTCCTGGGACTGAATGACTGGCAGAAAGAGGTATTTGCCCTTGGCCTTCATGCCCGGTACCTTCAGGATAAATACCCGGAGACAGAGATAAGTGTCTCTTTTCCCCGCATCAGGCCCGCCCAGGGCGGATTCCAGCCCAAGGTGACAGTTTCCGACGAAGAACTGGTTCAGATGATCCTGGCGGTAAGGATATTTCTGCCCAGGGTTGGGATAACTGTTTCTACCAGGGAGAGGGCGGATTTCCGTGACAACCTGATCAGGCTGGGGGTTACCAAGATGTCAGCCGGATCTTGTACTGAAGTAGGCGGGCGCCTCGGCGGAGAGGGCCGCGACAGCCAGTTCGAAATCTCTGACAGCAGGTCTGTTCCCGAAATGAGATCAACAATTCAGAAACTGGGGTATCAGGCGGTCTGTAAGGACTGGCTGACCATCTAAAGGATCCTGGGCTTGTAAAATATTTTACCGGAGGCAGCAGATGTGTGAAAATCATGCAGTGGATGAACCCTTTTGGATGAGACGGTTTATGCTGTGGTCTTATGGCAGGTGGGTGGATGACACCCTGGATCTTTACCTGTTCCTGGGGAACATGGGCAGGAAACCGCTTATTGGCGGGGCTGTCAGGTATTTTGCCGCCAGATATGGGGAATATCTTCACGGCGGACGAGCGGCAACTGTTGATGAAGCCTGTGAAGTACTGGCTGAGGCCCGGCAAATTACCCTGATGGATTGTGCCTGCAGGGTCAAATCCGGTAACTGTGAAAAGCCCCTGAGGACCTGTATAGGCATAAATACGGGGGCTGAAGTCCTGGGCGGTCTGAGGAAGGAAAAACAGATTTCTGAGGCAGAAGCAAAGGAAATCATTTTTAATTCATATAAACACGGGCTTATCAGGTCTGTTACTCACTGTGTATCTCCAAATACTTATGTAATCTGTAACTGCTGTACCTGCTGCTGTGTGCCGTTCCGCTTGAGGTCTGTCTACGGTATCCGGACCGCGATGGACAATGGAGCCAGGATTGCCGTACTGGACCGGTCAAAATGCCTGGCGTGCGGAGAGTGTGCAGATTTTTGCCCCGGGCAGGCTGTTGACCCGGACGGCGGCGGTGTGGACGGGGAGAAATGCCTGGGCTGTGGGCTTTGCCTGGATTCCTGCCCGGCCGGGGCTTTGGAAATGTCGGACCGTCACGGGTATACCGCTTTGAACAAACCCGGCTTTCCAAAAAGGGTTCTGATGTATGCCGCTTTTTTCGGAGTCATATTTCCCGTGGCGCTTATCTATAAAATATTTAAGACTTAATACCCCTTAAAGACAAGGTTTTAAAGAGATATGGTTGAACCATATCTCTTTTTTATGGAAAACAATAACCTTGTCATACATAGATGGTAGTTGGGACGGACATCCTATTTTCAGAACAATTTTTACAAATGAAGAAAGGATGGTTGCCGGTGAGAGGAAAAAGGTGCATAGTTTTTGTTATCCTGGCATCGTTTATCTTATTGTCAGGTATATTCCTGTATTCCCAGAGCCTGCCGGCCCAGACCCCAACCCTTTACTGGGGGTCGAGCGGGCCGTCTGTTTCAAAGGTTCAGTCAAAACTGAAAAGCTGGGGGTATTATACGGGAGCAGTGGATGGAGTATTCGGCGCCGGAACCGCTTCGGCGGTAAAAAAATTTCAGTCCAAAAACGGCCTGCCTGTTGACGGGGTGGTGGGGAAATCAACCTGGGCTGCCCTGGGCTATAACCCAGCTCAGCCTGCCGCTGCTTATACACCATCCAGGGGGGTTACAGCCCGGGATGATGTAATGCTTCTGGCGAGGGTGGTACACGGGGAAGCGGCCGCTGAACCATACCTGGGGAAAGTGGCAGTCGCAGCCGTAATCCTGAACCGGGTTAACAGTGAAAAGTTCCCCAACAGCATGGCCGGAGTTATTTATCAGCCTCATGCTTTTGAATCAATTACCAATGGCATTGCCAACAATGCACCCTCTCAGGAATCGGTAAAAGCAGCCCAGGATGCAATGAACGGATGGGACCCTGCCCAGGGGGCGCTGTTTTTCTGGAACCCTGCCAAACCGGTAAGTAAGTGGATTTGGTCGAGACCAATTATAACAGAAATCGGCGGGCATGTCTTTGCCCGGTAAAATCCGTAAGGGATTGCTTTAGTCTGTGGCGATAAGGAGGAACAGTAACTTGAGAAGATGGTGGATTATCCCTGCACTGGCCGGAATCCTTGTTGTAGGCGCGGTTGCTTATTGGGGATACGGGGTAACCCGTGATAACCGGCAGTTGGTAACTTATCTTAACAACCGCAACCAAAGGTCCTTTTATGAGCTGATGGGGAACGTGGAACATATGGAGGTTATGCTGTCAAAAGGGATTGTTTCAGGATCTCCCACCCAGAGAATGATGATATTTTCCGATATCTGGCGGGAAGCCTATGCGGCCCAGGAAAACCTGACCAGTATACCTATAGCGGGTCCGAGCCTGACAAGGACTTCAGCGTTTCTCAGCCAGACCGGTGATTACGCTTGGTCCCTGGCAAAGAAATATGCCAGGGGGATTGCTGTCAAACCGGAGGAACTCGATAAACTGAATGAACTTCACACCGAAGCCGGTTACCTGGCTGCGGAATTACAAAAGATCGAAAAGAACGCCTCAGATGGGAGGCTTTTATGGTCAGAAATCAAAAGCCGCGGTGACAAGACCCTGAAGGACCGCACCCCGGTGCCGGACAGTTTGACGGAAATCAACCGGAACATGGAAGAATTCCCCACTCTTATATATGACGGGCCGTTTTCAGACCATATCCTGCAGCGGAAACCTCTTGGTTTGACCGGAAAGCAGATAACCAGGGCCCAGGCTTCCGATCTGGCCAGGAGGTTTGTGGAGGCGGGAGTTAATACCAAGTACAGGGTGACAGATACAGAAACAGTGAACGGACTGATTCCGGCTTTCAGGATTCACCTTTTACCGGTAAACAATCCGGCCCCCCGTGTGATTGTGGACGTATCGAAAAAAGGCGGTCATATACTGATGATGGTAAATACAAGGAGTGTTGGCAATGACCGCATATCACCGGAAAAGGCTGTTACTATAGCCGGCAAGTTTCTCGCTGGCCGCCGGATAATGAACATGAAACCGACATACACAATTGAGCAGCAGAACACTGCGGTGGTCATTTTCGAATATGAGCAGGACGGGGTTCTGATATACCCGGACCTGATGAAGGTCAAGGTTGCTCTTGACACCGGGGAAGTAGTCGGTTTCGAGGGGACAGGTTTTGTAATGAACCACCACCCAAGAAACCTGCCCAAACCCAAGGTAAGCCGTAAGGAAGCGCTGGAAGCCGTAAACCCTGAACTGAAGGTCATGTCCGAAAAGCTGGCGGTAATTCCCCTGGAAAACCTGGAGGAAGTCCTGGTCTACGAATTCAGGGGGGACCTTAAAGGTGATACGTTTATAGTTTATATAAACGCCGTGACCGGGGAAGAGGAACAGGTCCTTAAAGTAATTGACACAAACAGCGGCCCTGTGACGATGTAACCGTAAGGAGGTCCAGATAACGGGGCCTCCTTTTTATCTTAGGGTCGGAAATACCTGTCATTCCAGATCCAATCAAAAAAATCCCGGTGCCACATTTCTTCCCTTTCCGGGAAGCTGTGGGTACTGCAGTACTGTTTGGGTTCTGTTCCCCTAATGAAAGCGGCATCGATTGTATTTGGCGAATAGGGTGTTGCCAGAAGCCCGGAATCAGAACAGATTATTTCCCTGGTGATCCCGTAAGGGACCGGGAATTCTGAAGGGGGGGTATCTTCTAGGGCTTTTTTAATGAAGTCTGTCCATATAGGGGCGGCAATTTTTCCACCTGAAATCCCCACCGACCTTTTCGGGTCATCATATCCAATGTAGATTCCTGCGGTCAGTTCAGGGGTATAACCGACAAACCAGGCATCCCGGTAATTTTGGGTTGTCCCCGTTTTACCGGCTGCCGGACGGGATATTATCCCCGATACCGAACCTGCTGTTCCGCCTGGCTGCAGGACTCCTGTAAGCATGTCTGTCACCAGGTAAGCCGTTGTTTCTTTCAGGACCCGTTCCTTGATAGGGTCATTTTCTTCTATGATTTTTCCATTCCTGTCGGTTATTTTCGTAATCATAAGAGGTTCCGTCCTAATCCCGTTTGACGCCAGGGTTCCATAGGCAGATGTCAGCTCCAGGGGGGTGACTTCCGATGTCCCGAGAGCGATAGAAAGATAAGGCCTGAGGTCACTTTTAATCCCCATCCTGCGGGCAAAGTCTGCCACGGCGGAAGGGCCGGTTTCCCGGGCCAGTTTGACGGCCACCACGTTGTCGGAAACGGCCAGGGCTTCTTTCAGGGTGAAGTCCCTGTAATGATAAGATTGTTGGCCGTAATCAGTGGGTTTATAGGGCTGCCCGTTACCCTGGGGAAACTCAACCGGTTCACAAGCCAGGGTGGTTGCCTGAGTGTAGCCCATATCAATTGCAGAGGTATAAAGAAACGGTTTAAAAGCAGAACCGGGCTGCCGGTGAGCCTGGACGGTCCGGTTAAATTTTGACCTGGAAAAATCCCGCCCCCCCACCATGGCCTTAACATGGCCGTTTGAGGGGTCGATGGCCACAAGAGCCCCTTCAATATCGGTACCATACCTGTCGAGTGTGCTGCTGAACGCGTCTTCCGCAGCCTTCTGCATACCCAGATCCAGGGTTGTATATACAGATATCCCCTCAGCAAAAAGCATCTGGGCTCCGTCTTCATATTCATCTGTAATATATTTGATTATTTCATTTACAAAATAGGGGGCCTGTCCGGATTTCCCCCCGCCCTGTTTAAATACCAGTTTCTCCCGGACGGCTTCATCTGCTTCTTCTTTGGTTATCAAGCCTGTTTCAACCATACGGCTCAGTACGGTTTGCTGCCTCTTTTTGGCCTCTTCCCAGTTGTTAAAAGGAGAATATGTATTAGGGGCTTTGGGCAGGCCCGCCAGCAGCGCGCTTTCGGCCAGGTCCAGTTCAGAAGCGTGTTTATTGAAATAAGTCTGGGCAGCTACCTCTATTCCATAAGCCCCGTGGCCGAAATATATCTGATTAAGATAAAGTTCAAGGATTTGCTTTTTGGTATATTTTCTCTCCATGAGAATGGCCATCCAGGCTTCCGACAGCTTGCGGCCAAAAGTTTTCTTCCGGGAGAGGTACAGGTTTTTTACGGTCTGCTGGGTTATAGTGCTTCCGCCCTGGACAATTCTGCCCGCTCTCAGATTTCTCCAGGCAGCTGCGATTATCCGGGCGGGGTCAAGACCGAAATGACTGTAGAACCGTGCGTCTTCAACGGCGATAAAGGCATTTTGAGTTGCTTCCGGGATATTACCGACCTGCACTTCTATCCGGTTTTCCCTGTAAAGGGTTGTAATTACCCGTTCATTGCAGTCATATACCTTTGATGTAACTGCCACCTTGGGACTGGGCAGGGATAACAGGCTGCAGCCGCTGAACAGCATGGCCCCCGCCAAAAAGCAGAAAAAAATCGTATATCTTATTAATAGCTTTTTTAATACCACAGATATCACCAACCTAATACCGGTTTACAAGTATTATATCAAAAAAGCCTAGAGCTATGTGGGTTACAACACTAAATGACAAAGTTTTTAGAATATTAAGGAATTAGGAAGGATTTTTCATTAGGTACGGCGAAAGGGATAATGACTTATTGAATATTTTTCCTATGTGTTGGGGGTGACTTCGGGTTGATTCTTGAACATAATGAATGTTCCAACACACCTGCCCATATTGCCGGCAAACAGTTCCGCATCCTTGTGGCTGACCCTGGTGGGAAGCTGAAGCTGGCAAGGTGGAGGCTTATGAGTGATGGCTACCGGGTTGATTATAGCAGGGATTGGTCTGTGATTGAATCATTAATCCGCGAGGAAGAGTTTCATATTGTGCTGGTCAATATCGGTGGGCATAATGATTTTGAATTGATAAAAAGAATTAATTACGTCGAAAAAGAATATGAAATCATTGGGATAACAGATCCTAAGGCGAAGGACCTGTCAAAGCTTGTTTCTGCCCTCGGGATAAAAATAACTGTCAGCAGGCCTGTTGATTTTCCTGTGCTTAGCGCAGTTGTCAGGAAAGAGCTGGAGGGGATAAAGGAACGGGAAAGAAAAAAGATTGTTTTTGAGCGGTTTAAAAAGACGATAACATTGCCCCAGAACATTAGAAATCTGTTCAAAAGCGTGTTGGAGCTTCTGAAAACCAGGGTCATTGTACTGGATGAATCCGGGGAGATTGTCTTTGTTAATGATTCTATGAGCAGGATGTTGGGACTGAAAGGTCCTGGCGTTGTGGGCAAACACTTTTCGGATGTTTTTACCGATGAATCATCCGACTGTGAATTGAAATCGTGTGTGCCAAATTCATACTGCCCGGGCGGGTGTGTCTTGCATTCTGTTCTGTCCCGGACGTTTAATGAGGAGAACGCTTCTCACAGTGAGGTTACGATATCCATGGAATCGGAAGAGGTTCTGCGCTGTCAGGCGGAGGTTTACCCGATAACCGATAGTAGTGGAGAGTTTATCGGGGCCCTTGTCACTATGGATGATGAAGCAGGTGACACCAAAGTGAGCCGGGGACTGGCCCAGTCCGAGAAACTGGCGATGGTGGGCCAGCTGGCTGCCGGTGTTGCCCATGAGATAAAAAACCCGCTTACATCAGTGAAGGGATTTATTCAATTGCTTCAACACGATTTGGACGGGACTCCCAAGGGAGAATACATTGATATCATCATAACTGAAATAGACAGGGTCAATAAGATTGTTGAGGATTTTTTGAAGCTGGCCAAACCCGCGGTCTCCAACAGGAAGGAGTGTGATCTTTACAAACTGTTCAAAGATATCCGTGTCCTTATTGACAGTGAGGCCTTCCTTAAGAATGTAGAAATTGCCGAGAATTTTTCTGAGCCGCTGCCACGGGTACACATTGACCCGGAACAGATTACCCAGGTAATTATAAATATTATAAGAAACTCCTTTGATGCCATGCCAAAGGGGGGCACGATAACCTTCCAGGCCTTTAACCTGGAAAGCGAAAGTAAAGTTTGCCTGGAAATATCCGATACGGGGGAAGGAATGAATGACGAGACCCTAAAAAGGATATTTAAACCTTTTTTCACTACCAAAGACCACGGAACAGGCCTTGGCCTGGCTGTTTCGCAGGCTATAATGGACAGCCATGGCGGGCGGATAGAGATGAAGAGCAATGAGGGTATAGGAACGACCACCCGTCTTTATTTCCCCTGCATGTAGACAAACCGGGTTCGTTTGTTTAATTACAAATTTTTGACCATAAACCCAAGGAGTGGCAGACATGTTTCAGAATATGTCTGCCACTCCTTGGGTTTTCACAGCTAAAAGAAAGGTTGTGGCTTGTTGACAAAATCTTTTGATTAAGGACCGGGCAGGTATGTTCCTAAGCGGGGCTTAAATCGTCCATCGGTCGGCGAACCGCATTGCGGGAGCCGTTCCCGATGGAGATTTCGCCCAGAGCGTGGAATATACCGGCCCGGTCCTTAATCCAATACCTATTTTTGTTAACAAGCCACAATAATGGAACCATTACTGTTTTTTCAATGTATAGTTACCGGATTCCCCGGCGGAAAGTGGGCAAAATAAACTGTAATAAAAATTGGGGGTGATTCTGTTGGCAAGTACTGTTTTACATGTGGAGGGAATGACCTGTAATCACTGCAAGATGTCGGTGGAACAGGCCTTAAAAACCCTGGACGGGGTCAAAGAGGCCCAGGTTGATCTGGCTGCCAAAACCGTAGCGATCGAATTTGACCCTGGCACAGTTAATGAGGAAGGCCTTAAGAAGACAATAAGCGCCACCGGTTATGAAGTTCAATAAAAGCCGACTTTTTATGTGCCGTATAGGGGTCGGCCGGCCCCTATACGGCATGGGAGGGGGAAATTTTGGCTAAGACATACCATAGGGTGTCCCGGTATACAGAAATTGCCAGGATTTTGGCCGGTCATGGGTTTAGCTGTTTGATGGAAAATTCCGGCCTAAAAAGCCGGCGGAAACGGGCTGATTCATACCCGGAAAGAATAAGAATGATTTTTGAAGACCTCGGTCCCACCTATGTAAAACTGGGCCAATTACTGAGTTCCAGGCCGGACCTGGTGCCCAGGGATTATGTGGCGGAATTCAGCAGGCTTCAGGATGATGTGGAAGAAGTCCCTAAAGGAGACATAGAAGCCCAGTTTATAAAAGAAATGGGCAGACTGCCTGAAGAGATATTTCTTCATTTTGATTACATGCCCCTTGCAAGTGCTTCCATTGGCCAGGTTCACGAAGCTGTCCTCCCCGGGGGAGAAAAAGCTGTTGTGAAGGTCCAGCGGCCTCATTTGATTCAGCTCGTAGACGGTGATATCAGGATTCTTAAAAAGTTTTCCGGCATTATCCAGAACCGTACGGTAATCGGACAGGTCTGCAATATACATGAGATTATTGAGGTTTTTACCCGCCAGATCCATAAGGAGCTTGATTACCAGACGGAGGCCGTAAGTACAGAGGCTTTTTACCGGGAATTCTGTGATAACGATAAAGTTGTTGTGCCAAGGATTTTTTCAGAATACACTTCGGGACAGATTCTGACCATGGAATATGTTGAAGGAATCAGGGTCGAAGAATTTGAAACCCACAATTATTCGTATGAGGACAGGGCCCAATATGCAGGGAATGTACTGCAGGCTGTCTTTAAACCTCTGTTTCACAGGGGGATATTTCACGGTGACCCTCATCCGGGGAACATCCTGTTCCAGGATGATTACAGGGTTGTATTGATCGACTTTGGAATTGTGGGCAGATTTGATGAGAGCCATCGCCGGCTGGTGGCTGAACTCATAGTTGCCTTGTCAGAAAGGGACGTATCCGCTGTCATGAATATCATCCTGGAAACCGGGATAACTACCCGGAGAATTCACCGGCAGTATTTCTATGAAGATGTGTTTGAGATTGTGGAAAAAGCCAATGGAGTGACAAGTGGGGGCATTAAGCTGAGTGAGCTGATTAACGGGATGATTACAATTTCCATAAACCATGGGATAAAAATGCCTGACAGCCTGTTTATCCTGGGCAAGACGGTTATGATTACCGAGAATACGGCCAGGAGAATCTGCCCTGAGCTTGATATCACCGAGGTGATAAAGCCCCTGGCCGTTGAATTTTTGAAGGAAACACTGCGGCCGGGTTTATATACCGGGAACCTGTATAAGCAGATTTCTACTGTTTCAGAGGGGATTATGAATCTGCCCAAAGACCTTTGCCGGGCTGTCAAAAACCTGGCAAACAATGACACACGGATAACTTTTTACCACAGGAACCTTAACTGGTTATATGATATGCTGGACATCTCATCCTCCAGGATCTCATTCGGTCTTATCCTTGCAGCCCTGATTGTCGGGTCATCTGTTATCATGCACACCGGAAGAGGGCCTCTCCTGTGGGGTTATCCGGCACTGGGCACGGCAGGATATGTGATTTCGGGACTACTGGGGGTGCTGGTCCTGTTTTCGATGCTTCGTTCCGGGAGGCTGAGATAAATAATATTTTCGGTGCTAACAAAAAAATGGCGCCATGGACGGAATAGACTTGCCCTGTGTAAGCCAGTCAAAGAAGTGCCATTGAGGGCGGAATTTAATTGTTTCGATCATAGTTGTTGCACAACGAAAAAAGTAGCCCACCGCTACTAAGGTAGCTACTTTTTTCGTAGTATTACTCTATGACCGCCCATCAGGCGGATGTTGTACCTAGCCGGGTGTAAGCGCACCCGGTTATTTAATTATGCGCTTCATCTAACCTTAATTATACACAAAACTGCGTAAAACGCAAGTTGAGTGATCCCTTTCCATGGTGACATTTTCTCACGATAATTGACAGGGTGACAATATCACAAGATAAGCATATCTTTACCAAACAAATGTTTGAATGAATTGGGGAAATATGGTATAATAACACCGGTACAACAACATAGGCGCAGGGTGGGCGGTCATTACCTCCGGTGAAAGGAGGTGGTGATTATGAGTGTATTTCAATCATTGATGCTAATGATTTCGTTTGGTACATTAATTGTAGCATTAATTACTGTAACAAAACGGGAAAAGTAGCCCACCCCCATAAGGAAAGCTACTTTTCCTTAAGCTTTCACTATGACCGCCCACTTGGTGCGGAAGTTGTACCTAACCGGGTGTTAGCGCACCCGGTCATTTCAATTATACACCATTTACCTATAATTATACACAAAACTGCGCAAAACGCAAGTTGAGTAATCCCTGTCCATGGTGACATTTTCTCACGATAATTGATAGGGTGACAATATCACAAGATAAACACAAACTGCATATTAATATTATTGACAGCAAATCAGGATAGTGATATAATCGTAAGAAATTTAGGTTTAACGGAACTTCATAAATCAATGGCAATGAAGGGAACAGTAAGTATTTCGCAGCCTTTACAGAGAGCCGGGGCAGCTGCAAGCCGGCAGGGGCGGATTACTGAAAGCCATCCCTGAGTCGCTGAGCTGAAACCAAGTAAGCTTGGCCGTCCTCCCGGGCGTTAACGGGTCAGAGTTGGGCCGCCGGGCGGCGGCCAATTAGGGTGGTACCGCGTGAGGAGAACTCTCGTCCCTTTGGGATGGGAGTTTATTTATTACTAGGGGGAGTTGGTGACTTTGGATAAGAAAGACAGGGAAATTTTAGAGATTCTTCAGGACAACAGCCGGTTGAAGCCTGAGCAGATAGCGGTGATGCTTGGACTGGAAATCAGAGAGATCGAAAAACGTATAAAGGCTCTGGAAGAAGACAAGATTATTGTTAAATATCATACCCTGATTAACTGGGAGAATGCGGGTGAAGAAGTTGTTTCGGCACTGATTGAGGTGAAGGTTGCCCCCCAAAGAGGCGCCGGGTTTGACAAGGTGGCCGAAAGAATCTACAGGTTTCCGGAGGTCAAGTCAGTGTACCTGATGTCCGGGAGGTATGACTTGTCTGTACTTATTGAAGGCAAAACAATGAAAGAGGTTGCCCTGTTTGTAAGCACCAAACTGGCCACAATCGAGGATGTGCATAGTACCGCCACTCATTTTGTGCTAAAAAAATACAAACAGGAGGGCATCATTCTTGAGGATGGGGAAAAAGACAGAAGGTTGGTGATATCGCCATGATCAACTGGCATGAGAAATTATCCCCAATGGTAAAAAAAGTCCCATGGTCAGGTATACGTAAATATTTTGACCTGGTATCTGAGATGAAAGGGGTTGTTTCCCTGGGTGTGGGGGAGCCGGATTTTGTGACCCCCTGGCATATCAGGGAAGCCTGTATCTATTCACTGGAAAAGGGATATACCATGTATACATCCAACTGGGGCCTTCTGGAGCTTAGAGAGGAGATAGCCCGGTACCTTTATAATACTTATAAGGTAATATATGAGCCCCGGAACGAAGTGCTTATCACTGTAGGTGTGAGTGAAGGTATGGACCTGGCCCTTAGGGCTGTCACTGCCCCTGGGGACGAGGTGCTCGTCCCTGAGCCGTGCTATGTATCTTATGCCCCATGTACCAGCATGGCCGGCGGGGTGCCGGTTTCGATCCCTGCTTCCGCAGAAAACGATTTTCGGGTGACCGCTGCCCAGATTGAGGAAAAAATTACCCCGAGAACAAAGGCGCTTATCCTCAGCTACCCAAATAACCCTACAGGGGCTGTTATATCAAGGGAAGAATTGATGGAAATAGCGAAAGTGGTCAAAAAACATGACCTGATTGTAATCTCAGACGAAATATATCACAACCTTACATATGAAGGGAAACACACCTGCTTTGCTTCCCTTCCGGCCATGAGAAGCAGGACGATTTTGCTCAACGGCTTTTCAAAGGCTTATGCTATGACAGGATGGAGGCTGGGTTATGCCTGCGGCCACCCTGATGTCATCGGACATATGACAAAGATTCATCAGTATACCATGTTATGTGCCCCTGTAACTGCCCAGATGGCAGCTCTTGAAGCCCTGCAGAACGGCACTGAGGAAATGGCCAAAATGGTTGCTGAATATGACCGGCGCAGAAAACTGGTGTTGAAAGGGTTCTGTGAAATAGGGCTTGAGTGTTTTGAGCCTAAGGGAGCCTTTTACGCATTTCCATCTATTAAGAACACAGGTATGACCTCAGAGGAGTTCGCCGAAAAACTTTTGTTGGAGGCCAAGGTTGCCGTAGTACCCGGGAATGTGTTTGGGGCAAACGGTGAGGGCCATATCAGATGTTCTTATGCTGCCTCTGTTGCAGACCTTACCGAAGCCATCGAACGTATGGGAATATTTCTTCAGAAATATACAGGGGAGCAGAATAAAGCTGCTGCTGCAAGCGGCTAATCAATGAAAATCAGATTAAAGGGGCATGGGCTTGGCGGACCATGCCTTTTTTGCTGTCGACTCCCGGCAGATAAGGGCGGGCAGTTAAGAGAATTTTAGAAATTATCAGATAGATATGGCAATCCGGAGAAGGAAAAGAAAACCTGGTGTAGAAGTATTAAAGGTTATTGATGTATTAGGTGACACAATGACCAACAAGGCACCCCACAATCCTTATCCGGGCTTAATACAGATAGAAAAAATAAATGACAGATGATATGCGTCAGAATAGGGAGATGATGAAAATGATTTGGGAATCGCATTACGAATCCATGAACAGGGAGGACATGCAGACAATTCAGCTTGACAGGCTGCAGGCAGTTGTTCACAGTGTTTACGAAACAGTGCCATATTACCGAAAGGTGTTTGACGAACGTGGAATTAAGCCTCAGGATATATCCAGGCTGGAAGATATCCGAAAACTTCCTTTTACTGAAAAAGACGCCCTGATAAACAACTATCCTTTTGGGCTTTTTGCAGTACCTATGAAAGATGTCGTGCGCCTTCATGCCTCATCTGGCACCACGGGCAGGCAGAAAGTAATCGGATATACCAAGAGGGATATCCGCACATGGTCCAACCTGATTGCCCGTATTGTTTCCATGGCCGGGGTGACGGATGAAGATGTTGTCCAGATATGTTTCGGTTATGGCCTATTTACCGGTGGGTTTGGCCTGCATTACGGCCTGGAAAAGGTAGGAGCGACCATTATACCCGCATCAACAGGCAATACCGAAAGGCAGATTGCCATGATGCAGGATTTCAGTACAACCGCTCTGGTTTCAACACCCTCTTATGCCCTGTATATGGCTGAAGCGGCGGAAGATATGGGAGTCGATATGTCCCGGCTGAAACTCAGGGTCGGCCTGTTTGGGGGAGAACCCTGCAGTGAAAACATGAAAAAAGAAATCGAACTGCGATGGCATATGAAGGCCACTGATAACTACGGCCTGAGTGAAGTCGGCGGGCCGGGGGTGGCCGGTGAGTGTGAGTTTGGCGGTGGCCTGCATATAAATGAAGACCATTTTTATCCGGAAATAATTGACCCTGAAACAGGGGAGGTTCTGGGTTTGGGCGAAACCGGTGAACTTGTGCTCACTGCCCTGACAAAAGAAGCCTTTCCCATCTTAAGGTACCGTACCAGGGATCTGACTGCCCTGACTGATGAACCGTGTCCCTGCGGCCGGACTATGGTGAGAATGAAGAAGGTCTCCCACAGGGCTGATGATATGCTGATTATCAGGGGTGTCAATGTCTATCCGGCCCAGATAGAAGGGGTTATCATGGATACAGAGGGGATCGGGCCCCATTACCAGTTAATTGTCACCAAAAAAGGTTATCTTGACGACCTGGAAGTACAGGTAGAACTTTCCGGGGACAGGTTCACAGGAAAATTCAAGGAACTTGAAGAACTGGAAAGAAACCTTAGAGCAAAACTGCAGAAAACCCTTTCTATCAGTGCAAAAGTTAAACTGGTTGAACCGAGGTCCATTGAAAGGACCGTGGGTAAAGCCAAAAGGATTATTGACCTGAGACCAACTGACTAGTGCCTCTTTGAGTAACGTTGACCATTATTTTAATACGATGATAAACTGGAGGTTGGGAAATGAAGGAACTGCTGACAGGAAATGAGGCAATAGCGCGCGGGGCCTACGAATCAGGGGTTAAAGTGGCTGCCGCTTATCCCGGGACACCCAGTACCGAGATACTGGAAAACCTCGTCCGGTACCCGGGGGTATATGCCCAGTGGTCGCCCAATGAAAAAGTCGCCCTTGAAGTTGGCCTGGGGGCTGCCATCAGTGGGGCCAGAACCCTTGTGACAATGAAACATGTGGGGGTCAATGTTGCCGCTGACCCGCTGTTCACCCTATCGTATACCGGTGTGAACGGGGGACTGGTGCTGGTCAGTGCTGATGACCCGGGAATGCACAGCTCCCAGAATGAACAGGATAACCGCAATTATGCCAGGTTCGCCAAGATTCCAATGCTTGAACCCAGTAACAGCCGGGAATGCAAGGAGATGGTGGCCCTGGGGCTGGAAATAAGTGAAAAGTTTGATACCCCGGTAATGCTCAGGACTACCACCAGGGTGGCTCATTCCCAGAGTTTTGTTGAACTGGGTGAAAGAAATGAAATTGGGGTTAAACCATATGTAAAGAATCCTCAGAAATACGTGATGGTCCCTGCCCATGCCCGGGGACGGCATGTTGTTGTCGAGGAACGGAGACAGAAACTCCTGGAATATGCTAACAATTGCCCGGCAAACAGGGTTGAATGGGCAGATAAAGGTATTGGAATTATAACCGGCGGTATCGTATATGAGTATGTCAAGGAGGTTGTTCCCCATGCATCGGTATTAAAACTGGGAATGACATTCCCCCTGCCGGAGAAAATCATCAGGGAATTCGCCTCCCGGGTTGATGAACTTTATGTCATCGAGGAGCTTGAACCCTTCCTTGAGGAACAGATACGCCTCATGGGAATCGGTGTTAAAGGCAAAGAACTCTTCCCCAGGATAGGCGAAATCTCAGAGCAAATGATTGCCGCCAGGATTTTGTCCGTTACCGGGTATAAGGATCTTATCCATGATTCGCTGCTTGTTCCCGGGGTAGAAGAGGAAAAAGACCTGCCTGTCCCGCCCCGGCCGCCGGTAATGTGCCCGGGATGCCCCCACAGGGGAGTATTCTATACGCTGAACCGGCTAAAAATGACGGTCATGGGAGACATCGGGTGCTATACCCTTGGCGCGCTGCCCCCCCTTTCAGCTATGGATTCATGTATATGTATGGGGGCCAGCATAGGTTCGGCTATGGGAGTCGAAAAAGCCCATCCAGAGATGCACGGCAAAGTGGTTTCTGTCATTGGGGATTCCACGTTCCTGCACTCGGGAATAACAGGATTGATGGATATCGCCTATAACAAGGGCGCTACCACTACCCTTATTCTCGATAACCGAACAACAGCCATGACCGGTCACCAGGACCATGCTGCTACAGGCCGGACCCTGAGCAAACAGCCTGCCGGGGAAGTTGATTTTGCCGCCCTGGCAAGAGCATTAGGGATTAAACGGGTTGTGGAAACCGACCCCTTCGACCTCGAGACCCTCAAAAGGGTAATAGAAGAGGAGGCGGCTGCAGAGGAACCTTCAGTAGTGATCACAAAACGCCCGTGCGCCCTGCTGATTAAAGAGAAGAGCCCAGCCTACCGGGTAGACGAATCCTGTATTAATTGCCAGAAGTGTATGAAACTTGGCTGCCCGGCGCTGGTTTCCGGTGCTGATGCGGTTGCGGTAAATGATACTTTATGTACGGGCTGCGGCCTGTGTGCCCAGCTTTGCCCATCGGGAGCGCTTAAGAAGGAGGGTGAAGCCATTGGATAACGGAAAAGTAACCAATGTCCTTATAGTGGGAGTGGGAGGTCAGGGGACAATCCTGGCCAGCAGGATATTATCTTACCTCGGGCACCGGTCAGGTTTTGATGTAAAGGTATCTGAGATTCATGGAATGGCCCAGCGGGGAGGAAGTGTTGTCACCCAGGTAAGGATGGGGGAAAAGGTATATTCTCCCCTTATCGGTGTCGGACAGGCGGATATTATTCTTGCCTTTGAACGGCTGGAAGCCCTGCGCTGGATACATTACCTGAAAAAAGACGGGACAATTATCATTAATGATCAGGCTATCGAACCGGTTCCCGTAATCATGGGCCTGATGGAGTATCCGAAAGGTATTGTAGACCGGATCAGGGGCAGGGTCAGGGACACAATTGCCATTGATGCCCTGTCACTGGCCAGGAAACACGGGAATGATAAGGCATCCAACGTGGTATTGATGGGTGTTTTGGCCAGGAAAATGGGGTTTAGCAAAGAGGATTGCACGAATGCCCTCGAAGCCAAGGTCCCGCCCAAATTCCTGGAATTAAACAAAAAAGCCTTCGATGAAGGCTGGAATGCGGAATTGGCTTAACCCTGTTTAATTTTTAAGACAGGACCTGTTTAGGTTTTAATCTAAACAAGGCCTTAGTTTAGGTTTCAACCTAAACTATAACTGTTTTGGTGATAAGTTTTCCGTCAGAACTGAACCATGTCACAAAAAAAGCTCATCCTCCGGAGAAACCTTGGGTTTCGCCGGAGGATGAGCTTTCAGCAAATAATTAGCCTTATTTATACAGATTAGTCAGCATCAGGTGTTCTGTCTCGATTTCGGCCAGGTTTCTGAAGATATACGAAACTTCAGGTTCGCCTCCTTTTTCAGCATCAGTGGCGGCTTTAAGGTAAAACTCAATGGCCACATCTTCGTGTTCATGAGCCTCCACGAAATTTTCACCGTCTGACTCTTTGCAGCTGCCGGCAGGCAGCTGGGGTATTTCGATACCCATGGCTTTAGCCAGCAGTTCGGCATGTTCCATCTCTTGTTTAAAAAGTCTCTTAAAGATGGCCTGGGAAACCCGGTTGGCAGCTTTCGAGGCGGCACACTTATAAAAAGCCGCATTATTGAGTTCCAGATCCAAAGACTTCTGGCAGTTCTCGTAGCTCTGTGGGCTCATACTTACTTTTCCCCGTTCATACCAGAGAGACGCTTTTTTCAATTCAGCCCCTGCTGCTCCGCAGAACGGGCACCGGTCAGGAGGCGATTCTCCCAGATAAGTTTCTCCACACACCTGGCATCTGTATGGGTGTATCATAATTATACCTCCGATTCAAGTTTTTGTGTAATTTCTGCACTTGCTGTTGATACTCCTGTTAGCAGCTGTCAAATTAATTATTTTGTAATAGTTGCATAATTATTCATGGGGCACCATTTTTTAAGCAAAGAAAAGAAGGAGGTGATACATTCATTCCATGACGGCTACAACTCAGCTCGTTACCCAATCGCGCTCACGCGCTCCTGGACGAGCGGACGTCAGACTCGTCATGGAATGAACATATCACTTCTTCATGGTCTTTGTAGCTTCAAAAGTTAAAGCCAGTGTACAAGGTATCTATAATAAATGAGCAACTATTCAAATTATAATTAGAGAAGTATTGGGGGAGGCAGGTATGTTCCGGTGGGACGAGTCTGATGTCCGTTTGTCCAAGAGCGCGTAAGCGCGATTGGGTAACAAACTGAATTGTTGCCGTCCCACCGGAACATACCTGCCTCTCCCCCGCTTTTCTAAGCTAAAAGAAAAGGTATCCCATTTATTATGGGACACCTTAAAATTCTAATTACCTTTAATACCTGGAATGCAGGCGAATCGGGCTGGTTTTGCCCGAGTGGTTGGAAACAGTCAGCCAGAACAAGAGCCAGAAACCCAGCATCAGGGATAATCCCTGGCTTCCTGAAGGAGTCAGGATAGCTGAACCGATCATTCCATCGGTAAAGTGCTGTATTGCAGTCCAGACGGCCAGGGTTAAAGCAGTGCAGCCAAGGGTAAACATAATACCAAAAGGCCGTTCCCCTTTGAACCACTTGGTAGGGATATAACCATAGTAATTGAAGAAAGCAATAATGGTTATTGCCCAGATGATGAAATCAAAAGACAGCTGTGGCATTGCCAGGTTCATCCGTCTGAAGAGGGTTTCAATAACAAAGGCAATTACCAGGCTCATAAGCAATGCAGACAGTTTTTCATCTTTCATATGCCTGGCCGGAATGACAGGCCTCGCCTGGTGCTGGCCGATGCCAAGCCATGACAGAAGGGTTATAAACCATATTCCTCCCGCATTAATGCCTATGGACAGGTGGCCAAAAGCTGTGCTCAGGATATAATTTGCGCCCGAGAATTCAGTTGTCATCCTGGCAAATGCCAGGTTGGCCCCTATTGTGAGGACAGCGGCTGCCAGGAGACCTACCAGCCGGTGTTTTACCAGGTCCATCTTACCTGGGAAACCCAGGTACCAGCTGATCCAGATAAACCACATAATTGCTGCCAGGG
Organism: Firmicutes bacterium HGW-Firmicutes-14; assembly: GCA_002840275.1. Classification (GTDB taxonomy): domain Bacteria; phylum Bacillota; class Thermincolia; order Thermincolales; family UBA2595; genus W-Firmicutes-14. The sequence continues at coordinate 78,198 of PHAB01000005.1, forward strand.
CAAAGGTTATGCCCATTACCGGAGCGCCCGCATAGTCGCCGGGTTTGGCCCAAATCCTCATATTCTCACTAAGGGCCACGGATTCGGGCACGGTTTTCAGCTTGGGAATGATCCCGCAGGACCACTGGGTGAATTCCCTGGCATTGATATCCAGGGCGGTTTCAATAACCTGAACATTTCCCTTGCCTATTGAATTGTCAACAAAGAATAAGCCCGCCAGGTTTAAGGCTGCCAGTGACAGAGAAACCAGAATTGCAATGATTGTGTTTAAAGCTCGTTTGTTCATCTTAATCACAACTGCTCCACCAATAATTTACCCCGTATACCGCCAGAAGCCCGTAAAGCCAGGCCCCGCTCCATGTCAGACCTGCATGGCTGCTGCCCTTGCCCATACTGAAAAGGGCGCCGATAACCGGTATTGACAGCAGGACGGTAAACAAAACGATTATTGCAACCTTTAAGACCTCTATCAACCTGGCAGTCTGTCTTTCCAGAGATACTAAACTGTGTTCTGATATTTCCCGTTTTTGATCCATTGTTTCTCCCCCCAAGGAAAACTAGGATTTTATAAAGTGAAAACTTCTTTTCACCCCCGCAACTTTTTCTTAAAGTTGGCTAGAAAAATCACCAATATAATTATTACTCTTGTAGTGAAATAATGCACTTATTTTTCCTTCGACGGCAAGAAATGGCACCTGAAAGGTCGAAAACAAGGGGCGAACGGTCAAAATCGAGGGGTGACCGGTAAAAAGAGCCGCACCACGGACAAACGTGGTGCGGTACTGAGAGGGATAAATAACCCGTTAAACGGGTTATTCATCTTTGGTTAAAGGATTAACGGTTGCAGGTATAGTCTTGGGAACCGATACAGCCTGCGGCGCCTTGGTAATGAAGGTCAGGGCTGCCTGCAGCAGGCAGATAACAACGGCGACCATAAAGGAAGCATGATAACTCTGGGTTATATCGAAGATTTTACCGGCAACCATACCGCCGAAGATTCCGCCGACACCCCAGGAGGTGAAGACCAGGCCGTAGTTAACTCCAAGGTTTTTAGTGCCGTAATAGTCCGCAGTTGTGGACGGGAACAGGGAGAGGTTTGCTCCATAGAAGGCTCCGACAGAAGCAGAACCAATGGCCAGGAGGATATCACTGGTAAAGTACTTGAAGAGGAAGAGAACTATTGCCTGGCCCAGGGCGATTAACAGGATTGTACGGGTCCGGCCAAGCTTGTCGGAGAGGAATCCCGCGGCAATCCGTCCGCCGGCATTTCCGGCTGCCAGAATGGCTACGAAGATAGGCGCCAGTACGGTAGAAGGATTCTGGATAGCTGCCATCTTAGCCAGACTGCCGATAACCATCAGACCGGCAAAAGAGCCGAAACCGAACATCAGCCAGAGGAGGTAGAACTGGGGAGTTCTGACCATTTCATGCCATTCGTATTGATGCCCGGCGGGAATGTGTTTGGGACTGCCGGTTGCAGGCATGCCGAGCGGTATGTAACCGGCCGGGGGATTGACCAGGTTTTGCGAAAAGAGGAGAATGGTGATCAGGAAGAAAACACCCAGGATCATGAAAGTTTTGTTAATCGCATAAAGCCCAAGAAGCTTTGTGGTCAGGGGGGCCAGGTAAACAGACGCACATCCGTAGCCGGCCACCACAAGACCTGTGATCAAGCCCTTTTTATAAGGTGGGAACCACTTCTGGGCGGGTGGTGTGGCAGACCCGTAACCAAATCCCATTCCGGTACCTGCCAGGACGCCGAAACCGATGATCATCGGGAGAATTTGATCAGCATTGCCTAAACCGGAAATAATCATCCCGGCTCCGATGAACACCCCGCCAAGGGAGGCCACGATCCGGGGTCCTATTTTATCCTGGAGCCTGCCGCCGACAACCATCATCACGGCAAAGACTCCACAGGCAACGGCATAAGGTATGTTAGCCCTGGCTGCCGACCAGCCCCATTCTGCCGTCAAGGCTTTACCTATAACGCTCCAGGCGTACAATACCCCCAGGCAGAGGTTGATGGCTGTTCCCGATAAGGCTACACTCCAGGCTTTTGCATTACTTTGTGCAGTCATTATTGACACCTCCAAAATTTAATTAAATAAAGAATTTGCAAAAAATCATATCAAGAATGATTCAGCAGATTATAAGTCCGCAGATTCCGCGCAAACCGGCAGTACATCTGTTGTCTTTAAACCGGTTTGCAGTTATAGAACCCATCGGCAACCCCCCCTTAGAAGCCAGACTTGCATGTATCCGGAAACAGAAAAAGCTGCTGCGTATTCCGCAACAGCCTCTGGGCGAAAATGCCTCCGGACTTAAAATAAAAGAGACCCAAAGCTAAAGACCGGCAGCGCGTGCCGGTCTCCGGGCTCTGGGCCTCAGGACTTTATTGATTATATTGTATCGGGGTTTTCTCAATAATGCACTTGTTTTCAGCCCAATCGCTGCTTTTTTGCGGTTAATGGTCAATAGACCAGTCCCAGCGGCGGATTGTTCCACTTATTGCAACTTGCCGGGTATCAAGCGGGTGTTTTTGGCCTGCGAACGGTTCCTGATTACTGGATTCTTATTTAAGGAAAACAATTTGGTGTAGCAGGTGCATTTTTCTGGTATAATAATTTAATAAACCGAAAGCAGGCTTGTTAAGGGTGAATAAAAACGTAATCATTAATGTTACGGGAATTCAGATAAATGAATATGGTGAAAGAGATGCCCAGGAATTTATTACCACCGGCAGTTATTATGCGAAAAAAGGGGCCTATTTCATTATATATAATGAATCCGAGGTTACCGGGATGCCCGGAACCACAACTTCACTTAAAGCGGAACCTGCCAGGGTTATTCTGAACAGGATGGGGACCTCCCAGCTGAGACAGGTATTTGAAACAGGCATGAGGCACCAGGGAAACTATGTTACCCCTTATGGCACAATGTATATGTCAGTTACGCCTTCCAGGGTGGAAGTGAACTTGACAGATGCCGGGGGGAGTATTAATCTTGAATATGAACTGGAAATTGAAAATGAAAAGGTAAGTGACAATACCCTGTTGCTTACAGTGAGGGAGGCATAAGATGGAGTCGGTTCTTGAATCTGTAAAAAGCGGGATAATCAGGGCAATCACCGGTGCCGCCGAAAAAGCAAGGGCGGAAGGGAAAATCGATTTTGAAACCCTGCCTGAGTTTGTCCTTGAGGTGCCAAGGGAGAAGGGACATGGGGATTTTGCCACAAATATTGCGATGCTCCTGGCGCGGCACGTAAAGATGCAGCCCCGGCGGGTGGCAGAGATGATAAATGAATACCTTGATACCGCGGGCACCTGGGTAGCGAGAAGAGAGATTGCCGGACCCGGGTTTATTAATTTTTTCCTCGACAGTGGCTGGATGTATGCTGTCCTGCCCCGGATTGAGGAGCAGGGAAACAGGTATGGCAGCAGTGATACAGGCCGGGGCAAAAAGGTCCAGGTGGAATTTGTCAGCGCCAATCCTACCGGATTATTACATATGGGAAATGCCCGGGGAGCTGCCCTGGGGGATACCATGGCCAGCCTGCTTCAGGCTGCCGGGTTCGATGTATCCAGGGAGTTCTATATTAATGATGCCGGAAACCAGATCGAAAATTTCGGCAAATCCCTGGAGGCCAGGTACCTCCAGCAGCTTGGGCATGAAGTCCCTTTTCCGGAAGACGGGTATCATGGGCAGGACATAATCGATACGGTCACAGGGATTATCAAAAATGACGGGGATAAATATGTCGATGTGGATCCTGTCCTTCGCAGGGAGTTTTTTATAAAACATGCCCTGGAGGAAAAACTTAACGCCATCAAGAGGTCCCTGGAGAACTTCGGAGTGAAATATGACAACTGGTTCAGTGAACAGACCTTGCACGAATCCGGGGCCATCGACAAAGTACTGGATGAACTGCGGGAAAGAGGGTCTATATATGAAAATGATAATGCCCTTTGGTTTAAGAGCACTGAATTTGGGGATGAGAAGGATGAAGTTGTAGTCAGGAGCAACGGGACGCCGACTTATTTTGCCGCAGACATCGCATATCATAAAAACAAATTCGAACGGGGATTTGAATGGCTTATCAATATCTGGGGTGCGGACCACCACGGGCATGTCAGGAGGCTGAAAGGAGCTGTGGAGGCGCTGGGATACGATCCGGACAACCTGGACATTGTCCTGATGCAGCTGGTCCGCCTGTTCAGGGACGGCGAAATTATCCGAATGTCAAAACGTTCAGGGGAATTTGTGACCCTTGATGACCTGGTCGAAGAAGTCGGCAGGGATGCTGCCAGGTATTTCTTCGTAATGCGGAGCGCTGACAGCCATCTTGATTTTGATATGGACCTGGCCAAGTCCCAGTCGACAGATAACCCTGTTTATTATATTCAATATGCCCATGCCAGGATATGCAGCATAATCCGCCAATTGGAAGAAAAGGGCGGGGCACTGCCGGAAGCCCGTGACTGCAATCTGCTGCTGTTAAAAGAAACGGCTGAAATGGACCTTATCAGGAAAATGATTGATTTTCCGGAAGAGGTGTCTGAAGCGGCCGTTAACCTTGAGCCGCACCGGATAGCCAGGTATGCCCATGAACTGGCCGGGCTTTTTCACAGTTTCTATAACAGCCACCGGGTGATTGTAGAAGACCGGGAACTGCAGGATGCCCGGCTGGCCCTGGTTATAAGTACCAGGACTGTGGTGGGCAGGGCGCTGGAACTTCTGGGCCTGACGGCGCCGGAATCAATGTGATTTTGATGGAATGAAATCTTAACCTGCCCGGCCGCTGTTTGGCCGGGCGCTTTTCTTTCAAAATCCTACAAATTAGGACAAATATTTTGGCTAAGAGGAAGGAAAATACTCCCACAGGGTCGAATAATCGAAATTGGTAAGCAAATAATCTGCCTTGGGGGAAGGTGATAAATATGACTATCTTAACGGGGGGAGAGCGGAACCGGAACATATCGGAGGCGGATGTTGCCCATGCCATCCTTAAAGCAAAAGGTGCTCCCATATATTTTCGGGATTTATTTGAGGAAGTTATGACTTTAAAACCGGTAAACGGAAAGGATAAGGTACATATTATGGCAGGCATACATACAGACCTGAACCTTGATACCCGGTTTGTCCACATGGGCAACGGGGTTTGGGGGTTAAGAGAATGGACGCCTGAACGACGTTCGTATGTTTATCAACCGGAGGAAGAATTGGAAATCTAATGCGTGGGTGCCCCACGCACTTTTTATGAGGTCTTGACAGGCAACTTTTCAGAGGATAGAATGTTGTAGATGGTTTTGAGTCTGTGATATTAAAATGAGGGTTCAAACCCGTTTAAGATAGGAGGAACACTATGACTAAATTCGTTTTCGTCACTGGAGGAGTTGTTTCATCACTGGGAAAAGGAATTACAGCCGCTTCTCTTGGTTGCCTTCTTAAAAGCAGGGGTCTTAAAGTGGCTATTCAAAAATTTGATCCTTATATAAACGTTGATCCGGGGACAATGAGCCCTTATCAGCACGGGGAAGTCTTCGTAACCGATGACGGGGCAGAGACAGACCTGGACTTGGGTCATTACGAAAGGTTTATTGATATAAGCCTGAGCAAAAGCAGCAATGTCACTACTGGGAAGATTTACTGGTCAATTATCTCCAAGGAGCGCAAAGGGGATTTCCTTGGAGGGACAGTACAGGTAATCCCTCATGTTACCAATGAGATTAAAGACCGCATCCTCAGGGTGGCCAAAGAAAGTAAGCCTGATGTGGTGATTACTGAAATAGGCGGTACGGTGGGTGACATAGAGTCACTTCCCTTCCTGGAAGCAATCCGTCAGATGAAAAGCGATATAGGCCGGGAGAACGTAATGTATATCCACGTTACTCTTGTGCCCTTCCTAAAGGTTTCCGAAGAACTTAAAACTAAGCCCACCCAGCATAGTGTAAAAGAACTTCGCAGTATCGGTATTCAGCCGGATGTTATTGTCTGCCGTTCTGAAAGGCCGTTTCCAAAGGAAATGGAAGAGAAGATTGCCCTTTTCTGTGATATCGATAAAGATGCTGTCATTCAGGCAGTGGATGCCTGCACTATTTATGAAGTGCCCCTGAATATGAAGGAAGAGGGGCTTGACGATATTGTTATTGAGCGGCTGGGACTTAAATGCAGGGACGCTGATATGACAGAATGGGTCAAAATAGTAGAAAAGATTAAGAACCCTAAATACAGGACCACCATTGCGATTGTGGGAAAATATATAGAACTGCCCGATGCCTATATGAGTGTGGTTGAAGCTCTGCGGCATGGCGGACTTTGCTATGATTCAGCAATAGATATCAAGTGGGTGAATGCCGTGGAACTGGAAAAGGGTGAAGATATTGTAAATGAACAGCTGGCATGTGCCGATGGCATCCTCGTACCGGGCGGTTTTGGAGACCGCGGAATTGAAGGGAAGATCAGGGCCATAACTTATGCCAGGGAAAATAAGATTCCCTTCCTGGGTATCTGCCTGGGAATGCAGTGTGCGGTAGTTGAGTTTGGCCGCTATATCGGCCTGAAAAAAGCCAACAGCTCAGAGTTTGACCCAAAGACACCCCATCCTGTTATAGACCTGCTTCCCGAACAAAAGGATATTGAAGATAAGGGTGGCACCATGAGACTGGGGTTATATCCATGTAAGATGGCCGAAGGGACCAAAGCCTACGAATCATATAAGGAAGGCCTGATTTATGAGCGGCACCGTCACCGGTTTGAATTCAACAATGAATACCGCGACCTTATGATCTCAAAAGGGATGATTATTTCCGGTACTTCTCCCAATGAACGCCTGGTTGAAATTATTGAACTAAAGGACCATCCCTGGTTTATCGGCACCCAGTTCCACCCGGAGTTCAAATCCCGGCCAAATCGTCCTCACCCGTTATTCAGAGACTTTGTGGGTATGGCCCATAAACTTAAACAGGAAAAACCGCAATAACCGCAATAACCGGGAAGGAGAACAAGGCTGTTAAAGACATGTTCTGGCATACCTGTGGGGACAAACCGGCAGGCTTTGTGCTATACTTGTTTTTAACAGCCTTATTTTTATTTATAATGGTTAATTTGCTATCTGGAAATAACTAAGGTGGAAGTGAAATAAAATTTGGAGGTGTCAGAGATAAATAAGAAACTTGTGGTAGGGGTGATAACGGGAATAGTATTAATCTCCCTGGCGATAGCTTTTGCTGTGAAACCTGACCCGGCACGAAACCGCGTCAATGGAGAACGTATAGGAGTCATATATATTGAAGGGATTATCACCGGCGGAAGGGGAGAAGGAGGAGTCTTTGGCGTTCAGGCCTCAGGTCCGGTTATACTTACCCATCTAAGGCAGGCCGGGGAGGACGATTCTATCAAGGCGGTACTGATAAGAATCAACAGCCCCGGAGGCAGTGCTGCCGCATCTCAGGAAATAGGAGATGAAATCGATAAGGTCCGGAAGGAAGGCAAGTTGGTAATTGCCTCTATGGGAGATGTGGCTGCATCGGGAGGGTACTGGATAGCCGCCCGGGCGGACCGGATTATTGCCAATCCGGCAACCATGACAGGAAGTATCGGGGTAATTATGGAAACACAGGATATGCAGGAGCTTTTTGATAAGATAGGGATATCGCCTCAGACAATCAAAAGCGGTCCCCACAAAGACATGGGTTCTCCCAACAGGCCTCTCACCACTGAAGAAAGGGATATCCTGCAGGATATGGTCAATGACATCTACGACCAGTTTGTGGACGTTGTAGCCGATGGCCGGAAGATGGACAGGCAGAAGGTGATGGACCTGGCGGACGGAAGGATATTTACAGGACGCCAGGCTAAAGAGAACGGGCTGGTGGATGAGTTGGGCAACTATTATGACGCGGTCGACCTGGCTGCCAGGCTGGCGAAAATAAAGGGGGACCCGGTTATTTATGAATATGGACCCAAAAGCGCTTTTGAGCGGCTTTTTGGGGGATTATCAGGCCTTTCAGGCCTGAATGGGCGTTTTTCCGGAATATCACCCGGGGAGATTCAGGGTTATCTCGAATTGCTCATGACAAAACGGGAGGCGCCAAGATGAACGAAACAAAACCTGTAATTACCGAACTAATATATGGGGCGCTGTTTGCACCGGCCTCAACTTTCAGGAGAATCTCCGGAGACCCGCCCCTGTTTTACAGTTTTATTGTCTTTCTGGCAGTACTTGTACTGACATCCCTGGTTCAGATTGTCATCCCGCAGCAGGTGGGTAACCTGCCGCCTGAGCTGGCAGATGCTCTGTCCGGGACAGGGCCGTACCTTGGAATAATAGGGGCCGTGTTTTCAGTTATCGGTTGGTTTATCCAGGCAGGCGTATTTCAGGTATTTGCAGAGCTTTTCGGGGGACGGGGCCGGGCGGCCGAAGTACTGACAGTTTTGGCATTTGCCTCTGTACCGGGAGTAGTGATTATTCCTTTCAGGATATTTAGCTACTATACGCCGGATTCGCTTCTCAGCAGCTTTCTGACGATGGCTGTAACGTTAGCCGTTATAGTGTGGCGAATTGCCATTTTGACAATAGGTTTGAGAGAAACCCATCAGTTTTCAACAGGAAAAGCCCTGGCTGCAATTTTTGTGCCGGGGGCTGTTATCCTGCTGGCAGCTGGCATACTGGCAGCATCCCTTATAGGTCTTTTTGTCCCGTTTCTTAACCAGGTATTTTAAGTCCGCTATGATACTAAAGCGATAGATAAATTAAGGCGATAAAAGATGTAGAATGGTGCCGGAATATCGCGACTCATTTATTTTACCAAAAGAAGGAATATCAGTTTTCACCTCGAAGTATTTTTTATTTCTCGGCTGAGGAAAGGGGGATTAAATTTGGAGGTTAAATTGCTGGTTGTTGATGACCAAATGGGTGTCAGGAGACTGCTGTACGAGGCATTTAAAGAAGAAGGATACAAGGTCGAACTGGCCGGCAGCGGGCTGGAGGCCCTTGAAAAGGTGAAATCCGAAATGCCTGACATTATTCTGATGGATATGAAAATGCCAGGAATGAACGGTCTGGAAACCCTTCATGAGATAAAGAAAGTTAATGATTCCATCCTTGTGGTTATGATGACTGCATATGGAGAGTTGGAAATCATTTCTGAAGCCATGAAACTGGGAATCAATGAGTATATTACCAAACCTTTTGATATCAATGAACTTAGAAGTGTTGTGAAAAAGGTGTTGGATAAGAACCTGAATCGTTTAAAAATAAAAGCCTGAAATTTGCATGCCCATCCAGCAACATATTTGATAAAAAGAGGAATTTTATTCTCGGTGGCGAAGTAAAAATATTAGAGGAGGGTTTGCCATGATTGTCGCCACGGAGTTTGTTGTTGCGATGCGCTGCCCCTTATGCGGGAAAATGGATTTCCACCCGGTTTCCCGTTTTGCTTTTGCCGGGGCCGGTAATTTAAAAGTTAATTGCACATGTGGTGCCCCCAAACTCATAATAGGAACTAAAAACCGTGAACAATACTGGTTTCAGGTCCCGTGTATCCTCTGTGAAACCAACCACCTGGTTTATTATAAAGCACGGCAGATGTGGTCAGGGGAGATCAACTTTTTTTACTGTAATGACTCCAATGTAGAGCTGGGCTTTTTTGGCCCGGGCGAGAAAGTGTACAACCTGGCGGAGAATTATGAACATAACCTCGAATCATTAGTTGACGGTCTGGGGTATGACGATTATTTTTTTAATCCCGAGATAATGTTCGAGGTTTTAAATTGCCTGCATGATATTGCTGAAGAAGGTTTTCTTTACTGTGAGTGTGGCAGTTACCAGATCGAAATTGACATTTTCCCTGACAAGATCGAACTCCAGTGCAAGGACTGTAAAACGACCAGTATTGTATATGCAGAAAATGAGGAAGATTTGAACCGGATAAGGAGTATAAAAAAAATCGAACTTGTCAAAAGCGGATTTAAGACTCTTGATACGGTGGATAAAGGGAAAAAGAACAAAAAAAGGAATACTAAACGGAGTAAACATTAGGTATATTAATTTTTAAGGAGGATGGATGTTTCATGTCTCTTATTCCCATCAGTGTTTTACTGGAAAAGGCCGAAGCAGGCGGTTATGCTGTAGGGGCGTTTAACTGTAACAACATGGAAATTGTCCAGGCTATAATTGGCGCTGCCGAGGCGGAAAAATCCCCTGTGATTATGCAGGCCAGCCAGGGGGCTATTAAGTACGCAGGTATTGACTACATAACGGCCATGGCCAAGGTTGCCGCTGAAAACGCATCTGTTCCCGTTGCCCTTCACATCGACCACGGAACCAGTTTTGAACAGGTTATGATGTGTATCCGCAAGGGATTCAGTTCTGTTATGATTGACGGGTCAAAACTTCCTTTTGAAGAAAACATTGAACTGACCAACAGGGTTGTAGCCGTTGCCAGGGCAGTGGGAGTATCCGTGGAAGCCGAACTGGGGAAGATTGGCGGTACGGAAGACGATATCCATGTTGATGAGAAGGACGCTTTTTTTACAAAACCTGAAGAGGCCAGGGAGTTTGTCGAACGCACAGGGGTTGACGCCCTTGCGGTGGCGATAGGAACAGCTCACGGCCAGTATAAAGGGGTGCCCGAACTGGATTTCCCCAGATTGGAAAAGATCCGGTCCCTGGTCAGGATTCCCATCGTCCTGCACGGGTCTTCAGGGGTACCTGATGAAGCCATAGAACAGGCCATCAAGCTGGGAGTAAGGAAAGTTAATATCGATACAAATATCCGGGAGGCATTTGTCCAGGCCTGCCGGGATGTCCTCAACAGGGATGCGAAGGAGATTGACCCCAGGAAAGTCCTCGGCCCTGCAAGGGAAGCGGCTATTGAGATTATCAGGGACAAAATCAGGTTATTCGGGAGCTCAGGAAGGGCTTGAAAAGAATAACAAAACAATGAAGAAAAAGAATAATAAAAAGCGGCCCAGGTCGCTTTTTATTTTAACCCTGCGCACATGGAATTATATGGAACCATTGAAACAGGTGGTTAAAAACGGACAAACACTGGCGGACCAACTGGATGTACCGGCCCAGGCCGTTAACGGCAGGACCCTGGTGCCTGTGCGCTTTGTCACTGAAAATCTGGGGGCAGATGTTAGCTGGGACCAATCTACATATACCGTGGTTATTGCTTTTTCTGAAGAACGTGACGGGATGACCCCCGAAGAACTGATGCTGAAAAGCAATGAAGAATTGATGAAATACAATACATATAAATTTGAAGGCTCCGGGACAATCGAAATACAGATCCAGGATATGAATATCACTTCCGGTGTAACAATGGAAGGGCAATATAAGAAGTCTGGGGACAAACAGGAGGTATACCTGGCCCAGACGGTTGAATTTCCTGCCATTGATGGGTCGCCCGGCAGGAATTGCCAATAACCGGTGATATCAGTGAATTGATGCAGAACCAAGACCCCCAGAAGGCCATTGAGATGATGGAAGAATTCGGCCTGGTCCTGATTTTGGGGCAAAAGTGACGATGCCTGACGTAACGGCATAAATATTTATCCGGAGCAGTATTAAAAAGGTATTAAAAGCCGGGGCCTGGGGCATAGGAAGAAGGCCCCGGGTCCCGGCAATATTGTCTTTAAACGGTGTATAACCGGTATCGGTTTTACAGAAACTTTATAATGGGAGGTGATTAGTGCAATGAAAATTTTTATCGATACTGCCAATATAGAAGAAATAAAGAAGGCAAACAGGCTTGGGGTCATTAGCGGTGTAACCACCAATCCTTCCCTTATCGCCCGGGAAGGACGTAATTTCAGGGAAGTTGTACAGGAAATTTGTGAAATAGTTGACGGCCCCATTAGTGCCGAGGTAATCAGCCTTGAATCAGCAGGAATGGTATCAGAGGCCCAGGAACTGGTCAGGATTCATCCTAATATAGTCATCAAAATTCCTATGACAGCTGAGGGCTTGACAGCAACCAAAATACTTTCGGAAAAGGGCATAAAGACAAATGTTACCCTGATATTTTCTGCCAACCAGGCCCTGCTGGCCGCTTTGGCCGGTGCAACCTATGTCAGCCCGTTTGTGGGGAGGCTTGATGATATAGGTCAGGATGGGATGGAGCTGGTCAGGGAGGCTGTACAGATTTATGAGATATATGACTTCAACACCCAGATTATTGCGGCCAGCATAAGGCATCCCATCCACGTAACTCAGGCGGCAAAAGCCGGGGCTCATATCGCCACTGTTCCGTACAAGATTATTATGCAGATGACCAAACATTCCCTTACTGATATCGGTATAGAAAAATTCCTTTCAGACTGGGAAACGGTCAAAAATAAATAATATGAGGCGCCGGTTGTACAGGTATTAAATTTTACCCCAAAAATTACTGTGCGGCCGGCGCTTAAAATTTCGTTCTTCAGGAAGGAACAGCTGCATATAAGGTAGAAAGTAAATATAGCATAACACAATGAAGCATAGTGCCATACTTTTAATAAACTATAGGAGGGGTTAATTTGATTCGCGAATTGGCAATGGAATTTGCCCGGGTAACGGAAGCGGCAGCTATAGCCTCAGCCCGCTGGATGGGCCGGGGAGATAAAGATGCGGCTGACGATGCAGCAGTTGTTGCTATGAGGACAGTTTTCAGTACGGTACAGATCGATGGGACGGTAGTTATCGGTGAAGGTGAAATGGATGAAGCGCCGATGTTGTACATAGGTGAAAAGGTCGGGACCGGCTCTGACCCAAAAGTTGATATAGCAGTGGACCCGGTTGAAGGAACCAATAATGTGGCCAGGGGGCTGAATAATGCCATTGCCGTTGTGGCTGTGGCAGAAACGGGAGGTTTCCTCCACGCTCCCGACATGTATATGGATAAAATAGCCGTGGGACCTAAAGCCAAAGGGAAAATCCATCTGGATGCACCGGTGGCAGAAAACTTGAAAGCCGTGGCTGAAGCAAACGAGAAGGATATTGAGGACCTGACAGTGGTTATCCTTAAAAGACCGAGACATGAAAAACTTATTAACGAGGTACGTGCCCTGGGTGCCCGTATCCAGCTTATCCAGGACGGCGACGTGGCCCCGGCTGTTGCAGCGGCCATGGGCGGTACAGGTGTGGATATACTGATGGGGATAGGCGGGGCCCCGGAAGGGGTACTGGCTGCCGCAGCTTTAAAGTGCCTGGGTGGCGAGATGCAGGGACGCCTTTGGCCTGAGGATGATGAAGACATTGAAAGGGCTAAAAAACTGGGTATTGGGGATGTTGACAGGCTATTGACCATGAAAGACCTGGTTAAAACCGATGATGTTGTATTTGCCGCGACAGGGATAACTGACGGTGACCTGGTTCAGGGAGTAAGGTTCTTTGGTAACGGTGCCAGGACCCATACTGTTGTTATGCGGTCAGTGACAGGCACAGTAAGGTTTATTGATGCTATTCACCGGCTGGATAAGAAACCTTTTATTTATAGAAGATAACTTCACAGAAAGCAAAAGAACCTCGTGAAAAGGAGATTCAAAATGCAGCATAGGACCTCGCCTTGACGAGGGAAATTGCTAATGATATACTTATTTTGCCGGTTTATCAAGGGGGTTTCACTGGAGGAACAGTGGTCAGACGGAGGGTTAGATACAATCTTATCAGGCTCTTCAGATTGCAAGGGGCCCCGGGGAAATTAGCCCTGGGCTTTGCTGTTTGATGGGTATATGGTTAAACGGCACAGGCAGGAGATACTGAAGTGGCTCGTTGACAGGCAGACGTAGGAGGAGAAGTATTTGCGGCTGTATAGGTATATGAAATACCAGTATTATAAAATGATCAGGCTAAAAGATACCCCTGCAAAAGTTGCCCAGGGTGGTGGTTTGGGATTTGCCATGGATTTTGCCGTACCTATTCCCATGGTGAGCATTTTCATAGCCTTTATTGTTGCGCGGATACTTAAGGTAAACAGCCTTGCAGCGGTAATATCGGCAACATCCCTGAAGCCTTTTTTCCCGGCTATTGTGGCACTTAATATTTACGTCCAATCTATGCTGGTTTCAACTTTTCCTGTCCTGGGAGAACTGGTTCTGCCAAGGATGGCAGATACGACTCATCTTGATAAAGCAATTAACAAGGTCCTGTCAGGGGGGGTTCCCTACCTGATGGCTGGGGCCATTAACGGTCTCCTGATATTTATCATTTCTTATTTTATTATTTATCAGATTCTCTCATTGCGGATAGACAGGATTAAAAACAGGAAGAAAAAAAAAAATAAAAAACGGCGCCTCTAATAAGGCCTATGACAAAGTGTGATGCGAAAGGGAAGGATATGTTCCGCAAGCAGTGGGGTGTTCCTCCCCTTTTATGCTCTTTGGGGACTTTTTAGACGGCTTTATGAATAAGCTTTTTACCGGCAGGGTATACTACAGGTAATTACGGATTTAGGAGGGGAAGTATTTGAACGCTTCCGATTTGGAAAACAAAACGATAGTGGAATTGTACGAAATAGCAAGACAGCTGGAAATACAGGGATATTACAAGCTGCGGAAAAAGGAACTTATTTTTGAAATTACCAAGGTAAAGACCCAACAGGACCAAACTCTTTTTGCCGAAGGAGTGCTGGAGATTTTGCCTGACGGATATGGGTTCCTCCGGCCGTTCAGTTACCTTCCCAGCCTGGATGACATTTATGTATCTCCATCTCAGATCAGGAGGTTTGACCTCAGGACCGGGGATCTTGTAGGCGGACAGGTAAGGCCGCCCAAGGATAATGAAAAGTATTTTGCCTTACTCAGGGTTGAAGAGATAAACGGGACAGGTATTGAAAAATCTGCTCAGAGAATACATTTTGATGCACTTACCCCCATCTACCCAAATAAACGTATAAACCTTGAAGTCGGCCCCGAACTTGCAGTGACAAGACTGATTGACCTGATTGCCCCAATCGGAAAAGGCCAGAGAGGCCTGATTGTATCTCCGCCAAAAGCCGGCAAAACTGTTCTTCTTAAACAAATCGCCAACAGTATTACAACCAACTATCCGGATATGCACCTTATCGTATTGTTAATTGATGAGCGGCCTGAAGAGGTTACAGACATGCAGAGGTCAGTGAAAGGTGAGGTAATTAGTTCAACCTTTGACGAACCGGCTGAGAATCATGTGAAGGTTGCGGAAATGGTGCTCGAGCGGGCCAAAAGACTTGTGGAGCATGGGAGAGATGTAGTAATACTTTTAGACAGCATCACAAGGCTTGCCAGGGCCTACAACCTGGTAGAGCCATCCAGCGGCAGGACCCTGTCAGGGGGTGTTGACCCCAGTGCTTTGCATAAGCCCAAAAGGTTCTTCGGGGCTGCCCGGAACATTGAAGAGGGCGGAAGCATGACAATACTTGCCACTGCCCTGGTAGAAACGGGAAGCAGGATGGATGACGTGATATTTGAAGAGTTCAAGGGGACCGGCAATATGGAACTTATACTTGACCGTAAGCTTGCTGACAGGAGAATCTTCCCCGCCATTGATATCAAGCGTTCCGGCACCCGCAAAGAGGAACTTCTTCTGAGTAAGGAAGAGATGGACCTGATGTGGAGCCTTCGCAAGACCTTCAGCCAGTCTACAACAACAGAAGCCATTGAGCTCTTGTCCGAAATAATGAGGAAGACCAAATCCAACAGGGAGATTATGCTGAAAACACTGGATTTTTGTAAAGTTGTTTAGGGCAGCCTAATCAAATTGGTCAAATGCAAGAGGTGGCAGATACAATTCCTCCAGGACGGCAACGATTCAGCCAGTTACCCAATCGCGCTTACGCGCTCTTGGACTGGCGGACATCAGACTCGTCCTGGAGGAATAGTATCTGCCACCCTTGTTTTTGTTAAGTCTTAAGTTTGAGTTAGGCTTCTCTATGTAGGGAAAGGCATTATCTGCTGCTTTCCAGGATGCTTAAAAATTCCTGGGGTGAAATAACTACCGGTCCCCTGGGGAAATGTTTTATGTTCCCTGTTACCAGATATGCCCCGGCGCTTTGGGCAACCTCATAAAACTTCTTATCATCTTCATCCTCAAATACGTCAGAAATTGGCTCAGGTACTATTGAGATCCCCGTTCGGACAATATAATCAACAACCTGCCTGGCTGCTTTCCATTCAAACCCAAATTTAGGACGGCGGAGCACATCCTGATTTTCTGCTATAATACGGCTGTCAAAGCATATAGTGATATTACCGTTAAGTACATGGTCTAAGACCTTTGCAGGATTGCCAGACGGTGACAGTAATGCAGAAACAAGAATATTTGTATCTAACACAGCCTTTATCATTTCTGCTTTTCCTGCCGTACCCTGGATATTTCCGCATTAATTTCATCCATTGTCATATCTGCCTTACCATTACGCAGAGAAGAAAGACGCAGCTTGTTGACCGCCCTCATAGTCATTGATTGTCTGACACTGGCCAGTATATCCTCAAGATTTTCATCATCTATTTCAATCATCAGCGCACTTGGTTTTCCATTATTGGTAATTATAACTTCATGAACTTCTGAAAGCTTCTCCCAAACCTTGCGCGGGTGTGTCCGTAAGTCCCTGACAGTATAGAAATTCATTTAATATCACCTCAAAATTTGTTTTCTTAAATTATACTATATTGTCACCCAATCGTCTACTTTTTATTCATTTGTGTATAAAAAGCGTGGGTAGGGGAAAAATAAAAAGGAACTTGCTTTTTGGAGAGGTGATATTGAATGAAATCGAAGAGAATTACGAGAGAAAAAATTATAAAATGGGTAGCGGCAGGGGTGCTGGCAGCATTTCTTAGTGCTGCCGCCGGTGCAGGCACCTGGGCTGCACCGGAGCAGGAAGAAGGCGGGCGCGTTACTGACCCCGAACTTTATAAATATACCGTGGCCAGGGGTGACTGCCTGTGGTCTGTCGCCAGGAAATTCGGAATAGATGCAGACTGCCTGGCAGAGAACAACGGGCTTGACAGTGACAGCCTGTTGTTTGAGGGACAAAGCCTGGTTATCCCCGGAAGGGAAACAATGACCTATACGGTCAGCCATGGTGATACCCTATGGGGTATCGCCCGCAGATTTAACACTTCAGTGGATACAATGTTACAGGAGAATAATCTGAAATCTCCGGAACTCCTTCTTCCAGGACAGGTACTCACTGTTCCTGCTGCCTTACAAGCAGCCGCGACTGATAAAAAAAGCCGTCTGGGTTTAATTCCCCAATTGGCAATACACCCTGTAACCGGGATTATCTCATCGGTATTTGGCGTGAGAGAGGGCCGGATGCATGAAGGTATTGATATTGCGGCAGAGCACGGTTCGCCGATAAAGGCGGTTGCGGCCGGAACAGTTGTGTTTGCGGGTGAACGCGGTTCATACGGAAACGCTGTGATAATCAATCACGGCGCGGGCTTCAGGAGTCTATACGGTCATGCATCCAGGCTGGAAGTAGAACAAGGCCAGCAGGTTAAAGAAGGGCAGGTAATTGCCAGGGTAGGCAGTACGGGACGTTCAACAGGTCCTCACCTGCACCTGGAACTGCTGTTCAAGGGTATTCCGCTGAATCCTGGGTTATACCTGCCGGGGCAGTTGTAGAGAACTTACTGCGGTCTTTTTCAAATAGAACTTCAAAAAAAGAAATATGGGTGCTCTGTGAACAACTGAGAACCCAATTTGACCATTTGTGAGGGACCGGCAGATTTGTTCTTCCGTGACGAGTCTGACATCCGCTTGTCCAATCGCGCACGTGCGCGATTGGGTAACAAGCTGAGTTGTTGCCGTCATGGAAGAATTTATCTGCCGGTCCCTGCTCTTTATGAGTAAAAAGGGGAATCCAGGGAGTCTGCATTTACTTTGATTTTTTAAAAAAAGGTAATATAATTGAAAGGAAGCTCTTACCTGAGCGAACAAGCCAGGAACATAGCGATACCGTATATTTTAAGATAAGGGGACTATATTCCATGTTTCAAATGCTTTATGCGGACTCCGGGGGCAAAATGTATGAGCACCCGGACCTTTCAGCCGGTGGCCGCACCGGCAGCCTTTATACAGAACTCCGGGCAGAAGATGCAGTACTGCTGCCGGGAGGGGCTTCCCTGGTATTGATTCCTCAAGGCACTCCGGTGGGCATCAAAGAAGGAGGCCGTTTTACGGGGTTTTCCCGCGGCTTTCGGGGAGAACCTGTCTTTGCAGTCGGGGCCCTTCTTCCCCAGGGGTATACCAGGACACTGTTCCCTGCCTTTACACGTGATGAACCTTCCCCCCTGCCTCTTTTTGGCTATGCTGCGGTTGGATGGAAGGACGGAAAGGTTTATACCGCGGCCCTGAAGACCGATGACCCTTATAAATGGGACCCGGTAAATTACTGCACTCCGGAACTGGCCGGCCTGGTGGAGCAGAGAACATCTGAAAATGCCGGGAACCGGATTATCAGGCAGTTGGGGAAGTGTGCCCTTGAATACCGGTGTTTCACGGCCCAGAACATCTTTTACCGGAGGTGGGAAGGAGGAATTCCTGTATCTCCCGCCTGTAATGCCAGGTGTATGGGCTGTATTTCCCTCCAGCCTGCCGAATGCTGCCCCTCTCCCCAGAACAGGATAAGTTTCACTCCTTCGGTTGAAGAGATTGTGGAAATTGCACTGCCCCATCTGGAGGAAGCTGAGGATGCCATCATAAGTTTTGGCCAGGGCTGTGAGGGCGAACCGTCCCTGGCGGCCCGGGAGGTATCCGGGGCGGTTGAACGGCTGCGCGGCAGGACCGGCAGAGGGACCATAAACATGAACACAAATGCCGGTTATACCGAGGGCATAAGGGAAATTTGTTCTGCCGGGATAGATTCTCTCCGGGTCAGTACCGTCAGCGCCATAGAAGATACATACAATGCGTATTATATGCCCCAGGGGTATACCTGGAATAATGTCTGTTCATCAATTTCCCTGGCAAGGGAGCAGGGGGTCTATGTCTCATTAAACCTGCTGACTTTTCCGGGGTTGACAGACCTGGAGAGAGAGGTTGCGGCCATGGCAGACTTTATCAGGGAATATGATATCAATATGGTCCAGGTAAGAAACCTGAATATTGACCCCGATTTCCTGGCATCCCGCCTGGCTGTTGCCGGGGGCAAAGGTCCCGGCGGGGATGAACCCCTTGGAATAGATGTCTTTCTTAGAATACTCAGGGAGGAAATACCCGGGCTGGAAATCGGAAACTATTCAAAACCGGTGGCAAAATGAACGTGTCTGAAAATGAAGTATCTGAAAAGTAGTTGCATCCCCATAATCGTTATGTTATAATATTTAAAGTTTATGATTTGGTGATATTCCCAGAAAAGAGGTGAAGGCCATGAAAAAAGAAATTCATCCACAGTACGAATCTGCACGGGTTACGTGTGCTTGCGGAGAAACTTTTGAGACAGGGTCGACGAAAAAAGACCTCAGGGTTGAAATTTGCTCAAAATGCCATCCTTTTTTTACAGGTAAACAAAAATTTGTGGATACAAGTGGCCGGGTGGATAAATTCAAGAAAAAATATGGTATGTAATCATAGCAGAGCACCAGGCTCTGCTCTTTTTAATATGCAGAGACGGGCCCGGGATGCCGGGGAGACAGGATCCCGGTAATACCGGGAAAAGGAATTAAACTATGAGGAGTTGTACTTTTTGGGTAATAAAATTCAGTATGGCGGCCAGGCAGTTATCGAAGGGGTTATGATGCGGGGCCGCCGGGCCATTGCCATTGCCGTTAGGAAGCCTGATAATGAAATAATAATTGAACAGCGTCCGGTTAAATCTATTACTGAAAAACTGCCTTTTCTTAAATGGCCGTTTTTCAGGGGGGTTGTTATGCTCTTCGAATCCCTTATAATCGGTATCCAGGCCCTGGCTTTTTCGGCAAACCAGGCTGCTGAGGATGAGGGAGAGGAACTAAGTCCGTGGGAGATGACACTGACTATCGGTATCGCGCTGGTTCTGGGTATACTGCTGTTCGTAGTTGCCCCCACCACTGTGGCCAGGTTTCTTTATTTTTTGGAGAATGTCATTTTGATCAATTTCTTTGAAGGACTTATCAGGATAGCTATTTTCCTGTTATATGTGGTGGCAATATCCAGGATGAAGGATATCCTGCGGGTTTTCCAGTATCATGGGGCGGAACACAAGGTAATCAACACATTTGAGGCAAACGAGGAACTGAAAGTCGAAAACGTAAGGAAATACTCGCAATTGCATCCCCGTTGCGGCACCAGTTTCCTGCTCATAGTCATGGTAATAATGATACTCATCTTCAGTTTTCTGGGTAAACCCGACCTGGTCACAAGAATCGTGTCAAGAATACTTTTATTGCCGGTGGTTGCAGGAGTTTCGTACGAAATATTGAAATTATCAGGTAAATACTGCAATTCTCCAATAATGAGAATTATCATTACTCCGGGGCTGTGGCTGCAGAAACTCACCACCAGGGAACCGGATGACAGCCAGATAGAAGTTGCGATACGGTCTTTACAGACGGTTTTGCAGGCTGAAGATGTTATACATGCAGAAAATGAGGGGACCGAATCTGTATCACAGAATGTAACAAACCAACAAGTCCGGGAGTGTGAAAGATGATAGACAAACTGCAGGCCCTTGAGGATAAGTATGAACAGTTAGGAAGCCTGTTAAGCGATCCTGATGTAATAAGCAACCAGGTGGAATGGCAGAAACATGCGAAAGCCCATGCGTCCCTGACAGACGTCGTCACTGTATTCAGGGATTATAAAAAAACCTCCGCAGGGATTGACGAAGCACGGGAAATGCTGGAGGAAAAACTTGACGACGATTTCCGGGAAATGGTTGAAACTGAACTGGAAGACCTCAAAACCAGGCGGGAAGAACTGGAGCAGAAACTGAAAATTCTGTTGCTGCCGAAGGACCCCAATGATGAAAAAAACGTTATTGTTGAGATTAGGGCGGGGGCCGGCGGTGAAGAGGCAGCCCTGTTTGCCGGCGACCTGTTGCGTATGTACAGCAAATATGCCGAAATAAAAGGGTGGAAGACGGAAATTCTCAGCTCAAATATTACAGATATCGGCGGATTTAAAGAAATTGCCTTCCTTATTGAGGGACATGGCGCATACAGCATGCTGAAATTTGAGAGCGGTGTCCACAGGGTTCAGCGGGTACCTGATACGGAATCATCAGGACGCATCCACACATCGACAGTTACTGTGGCAGTGCTTCCTGAAGCGGAAGAAGTGGATGTGGCCATTGACCCTAATGATTTAAGGATTGATGTGTTCTGTTCCAGCGGCCCCGGCGGGCAGTCGGTAAACACCACCCAGTCGGCTGTGCGGGTTACCCACATCCCGACCGGTATAGTAGTCTCCTGCCAGGATGAGAAGTCCCAGCATAAGAATAAGGATAAAGCCATGAAGGTCCTCAGGGCCAGGCTGCTTGACAAGGCCCAGGAGGAACAGAGTGCTCAGCTGGCCAGTACCAGAAAGAGCCAGGTCGGCACAGGTGACCGGAGTGAGAGGATAAGGACATACAACTTTCCCCAGGGCCGGGTGACCGACCACCGGATAGGACTTACCCTGCACAGGCTTGGACAGGTTCTGGAAGGGGAGCTGGAGGACATTATCCAGGCGCTTATCACCACTGACCAGGCGGAAAAGCTGAAGCAGGTGGAGTAATGTCACCATTGACCATTGGAGAAGCCCTGGCCGGGGCGGCGGAGACACTGCGCAGCCGGGGCATTGATACTGCACGCCTGGATGCGGAAGTCCTGCTTGCTTTTGTTTTAAATACCTCCCGGCTGGATTTGCACGTAAATTCAAGGGAGGTTTTGCCGGACGGTATTTGGCATGGCTATAATACTCTGATTGAAAGACGGGCCGGGCGGGAACCTGTTGCATATATAACCGGGGAGAAGGAATTCATGTCCCTGGCCTTTTATGTGGACAGGAATGTGCTTGTTCCGCGGCCGGAAACTGAAATACTGGTAGAATGGATCATTGAGAAGATAAGGGAAAGGCCGGGTTTTTCCACCCGGAGACCTGTAATTATGGATGTTGGGACAGGCAGCGGCAGTATTGCGGTCAGCCTGGCTAAATATGTATCCCGGGCCGAGGTCTGGGCAGTTGACATTTCGGAAAAAGCCCTGGATACAGCCTGTAGAAATGCCAGGACCCACAAAGTGGATGACAGGATAAGTTTTCTGCAGAGTGACCTTTTGACCGGCATTCCCGCCGGATTAAAGGGAAGGGTAGATTTCATGGCTGCCAACCTGCCGTATATACCGTCGCGGGAGATCCCACATTTGATGGCTGAGGTTGCGGGTTTTGAACCTTATATTGCTCTAAACGGAGGAGGTGATGGCCTGGACTTGTACCGGAAGCTTATTCCACAAGCCCGGGAGGTTTTGCATACCTGTGGATGGCTGGGCATGGAAGTGGGTGCCGCTCAGGCTGAAAAGCTGGCACCACTGCTGTCTGAACGTATTTGGGGGGAAAGTGCTGTTGTATTGAAGGACTACACCGGGGTTGACAGGTTTGTAGTCGTGCAAAAGAAAAACTAAAGAAGAGAGGTTTAGTCTATGGAGAGCCAAATTCAGGCCTATATAGCCGTGGTTGTCTTTTTGCTGACCTATGCCTTAATTATTTCAGAAAAGATTCACCGGACAGTAGTTGCTTTGATGGGCGGTTTACTGCTCATATTCCTCGGAATCCTGCACCAGGGTACGGCAGTGGAGATGATTGACTTCAATACCCTGGGACTTCTGACGGGGATGATGATTATCGTTGGTATTACCAAGCGCACCGGTGTATTTGAGTTTCTGGCCATTAAATCTGCCAAGTGGGCAGAGGGAGACCCGTGGAAGCTGATGCTGGCCCTGTCTTTAATTACAGCTGTGGGTTCAGCTTTCCTCGATAATGTGACAACAGTCCTCCTCATCGTACCGGTTACTTTCTCCATTACCGAAGAATTAAAAGTCCCACCCCTTCCGTTCCTGATTACGGAGATAATTGCCTCAAATGTGGGCGGAACTGCAACCCTGATCGGAGACCCGCCCAATATCATGATTGGCAGCCAGACCCACCTGGGTTTTATGGATTTTGTTATCAACCTTACCCCTGTGGTAATTCCTATTTTTATCCTTACCATGTTATGCCTGAAGTTTATTTATGGCAGACGGATGAAGGTGGAAGAGGAACTTAAACAGAAGATAATGGAATTCGATGAGTATGCTGCCATCAAGGATTCCGGACTTTTGAAAAAATGCCTGTTTATATTAGGCTTAACTATATTGGGCTTTATCCTTCACCAGTTTGTACATATGGAATCAGCGACCATTGCCCTGGGCGGGGGGACCCTCCTGATGCTGATCACCAGGACGAACCCTGAACACGCCCTGCATGAAGTGGAGTGGCCTGTCATTTTCTTCTTTATAGGCCTGTTTGTCCTGGTCGGAGGACTGGAAGAAACCGGTATAATTGAGGGTCTGGCCAAGAGGGCCCTGGAGTTCACCGGCGGGGAGATGGTATCTACCGCTATGATAGTTCTGTGGCTGTCGGCCATTGCCTCGGCTTTTGTCGATAACATACCGTTCGTGGCTACCATGATTCCCCTGCTCAAAACCATGGGTGAGCTCGGCGGTATGGGTAACATCGACCCCCTGTGGTGGTCCCTGGCCCTGGGCGCCTGCCTGGGCGGCAACGGGACACTGATTGGGGCGTCGGCTAATGTCATAGTTGCAGGGATGGCCGAACACCGCAAACACCCGATATCATTCCTTGGGTTCATGAAAGTGGCCTTTCCGCTGATGATTATGTCTATTATTATTTCATCAGTATACGTATATTTCCGTTACTTAATGTAAAAATTTATTGAAGATAAATTTACTGAATATAAGTTTATTAAAGATAATTGAAATTTTTCAGAATGAGAGGTGAAAAAAATGAACATATATTATGGTATCGGGTGACACTGGAGGACAACATTAAAAGGAGGTTAAAATGCAGGCATATATAGCGATAGCGGTATTTTTGATAACATATGCACTGATTATTTCCGAAAAGATTCACCGGACGGTAGTTGCCCTTCTGGGGGGGCTGCTGGTTATTTTCCTGGGGATACTTCACCAGGAAACAGCGGTTGAGATGATCGACTTCAATACCCTCGGGCTGTTGACCGGGATGATGATCATAGTTGGGATTACCAAGCGCACGGGTGTATTTGAATACCTGGCAATAAAGTCTGCCAAGTGGGCCAAGGGAGACCCGTGGATGCTCATGCTGGCCCTGGCCACCATCACGGCAGTGGGGTCGGCCCTGCTGGACAATGTAACAACGGTGCTGCTCATCGTACCGGTTACGTTCTCTATTACAGAAGAATTGAAGATTCATCCCATGCCTTTCCTCATCACTGAGATTATTGCTTCAAATGTGGGAGGAACGGCAACCCTTATCGGGGACCCGCCCAATATCATGATTGGCAGCCAGACCCATCTTGGTTTTATGGATTTCCTGGTTAACCTGGCTCCCGTGGCTGTTGTCGTTTATATACTGACAATGATCTGCCTGAAATATATTTATGGCAGGCATCTTCATGTTGAAGAGAGCCAAAAACAGAAAATAATGCGATTTGATGAATTTGCGGCTATAAAGGATACCAGTCTCCTGAAGAAATGCCTTTTTGTCCTGGGTCTTACCATCCTGGGGTTTGTCCTTCACCAGTTCATCCACATGGAATCGGCGACTATTGCCCTGGGCGGTGGCGTTCTGCTGATGCTGATTACCAGGACAGATCCGGACAAAGTGCTGCATGAAGTTGAATGGCCGGTTATATTCTTCTTCATCGGGTTGTTTGTCTTGGTCGGCGGGCTGGAGGAAACAGGTGTCATCGAGAACCTGGCCGTACAGTCCCTGGAACTGACCGGCGGAGATATGACGGCTACAGCACTGATTATACTGTGGCTGTCGGCCATTGCCTCAGCCTTTGTTGACAACATACCCTTTGTGGCCACCATGATTCCCCTGCTCCATACCATGGGTGAACTGGGGGGCCTGGGGAATATTGACCCCCTGTGGTGGTCCCTGGCCCTGGGCGCCTGCCTGGGAGGTAACGGGACCCTTATCGGGGCATCAGCCAACGTCATAGTGGCAGGCATGGCTGAACACAGGAAATATCCCATTTCATTCTTAGGATTCATGAAAGTTGCCTTCCCGTTAATGATAATGTCCATTATAGTTTCTTCGGGATATGTTTACCTGCGGTACCTTATGTGAAAAATCGGAGAACTTTTACCTAATGTAAGGCGCTTAGTTAAGGTATATAATAACCGGGTAACTGGGGGAACTCGCAAGAGTTTCCCTTTGCCGTTAGGTGGTATGAAAAGCGTCTGCAGGGTATAATTGTGGTGATGGGGTGAAATTCAGGTGGATATGGTAAAAACCGAAGTAATCAAAATAACGGGTCCCGGATTTAAAATGGCCGGTGCGGCACAGGTCATAAAGGACGGGGGACTGGTGGCTTTCCCCACGGAAACGGTCTACGGGCTGGGGGCCAATGCACTGGACCCGGGGGCAGTGGCCGGGATATTCCGCGCCAAGGGGAGGCCGTCAGATAATCCCCTGATAGTACATATCTCGGATATTGACCAGGTGGATGAGCTTTCCGATGATGTTACAGTACCGGCCAGGCGGCTGATGGAGGCTTTCTGGCCCGGGCCCCTGACGTTGGTCCTTCATAAAAAGCCCCATATTCCCGATGCTATAACAGCAGGGCTTGATACGGTAGCTGTACGTATGCCTGACCATCCTGCCGCCCTTGAATTAATAAGGACTGCAGGAGTCCCCGTGGCCGCGCCTTCGGCAAACAGTTCAGGGAAACCCAGTCCCACCACTGCCCGGCACGTACTGGAAGACCTGGATGGAAAGATAGAGATGATTTTGGACGGGGGGGCCTGCCGGGTCGGACTGGAATCAACAGTAATGGACATGACCGCCGAGCCGCCGGTTATACTGCGCCCGGGAGGGGTAACAAGAGAAGAAATCGAAAGCGTTATCGGACACGTGGAAACGGCATTTTGGCAGGGGACGGTGCCGAGGTCTCCGGGTATGAAGTACAGGCATTACTCTCCCCGGGCTGAGGTAATTGTTGTGGCAGGCGACGACTATGAGAGGATTTACGAAAAAACTGCCGTCCTGCTCCGGAAATACCGTTCTCTCAACAAAAAAACAGGAATTCTGGCTTCTGCGGAAACGGCCAGGGGTTATCCTGCGGAAGAGGTTTTCACTGTGGGATCCCGCAGCAGCCTGGAAACCGTTGCCCAAAACCTCTTCTACGGGCTGCGCTTCCTGGATTTGCAGGGGGTTGATATCATAATCGCCGAGGGGTATCCTGAAACAGGTATAGGTACAGCCATCATGAACCGGTTGAAGAAAGCTGCGGGGAACAACGTTATCCAGGCTTAAATGAGTCTCCGGGCTTAAACCGGTCTCCTGGGCCGGTTACATATATTTTCCCTTTTCACAAAGACTATTAGTATTAGAAGGGGGGAACCGGTTTGAGCCTGTATACGATTTTGGCCTTATCCTTTGCCCTGAGTGCAGATGCCTTTTCCTTTTCCCTTGGCCTGGGCATGACCGGGGTCAGCCGCAGGCAGATTATAATTATCAGCCTGACGGTACTGGCATTTCATATAATCATGCCCCTTACCGGGTATTTTGCCGGTGGGTTTTTTAAGTCCTTTACAGGCACATGGGCCGGTATAACAGGGGCGGCGGTCCTGGTCCTCCTGGGCCTGAGGATGGTTTGGGAGAGCCTGTCAGATAAAGAAGAGAATATTTCACGCTATGTGCTTACCAGTGTCTATGGGATTGTACTGCTGGGAGCCGCGGTCAGCCTTGATGCCTTGAGCGTGGGTTTCACCCTTGGCACCCAGCGGGCTGCCCTGGGGTTGGCGACCGTTGCAATAGGCTTGGTTGCCGGGGCCATGACATATATCGGGCTGGGTTTTGGGCGGAAATTCGGGGAGTGGCTTGGCCAAAGGGCTGTCCTTTTAGGAGGATTTGTCCTTATATTTATAGGCATTAAACTTGCGTTATAACGTAATGGGGGTGGTTGCCATGAAGATTGTTTTTGTCTGTACGGGAAATACCTGCCGCAGTCCCATGGCAGAAGCCCTGGCCCGTAAATGGTGCAGCCTGAACGTTCCTGAAAGAGGGGATATCCGGGTAATGTCGGCCGGCCTGGCGGCCCTGGCGGGGTCCCCTGTTTCTTCACCTGCGCTGGAGGTCATGAAAAATGAAGGTATCAGCCTCACCGGCCACCGGGCCAGGCGGTTTTCAGAGGAACTGGCCCGGGACAGTGACTTAATCCTGACCATGTCAGGAAGCCATAAGAAAACGCTGGTCAAAATGTTCCCTGAAGCGGCTGAAAAAATATTCACCCTGAGAGAATTCGCCGGTGAGGGGAATACTGATATTGCAGACCCCTTTGGACAGTCTGCTGCGGTCTACTGGTCCTGTGCTGTGGAAATCAAGGAACTGATAGATAAGATATTTCATAAGATAATAAAACCAACCCAGGGAACTTAAAGAATTATTTTTATTTTATAACAAACAAAAAGGGAAACGACCTTTGGTGTAGAAAATTAAAATTTATGCAGAAAATCGACAATTTATCGGGAGGCAGATTAAGTGAGCAGTCTTAAGATAGCCATTGGTTCTGACCATGCCGGTTTCAGGCTTAAGGAAGAAATTATCAGGATGCTTAACGGGCAGCAGTACAAAATTAAAGATTTTGGGACATTTTCCGAGGAATCCGTTGATTATCCGGATATAGCCCTGGAAGTGGCCAGGGGCGTGAGAGACGGAGGTTTTGACCGGGGGATCCTTATCTGCGGGACAGGTATCGGAATAGGGATTGCCGCCAATAAAATGCAAGGGATCAGAGCTGCCCTCTGCCACGATACTTTCTCAGCCAAGGCTTCCCGGGAGCATAATGATGCTAATATCCTGACTATGGGAGAACGGATTATCGGTCCCGGTCTGGCCATGGATATTGTGAAAGTGTGGCTGGAGACCGGTTTTGCCGGAGGGCGCCATGGCCGAAGGGTACAAAAAATTATGGATATCGAAAACACTGGTATATAGTTGCGGGGAGGAAAAAGATGTGGATGATGAACTCTATTTTGTCAAACAAATTGACCCGGAAGTTGCTGAAGCAATTGCCAAAGAAAAACACAGGCAGCAGAACAATATAGAACTTATAGCATCGGAGAACTTCGTCAGCCGGGCGGTAATGGCCGCCCAGGGGGCAGTGCTGACTAATAAGTATGCCGAAGGATACCCCGGGAAACGGTATTACGGAGGCTGTGAATATGTCGATATAGTTGAGGAACTGGCTATTGAAAGGGCGAAAAAACTGTTTGATGCCGAACATGCCAATGCCCAGCCCCACTCGGGCGCCCAGGCCAACATGGCAGTTTACTTTGCGGCCATCAAGCCCGGGGATACGGTCCTCGGGATGAACCTCAGCCATGGCGGGCACCTTACCCACGGCAGTCCTGTTAACATGTCAGGCAAGTACTTCAACTTTGTACCATACGGAGTGGAGGAAGATACCGGCAGGATAAATTATGAGAAGGTCTTCAGCCAGGCATTTCAGCACAAGCCCAAACTCATAGTGGCCGGGGCCAGCGCTTACCCGAGGATAATTGATTTTGTACAGCTGAAGGAAATAGCTGAGGAAGTGGGAGCCATGCTGATGGTGGACATGGCCCATATCGCGGGCCTGGTAGCCGCGGGGCTTCACCCCACACCGGTCCCCCATGCTGATTTTGTAACCACTACCACCCATAAGACCCTCCGCGGGCCAAGGGGGGGAATGATCCTCTGCAAGCAAAAATATGCGGCAGCCATAGATAAAGCAGTATTCCCCGGAATCCAGGGAGGACCGCTGATGCATGTTATAGCCGCCAAGGCGGTGGCTCTTAAAGAAGCCCTGACCCCGGAGTTCAGGGAATACCAGGTACAGGTTGTGAAAAATGCCCAGGCCCTTGCGGGTGCGCTGATGAAACGCGATTTCTGCATCGTGTCCGGCGGCACCGACAACCACCTGATGCTTGTTGACCTGAGAAACAAGGAAATTACAGGCAAAGAAGGAGAAGAAGTACTGGACAAGATCGGTGTGACCGTGAATAAAAATGCCATTCCTTTTGACCCCCAAAGCCCGGCTGTTACCAGTGGTATCAGAATCGGGACACCGGCGGCGACCAGCAGGGGCATGAAGGAAGAGGCCATGGAAAAGGTGGCTGAAATTATAGATATAGCGGTAACTAACCGGGATAAAGAGATTTACCTGGCCAAAGCCAAAAATATGGTTCGGGATTTATGTGAGCAATATCCTCTGTATAATTAATCCGGCTGCCAGGTTTGTTGACAGATAATGGGTTGTTCAACGGATAATATTGAGGTGAAATTGTGGACAAACTTAAAGTACTTGCTGTTTTTGGGACTCGTCCGGAAGCGATAAAAATGGCTCCTCTGGTCAAGGAACTGCAGAACCGTCCAGGCCGGATATCCTGCAAAGTGGCCGTGACTGCCCAGCACCGGGAAATGTTAGACCAGGTTTTGGAATTATTTGATATCAAACCGGCATATGATTTAAACATAATGCTTCCCAACCAGACACTGTATGAAATAACAACAAGGGCGCTGACAGGCCTGAATGAAATACTGGAACAGGAAAAACCGGACATTGTCCTGGTCCACGGGGATACGACCACAACCTTTGCCGCCAGTCTGGCTGCCTTTTACCGGCAGATAAAGGTAGGGCATGTGGAGGCCGGTCTTCGCACGGGAAATAAATATTCCCCGTATCCTGAGGAGATGAACAGGAAGCTGACAGGCACATTGGCGGATATTCACTTTGCACCTACCACAAATGCAAGGGATAACCTTCTCAAGGAGGGTGCAGACCCCGGAACGATACTGGTTACAGGGAATACCGTTATTGATGCCCTTATGGCAACAATCAGGGATAATTATGTCTTTGGCGACCCTGTCCTGGATGGGATTGATTTTCAGAAGAAAAGGGTCCTGGTGGTTACCACCCACCGCCGGGAAAACCTCGGCGACCCCTTATACAGTGTGTACTGTGCATTAAAATCGGTGGTGGAAAGATATCCGGATGTGGAGGTGGTTTTTCCGGTTCACAAAAACCCAAAAGTCAGGGAAATGGCGGAATCTGTCCTTGGCGGTCTTCCGGGGGTTCACCTGATAGACCCGCTGGAATATTCGCCATTTGTAAACCTGATGAACAAATCTTATATGGTTTTAACAGATTCCGGGGGTCTTCAGGAAGAAGCTCCTTCTCTGGGTAAACCGGTACTGGTCCTGAGGGATACCACTGAAAGGCCTGAGGCTGTGGAGGCAGGCACTGTTTTGATGGCGGGGACAGACAGGGATGTGGTAAACAGGGCATGTACAGAACTGCTGGAAGATGCCGGCAAATATAAAATGATGGCCAATGCGGTTAACCCATATGGGGATGGGAAAGCCAGCGGAAGGATAGCAGCGGGGCTTGAGCATTTCTTTGGTCTCAGTGACAGGAAACCGGAGGAATTTACGGTATAACCTTTTTTTAAAAAATTATTTAAAAAATATCCTTAAAAAAAAGGAATTTGTAAAAAAACAGAGAATACAGTTTATGTTATATTTTTTGTCAAAACCCCGGACATACAATATATGCCTCTTGCTTGCGGGAGGGATTATATTTATGTCTTTTTATAAGGGTATTGAGTTCGAAAAATTTTGAGAATTGAGAAATATTTTCCCCCGCAATACATATAAATGTACAGAAATTGCCGGCACCGGTCCCGAGAATGTTCTTTCCAGAAGCCCCTAAAGAGGGTGAAAATATGAAAGACAATGATAAGTACCAGGGCTATAGGGCCGTCGGGCTTATAATGTCCGCGGGTATGACCATGGCAGCTTCGGTCTTATTCGGCTACCTGGCCGGGAATTGGCTGGACAAATATTTCGGTACAAAGCCCTGGTTGACATTAATTATGTTTCTCCTGGGGACAGCGGCAGGTCTCAAAGCATTATATGACCTGGCCTTTCCCAAAAAGGGAGGGGACTAGTGCATGGCAGTGGATACACCCCAAGTACAGCGGGGGATAGCCAAGTGGACCTTTTTGACAACATTTATTATCGGTGTGGTGACATACCTTCTTGGTGCAAAGCAGTTTAGCTTCGGACTGGTCTTTGGGGTTGTCCTTAGTGTTATTAATTACAGAGTTATCAGTGTAATACTTGACGTGGCTTTTCGTACGGCTTCGGCCGATTTGGCAAGGGTAATAAGTTTTGCAAGTTACCATGTGCGGTTCTGGCTCATAGTCATCATTTTATATATTGTTATACCAAGGACCCACTACCTTTTCGGGGTGGGCACGTTCGCAGGCATATTACTGCCAAAGATGATAATGGGTGTATATGTAGTTAAGAGTACCGATGAGGAGTGGTGGGCCCGGCCGAAAGAAACCGATGCTCAGCCTGATGAAGAGATTCACAAACCTGTGATGAAAAAAAAGGACGAACCGGATATGATACGGTTCCCGGGATTGGATTTTGACGACCGTTATAAAAATGATCCCCGGTATGATGACAAAGGATGATAAATCATTTGGATTATCAGATAAAGCAGTTTAAGTGAAGGAGGTGGAAAATTTGTCGGCTTCAGCACACGGAGGAGAAGGCGGCGGGGTACACCACGGACCTGTGGAACCATTTCTTAATTTAACGATTCCCGGAACGGAGTATCAACTGCCCATCTACCACTTTGTTGTTACTTCATGGGTAATAATGTTTATTTTAGCTTTGACCGCATGGCTGGCCACCAGGAATATGCACAGACTGCCCAAAGGTGTCCAGAATGTTTGGGAATATATCGTGGAGGGCCTGTTCGGGTTCTTCGGCGGTATTATGGGTGAAAGCAGGGCAAGAAAATACGGGCCGTTTTTGACAACACTGTTTCTTTATATCTTATTAAGTAACTATTCAGGTCTTATCCCAGGGGCGGCTATGATTAAAGGATTTGTTCCGCCCACATCAAACGTAAGTATTACTGCGGCTTTGGCCATCCTCGTATTCCTTTCTATTTTCTATTACGGAATCAGGGCAAAGGGAATAGGATTTTTCAAACACTTCTTCCAGCCCATGGCTTTCCTGTTCATTCTCAATGTAGTTGAGGAACTGGTACGACCTGTATCGCTCTCCCTTCGTCTATACGGCAACGTTTACGGAGAAGAAACTATAATTTCAGAACTGGGGAAAATGGTCCCGCTTATAGTACCGCTTCCCATGATGCTTCTGGGCGTCCTGCTTGGAGCTATCCAGGCTTTTGTGTTTGCACTTCTAGCTTCAACATACATCGCTGGGGCTACTGAAGAACATCATTAAAAAAATTATAGTTTGTAATTATGAGAAGGGGGGGAAAAAAATGGAACTGGTTCATGGTTTAATCGCTCTAGGTGCTGCCTTCGCGGTAGGTATCGCAGCTGTAGGTGCCGGTATCGGACAGGGTATTGCTTCCGGTAAGGCATTTGAAAGTATCGCCCGCCAGCCTGAGGTTAGTGGTACAATCAGAACACTTCTTTTCATTGCCTTAGCATTTATGGAAACCTTGACTATCTATGGTTTGCTCATCGCATTCATGTTAGTTGGTAAGATTGGTGGTTAAGTGATTACTTATTCAGTTTCTTATATCTACTAAGGCGATAGAGATCAGGGAAGGTATAACCTTGGTCTCTTTTCGCCTAAAACAAGGTTTTTGAATGATTGCAGAGAGGGGGTTTTCGGATAGATGGGATCAATTCTCGAAAGCTTGGGCTTTGAATTCCCCAAGTTCCTCTGGCAGGTAGTGAACTTCCTGATTTTGCTGTTTATTTTAAAGAAACTGGCCTATAAACCCATTCTCAATATGCTGGACGAGCGTAAGAAATCAATTGAAGATGCCATAAACAATGCAGAAACAGCCAAAACTGAAGCAGAGAAACTGAGAAAAGACTATGAAGCCCGTCTGGCTGAAGCAAAACAGGAAGCCCAGGATATCATTGCCAAAGCAACAAAACTGGGTGAAGAAATGAAAAACGAAATAGTCACAAAAGCACAAAATGAAGCCTCAAAGGCTATCCAAAAGGCCCAGGAAGAAATTACCCGGGAGAAAGACCAGGCTATTGCTGCCCTGCGTGACGAAGTTGCCATATTGGCAGTGATGGCTGCAGGCAAAATAATTGGCAAATCCATTACCGTGGAAGACCACGAAAAACTGGTTAAAGAATTTGTAGCAGAGGTGGGCGAGCTCAAATGCTAGAGAATGCCGTTGCACGCAGGTACGCCCAGGCTTTTTTTGGTATTGCACAGGACCGGAGTATGGTAGACAAACTTGAAACAGAGCTCAAAACAGTTGTCGAAACAATTGACGGGAATGAAGAACTCCGGAGGGTTATGGACCACCAGCTTGTATCTCCTGTGGAGAAAAAGGCCATTGTCAATAAAATATTTTCTGAGGAAATTTCCGAAATTACTGTAAATTTCCTTGATATCGTCATTGATAAATACCGGGCTACATATATCCCCGCAATTTATGAAGAGTTTGTTTCATATGCCAATGAAAACAGGAACATGGCAGATGCCCGGGTAAAAACAGCAGCCGAATTAACTGAAGCAGACCTTGAAGCCCTGAAGGATAAGCTCAATGCGGTGACCGGAAAGAATGTCAGGCTGCAGCCTGAAGTGGACCCCAGCTTAATTGGTGGGGTTATGGTACGTATCGGGGACAAGGTCATTGACGGCAGTTTACTGGGAAGATTGGAGAAACT
Organism: Firmicutes bacterium HGW-Firmicutes-14; assembly: GCA_002840275.1. Lineage (GTDB taxonomy): Bacteria > Bacillota > Thermincolia > Thermincolales > UBA2595 > W-Firmicutes-14. The sequence goes on from PHAB01000005.1 coordinate 112,062, forward strand.
TAAAGAAAATCTTCTGCATACTGAAGTTAAGGAGATAGGGGTGAGGAACTAAATGAAATTAAGGCCGGAAGAAATAAGTTCGATTATCAAGCAGCAGATAGAGAAATATCGGACTGAAGTAGAAGTTACAGATGTCGGTACAGTTATCCAAGTAGGGGACGGTATCGCCCGGATTTATGGTCTCGAAGAAGCAATGTCCGGTGAATTGCTGGAATTCCCCGGTGGCGTATACGGTATGGCCCTCAACCTCGAAGAAGATAACATCGGTTGTGTTATCATGGGTCCTTATACACAGATTCGTGAAGGTGATACTGTTAAAAGGACCGGAAGAATCGTGGAAGTACCCGTCGGGGATGCCATGCTGGGACGCGTTGTGAACTCAATGGGCCAGCCCATTGACGGCAAGGGCCCTATTAATACAGATAAGTTCCGTCCGGTGGAACACAGGGCTGAAGGTGTTATTGAGCGGAAGTCAGTGCATCAGCCCCTGCAGACCGGTCTAAAGGCTATTGACTCCATGGTTCCCATCGGCCGGGGACAGCGGGAGTTAATAATCGGTGACCGCCAGACGGGAAAAACTGCTATTGCTGTTGACACCATAATTAATCAGAAAGAAACAGATGTTATATGTATTTACGTAGCCATTGGCCAGAAGGCATCCACTGTGGCCGGTGTTGTTAAGACACTGGAACAGCACGGAGCTATGGATTATACCATTGTGGTTGCCGCTACCGCATCAGAGCCTGCTCCGATGCTTTATGTTGCCCCATACAGCGGCTGCGCCATGGCCGAGGAATTCATGTATCAGGGAAAACATGTCCTTATAATCTATGACGACCTTTCGAAACAGGCTGCAGCATACAGGGAACTTTCCCTTTTGCTCCGCCGTCCTCCCGGCCGCGAAGCATACCCTGGGGACGTTTTCTACCTCCATTCCCGCTTGTTGGAGAGGTCATCCAAGCTGAATGATGACCTGGGCGGGGGTTCCATCACAGCCCTGCCGGTTATTGAAACCCAGGCCGGGGACGTTTCTGCGTATATTCCGACAAACGTTATTTCCATCACAGATGGACAGATATTCCTCGAATCTGACCTGTTTTATTCCGGTATCAGGCCTGCCCTGAACGTCGGTATTTCGGTTTCCCGGGTTGGTGGTTCCGCTCAGATTAAAGCCATGAAGCAGGTTGCCGGGCGTCTCCGTCTGGACCTGGCTCAGTATCGCGAGCTGGCTGCATTTGCCCAGTTTGGTTCTGACCTGGATAAAGCTACCCAGGCCCGTCTTGCCCGTGGTGAGCGGATGGTAGAAGTCCTAAAGCAGGGACAGTACAACCCGATGCCTGTCCAGGACCAGGTAATGGTTATTTTTACCGCCGTAAACGGTTATCTTGATGACCTGCCGGTTGAGAGAATCAGTAAATTTGAAGAAGACTTCCTTAAATTTATGCATTCCAGCAAACCGGAAATCGGCAAAGAGATTGCAGAAAAAGGCGAAATGACCGGGGATTTGATTGAGCAGATTAAGGCCGCCATTGTTGAATTCAAGAAAATGTTTGCCTAAGAGCAGGTATGTAAGATAACACACTGATAAAGGTGGTGAGAAATCAACATGGCAAGCGCACGGGATTTGAGGAGAAGGATTAAGAGTATTAAGAGTACCCAGCAGATAACCAAGGCAATGAAGATGGTTGCCGCGGCAAAACTGCGCAGGGCTCAGGAACGGGTTGTTGCGGCCAGGCCTTTTGCCGGTAAAATAAAAGAGGTTCTGGCCCGCCTGACTGCTTCCAGTTCAGGGGTAAGCCATCCCCTGCTGGAGGTCCGCGAACCCAAGAATATATGTTATGTCCTCATTTCTGCCGACAGGGGTCTTTGTGGCGGATATAATGCCAACATCCTCAGGCTGAATTATAATCTGATTTATAATAAACCGGGCAGCCTTGTTACCATAGGCCGGAAAGGGCGGGACTTTTTCCGCCGCCGCGGTTATGATATAAAATCTGAATTTGTCGGCCTCGGAGAAGATATATCCTTTGGTGTTGCCAAAGAAATCGGTCAGACCCTGGTTGACTACTATGTCAAAGGGATTTTTGACGAGGTATACCTCGTATATACCGAATTCAAGTCAGCTATGACCCAGAATCCGGTCAGCATGAAACTGCTGCCTGTTGAACCGCCCACTGAAGGCGGAGGGACTCAGATAGATTATATTTACGAGCCCGACCCGGAGACAATGCTGTCGGAACTGCTGCCCAAATATATTGATACCACAATATACAGGGCCCTGCTGGAAGCCAAGGCCAGTGAACAGGGTGCCAGGATGACGGCAATGGGTTCAGCTACTGACAATGCGTCAGAGATGATAGACAGGCTGACCCTTTCCCTGAACAGGGCCCGGCAGGCTGCCATTACCAAGGAAATCTCCGAAATTGTCGGTGGTGCCAACGCACTAGATTAATACGATAGGAGGGAAAACGCTCAGATGAACGTAGGTAGAGTAGTTCAGGTAGTCGGTCCGGCTATTGACATTGAGTTCGAACCCGGACAGCTGCCCAAGATATATAACGCAATAACAATCAAGAGTTCAGACCAGGATAAGATCAAATCTTCCGTTGAACTGGACATCACCCTTGAAGTTGCCCAGCACCTCGGAAACAACCTTGTTCGTTCCGTTGCCATGAGTTCCACTGACGGGGTGGTAAGGGGTATGAAGGCCGTTGATACCGGCGCCCCGATTTCAATCCCCGTAGGACGTGGGACTTTGGGCAGGATGGTAAACGTAATTGGAGACCCAATTGATCACAAAGGTCCTGTTGAATGTGACACTCGTTATCCAATTCACCGTCCGGCCCCCACTTTTGAGGACCAGGAAACCGCAACCGAGGTCCTGGAAACAGGTATCAAGGTAGTTGACCTGCTGGCCCCCTATGCGAAGGGTGGTAAAATCGGCCTCTTCGGCGGCGCCGGCGTTGGCAAGACAGTTTTGATTATGGAGCTTATCAGAAACATCGCTTATGAGCACGGCGGTTTCTCAGTGTTTGCCGGTGTTGGCGAGCGTACCCGGGAAGGTAATGACCTTTACCATGAAATGATTGGCTCAGGGGTTATTGACAAAACCGCGATGGTATTCGGACAGATGAACGAACCGCCCGGCGCCCGTCTTCGGGTTGGTCTGACGGGACTCACAGTTGCCGAATTCTTCCGGGATGAGGAAGGACAGGACGTTCTTCTCTTTGTTGATAACATCTTCCGTTTCACCCAGGCCGGTTCCGAGGTTTCCGCGCTTCTTGGCCGGATGCCTTCAGCGGTTGGTTACCAGCCCACCCTGGCTACCGAGATGGGCCAGCTCCAGGAGCGGATTACTTCCACCAATAAGGGTTCAATCACCTCAGTCCAGGCCATCTACGTTCCGGCTGACGACCTGACAGACCCTGCTCCTGCTACAGCTTTTGCCCACCTGGATGCAACAACGGTACTTTCCCGTGCTATTGTTGAGATTGGTATCTATCCTGCGGTGGACCCGCTTGATTCCACATCCAGGGTCCTTGACCCGAAGGTAGTCGGTGATGAGCACTATAAGGTTGCCCGGGAAGTTCAGGGGGTTCTCCAGAGATACAAGGAACTTCAGGACATCATCGCCATTCTCGGTATGGATGAACTATCCGATGATGACAAACTGGTTGTTGCCCGTGCAAGAAAGATTCAGAGGTTCCTGTCCCAGCCGTTCTTCGTTGCTGAAAACTTCACCGGCACACCGGGTAAATATGTACCACTGAAAGAAAGTATCCGTGGATTCAAGGAAATTATTGATGGTAAGCATGACGAGCTCCCCGAGCAGGCCTTCTACATGGTAGGTACTATTGATGAAGTAGTTGCCAAGGCCAAAGAGTTAGAGGGAAGTGAGTAATCATGGCTGACAAGAATTTAGATGTCGAGATTGTCACACCGGAACGGGTTGTTTTCAGAGAGCCGGTAGACTTTGTCGTAGTACCCGGTATCGAGGGTTATCTCGGTATCCTGCCCATGCATGCTCCTATTGTTTCAGGCCTCAATATAGGGGTACTGAAAGTTATCAATAAGGGAAAAGAAACCAAACTTGCCATAAGCGGCGGATTCATGGAAGTAAACAAGGACAAAGTGGTTATCCTTGCTGATACAGCTGAAAGCAGTGACGAGATTGATGTTGAACGGGCTAAAGCCGCCCGTGAGCGGGCCCAGAACAGGCTGGCCAATCGCACCCATGATATTGATGTGATCAGGGCAGAAATGGCGCTGCGCCGGGCTCTTACCCGCTTGAAAGCGGTAGGCCGCGAATAGAAATAATTTCAAGAGTGTCCCGTTTGGGGCGCTCTTGTTTGCTTATGGGACCAAGATGGCTGGCCATAAGAGCTGACCATAAGAGCCGGCCTTTTTTCTTCGCTGAATCAAAAAGATGTTATCAGGCAACGAAAACCTGATGGAGTGTCTATGTTGCAGTAAATCTTGACGGATGAAAAACTATCGTCCCGGCGCATGGTCGTCCATGACCAGCGCCGGGGCTCCGGGCATCCTGCCCTCCGCTGCTCTGCTTTTCATCCGTCTTCGATAACTGCAACAAAGACACTCCATTTAAGGTTTACTTATACCTGATAACATCTTTTTGATTCAAGACAAAAATAAACGACTTTGCAGATGGTCAGCTATCTTTCCATCGGATCAAGAATCATCAAGTTTTCAAACTGATTAATTTTATGAAAGTCAACTGGATTATGAGTTACCAGAGTTGCATTTTCTATTATAGCTGTCGCCGCTATTAAGGCATCAGGGAGTTTAATTTTAGATCCAAGGGCCTTCCCTTTTGCCCTAATTTCGCCTGCTTTTCTGGCAATATCTGAACTCACTTCAATAATATCTGCCTCAGATAATACATCTTCAATAAATTTTTTTGCCTTTTCTGACATTGTGATTGAAAAAAGCTCAGCTTCAATAATTACAGAACATAAGAAATCCTTTGATTGGTCAACATACATTTGCTCCATAAAGGAAACCGCCTTTTCATCTCCTTTGGTAGTAAAGATGATGATATTGGTATCGATCAAATACTTATTCAAGTGGTTCCACCTCACGGTCTTCCTCATCCCGAAGGCTTAATATTGCATTCGCAATGTCCTCATGATCTTTTAAACAGCCTACAAGTCTCCTTAGAGTTTCAATATTCCTGGGTTTTTGTTGATGTCTAACGACAACGCCATTACCCTTAATCTCAAATGTAAGGTGCTGCCCTTCTTTAATAGACAATACATCAACTACCTCTTTAGGCAGCGAAACAACCAGGCTATTTCCCGAGCGAAAAACCTTTCTTATTTCCATTTTCTCACCACCAACCTTGTATAGATTATCTATACATAGTATACCATGGTTTTGGAAAAATCAACAGAAGTATTCTGGAATATACCTACCACCTTTTTGTCTAAAAGGTATATGAAGAGGCAATATTATTAATGGTGAAGAAAATGAATGGACAGGCAGCCGGAAGGCGCAGCCCTGGTAAATATTACCGCATATTCCCCGAAAATTCGACAGCAGTTGACAATGGGAGAGGAGTCAGTTAATATAAATATGGCGGTAAGATATAATTCTCTTGAAAACAAAACCTTAGTATATGTCGGGTCCCCTCTAATCACAACAGAATATTAATTTGCTTGAAGAAAGATCAAAACAGGGGGAAATAGAGTGGAGAAACTGGTTATACGGGGAGGAAAACCATTAACAGGCAGGGTCCGTATCAGTGGAGCCAAAAATGCCGTGCTTCCAGTAATTGCTTCCACACTGCTGGTAAATGGTACCTGCTGCATCAGGGGAGTCCCATGCCTCACAGATGTAAGGATGATGGTCGACCTGTTGGGTTACATGGGCGCCGATATCAGTTGGGAGGGGGAAACTCTTTCCGTCAGGGCAGGAAATTTGAATAACCGTGAGGCTCCTTTCGAATATGTAAGCAAAATGAGGGCCTCTTTTCTCATTATGGGGCCGCTGCTGGCCCGGTTTGGACAGGCAAGGATATTCATGCCCGGCGGGTGTAATATCGGTACCAGACCTATAGACCTTCACCTTAAAGGGTTTGTTTCCCTGGGGGCTGAAGTGATAAAAGAAAAGGGGTATGTGGAGGCCAGAATCAGGGACAGGCTCAAAGGGACCAGGGTGTACCTTGATTTCCCCAGTGTAGGGGCCACCGAGAATATTATGATGGCTGCTGTAATGGCAGAGGGGACCACACACATCCAAAATGCGGCTGAAGAGCCGGAGATTGTGGACCTGGCGAACTTCCTCAATGCCATGGGGGGCAGGGTCAGCGGGGCCGGGACCAACCTGATTACCATTGAAGGGGTCCCTTCCCTGAGAGGCAGTACCCATACCGTAATTCCCGACAGGGTTGAAGCAGGGACTTACATGGTGGCTGCCACCCTGACCGGCGGGGAAGTTTACCTGGAAAATGTTATTTCTGAACACCTTAAACCTGTAATAGCAAAACTTGAAGAAGTTGGTGCAAAGATTAAGAACGGCGGGGCAGGAGTGCGGGTTACCGCGCCTGACAAGATACTGCCGATAAATTTACAGACCCTCCCTTATCCCGGCTTTCCAACGGACATGCAGTCCCAGATGACCTCACTCCTGGCCGTGGCCGACGGCACCAGCATCATCACTGAGACGGTATTTGAAAACAGGTTTATGCACACTGAGGAACTAATCCGTATGGGTGCAGATATAAAAGTTGATGGCCGCATTGCCGTTATAAAGGGGGTTTCCAGGCTTAGCGGCGCGCGAGTGCAGGCCACAGACCTGCGGGGCGGGGCTGCCCTTATTATAGCCGCCCTTGCCGCCAGCGGTCAGACAGAGATCGGTTATGTCTACCATGTTGACCGGGGATATGAAAGACTTGAGGAAAAGCTGGGAGGTCTCGGGGCTGATATAAGCAGGGCGTGACGGTCAATAATCAGGGAATATGAAAAAACATGGTCTATGGCCGTGTTTTTTTTATATCTATAATGATATACAGAAAATATGCCGGGGGGACTGGGGATGAAAAGGATACTGGCGCTGTTGTCCGGCGTGTTTTTCATCTGTCTGCTGGTCATGCCTGTGTGGATAGTTGCCGGTGCCGGGGAATCGGCCGGGGGACAGGATTCAATGCCCGGTAACCGGGACAAAACCGGGGAAAGTTTGGGAGAACCGGTTGTACGGGTACTTGATACCGGGACAGGCAAAGTAATAAATATGTTTCTTGAAGAATACCTGGTGGGGGTCGTGGCCGCGGAGATGCCGGCAGAATTTGAACTGGATGCCCTTAAAGCCCAGGCAGTGGCAGCCCGAACTTATATTGTCAGGCGAATGTTCCTGTTTGGGGCAAAGCCTGATGAGGCGCATGGGGATGCGGAAATATGTACTGATCCCACCCACTGCCAGGCCTGGCACAGCTCTGATGAGCTCAGGGAAAAATGGGGACTGGTAAAATACTGGCGGTATTATGATAAAATAAAGACTGCTGTCCGGTTGACCCGGGGACTGGTGATTACCCACGGTGGAACGCTGATTGACCCGGTTTATCACGGGGCTTGCGGCGGCAAGGGGACGGAAAACTCAGGGGATGTCTGGTCCCGGGAAACGCCTTATCTCAAAGGTGTTGATTGCCCTTTGGAATATAAGGCCCCGGAGCATACCTGTACCGTCGAAATGGAACCCGAACAGCTGATTGAAGCTGTCGCTGCCAAAAAGGGTATAACGGCTGTTCCTGTTGCAGCGGGGAATGCTGTGCCGGTAGCGGCTATTTCCAGAAGTCCTGCCGGAAGGATTATTAAAGCAAGTATATATGGAATCAGTGTGACCGGGACGGAATTGCGGCAGGCCCTGGGCCTTACATCCACATTCCTGGCCTGGGAAATTTCCGGCCGGACAATCCGGATCACCTCGTTTGGCAAAGGGCACGCGGTGGGAATGTGCCAGTATGGGGCCAATGGAATGGCCCTAAAGGGAAATGATTTCCGGGATATCATTACCCATTACTATACCGGGGTCAAGCTGCAAAAAATAAAGTATTGAACAAATAAGCCGGGGCTTTTTTACGCATTTATTCACCCCCCTTGCATATATATTTATTAGTAATCAAGGGGGGGTAAACAAATGCAAGAATACATTAGGAAACGTGTGCTCGATATCAGTTCGTATATCATCGATTCAAGATCTACAGTTCGCCAGGCTGCCTCCGTTTTTGGGGTAAGCAAAAGCACGGTTCACAAGGATATGACTGAAAGGCTGCCCAGTATAAATAAGAAGCTTGCCACCCGGGTAAAAGAGGTCCTGGATTTTAACAAGGCCGAACGGCACCTCCGCGGTGGAGAGGCAACAAGAAAAAAATATCAGGAATTAGCGGAATAGTTCAAAAAAAAGAGGAATTTTCCCCTATGTGTAGAATGATTTAACCTAGTAAATTCTGGTCAGTTTTGCTTAAGTTTACATAGAATGATTCAGTCATGTTCTGCATTAAATTCTTACACTGGAAAGGGGAAAACTTAATGTTCTGGTTTGGAGCAGATATCGGTGTAGATTTAGGGACCGCCACCGTTCTTGTTTTTGTAAAGGGAAAGGGAATTGTTCTGAGAGAACCGTCTGTTGTTGCTATGGACAGAGATTCGGGAAAAATCATTGCCCTGGGTGAAGAAGCCCGGCGTATGTTAGGACGTACCCCCGGCAATATAATTGCCACCCGCCCCCTGCGTGAAGGGGTTATTGCTGATTACGACGTTACCGAAAAAATGCTTCGTCACTTTATAACCAAAGCCTGCGGCAGGTCCTTCTTCTTCCGGCCGCGCATAATGGTCTGTATCCCTTCGGGGGTTACGGGGGTGGAAGAGAGGGCAGTCCGGCAGGCTGCTCTGCAGGCAGGGGCAAGACAAGCCCACCTGATAGAGGAACCTCTGGCCGCTGCCCTGGGAGCCGGTCTCGAAATTTCCGAACCCAGTGGATGTATGGTTGTCGATATTGGCGGCGGGACGACAGATGTGGCCGTCCTTTCCCTGGGCGGGATTGTCGCCAGCGCTTCTTTACGGGTTGGCGGGGACAAGTTTGATGAGTCAATCGTCAGGTATATCCGGCGGGAATTTAACCTGATGATCGGGGAGAGGACCGCTGAAGAGCTGAAGATAAATATCGGCACCGCTTATCCCCAAGGTAAGACAGACAATAGTTCCCTGGACATTCGCGGTCGTGACCTGGTAACCGGGTTGCCGAAGACAGTCACCGTGACAAGCCAGCAAACCTTTGATGCCATGCAGGAGACTGTGGAAGCAGTGGTCGGTGCAGTAAAAGAGGTCCTGGAGAAGACTCCCCCGGAGCTTTCCGCCGATATTATCAACAAGGGGATTGTCATGACCGGCGGCGGGGCGCTCCTAAACGGCCTGGATACCCTGATCAGCAAAGAAACAGCCCTGCCGGTTTATGTTGCTGATGACCCCCTGTCCTGTGTCGCCACAGGTACCGGGAAAGCCCTTTCAATGATCGGACTGCTGCCGGAATCCAAGCTGGCCAAGAAGGTAATCTAATAGTTCTAAAGAAAAAAGGCAAATATAACGATATTATATAAAGGATAATTTTGAGGGATATTTCAACATAGATAAATTAATAGAAATTAGGCTGCGGGGAGGTGAGAAATTGATAAGAGGACTCTATACAGCCTCATCCGGGATGATGGTTGAAATGAACAAAAACGATATTTCAGCCAGCAACCTGGCGAATGTGAACACAACCGGGTACAAAAGGGATACCGTGGTGACAGGTTCATTCCCGGAGATGCTTTTGCAGAGGGTCAATGACCAGAGGTTAAATGATGTAAGCAGACCGCCCGCTGTGGGGAACTTGGGGACAGGGGCCATAGTGGACGAGGTTGTTACAGTTTATGAACAGGGGCAGCTGCGGGAGAGTACCAACCCCTTTGACCTGGCCATATCAGGGGACGGGTTTTTCACGGTCAGCAACCAGAACGGGACGTTCCTTACCCGGAACGGGAGCTTTACCCTTGACAGTGAAGGATACCTGGTAACATCCCGGGGAGACATGGTACAGGGAGAGGCCGGACCGATAAGATTAAATGACGCAGCTGATATCGAGGTCGATTCTTCGGGAACTATAAAAGCAGACGGGATGACTGTTGCGACCCTGAGACTGGTAACAGTGGCCGACACGGCACAGCTGACCAAAGCGGGGGATTCCCTTTTTACCGGTGGACAGGCTGTGGCCGGTATCACCGGACAGGTCAGGCAGAGATTTGTTGAAGGCTCCAATGTAAATGTGATAACGGAAATGGTTAACATGATTACCATAATGCGGGCCTATGAAGCCAACCAGAGAATAATTTCCGGGTATGATTCCACCCTGTCCCAGGCCATGGATGTGGGCAGGAAATAACAATTGAAACGGGGCCGGACCGCAGCGCGGAAGCCCCCTCCACCGCCGACCGACCGAGGCGGTACGTTTTATGAGCTTTTTTAGCTGTTCTTAGGAAGGAGGGTAACGATATGATGCAGGCGTTATGGTCGGCAAGCTCAGGAATGCTTGCCCAGCAGACAGCCATGGACAATGTTGCCAATAACCTGGCCAATGTGAACACTAATGGCTATAAAAAAAGCCGGACAGAATTTCAGGACCTGCTTTATTCCCAGGTCAGGGACCCGGGACTCAGGACCGGCAGGGGACAGGTTGTTCAGAACGGAGTTCAGGTGGGGACCGGGACCAGGCCGGCTGCGACCCAGATGCTGTTCGAGCAGGGTTCACTGCAGCCGACGGGGAACGTCCACGATTTTGCACTCTTTGGCAACGGGTTTTTTGAAATTCTGCTTCCTGACGGGTCCAGGGCATACACCAGGGACGGTTCTTTTAAGATCGATGCTGATGGATACATGGTGACTTCAGAGGGTTATATAGTAAATATGGATACCCCTGACGGCGGGCTTGTCACATTTGCCGGCGAAACATCGGAAGTTGTAATTGATAAAGACGGAAAAATATACCAGGAAAAAGAGCTGCTTCAACTGGAACCATATACCTTTACCTCACCGGGAGACCTGGAACAGGTTGAGCCGGGCATGTTCAGGCCGACGGAAGAGTCCGGTGAGGCGGTCCTGATTTCAGAAATGGAATATGAAGAAGATGATGAATATGAATATGATGAAGACGGGAACCTGATATCTTCACCGGAAAAAAAGGAGTACCAGGCATATTACGAAGTTATGCTGCCCAGCGGGGAGACGGCCTTCACCACCGAAAACAGTTTCCGGATAGATGAAGAAGGAAGGCTGGTTACCGCAAATAAGGGCTACCCCCTGGAACCCGAAGTGTATGTTGACCTGGAAGCGGAAGATAATACTCTTAAAAGCGGGGACCTTTTATCAGCCGATATTGAAGGGGCTATTAGTATGCCAGTAGAGGCCGGCAGGCTGAATATAGTCACTTTCCCCAACCCGGCAGGTCTGGAAAAGGCGGGAGGCAACCTGTACATACAGACCGAAAATTCCGGCGCCGTCCGGGCTGCCGGAGATTTCACCATTAGCCAGGGTTTTCTCGAATCATCCAATGTCCAGTTGGCAGATGAAATGGTCAGTATGATGCTGGCCCAGAGGGCCTATGAACTGTGTTCCCGTTCCATCAGGACTTCTGATGAGATGCTGGGAAAGGCCAATGAACTGCTCAGGCGTTAATTGATCAGTGATGCCAATAAACTGGCAGGTGCTATAAAGCAGCAGATGAATCAGCTTAAGCCTGTAAAGCATTAACGAAAGTGGGTGGGTTAAATGAGGATTGACGGACTTGGGTCAATGGTCCCGGGACCGCTGAACGGAAAAGATTCTAAACCTGTCGAAACAAAACCCGCCGAACAGGAATTTAGACAGGCCCTGGAAAAGGCTGCGGCTTCCGGAGAGGATAAACAGCTCAAGGAGGCGGCAAACCAGTTTGAGGCCCTGTTCATTTACCGGATGCTGTCCCAGATGAGACAGACCGTAGTCAAGGGAGGGCTGTTTGAAGAGTCCTTCGGGGAAAACCTGTTCCGTGATATGCTGGACCACGAAATAAGCCAGAAGGCTGCCGAGTCAGGGCAGCTTGGCCTGGCGGACCTCATTTATCAGCAATTGAAGAAAAAATAAACATTTTTGCCCTTCAGATTCTTAAGTTGTATGTTTTTTCCTCCTGCGGCCAATAATATGTATTGTTTGGCCTAAAGGAGGATTTTCTATGAGACGACAGGGTTTTAAGGTGCCCCTGGTGATTTCCGGCCTGTTTCTTGGTGCATGGATGGCTTCCATGGGGGCGGTTTTTTTCCAGGCGCCGTTTTTCGGCAATATATTTCCGGAAGGGCTGAATTCCTTCAGCCGCCAGGCGATGGAACGGCTGAACAGGGAAAAACAGCCTGATATACCGGTGGCTGTCCTGCCCCTGGAGGGGCATTGGCTCAGAACTGAACAGGACAAGGGGTATGTACCGGCATCCCTGATAATCAGGAAAGACCGCGGCCGGTTTTCCGGCGGCCGGCAGAAGGTTCTCAGCCTGGAAGAGGCAAGGACGGCCCTGAACCGGAAAACGAACAGCCTCAACGTCATGTACATATGGACTGATGATGAGGAACTAAAAGTCATTTCTGTAACGAGTTTTAATAAGGATACAAAAAAAGCTGCAATTGTGGTGGTTCCCCTGCATACCGCAGTAAACAACGGGAACAGGGTTGTCCTTGGGGAAAGGTATCTGACTGTCCGCGACCTATATAGGGAAAAGGGCCGGGAAGGGGTCAGGGCATTTCTTGAGAAAAGGCTTGACCTGAAGATAGTCAATTATGTCCATGTTAACCAGGCAGCTCTCAGAAAACTGAGTAACATTATCGGTCCTATAGAAGTTAACGGGGACCGGACCACCATGCTGGAATCCTTTGAACAGACCGCCGCCGGGGTCCGGACGGACGACCGGGACGTGGTCAGGGCAGTAGCTTCCCAGGTGCTTCAGCCGCGTATGCTGAAGGAAGTGCCCACCCTTATCGGGATTTTTACCCGTGAAATTAGGACGAATTTCACTAATACGGAGATGATAAGGGTTTTCCACCTGAGCAGGCAGATGGACCTGAAACAGATGTGTAAAACGGCCCTGCCGGGAAGAGAGCATTCAGCCGGTGACCTGAGGTATCTTTTTATTTCTGATCAAACGTGGAAAAATATAATTTATGAAATAACGCAGTAGACAATTTTCACCGAACAAAAAGGAAAAGGAGAGTGTTTCTCGAATTTATATATATCACCACCTGAGGAGGAAATTTTATGTCCGGGGAAAAAATGCTTTTACTGGGGACCGTTATCGTTCTGACCATATTTGGATTTGTTTTCGGGCAGGTAGTTAATGCTGCCATCGGCAGCCCGGGAAGTGATTCCGACCCCCTGGTGACCAAGAGTTATATAGACGGTGAGGTCGGCAAACTGCAGACCCAGATTGATACCCTTAAGGCAGAAGTCGAAAAACTGAAGGAAGCGGCGAAGCAATAAATAGAAAAAAGCATCGAAGTAACAAATAAGATGCACAGAAACCTTGAACAAAAAGCTAAAGCAGGTGGATTTACTAATGATATTCAGAAAAAAGGGATACCTCCTTTTGGTGCCGGTACTGCTGGGCTTCCTGGTTTCCCAGGCCGTGTCCGCAGGTTCGGATGTGCCGGGCAGCAGTACTAACCCGGTCATCTCCAAAAGCTATGCGGACCAGGTGCTGAAACCCCTGCAGGAACAGATAGATTCTTTCGCTGTCGAAGTTGCCCGCCTCAAGGAGATAGCCTCCCGCCAAGATTTACCCAAGTTTATAGATGTGCCCACCACCCACTGGGGGTATGCCGATATCCAGTTCATGGTTGAAAAAGGCATCATAAGCGGTATGGGTGACGGTAAGTTTGCGCCCAACAATCCTGCCCGCAGGTCTGAAGTGGCAGTTATGCTGGTTAAGGCCCTTAATCTTCCCATAAATGATGTGACGGCTGATTTCACGGATGTGCCGGTAAATCATTGGGCATATGCCCATATAGCTGCAGCCCAGAAGGCCGGAATCATTTCCGGTTTCCCGGGAGGGGAATTCAAACCTAATGACAATGTGACCAGGGCCCAGATGGCTGCCATGCTGGCCAGGGCTTATGCCTTTGAGAGAAACGGCCTGAACCTGGATTTTAAGGATGTGGCCAAAGACTATTGGGCCTACGAAGCTATCGGTACGTTGGCTGACAATGGGATCAGCAGGGGATTTGAAGATGGGACTTTCCGCCCGGCGACACTGGTAAGAAGGGCTGAGGTGGCTGTCCTGCTGGCCAAGGCAATGGACCCGGCGAGAAGGCAACAGTAGCTGATAAAGGATAGCAGCCCCAGTAAGGAGGCAGCAACAGACCACAACCGGTAAAAGAAATGGCTTCCGGAAAAAATTACCTTGGCAGAAATGATTTGGACTGCCAAGGTTTTCATTTGTTTTTTAAAAGGAAACTGACGAATATTGCCGAATATTCAACTAAAGGTTGAGATTATCTTAGGCACTTAGGACAGCATTAAGGAGAAATCTATGAACGACTTCAGCCGGTTTAACCAGGAAACATATTCAAACCTTTCCAGGGTTCAGCGCCTAAGACTCAGAAGGGTAAGGAAAGGGCGGCTGGCCCTGGTTACCCTCTGTCTCCTGGTATTGGCCGGAACCTTCGCATTGGGTGTTTACACATATGCCGGTGACCTATTGGGCATTGGCGCCGAACGTTATTTTCGCAGCCGGACTGCTGCAGCCGGGACCGAAGAGGCCGGGGCCGGCAGTGATGAAACCTCAAAGTGGCTCAATATCATGCTGGTGGGGACAGACCAGAGGAAAAATGAGCCTTCCCGCTCCGATACCCTTATGGTGGCTATGCTCAACCTGGAAGAAAAGAGGGTCCGGGTTATCTCCATTCCCCGGGACACCAGGGTCAAAATCGATGGGATTTCTTACCGCACCAGGATAAACCATGCCCATTCCAACGGCGGGATAGACCTGACCCGGAAGACCGTTGAAGAACTCCTGGGGATTCCCATACATAATTATATAGAAACAAACTTTGAAGGGTTCGAAAATATTATTGATATCCTGGGCGGGGTAGAACTCGAGGTGGAAATGAGGATGTATTACCCTCCTGAAGATATAAACCTGCGGAAAGGCTACCGGCGCCTGGACGGGCAGGATGCCCTGTCATACGTGCGCTTCAGGAGCGACGGTAAAGGGGACCTGCCGAGGATAGAGAGGCAGCACAAGTTTATGAAAGCCCTGGCTGATGAAGTACTGCAACCCGGGACTATCCTTAAACTGCCGGATATCATGAAGGAACTCCGCAATAATGTCAAGACTGACCTCTCTGCCAGGGACGTGGTTGTCCTGGCCGGAGAGTTCAGGAATGTTTCATCCCAAAATATCGGTTTCTGCAACTTGCCGGGCAGCCCGCAGTACATCAACGGCGCCAGTTACTATGTTGTCGATGAAGAAGGACTTGAAGTTTTACTGGATGAAATACTGAATGGGAAAACAGAGTCAGGGTCTACAGAAGACCAGGCCATTCATGCAGAAGAAATTAATGCAGACGTTCAGCCGGAAAGGGAATAATAATGAAAACAATCGTAATATCCGGTTACTATGGCTATGAAAATATTGGTGATGAAGCCCTTTTGGCTTCCATTATAAGCGCCCTTAAAGCAGAACTTCCGGATGCACACATTATAGTTCTGTCGGCAAAACCGGAGGAAACAGGTGCCCGTTACGGGGTGGAGGCAGTCAACAGGGTAAGCCTGTTTTCTGTTTTTTCTGCCTTAAGGCGCGCCGATCTGCTGATAAGCGGCGGAGGCAGCCTGCTCCAGGACGTTACCGGCCCCCTGACCATTCCTTATTACCTCAGTATTGCCGTTATGGCCAGGATGTTGGGTAAGCCGGTAATGTTCTACGCCCAGGGGATTGGGCCGGTAAACAGGGAGTTTGGAAAAATGCTGATCAGGCTGGTGGCGGACAGGGTGGACATGATTACCCTGAGGGATTCCGCTTCCGGTGAACTGCTGAAACAGATCGGAGTCCATGGGCCGCCCGTGGAGATTACCGCAGACCCAGTCTTCGGAATGGATATCTCCGGAGACTTTGATGCTACTGATATTTTAGAGGATACAGGGGTAACCCCTGGTTCAGGTCCGGCAGCCGGAATCTTCATCAGGGAATGGAAAGGGATGAAAGGCTACAAAAAAGCCGTGGCTGAACTGGCGGATAATCTCTGCCGCAGGGGGTGGCAGGTGGTCTTTATCCCCATGCAGTACCCGGCTGACCTGGTACCCGCCCGGGAAATCGCCGGGATGATGAAAACCCGCCCCGAATTTATCGATAAAAGCCTGACTTTTGCCCAGCTGGCAGGAATCATCAAAAAAATGGATCTGGTCATCGGTATGAGGCTTCATGCCCTGATAATTGCGACTATATGTGCTGTGCCCATGGTAGGAATCAGCTATGACCCGAAGGTCTCGGATTTCCTGGAGGCTATCGGCCAGCCAGCGGTTATCGGGCTGGATACAGTTACCGCCGGGCAGCTGATTGCTGAAGTGGAAAAAGTGATTAGTAATAATGAAGGTATCCGCGGGAAACTCCTGGAAATCAGGACTGATCTTAGGCATAAGGCCCTGCGCAACAGTAAGATTGCGGTGGAGCTTTTGGAGCGGAAGTTATAAATATGTTGACTGGAGTATATACTTTGTATATACTGGAAATACAGGGGGTGTGTGCAATGTTTACCACTATTCATAGATGGGGAAACAGTCAGGCGGTTCGTTTACCTAAGGGCATATTGGAAACAGCTTCTCTGCGCGAAAATGACCGGGTAGAAATTACGGCAGAATATGACCGCATTATCATCAGGAAAGCCACAAAAAAACATTTGACAATAGAGGAGCGCTTTGAAGGGTATAACGGAGACTACCGGTGTAAAGAGGCAGATACCGGCGGTCCGGTTGGAAATGAGGAGTGGTAATGCCATATATACCTGACCAGGGTGATATAATATACTTGGATTTTAATCCTCAGGCTGGTCACGAACAGAGAGGTAACCGGCCGGCATTGGTGGTCAGTAATAAAACTTTTAACAAACGCACACATATTGCCATTGTTTGCCCAATTACAAATACCGCTCGGGGGTTTCCGCTCCACATTCAGCTTGATGACAGGACGTCGACAACCGGAGTGGTTATGTGTGAACAGGTAAAATCTCTTGATATAACCGCAAGAAATGCAATTTTTAGGGAAAAAGCTCCTTCAGATATTATTGAAGAAGTAATAGATGTTATAGTTGGGTTCTTCTTTTGAAGGCAATTTTTATCCGATAGCTAACCGCCGCTAATACTCCCACCTCATCAAGTGGGAGATAAGCGGCGCTAAGCTCCTGGATAACGAGTTCTAAGCGTCAGATGGAGTTTAAACTCCATCTGACGCTTAGAACTCTGTTGATTAGAATATTACTAGGGGGCCAATGGGTATTTCCGGACCACCGGCAGGAAATTTGCCGCGTGTGACGGGAGTAATCATTGACCCCCTCTGTTGGTTCAAGGTGCATATCAGGCAAAAAAATGTGTCTTCTGGAAAAAAAATTCATTTCCTACCCCATTAAACCAAAACATAACCCCGAATAACTATGAATATAAAATGACAGGGATAGTGTCGGAAAATATCCTAAAAATTGGTTGTCCGAAACCTCTTGACCAGTGGGTCAGCTGTTAGGTATAATGGATTCAGGCTTGTGGCATAATAATCCTTTTAAGGCAAAGCGGCTCCATCTAAGGAAGCGCAACACAGACCCGCCATTCTGCTCCATGGAAAAAATCCCGCAAAATAAAAATTTTTCAGATAAAATGCAGGAAAACATACCCAGTTGGTAGAATAAAATTGGAATAAGCAAATTTATGCAGATTTGAGTTTCTAAAGGTATTTAAGACCTTTAGTTTTATGGTTCAATGATAAATTACCCTTCAAAGGAGGTGTTGCCCGAAAGTAGGGAAAATAGAGTGTTTTTTATTTCTCCAAAAGAAAGAATAAAAAAGTAAAGGGGGATTTTAGGAGAATGAGAAAATTCAAAAGAATGATCGCTCTAGTAACCGTAGCTTTGTTTGTTCTCAGCTTTGCTGCTCCTGTAATGGCAAAAAGTCAAGATGCTGCTGTTGACAGGCTGTATGCACTGGATGTAGTAAACGGATATCCTGATGGCAGCTTCGGCCTGGATAAGGAAATTACCCGCGCCGAATTTGCTGTAATTGCAGTTAAACTGCTGGGCCTCTCTGATGCAGCTGATGCTGCCAAGGGCCCCACAAAGTTCAGTGACGTTCCTGGTAACCACTGGGCTTCCGGGTTCATTAATCTGGCTGTGGGTCAAAGGGTAATCGTTGGTTATCCCGACGGAACCTTCAAGCCTGAGAAGAACGTTACCTATGCTGAAGCTATCACCATGATAATTAATGTTCTTGGATACGGTGTTACCGTTAAAGGAACATGGCCTACCGGTCAAATCGCAAAGGCTGCTGAAATTGGCCTGCTGAAGGATATGTCTGTATCAAATTATAACTCACCGGCCCTGCGTGGGATGGTCTTCCTGGCTGCTGACAATGCTCTTGATATCAACATTCTTATTGAAGAATATAGCGAAGAGCAAACAGCTGATGGAAGTAAGACCATTACCTTTGTAAAGAAGGGTACCCTCCTCGCTGAAAGATTAAAAATTACCGAACTGAAAGACAAACTGGTTGACGGTGTTTCTGTTGTTGCAAACGGAATTAAAAACGACCAGATTGGCTTAGGCGGAAGCACTTATGACACCAAGGGTATCAACAACTTCCTCGATTTCTTCGGCCTTAACGTTAATGCCTACGAGAATAATGATGATGAAATTGTTGCAGTTCAGGCTGACGAAGACGATCTGTTCTATGACAAGATTAAGTCAATCGACCTTGCCGGCGATAAAATTACCTTCTATGGTGCAGGAACTGTATCCACAACTGTTAATGTAAAGGTTTATGCAGACTATACAATAGCAGCTAATGACAGTATGGCAGTTGGTCAATACGGTCTTGCTGTTAAGGACGGCGGAAAGGTCTATAAGTTTGTCACAGCCAGCGGTTATGACGGCTATGGTATCGTAGACAGTGTAGAAAATGATACTATCTACTTTACCAGTGAGTCAACCAATGCTATTGACATCGACCTTGACGGTGTGGACATGGATTATGTGCAAATCTTCAAGAACGGTGAAGTTGCTGACCTCAGTGACATTGAAGCCGGTGATGTAGTTGCCTATTACAATCTTGACGACAAGTACCTCATCCTGGCAACTGATGCCACAGTAACCGGAACACTGAAATCAGCTGCGTCAACAGCCGGCAGCACATTTAAACTGACTGTTGGCAGTGAAGCAGTATTCAGTTCTACCAATGGTTTGG
Organism: Firmicutes bacterium HGW-Firmicutes-14; assembly: GCA_002840275.1. Lineage (GTDB taxonomy): Bacteria > Bacillota > Thermincolia > Thermincolales > UBA2595 > W-Firmicutes-14. The sequence continues at coordinate 131,564 of PHAB01000005.1, forward strand.
AATATTCAACTGACAGTGGGGACAGCTATGATGCAGCTACCCTTGATAAGTTAAATGATGACATAGTAGGTGAAGATGTAACAGTACTGCTCGATCCCAATGGTGAAGCATTGTTCGTATACTCTGACACCGAAGGCAGCAGCAACAGCGCTAAGGTCGTTGTCCGTAACATCACTAAGAAGACTGACCTGGCCGGCAATACCAACAGCACCATCAATTACATCAAGGTTACCAAGATGGATGGTACTGAAGCTGTATACGAAATCGATAATGATGACTATACTGTAAACTGGGGCGACGGAACCGAAACTTGGGGTGACCTTGACATTGATGATTCCGATGGTACCGGTGCTGCTGACGTTTCACCGAAAGACCTGGCCAAGATTACCTTTGATTCCAGCGGCAAGGTGACCAAGGTTGAAAAACTTACCGTACAAACCATGCGCGGCAGCAACGGTATCGATAAGAACAATGATTTGCTCTACAATACTTCTGATGCTGCTTATGTAGTAAGTTCCAGCACAGCGATTATCCAAGTAGAAGAATTCGGCGATGCTGGAGAAAACTTCGTTAACAAGACTGACAAAATTACATGGGCCACTGTGGAAAATAACGAAACAGCAGTTGAAGGTTATACCGTAACATTCTACAATGACGGTAAGGAAGTAGTACTTGTGTTTATTGACAATGAATCCTCCTTATCAAGTGACCAGATGTACGGTGTGGCTGTCGGCGGCAAGTACGGTATCGGTGGCGGTGACTATGCTATTAAGCTGATGGTTGACGGAACGACATCTGAGTACACCCTTGACAGTGATTCTGCAGCATTCACTTACGCCAACGCACCTATTGTCTTCAAGATGAATGCAGACGACAGTGAAGTTGATACAATTTCCCGGGTGGCAGACGGCGCATTGTTCAATGTAGTCAGCGCGTTTACCATTGCAGATATCAAGACTGTTGGCGATACCCTCATTCTTGTAGATGGCAGTGACAATGAGTACATTATCAAGAAAGATAAGGTTGAGTACTTCGACAATACCGGTTCCAGCATCAAGTCTATAACCGGCGTATCCAAGGGCAAGAAAGTCGAACTTTATGACTTCCTTGACAAGGACGGCGATGTAGCAATTGATGCAGGCGGTGACAACGCTATTGACAATATCTTTGACTATGTAATAATTGTCAACTAGCAGAAATTAATTAATAAAGAGAGCGTCCTGATGGGCGCTCTCTTTTTTTCCTGACAGAGAGGGAATTCGTAATATCCTGTCGAATATATACTAGCCGTAACAAATTTAAGACCATATACAGGAGGCATATAAGTTGGACTTCGTACAGTCAGGTTGGCCATGGCCCAAAAGAATATATATTGGGATATTGAGTCTGTTGATTATATTATCACCTTTTTTCCGGGGTTTATTTTTTGAAAGGGAATTTTTACTTTTTTTACTCGGATTTTTGGTCTTATTTATGTTTTTTTACCTCTCGTTTTTTTTAAATAATGATAACAGGTTTTTGGACAGTTTAAATGATTATATGGCATTAGGCCTATTATTTGCTTATTTAATCAGCTCTTTTGGAGCGGTAAATGTAAGGGATGCTTTGGGCTCAACTTTAAGAATGACAGGCTTTTTTGTTGTATTCTACATTATTGCTCATGGGCTGAGAAACAAAAGAGATATCCGCTTTTTTTTGAATGTACTCTATATAGCAGGAGTAGGAACCGCTTTAACGGGACTTGGCACAGCGTTAAAAATATTAAATATAGAAGCAGCATTCCAGGATGAGAGAATATATTCAGTACTGCAATATCCGAATACTCTGGCTTCATTTGTGACTGCTGCTTTGATATTAGGTATATGTTTGGCTACACAAAATAAAAACCGGTGGTTTCCTGTGCTGTACGGCATTGGAAACTATATTCTGATGCTGACTTTTATAGGAGCCAAATCAAGGGGCGGGATTTTGATATTTGCCCTGATAGTGGTTGCATTAATGGCTGGTCCCTGGGGTTTATCCAGGTGGAAATTGGTGCTGCAAATAATTCTAACTATAGTTATTGGAGTAGTCGTATCTGGCAAGATATTCGGCGGATCTGTTGAGCATTACGACAGCATATTGGTTGCCTGGGCAGTGGCTGGAGCGCTGATAGGTGGTATTCTAGCATTTACTATTGAATATTTGGGAGAAAAAGTTTCATCGCGATGGCCGGAACAGGACAAAAAAATTGGACTGCTGTTGGTGGTGTTAATAATATTGTTTGGCATCGCCCTGGCCGCCTCAGCCAAATATGGTGTTTTACCGGCTGAAGTAACTTCCAGGTTTAAAGCTATCAGTTTGCAGGAACGTAACGTTCAGGAAAGGTTTGTCTTTTACAATGATGCCTTCAAGATTATAAAAGATTATCCAATTTTAGGTGCGGGTGGCGGAGCATGGAGGTCCTTGTTTGGCAAATATCAGAGCTACCACTACATCTCCCGTGAGATCCACAGTCATTTCATACAGGTGTGGCTTGAAACCGGTATTATTGGCCTGGCTTTTCTTATAGGAGTCTGGGCTGCATTCCTGCGTTCAATAATAAGAGTCTTGAAAAACAAAAAAGAGGATAATGAAATCAAAGGTCTTGCTTGGGCAATAATGTGGAGCGCTCTTGCCCTTGGGATGCATGGATTAATTGACTTTAACCTTTCCATGGGGGCAGTTTCAATATTTTTATGGGCCCTATTTGGTTTGGGAAGGGGGTTAGAATCTGTTTTAGATGAAGAAAAATCCGCTGCAGTTTTACTCAAGAAAAAACATAGAGTCATACAGCATATTGCAGTTCTGGGTTGTTTAGCCTTGGTATTTGTTTCAGCTGCCAGTTTTTCCATAGCCATATATTACAGTATCAAGAATAAAGAGGCTTTGGCTCAAAATGACATAACTTCATTCAGACACAACCTTGAAATGGCGGTAAAATATGATCCTTTTAACTCTCCAACCCATGTTTACATGACCCAGGTCTATGCTCAGATTGGAGAAAAAAACGGAGATGAGGAGCTCATACATAAGGCTTTGTATCACGCTAATAAAGCTGTAGAGCTTAACAGATATGACCCTACGATACGTGAAATCAGGGCCAGGCTTCTCCTGGCTGATACTCAGATATCCTCGGGAGTAGAAGACATGGAAAAAGCAATGGAATACAATCCCTGGAACCAGGAGTATTGGGGTATGCTTGCTGAAACCTATTATCAGGTTGGACTTTATTACATGGAGAAGGGCAGTAAAAGACCTGCCAGGGAATACTTTGAGAAGGTTATTGAGATTCCTGACAGAATTACAGCCCAGTTGAGTATCCTAGAGCCAAAACACAGGCAATTATGGGAGCAATCACCGACGCGCCCTGTTTTAGGAACAAATGCGTATATAATTGAGTTGTTTGCCAGGTCAGAAGCTAATTTAAACAGGCTGTGACCGGTGCCGACCCCTTCTTATATAAAGGGGTTTCTTTGTTGGTACTTCTGTTTTCCAAGGATAATATTTCAGTGGTATAAAATAGCGAAATGGGGAGGAATTTGGGTATCGAAGTAGAAAATTAACAAAGTATTTACTTTGCTAAGGGACCCCGGTTGCGGAGGTTAAGCCATGTGGATAAATAACAGTAAATCAAAGCATTCAATACTTATAATGCTTATTGATGCATTTCTTATTAACATCAGCATTATTTTTGCCTATCTTATCCGGTTTAATTTCACCCTGCCGGCAGAGAACTTTCAACCGTACCTGCAGCTGTTTTTCTGGATTTCTCTGGGCAGTATATTTTTTTTAAATATATATCACCTATATGCCATTTCCCCCAGGACCAGGTGGGATGACCAGTTTTATTCCATTGTAATGGCGGTGTCCCTTACCCTGATGCTCAGCATTTCCCTTACATACATAAGCGCCAACTATGCATTTCCGCGGTCAGTCTTCCTGATTAGCTGGTTTCTGCAGCTTGTATTTCTGATATTATGGCGGTACTTTCTTTGGAAGACCACCAAAAAAGCCCTGGGTATTCAAAGTGCCCTGATAATAGGTTCTCTATCTGATGCAATGGAAATTGCGGACCGGTTTGTTGATTTTCAGGAAAGTCACATGAATATTATTGGAATAATTACTGAAAAACAGGGAAGTGCCGACGAACAGTGTCATGCAGGTGAACCGGAGGATGGCCTGCCGGGTAGGACTGTATGTAGGCATATGATTCTGGGTGAAATAGAAGACTTCGCAGAGATACTGGCCGGGACATCATGTGACATTGTCATAGTAGCTCCATCTTTGGAGGCTTCATTGAAAGAGAGTATTGTATGCTACTGCTATTCGATGGGGAAGGAAGTCTTCCTTGTTCCCGAATTATACGAGGTGTTGCTGGTAAAGGCAAACCTTAACCTTATTGACGATATCCCGGTATTTACTGTGCAGGATTCCAATGGCGGAGCAAACCAGGTTAAGAGGTCCCTGGACCTGGTAATAGGTTTGGCAGCTTTTGTTTTAACGCTGCCTGTAATGGCAGTGGTCGCCCTGCTGGTTAAGTTGGATTCACCCGGACCTGTGATATATAAACAGGAAAGGGTAACCAAGGGCGGGCGGCTGTTTACTTTATATAAGTTCCGGACCATGATCCAGGATGCTGAAGAGTCCACCGGACCTGTATTCGCAGTTGAGGATGACCAGAGGGCAACCAGAATAGGCAGATTTCTCAGGCTCTCAAGGCTGGATGAGCTTCCCCAGCTGATTAATGTAATTAAAGGGGATATGAGCCTGGTCGGTCCCAGGCCGGAAAGGCCGTTTTTCGTGGAGAGGTATGAGAAGGAGATTGAGGGCTACACCCACAGGCACCGGATTAAGCCGGGAATTACCGGGATTGCCCAGATTGCCGGGAAATACAATACGGGGCCGAGGGAGAAGCTGGTGTTTGACCTGTTATACGCGAAAAAGAATGATGTGCTGGTGGACCTGCAGATTCTGCTGCATACGGTTAAGGTGCTGTTCATGAGGAATAAGGCGTCATGAGGACAAAAAGTGTAGTGGGCAAAGATTGGTACAATAGAAGCTTTTAACTTTTATTTTCTTTCTGCTTTGGTTGTAATGGTCATAGAAATGGCAGTAATAGGTATTCTCCAGCCCTATATGGCCGATGATTATATTTTTTTGAACCTTGCGGAATCAAATAATGGGTTACTCAATTTTCTGGGTTCATTATATTCCAGATGGACCGGCAGGTTACATGGTTTATTCTTTATTTGGCTGGAAATGCAGAACGCTTTCTCACAGTTTTTTGTAAAAGCATTGCATGGTTTGGAATTCCATTTTTAAGTGAGGTTGTTTATTGGAACAGTGGAACTGCTTTTTATTTGTTACCGATGTTTTTTGGATTATTATTCATGGTTCCATTTAGAATATGGCTGGAATATAAGCATGCTTGTAAAACAAAGTGGTTTTACAATATGGGGATGTTCCTCTTAGGCATATGGGTTGGCCTTAGTCAGGAGCAGTTAGTTATCGCAATATTTGTATTTCTGTTGTGCTTTTGGTGGCTTTATTATAAAAAGAGAGCAGAAAACATTAAGGCTCCTTCCTGGCTCATATATGCACTGCAGGGTTTGCTCTAGGAGCAGTAATCTTGATAACGGCTCCGGGTAACTACATAAGGCTTAATTCGGCCGGCGAAACAGATTTATCCAGAGCACTGGAACATTGCTTTTTTGTCTCTTCTCAGAAACAGGCAGCGAAACAAAATGGCTTGGCTGCAGTTGAACTGCCTCCTATTTCGACAAAATTTCGAAGAACTACTTTTGTCAGTGATATACCTACCGATCCCGGGCACTGGATTAATAAATCGCTGTCGGGCTATTTTGGGGTTAGGTCTGTAAAACTGAGTTCGGAGAGCCAGGATTATAAAGAAGTTAAATCCGGTGAATTTGCTCAGGTGCTCAGGTCAATATTTCAACAAAAATATAAAGATTAGGACCAGTAATTTTTGGTTTTTAATGAGGTAAATATATTATGAATAGATTATTTCGATCAATTCTAGAGCTCTTTTCAAGAAGCATAAGAATATTGAAGTCATATGGCATATCTCATTTTACCAGGAGGCTGTGGAAGTATTTGAAAAAGCAGGGCTGGCGAAATATTTTAGCTGCAGGGGATCTTAATGTCCAATACCAGAAATGGCTTCACCGGAAGAGCAGGCAAAATAATGAGATAACTAAACATATTATGGATAAACCTGGACCAGCAATAAGTATACTGATGCCTGTCTATAATCCCAAGAAAGACCATCTTGCAGAAGCGGTGCAATCCGTATTGTCACAAACATCTCCCAATTGGCAATTGTGCATTATTGATGATGGTTCCACTGAACAAGATGTCAAGAGTTATCTGGATAGCTTAGCGGAACTCGATACACGTATCTCGGTACAGAGGCACGAAGTCAATCAGGGCATCAGTGAAGCGACAAATTCAGCATTAAAAATGGCCGAATCAAAATATGTACTGTTTATGGACCAGGATGACATTTTACGGCCTAATGCTATTTCAGCTTTTAAAAAATTTCTCTCAGAAACAGAAGAAGATTCCCCAGATCTTGTTTATGCCGACGAGGATAAGTACGATGAGCTCTCCCGAAAACGTATAGACCCGTTTTTTAAGCCGGGTTGGTCCCCACACTTGCTTCATTCTTTTAACTATATCGGGCATCCGGTTGTGGTGAGAAAAGATTTAGTGGAACAGGTTGGAGGGTTGAGGAAGGATTTTGATGGAGCCCAGGACCATGACTTGTTATTGAGATTAAGCGATCTGCCTATAAAAGTTGAACGGATTCCAGATGTTCTTTATTGTTGGAGAATATCTGTTCGGTCTACTGCTGATGGCTGGGAGGCCAAGCCTATGGCGGCTCGTGCAGGATGTATAGCCATTGAGGAGTCATTCCAGAGAAAAGGCTATTCTGTTAAAGTCAAACATCTCGTTGATACCGGCACTTATGATTTTCGTCTTGATATCAAGAGTAAAGATAAAGTGTCCATTATTATACCGACAAGAAACAACGGTAAGGTTTTAAAAAAGTGTCTCAACAGCATTTTAAACAAGTCAAGTTACAGCAATTATGAACTAATCGTAATAGATAATGGAAGCACAGATGAAAATACGTTAAAATATTTAGATTGTCTAAAAACCCAGAAGAATTTGAAGGTCCTAATTTATCCCGAAGAATTTAACTATCCGATGATTAATAATTTTGGTGCTTCTCATGCAAGAGGAAATCACCTGTTATTTTTAAATGATGATACAGAGGTTATTTCTTCTGATTGGATGGAATCTTTAATTGAACATAGCCAGATGCCTGATGTAGGAGCTGTAGGAGCATTACTGATTTTCCCGAACGGACTTATCCAGCATGCCGGTATAGTTATCGGTATGAGAGGAAGTGCATCCCATGCGTTCTATAAATGTGATGCCCAATCACCCGGTTACTTTAATCTGATTAAATGCGTCAGAAATGTATCTGCGGTGACGGCTGCATGCCTGATGATTAAGGCCGAGATATTTGCCAAAGTTGGAGGGTTCAATGCCGATTTCCGCCTAGGGCTAAACGACGTAGATTTATGTCTGCGTTTGCTTAAAATGGGGTTATATAATGTTTACACACCTCATGCCAGACTTGTTCATTATGAATCAATGACGAGGGGCGAATACATAGAAGAGAAGGAAATAGAGCTATTTAAGAACCTATATCAGGAAATTATTTCCAAGGGGGATCCCTATTACCATCCTGAATTGAGCCTCGAACGAAATGACTATTCACTGGCGGTGTGAATGATGCGAATCTTAGAGGTAATAACATTAGGGGAAACCGGGGGTGCGCAAACCGTACTTGTTGATTTGATAAAGGGTATTTCTGCCGGGGGTTACGATGTAGAAATTGATGTGGTCTTTGGTCCTGGAGATTACTTACCACTGGCCTTTACATCCTGGTTTCAGGGGCAGGCCATTCAGGTGCCGTGGCTTAGCCGAAGCATTAATCCATATAAAGATATCATGGTATTGGCGAAGCTTTGGCAGTTGTGTAAGACGAGAAAATACGACATTGTTCACTGCCACAGTTCAAAAGCTTCCTGGTTGGCCAGGTTGGCTGCATCATGGGCGGGCGTTCCCAGAATATGTATGACTGTGCATGGGCTTTCGTTTCACCCAGGAAATCCCCCGCTTATTAGGCAGGTTTATCAAAGAATAGAAAAAGTCGCCATACCTTTTGCGAATGAATATGTCTTTGTTTCCCCGAAGGATTTGGTAGAGATGAAAGCCTTAGGTCTGGATAATTCCAGGTGCAGGTATATTCCCAACGGCAGATCGATTCCCCCTTATCCAATAGTTGGCTTACGTGACTTATTACCAATACCAAAGGAAGCGCCAATTATCTGTATGGTGGCCAGGCTTAGTAAAGTAAAAAATCCTATGGCATTCTTGAGAGTTGCAAAAATAGTTACAAAAAAATACCCGTCAAATTTACCGATTCCTAATTTTATATTGATTGGAAGCGGACCTATGTATGAAGAATGCCAAAAAGCTGTTGCTAAAGCAGATTTAACAAATAGGGTCCATGTAATGGGTCACAAGGTAGATGCGGGACAATTTTTTTGGGATGCCGACATTGCTTTTCTTCCATCCTATTATGAAGCCTGTCCTTTAGTCATCATTGAATCGATGGCCACAGGGACACCTGTAGTGGCCAGTAATGTTGGGGGAACGGAATCTATGGTAAAGCATGGGCAGACAGGCTATCTATTTTCATTGGAACATGAAGAGGAGGCTGCTCAACATATTATTAACCTGTCTATAAACAGTAAAATGCGTGAGGAAATGGGCAAATCAGCTCTCAAGCATTATCAAAAGGAATTTTCTGTCGAAATAATGGTTGATAATTATGTGAAACATCTTGGTTTACAAAAAATTAAGGCAGGACATTATGAATGAGTTAACTAAAGACCAGAGAAAATTTGATGCCATAGTATGCCTTTCTGCTATCGATTGGGACTTCCTGTGGCAGCGGACACAGGAGATAATGAGCCAATTTGCCTCAATGGGATATCCGGTGTTGTTTGTAGAGAATACAGGGGTGCGGGTGCCGTCTCTGAAAGATGCTCCTAGGGTTTGGAATCGTTTAAGCAAACTGTTCTTCTCCCGAATACATAAGCATGAAGCTGAAATTAACAAGTCTGTTAAAATATTTAGCCCAATAGCCCTGCCGTTCCCTTATTCACCCGCGGCAGTTAAATGGAATTCGGTTTATTTGCGCAAGAATATACTGCGATTTAGCAGAGAGAATAATATTCCTCTCAACCGAATGTTGCTGTGGTCTTACATGACTACACCGCTGGCAGTAAATTTAGCCCAAACCCTTCCGTGGGCTGGCATTGTTATAGATATTGTAAGTGACCCATCTAAGGTTAAAGGTGCGGAAGACATTATTTTGTCTCACCAAAGAATGTTGGAACTGGCTGATATAGTTTTATGCGCATCGGTTCCCGTTTTGAATAATGCAAAACAACAATTAGGAGAATCAAATATTCCCAAGATACGCTTGTTTGAAGACGGTTTTTCTACCCGGTTACTAGATATTTTACAACCAGAAAGCGGCGAACCAGAGGCGCCGGAGAATAGCACCGGAGGCCCATTAGCTGCTTACATTGGAGGCATAAACAATAAAATATGGTGGGATGCAGTTTCTGAAATGGCTGTAAAACATCCGGAAATTTGCTTTGCCTTTGTAGGACCTAAAGAAGTCAGTAAAATACCTTGTGAAGGATTCGGTAAAAACGTGAAATGGTATCCTGCGTTTAAACAATATTCTCAGTTGGGATTTTTCCTGGGGAAGTGTAACATAGGACTAATTCCGTATGTATCAACTTGTTATGTATCAGCAATGCGGCCGGCCAAAATTAATGAATACCTGGTTAAGGGATTACCGATAGTAGCAACAAAGATGCCAGAGTTGGAAAGACTTTCTTTGGAATGTGGGCCGGGGATTATTTATCTGGCGGACAATCCTTCTGATTTTGTTTCCCAGCTTGAGTTGGCGTTAGAGGAAGATTGTAGGGAGCTTAGAAAAAAACGTCAACAGATAGCTAAACAACGTTCATGGGATATAATTTGCAGGGAATTGGAATCTATCCTACAAACTTATAAATAGCGGTTATTCATTTTGAAAGGAGAGGGATAATTTGACAATACCAGTCCTTAAACCATCAATTGGAGAAGAAGAGATTGCAGCCGTTCAAGAGGTTTTACGTTCAGGTTGGCTCGGCCTAGGTCCTAAGACTGCAGAATTTGAGGAAAAATTTGCAGAATACGTTGGGGCAGATTATGCAGTGGGGCTAAATTCTGGGACGGCGGCGCTCCATTTGGCCGTAGAAGCATTAGGGGTCCAAAAAGGTGATGAAGTGATTGTAACACCGATGACATTTATCTCCTCTGTTCATGCAATTGCTTATACTGGTGCAACCCCGGTTTTCGCTGATATTGAGCATGATACCATGAACATTGATGTCAAAGACATAGAACAGAAAATTAGTGATAAAACGAAAGCTATCATTGTGGTACATTTAGCAGGTCATCCGTGTGAAATTGATGAAATTTCTGAGCTTGCTGATAGGTATGGTTTATATATAATTGAAGATGCTGCACATGCTTGCGGAGCAACATATAAAGGGCATAAAGTTGGCTCATTGTCTGATTTGACTTGTTTTAGTTTTCACGCTGTAAAAAACCTTACTTGTGGCGAAGGAGGAGCAATTACCTGTAACAGTGAATGGTACACCCGGTTTTTTAAAGAGATGAGATGGGTGGGTATTTCGAAGGATACATGGACCAGAAGTTCCAAAGAAAAGGTATATGCCTGGCAGTATTGGGTGGATAAAATAGGATATAAGTATCATATGAGTGACATTAATGCCGCAATCGGCATTGTTCAGCTTCAAAAAATTGATAGGTTAAATGAGAAGAGGCGATACATAGCCAAGAGGTATGTGGAAGGCTTAAAGGACTTGGATTGGATTACATTGCCCCAGGAAAAGCCGCATATAAGCAGTTCCTGGCATTTATTCCAAATCAAGCTTCCCAGCCGTAAAATACGTGATAACCTTATTGCTCATCTAAAGGACAATGATGTTTCCCCGGGGGTGCATTATTTACCGGCTCATTTACAGCCTTGTTATCGCAATATTAAGGCCAGTGTTCCGGTAGCGAATGAAATTTGGAAAAGGATTTTGTCATTGCCCATGTTTCCTGACTTAACTGATGGGGAGACTGACAAAGTAATTGATGCAGTTAGGAGTTTGGAGGTTTAATGTCTGACAGATGCCAGAGGGCTGCCGAACCACTGGAAGGTGGGCGGATTTTCCTAAAGCCTTTAGATGAGACGGACGGACCGAAAATAGTTGAGTGGAGAAACAAAACAAGGGTATTAAATAACCTCTTTAGTTCTGCTCCGATTACTTTGGATATGCATATGCAATATTTTAAAATGATTCAGAAGAAACAGTCTTGTTGTCAGTTTATTATCATTAACAGGGAAAATAATCAACCAATTGGTTCAGTTTTTTTGAAAGACATTGATCATGCTAATGAGAAAGCAGAGTTAGGGATTTTTATCGGTGAAGATGATGCACTGGGCAATGGATACGGAGCTGAAGCGGTAAAGCTAATGGTGGAATATGGATTTTATACACTCAATTTGAATAGAATTTTTCTTAAGGTGTTTAAAGATAATCTAGAAGCTATCAGGAGTTATGAAAAAGTTGGTTTTATTAGGGAAGGAGTCCTGCGTTCTGATATTATTAAGGATAATCAAGAGAAGGATGTCTTAATAATGGGATTAATAGTAAAAGATTGGATAAAGGAATTGTAAGTTTAAGGTATGGGGGGAGTTTATAATAGAAAGTTCTACCAAGATTTCTTCCAATGTAAACGTTCTGGTTGTTTTATCGTGCTGCGGGAAGAGTTCAATTATGGAAGAATTTATATGTAAGCTCCCGCTTAATCATAATCAAATCAACTGTTCAAAAATTTCTGACGGAGAGCTGGATTATCATCATATTGCTTATTATGATGTGATAATATTTGACCAAACAAGTAACCCAAGTATTTCTAAATATCTTGATTTTGCCAAGAATCTTAACAAGATGGTAATTTACTATTTAGAAGAGAACTATTTTACAAAATTTGCGGACATCAATTTAGATAATTACCTTGGCCGAACAGAAGTAAAGTATGCAATTATGGATTTTATAAGCCGTGCTGATTTGGTAATTGCCAATAATCAAAAATTGCAGGAAGCTGCCGGTAAGTATAACAAGAACCTGTTTACTCCTGAAATTTGTGCTGATTCACTTATCTGGTCTGAAATAAAATACCGGTTCGAAGATAATCAAAAAGTTTCACAACTAAAAACAAAGAATCTATTGGAAGCTTATTACAATTCGACAAAAAAGCCTCCAAGGGTATTGGCGGTCGTTGCCGGGCTCATACCTAGCGTTGATATTGGTCTGGTTCAGCCGCTGACTTATTTGGCCATGTACGAGAAAATACAATGGCAACTAATCCTGGAAACGGAATTAGACTGTGGAAAAATTGTAAACAGCGATGTGATTATCTTTCAAAGAATTTGTAACCCGGATATAGTGCCGTATCTTGAATATGCAAAGGTATTAGAAAAAGGAATAATCTATGATATTGATGATAACTTTTTTGTCATCCCTTCAGACACATCTCTGGGTGCCTATTATCGCCAACCTGTGATTCAGCAGACCCTGATCAGGTTTATGCAGCTTAGCGACATAGTGAAAGTTGGTTCTAAGGAACTGGCAGCTATAGCTAAAAATTATAATTCTCAGATTGAACTTCAACCATTTTCTTTTGATTTTAGTTTGATTGAAGGGGTCAGTAAGAAAGAAACCCAAGAAGGTATTATAACCATCGGATATGCCGGGACAATAACACATGGACCTGATTTTGCACCGGTTGTTCCGGCTCTGAAAAGAATTCTTGAAGAGTATCAGGGCATGGTCAAGATTGAATTCATGGGGTATATCCCTACTGAATTGGAGCAACACGAGGGAGTCTCATTTTCCGAGTATAACCCTAATTATGATGAATTCATTAGAGAGAAATATAGGAGAAGCTGGGATATAGGTATAGCCCCACTGATAGACACCCCTTCTAACCGCAGCAAAACCAATAATAAGTTCCGAGAATATGGGGCTTGTGGTATTGCAGGTATATACGTAAACTTGCCGATTTATACCGATTGTGTTGAAGATGGAGTCACAGGATTAATCACGGAACATACAGAGAACGGTTGGTACGAAGTAATTAAAAATCTAATTGAAAATCCGGATTTAAGAAAGACTATTGCACTTAATGCTTTTCATTATGTGCGAGATAATTATTCTATTGCTGTTTCGGCAAAAGCGTGGGAGGAAATAATTAACAGGTACGAGGGTAAAGAAGCAGATTTTGAAAAAGCATTTATTTTAGCGCTGAAAATTAAGAAGAGAAATACAGCTATTATAAATCCTCTAAAGAGTTTTCTATCCAGCTTAAAAAGATTTATTAAAACAAAATTGAAGCAAATATAATAATCCATAAGGGGGGCATTATGTTATCTTGTATTATTCCGATTTTTGGAGATTTGTTTATATTAGAGGAATATATCAACGATCTTATGGAAGACATTTGCGATGCAGCACAGAAAGATACCAACATTGAATTCATATTAGTATTTGATGGTCCCCAATGGAATGTTTTTGTAGATTTAGACAAGAAATGTTTAAATAAAAACATTGTAAACATCGTTGTAGATGAATATGATAACCCTGCCCGATTATTGAATGAAGGGGTAAAAAGAGCAAATCACGATATACTTTCTTTTGCGTGGATTGGGTGTAACCTTAAAAAAATGTATTCTAATTGGTATTTCTTAGTTAATGAATTAAGTGAAGAAACAGGAATTGTTTGTGGCCGTCCCTCTATATGTGAGAGCAACCGAGGATTGTTTCAAGAAAACTATTACCCAGATTCCTCGCGGTTTTTTGGAAGAATATATTTTGGATGGACTAATATTAAAAATATTGTACCGATGTCAAATGCAGTGTTAAATAAAACCTTATTTATTCAACTCATGGGTTTTTCAGAAGAAGAGATATTGAAACGTTTTTTTTGGTGGGAATTTATTCAAAGAGCAGCACAGCGGACTGAAATTATACAATTAGATTTGGAGGAGACTAATTGTATTTACGGGTGGGAGATATATCCATTCTTAAATATGAATCGTTTTAGTTGTGATACTGTATCAAGGTATATTAATGCCAAAATATACGATACTGATGAAATTATAGTGAAGAAACCAGAATGGGATTTTTTACATGGTAAAAAAATAACTATCATTAGTGGATATAATGATGTAGCCCATAATGAGATATGTTTCATCAACTATTTTAAGAAGCTAGTGAATACGTATAATTTGAACTGGCGAGTAGTGCTTGAGAATCATTGCACATATTTAGATATAATAGATTCCGATATAGTTATTTTTAGCAGATCAAAGACTAGTAATGTTAAGTCTGTTATGGACTATTGTCAAGTTATGAAGATTCCAAGTATCTATATGATTGATGATAACTGGGTATGTATTCACAAGGAATGGAAGGAATATGAGAATGTAATAGCCCCGGGAACGGAAATATATGATACTTTTATGTACTGTATCGGTAAAGCGGATATTACCCTTTTGTTTAATGAATTATTAGAACAGGATCTAGGTGATTATGCCAAACGTATATTTAGGACAGAATCAAATATTGACATGCAAAAAGGTTTCTGTTTTAAAAAGTCTGGAAAGAAGGACAATATTGTTTTAGGATATATTGGTTCTCACAGAACTTATACCGAACCGTTTCAAGCATTAAGTGACATACTTTTTAAATATAATAATACTGAATTAGTATTAATGGGGACAGCTATTCCCAAAGAGCTAGAGAATGCCCCCCAAAACAGAATTAAGCATTATCCTTACATATACGATTATCAAAAGTATTCTAACTTTGTACAAAATTTGAAGGTTGATATACTAATTGCTCCTTTAGGGGATACTCGATTTGAAAATTCCAAATGTCCGAATAAGTATTTCGAAATTACAAGTATGGGTGCTGTTGGAATCTATTCGGATATAGATATTTATCGCAAATATATTAAAGATGGGTTTAATGGTTTTCTTTGTAAGAATACTTTAAGGGATTGGAAAGAAACCATTGAAATGGTTATTAACTTGAGAGAAAGGTACGAAGCAATTTTTACTAACGCAGTGCAAGACATTAAGAAAAAGTTCGACACACAAAGTAGAATAGATGATTTTATCAAACTGTTGCATATGGCATGCCAATTAGTGGAGGAGAGAGCTTAATGGGGAATATAGTTTTTATATCACATTCTCCTTTTTTATCTGGAGCCGAACGGGTGTTATTTAATGTAGCGTCAGCCCTAAATTCAGAACAGAAAATTAAGGTGGTCTTACCCGGTCCTGGGCCGTTAGAACAATTACTAAAGAAGGCAAAAATAAAATATGTAATCGCTCCATATATTTTGCCAAATATTTTTGCCGAGCCAGGCGGTTCTCTGCATGATAGGATTGTACAGACTATTTCTTTGTTTAATAGTCTTCAAGCCGAAAAAGTTGTTGTTAATACATCGATTTTAGATGTGCCAATTTATGCCGCTAACTATTTAGAAATCCCACTTATTGTTCATGTTCATGGGATCTTTCCTAGAAAAAATTTTCCGCAGATTAATTGGAAGCGATTTCGGGTTAAAGAAGCCGAAATTTTGGGAATGGCCTCAAAGATACTTGTTCCTTCTAACTGGACAAAAAGATTTCTAAATTATTTATATTTAGGAATAGAAAGAAAGGTTACAGTTATACCTAACGGTACAATTTTGCCTGATCAAACAATTAAAAATAAAGATAAAAATAAGGTATTCAATATTGTCCAGTTGTCCACTTTTGAAAAGAACAAGAATAATCTAATGTTTTTAGAACTTGCCAAAGAATTAATTAAATATAAAGAAAAAATTACATTTTCCTTATTTGGAGACGGTAAACCGGAATATACTGAACGGTTAAGAAATTATATAGATATTCATCAGCTAAATGAATTTGTTCAAATTTTTACTAAGCGTGAGAATATTGATGAAATTTATAATAATGCAGATATGGTTGTCGTTAGTAGCCATATTGAGTCATTTTGTAATGTGGTAGTTGAAGCCATGAGTTATGGGTTACCTGTTATCTCTACAAAATGTGGAGGACCAAATGAAATTTTGAGTTTTAA
Source organism: Firmicutes bacterium HGW-Firmicutes-14 (assembly GCA_002840275.1). GTDB lineage: Bacteria > Bacillota > Thermincolia > Thermincolales > UBA2595 > W-Firmicutes-14. The sequence continues at coordinate 147,973 of PHAB01000005.1, forward strand.
ACCAGAGCTTTTAGTAGATGATGTACAGCAAATGAAAGAAAAGGTTATCTGGCTAATTGAAAACCCAATTAAAAGAACAGCGATTGGAAAAGAGCTCAGAAATAAGTTCAAAGAAAAATATCATATTGAAAAAGTAAAGTGGGACTATTTGATGGAAATAGAAAGTTGTAAATATAACCCCGAAAATAGATTATTAGCTCGGAATAAACTCACGAATATCATATTAAATGTGTTACGAATTGAAGAAAGTAACCCAGATGAGACTTTAAATCACAAGAAGCAATCAGTGACTAGTTTATCTTATAAAGATATTCATTGTTATAGAGTATTGTTTGGAAAGAGGAGGTATAAGATTAAACCGGAAAAAGATGGATGGTGTGGAATTGATATTTGTTTCGGTACAAATAAATGTAAAACTTTGGAAGGCAAAGTTACTCTAAGAATCTTTTGTAACAAAATGGAACCCATATTGCGAATAGTGGAAGTACCTTTGAATACTATAATTGATTCAGGTTGGACAAGATTTAGCTTTAAAAAAATTAAGCATAGTTCACAAAGGACATTTATTATTGATCTTGAATTTAAAACAAATAACCAGATTGGAATATATGAAAAGAAAAAGGACTTTAGCAAAATTAGTAGTTTTATCTATGGCATTACTAATGACCACAAAAATATTTATACTAACTTAATTTATGAGTTGGAATAATATCGTAGTTAATAAAGAGGAGCAATAGAATAATGATAATTAGTTATCAACCTCAAAATATTTGTATTGAGCTTGTGTTAGATTCAGGGAAAAATAAAAAGCCCCACGAATATATGTCATTAGATTTATTAAAGCAATTAGTTAGAGAAATTGATCGATGGCCTTCAATAAAAAAGTTAGTGTTATTAAATTTAGGAGAATCACTTTTATATCCTCACTTTAGAGATTGCTTGGAAATTCTAGCTGAGTCAAAAGTAATAAAGGATGCACTTACAATTTTGCATATAAATGCTTCATTAATGTTGGGAGAAAAAGCTAAAGCTCTATTGGATATTCCAATTATAAAAAAAGTTATGTTAGAATCTGATGAAGTTACAGCAATAAACAGGGTAAATAATATTTTTAAGCCTCTTGGCATTCAGGTCGAAGCTCAAGGAACGAATGATTATAATGAACAAGATTTACTAGATGTTAGTAAGAAAAAGAAAACAAAGGTTTTTGGGGGATGCTCTTTTATAGAGGATAATTCGTTATTTGTTCATGTTAATGGAAAAGTATCACCTTGTTGTGCTGTATATGAGGATAGGTTTTCAATTGGAGTTTTTCCAGATTGTGATTTTGGTACTCTTTTAAACAATAGTAAAATGTGCGAACTTCGACATAAACTGCGTTTAGATCAAAGAGGGAATTTACCGTTTTGTAAGAATTGTTTACAATCAATTGGCGGAAATACCAATTACGAACATTTGAAAAAATTTTGGCTTGAGAAAGATAAACAAGAACAGATTGACAATCTTGAAGAGAGAAAATATATTTTTGGAGATTTGTTATATACGGAACATAAAGTGGTTCGCGTTGATTTAGGATGCGGGCCTGCAAAAAGGCCAGGCTTTATTGGCGTTGATCGTTTTCCACAGCTTGACGTGGACAAAATAGGTAATCTTAACGAAAAATTACCGTTTGAGGATAATAGCGTGGATTTAGTGTATGCTTCCCATTCTCTAGAGCATGTAAAAGATTTGATGAATACTATGAAAGAGATATACCGAATATGTAAACATGGAACCCAAATTTGTATTTTAGCTCCCTACTATGAACAAAAATTAAACTTCGCTAATCCTTATCATATTCAGGTTTTTAATGAACATACACCGAGATTTTGGACTGATTATCCCTATACGAATATCCCACAAGATGACTGGTTACATCCCAATGCATTAACATGGGGATTAAGCAAAAGTGACCATGGTGATCCAGGAATTGATTTGCGGTGTGTAAAAATGGAGTTTTTTTACTTTCCCGAGTATCGACATTTAACTTTAGAGGAAAAGCGTCAAGCCCGAAAAGAAAAAACAGATGTATGTGAAGAAATTTTATTTCATTTAATAGCTGTAAAAAAGGCAATATCAGAAGAGGAGTACATTGATATGATTAATCGTATGGAGTATTACGAACCCCCGCATATTAGCATAAAAAGACAGAATGAAATAATAGAAGAATTGCGAAAGAACTTACTATATCAAGAGGAAGAGCTAAGGAGATTAGAAGATAAACTAAACGAGAGAGAAGAAACACTGAAATTTATTGAAAAAGACAAAGAGAATTTAATAGAAAAATTACATGCCAGTGAGGAAGAGCTAAGGAAATTAGAAGATAAACTAAACGAGAGAGAAGAAACACTAAAATTTATTGAAAAAGACAAAGAGAATTTAATAGAGAAATTGCGTTCAACAAAAAGTGAATTAGAATCAATAGTTAATGAAAAAGCAGAGAAACAATTAAGACGGAAAAAAATAATTAAAGACAGAGCTATTAACGTAGTATATTCAAAAGAATTCCTTATTCAAAGTAGAAGATTTAGATTTATTGAAATGTTTAAAGGATCAGATATGTGGGAGACAATTAGTCCGGCTTTTCAACAACTCAAGGATGATGCAGTGATATTTGGAATGAAAGAAAAAAAATATAAATTAGGACTTAGTGTTAATCTTCAAGAAATACCTTTTGAGTACTATGAATTAGATATTCACTCCGGTACCTTACAAGGAGTTTACCTAGCTGTTAATTTAGAATTACCTTACTGTCAAGGAAATATTGGCGCGGAGTTAGTTGCTAAAGACCAGATATTGGCTAATAATGAAATCCAAATTGCAGATGTAGACGCTAATTTACCTTTGTTTATCCCGTTTCATCCAGTAGTTCTTGACGAAAATAATAAATATTATTTAAGAATATTTGCACGTAATTCGGAAATTCCTATACGAGTTTTTGAGTTTTACAAATACAACTGGTGGGGAAAGCGTTATAGAAAGCCGTTTATTGGGTTCAAATTTAAAACATGATAACTTAATATATATCTTTTAGGTTAATAAACTAAATGTATTTGAATGGGATGATTGTATAGTAATGATGAATTTTATCAAAAGTATTTTTCAAGGAAGATATATTCTAGGTAGTTTAATAAAACAGGATTTGAAAAATAAATATAGGAATTCATTTCTTGGTTTTGCCTGGTCCTTAATTACTCCCCTAGGTTTGGTCTTGATAATTGGTATTGTTTTTTCCAAATTATTGGGACAACCTATTAGAACTTTTATTCCATATTTATTTTCTGGGTTGATACCCTGGCTATATATTGCGCAATGTGCAGAAGGCGGAACTGGCGCTTTTTTAGCGGCTGAAGGGTATATCAAACAGACACAAACTCCTATAGAAGTTTTTCCGGTCCGTGTCGCGGTCGTTGCTTTTGTCCAAATGTTATTAAGTTTGGCGGCCTTCTTTTTAACATATTTATTACTTGATGTTAACCAATTTTCTTTTAAGATGGTTTTGTTAATACCTGCACTTTTTATTTGGTTAGTACTAGGTATCGCATTATCTGTTGGTTCTGCTATTGCCCATACTTTGGTAAGAGACTACGGCCCCATACAATCACTTATCCTGCAAGGACTATTTTATGCAACCCCAATTATGTATCCAGCAGAAATTTTAAAAGACAAGAATTTTGCCTGGATATATCAGTGGAATCCATTTTATTATCTTATGGAAGTTATCAGACGGCCTCTTATGGGCCAAAAAGTACCTGATTTAATTCATTGGGAAGTAAGCCTTTTATTTGTTGGGGCAATCTTTTTCTTATCAGTATTTGCCCTTGAAGCTATTGGAAGGAAAATTGTCTTTAGGATATAGAAAGGATATAAACGATGTGTTTTATTAAACTAGAAAATGTTAATTTAGTTTATAACATACGAAAAGAGACTAAGATTAAAGATTTATTTCTAAATCGGTTTCGTCAAGAGTCTCAAAGTTTAGAAATTGAAGGTAAAATACATGCTCTCAAAGACATAAACCTAACTATCAACTCAGGAGATAGGCTAGGTATAATTGGTCCTAACGGAGCAGGGAAAAGCTCGTTTCTTAAATTGATTGCTGGTATTTACCCTCCTACCAGAGGAAGACTAAGTGTTAGAGGGAAGATTGCATGCCTTTTTGAGTTGGCAACCGGCTTTGAAATGGAGGCAACCGGATGGGATAATATTTTTTTGAGAGGCCTGATGTTAGGACAGACACCCAAAACTATTAGAGAAAAAGTAAGAGAAATTGCAGAGTTCAGTGAATTAGGTAAATATCTTGATATCCCTGTTAAGTATTATTCATCTGGAATGTTCATGAGACTGGCATTTTCTGTATCTACAGCCATAGAACCGGAAATCTTATTGCTTGATGAAGTTATTGCTGCAGGTGATGCTGCGTTTCTCGTAAAAGCAAACCAAAGAATGAAAAGCTTAATGGGTAAAGTAAAAATTCTAGTGTTTGTTACACATTCTATGGACTCCCTAAAAAATTTCTGCAATACTTGTATATGGATGGAAAATGGGCAAATGAAAATGATGGGGGTACCAGAACAGGTATCAAATTCTTATATTAGTTTAATTTCTCAATCCTGAAGAATATAATTGAAGATTAATAATAAGCCTAAAATCACAGTTGTATTAAGGAGAGATACATTTGGAGTTTTTCTCAATACTAAGGTCTGTTTTTATTTTTCTTGTTTTGATTTATATTCCAGGAGGGCTAATTCTTAAGGTTTCTTATAAAAATGAAATGAATTTTCTAGAGAGATATTTTCTTCGGTTGCTGTTTGGAATAATATTTAGCAGCTTAACAATGCTATTTCTATTATGTTTAGAAAAATTTTCTTTAAATAACTTAATACTTACTGAAATTATCATTGTTTTACCAATGCTGTTTTATTTAATTATAACTAAAAAGTTCCGGCCGTTATTTGATAGAAAATCCTATTATAAAAAAGAATTTAAGAAACATATTATTTTACTATTCATGTTTGTATGTGCCATTATCTTGTTTCAAAGACCTTCTGAATGGGTTTTAAGCTTTGGAATGGATGCTTCTAATTATTTAGTGCAAAGCGCTTATACCACCAAAAGTGATTCAATTTTCTTAAAAGATTCACAGCAAGATATATATATAAAGTATTTTCCGAATGCTTCATTTAAAGTTAATTCAACAAACAGCTTTCCTTTAGTTGAAGAAAACAAACGTGAGTTTCCATTTCCACCTTTATGGCGTTTAGTTCTAACTGGGGCAATGCTTATAGGAGGCATCAAATTTTCTTTATATATTCCATTATTCTTAGGTTTGTTAACATCAGTAGGTTTTTATATTCTCTTAGGGAAAATTATCAGACAAGACTTTTATAGTTACTTAGGAACGGCTCTTTTGTTGTTTTCACCCTTACTTATCCAATATATGCGTATAACTACTTCAGAAATTTTAACGCTATATATAATTATTGGTGCACTAGTAACATTTTACTTAGCTTGTGAGCAGGATAACAGTATATTAGGGATAATTGCAGGTATTATCTTGAGTAGCATTTTTTTAGCTAGAGGAGATAGTTTGTTTTTATATATAGGACTAACTTTATTCTTGTTTATTTATTCATTTATTGATAGCACACATATCAACAAAAAAGTACTGAGATATTTTGGAAGCGCTTTTATCATAGGTTCATTTTGTTTTTGGTTTATAACTTTCTATACTACTCAAACATATATGAATAACTTAATTAAATATCCTAACAAGGAAAGTAATGCAAACATATTGTTTTTAGCAATTTCTTTATTTATGATAGGAATAGCGGTTGTATATTTTCTGCTTTTAACGTTAGATAAAAAAAAGCCAGAAATAGCTTTAAAGCTTAATAATTTATATGAAACTAAGGTAGTTATTTTTTATAAGTTTATCGGAATATTATTGTCGATTTTTTTATCTTGGGCATTTTTATTAAGATTGGATTTTTCGAATCAAACAATTAATTTGATTTTTAAATTATTAAACCATACAATACCACTTTCTTATCTCCTACCGAATATTACATATCTACCTGTAATAGTAATTATGTTTTATATCACTGTATTTACCACAATAGTGGGTGCTATAGGTATTGTGATGATTCTATATAATAAAAAAGAACAATATTTTATGGTTTTATTTCTTTTTATTATTATTTCTATTCGTTTCGCAATCGATTTTGAACATAGTCCTACCATATATTGGGCTTCAAGGAGATACTTGTATAATTTGTTACCTTTGTTTGTTATAACTGCTACCTTTGGACTTGAATATCTTGGAACAAGGATTGCTACAAAAAAGAAAAGCATTCTTTCTTACAAAATAATTCTTGTTATTATAGTAGCAACGAATTTATTAATAAATAATTATTTTTTTACTTATAAAAATGAAATACACTTTGTTGGAGCTACAAACTCTTTTGATGAACTTGCCCAGAGTTTTAAGAAAAGTGATGTTATTTTAATTGATGGAGATATTCAATGGGCTGACGCTTTTCAACAGGGTTTTAAATACTATTATCAGATAGAAAGTCTATCACCTTATTTAAATTCTATCAGCGATGATGAGGTTAAAAATTTTAATAAGGAACTGACAATGCAAAACAAAAGGTTGATATTTATTACTAACACCTTTGATTCTCAAAAAAGAATAATGAAATTATTTAAAGTACAACGAGTAAACGAAAAATACATATTTTATAATATTAGCAAAAATTATCAAAGACAAGAGATGGATCTCGATGTTTTAATAGTTGCAGATTTTAACGGTTAAAACTACAGTATAAGTTCGAGGTAAAGTTTATGTCAACAAAACTGTAACTGGCATCGTCTATAATAAATACGAGGGTTCAAGTCCTATAACCAAAATATAAATGGGCGGATTTTTAAAGCTTTTAAGTTAGAAACGCTTAAATACAGGAGGATTCTTCATGTGCAAAAATTATTATGCTGGTTTCATCTTGAAACATACACCAAAAGTAATAACTCAAATAGATAGAGATGAAGATTCCTTAACATTTGGTAGTTGTGACAGGAATTACTGGCATTTGAAAACCAGAGATTTCTCTTCCGCTATTCTACAGCAAACGAGTTTAACTTTAGCATTGTTGTATAAACTGGATTTTGCAGGTAATATTTATTTTGCCAATGAAGCGGTAAAAGAATGGGCGATAGGAGCCCTGGAGTTCTGGAAAGGTATTCAGCTCACAGATGGAGCCTTCAACGAATATTATCCTAACGAGCACGGCTTCCCACCCACTGCTTTCACACTGTTCTCCTCTGTCGAAACTTTCAAAGAATTAGGATTAAATGACATTCAACTGCTTAAGGCAATGGCCAAAACTGCAAATTTTTTGATAAGTAATATTGAACCCTTTGCTTATAATCAGGAGATAGCGTCAATAGCTGCCTTGTATTCATATTACACAATATGTGGAGAAGAAAAGCTTTTGGCAGGTATTGAACGAAAACTTACCCGTGTATTGACTGATCAAACCGAAGAAGGTTGGTTTCCAGAATATGGAGGAGCGGATTTTGGGTATTTAAGTGTATCTATGGATATGTTAGGTGAATATTATCGGTTGAGCAAAGACCAGAGGGTCTTACCTGCTTTAGAAAAAGCAGTATGTTTTATTAAGTATTTTTGCCATCCGGATGGTACAATAGGGGGGGAATACGGTTCAAGAAACACTATGTATTTCTTGCCTTATGGAATAGAGTTTCTATGCAGTTTGGGCAACTCCGACGCTTTAGCAGTCAGAGAGCAAGTATTTGCAAACAGCCATCGGAATGACTATTTCCAGGACTCTGTGGATGATAGGTATTTTACCCACTATTTTCTGCATTCTTTTTTAAGAGCTTTACGCCTTAATATCCAAACCAAAGATAGGCTTAAATCAACCGGAAGTTGTCATTTGCCCTGTTTTACAAAACATAAGCGGATGTTCCCTGAAGCGGGCTTATTAACAGTTAGTAATGAAAAGTATTACTGCGTTATTGGGGCTAAGAAGGGAGGCTCAATCAAAGTATTTAATAATAGAAAAGAAGTGTTTGCAGACTTTGGTTTCAGAATTCCTGTGAACAAACGCGAAATTGCCGTAACTAATTGGTTAGATCAGGCAACTTCTGTTGAAATATACGAAAACCAAATAGAGATTAAAGGACAATTTACCGTAATTAAACAACAAGTTTCATCTCCTCTCAAACACTTGATCTTAAGGATGATTGCCTTGATTCTGGGAAAATCCATAATTCATAATTTAAAGAAGAGGTTAATTTTCATTAATAAACGAATACCTGTTAACTATACTCGCTCGATTTATTTTGGAGAAGATAACGTAGTGTTAAAAGACCAAATCACAAGTGAAAATAGCATTAATACCCTGAAACCGGCTAACAGCCTATCAATGAGACATGTTGCTTCAGGAAAGTTTTTTAAAAAGACGGAACTTATTCAAAAAGAAACGCTTTGCTTAAATAACATAAAACGAATTTTTGTAAAACAGGTATTTAATTTGGATACGGGCCAATATGACGTTTTCACGGAAGTTGAAAAATGAAAACGAATTAATAAGTACAGCATCCCGGAAACTAAAAGGGGGCATTATGGACATTTTTGATGTGATACAACAGAGAAGAAGCGTAAGAAACTATAATGAGCAGAAAGTAAGTAAACAAGATATTAATAAGTTGATTGAAGCTGCCCAGTGGGCCCCTTCGGCTTGTAACAAACAGGCTTGGAGGTTCATAGTGTTGGATGACAAAGACATTTTGAAGAAAATAATTGATATAGGTGCTGCCACATTTCTAAAAAAAACCCAACAAGCAATTCTTGTTCTTTATGAAAACCAGACAGATAATTTGGAATACATGGATTACATACAAAGCGCTTCGGCTGCAATTCAGAACATGATGCTAAAGGCACACTCAATGGGGATAGGTACGTGTTGGATATGCCATTTACCTCCAAAGCGATATCTTCGAAAACTGTTGAAGATTCCTTCTAATTATGACCCAATAGCCTTGATTTCCATAGGTTATCCTCTAAAAGGTTCGGTCCCCGTGAGCAGAAAAGCTGAGTCTCAGGATATTATCTGCTACAACATGTTTAATTTCACTGAAGAACGATCGTCAATTATTAAAAGGTGCAGACTTACCTTGAAAAGAAGACTCAGATATCTATATTTCCGCCTTCCATATAAGGGCATTCTTCGGAAGATTGCCATGCGCTTTGAAAAAACATTTGATAATTGATGAAAGAGGTTTTATAATGGCGATTAACACTAAACAACCGAGTTTAATTAAGGCTTGCATTAATAGAAATAGCATGAACCATTATAATCGATGGATTTTTAATAAATTAGAGAAATTCCTCGGGACAAGAATTTTAGATATCGGGTCTGGGACAGGAAACATGATAGAGTTGTTTCTCCCCAAGGCGGAGAAAATCGTATGTTTAGAACTGTTTCCGGAAAATATCGAGTATATGAAGAACAGATTTTCAAATAACAAAAAAGTTGAATTCTTACTGGGTGATTTCGTAAGTTCAGATATCTGTTATGATATTTATTCTTTTGATACCATCACCTGTGTGAATGTTTTAGAACATTTAGAGCATGATTTTATAGCCTTGAAAAAAATGAAAAATATTGTAGGTTCAAAAGGTAAAATAATACTGTTTGTTCCTGCTTTTCAGTTCTTATACGGGACAATGGATATTGCATCAGGACATTATCGACGGTATAGTCCCGGTGTTTTAAAAAACTATGCGGAAGCCCTAGATTTAAAAATAATAAGCAATTTTTATATAAACATTTTTGGAATCATACCGTGGTATGTAAAAGGAAAATTATTAAAAAGAAATAAACCATATTCTGAAACATTAAACTTAAAAAAAATTGGTACGTTTAATAAACTAATTCCTCTTCTTGAAAGAATAGACGATTTCAACCCTTTCCCCGTTGGTATTTCAGAAATTATCGTTTTACAAAAGGATTGATTCCCTTGAATTATAAAAAAATAGTATCGGTTGTATTAACAGTATCTTTATTCAGCCTTTTCTTTTATTACATAGATTTTAAGCAACTGTTAATAATGTTTAGCAAATTATCTTGGACTACTATTATTATAGCCGCAGGGATGTATTTTCTAAGTAACTACTTTCGTGCAGAAAGGTTCCGAGTCTTATCAGACAAACATATTAGTTTAGTTAAGATGCTGCATATTGTATTTCTTTACGGGTTTTATAATAAAATGCTGCCACTAAGAACCGGCGAACTGTCATATGTTTTCTTAATGAAGAATTCTAATAAGTCCAGCTATATGGAAAGCTTGTCAGCCCTTTTAATTACCAGGATTTATGATATTATCTCCGCTTTTCTTTTATTGTCAATAGCGCTTCTTTTTGCCCATGATGCACTTGTGATTTTCAATCCGGCATTGATTTTCAGTTTCTTATTGGGTGCAGTTGTAATTTTGTTTAATTTACCGGGTGTTATCAAGATTATAAAAGCAGTATTTAATAAGACCCTGACGTCAGGACGCTTTGCTGTAAATCCTGATAAACGTAAGCTATACAATGACAGAATGGCCTATTTATATGAGTGGTTTACAAAAACAAACAAACTTGTAACCAGTTTAAAATTAACCGGATTGTCTGTTTTGATATGGCTAAGTCTATATGGAACATTTTATGTTCTTATCAACCAGCTTGGTTCCCACTTACCTTACAGTATAGTCATTATAGGGTCTGTTTTTGCCAACTTTTCTAATCTGCTGCCTGTGAGTGGGATAGGTGGATTTGGAACAATGGAGGCTGGGTGGGCTATAGGGTTTACTATACTCGGAGTAAAACGCAATGATGCAATAGCTTCAGGTATTGTGGTTAATTTGTTTATTTTTTTCTGCACAGTTGGATTTGCTTTAGTATCGTTTATAGCTTTTGCATATACTAAGCGGCATTTATACAATTTTAAAAAAGGGGATGATTAAGTGAAGCTTATAGTCCAAATTCCATGTTTGAATGAAGAAAAAACTTTGCCATTAACTGTACGTGACATTCCCCGCTCAATCTCAGGTATTGATAAAGTAGAAATTTTAATTATCGACGATGGTTCCACAGATCGCACGGTGGAAATAGCTAGAAAATGTGGTGTGGATCATATAATTAGAATAACAAAGACGAAAGGTCTAGCCAATGGTTTTAAAGTTGGAATTGACGCCTGTCTTAGATTAGATGCTGACATAATTGTCAATACCGATGGTGACAACCAGTATAAGGGACAGGATATCCCTAAGCTTATCCAGCCTATATTAAACCGTCAAGCTGAAATGGTCATCGGAGACCGTCAGATAGATACTATTGAACATTTTTCAGACACGAAAAAATTTCTTCAAAAGTTTGGCAGTTGGGTTGTAAGGTTGGCTTCTGCTACTGATGTTCCTGATACAACCAGTGGTTTTCGAGCATATAGTAGAGAGGCTGCGACAAAAATTAATGTCTTGTCTGAATTTACATATACACTAGAAACGATTATTCAAGCAGGACAAAAAAATATAGTTGTTTCTCATGTCCCTATAGGTACTAATGAAAAATTACGCGATTCAAGGCTCTTTAAAGGCATTAGAGAGTATGTCAGCAGATCAATAATTACCATAATACGAATTTACACGATGTACAGGCCCTTAAAAGTATTTATGCGATTAGGTACTTTGCTTTTTGGTTTGGGGTTTCTTTTAGGTCTGCGATATTTATATTATTTTTTAACTGGGACTGGGCAAGGCCATATTCAATCTCTGATATTAACTGCGGCATTGTTGATGATGGGTTTCCAGACATGGATTTTTGGATTGCTGGCTGATCTAATTTCAGCAAACCGAAAATTAAATGAGGAAACACTATACCGGGTAAGAAAATTGGAACTGGCTAACCATATAATAAAAGAAACATTCGAGATGGCAGCAGCAGATGAAAGAAAATAATAATAAATAATGTAGTACTAGAATTTTAATAAATTAATTAATTGCGATGTTATTAGTATGAATACTTTACTGGGGAGATAAATTTGCATATACTGATTATTGGATCCAATGGTATGTTTGGTAGTGACTTATTGACTGTGTTATCCCAACAGCATAAAGTTACCGGTTTTGACCTCCCTGTTTTAGACATTACCCATTTGTCTACCACCAGGTCTGTTTCTTCCGCAAGTCAGCCAGACCTCATTATCAATGCAGCCGGATATACTGATGTAGATGGCTGCGAGACCAACATTGACCTTGCTCTAACTGTAAATGCTATGGGAACTCGTAACTTAGCAGAAGTATGTAATGAGTTAAGTATACCTATTGTTTATATCAGTACAGACTATATATTTGATGGGAAGAGCACTTCACCTTATTTAGAATTGGATATGCCTAACCCACAAAATGTATATGGTAAGTCTAAGCTATTAGGAGAACAATATGTTCGAGAGTTAACTAAAAAACATTACATTATCCGTACTTCTTGGCTTTTTGGGAAACATGGGAGAAACTTTGTTGATATAATGCTATACTTAATTAAAGAAAAGGATGAAATTCACGTTGTCAATGACCAAGTAGGATCACCAACCTATACCTGTGACCTGGCCAAAGCTATCTCGGAACTAATAATGAAACCCACCTACGGTACATACCACCTCACCAACAGCGGCACATGCACCTGGTACGAATTTACCCTTGAGATATTTAGACAAGCCGGCATAGATAACGTAAGGGTTAAACCTATGACTACCGAAGAATTAAACCGGCCTGCACCCCGTCCAAAATATTCCGTTTTAGACAATCACAATTGGCGCAAACTCGGGAAAAAACCCCTCCGCCACTATAAAGAGGCTTTAGCCGATTACCTAAAATCACTCACCGAGGAGGAACCGAAATGAAAGGAATAGTACTTGCAGGAGGCAGCGGGACTAGGTTGTACCCGGTGACCAAGTGTATTTCAAAACAACTCCTGCCTGTTTACGACAAGCCGATGGTATACTATCCATTGTCAGCACTGATGCTGGCCGGGATAAGGGATATTCTGATCATTTCCACACCGGAGGATACACCAAGATATAAGCAGCTACTGGGCAATGGTGAGGATTGGGGTATCACCCTCGCATACGCCGTCCAGCCAACACCCGGCGGACTGGCCCAGGCTTTTACAATCGCAGAGGAATTCATAGGCAGTGACAGGGTTGCCCTGGTTTTGGGTGACAATATATTCTTCGGACACGGGTTCAGCGGAATGCTCGGGGAGGCTGTTAAGAAGGATAAAGGAGCCACGGTTTTTGCGTACCAGGTAAAGGACCCCAACAGGTTCGGTGTTGTCGAATTTGATGAGCAGGGCACGGTCCTTTCTATTGAGGAAAAGCCGCAAAACCCCAAGTCTAATTATGCTGTTACAGGCTTGTATTTTTACGACAATGATGTGGTTGACATAGCTAAAAACTTGAAACCGTCTGCCAGAGGAGAACTGGAAATAACGGATGTCAACAGGGAATACCTCAACAGGGGTACCCTGAGTGTACAACTATTCGGCCGGGGTTTTGCCTGGCTGGACACCGGGACTCATGACTCCCTGCTTGAAGCTTCCCACTTCATCGAGACTATTGAAAAAAGACAGGGCATGAAAGTTGCCTGTCTCGAAGAAATCGCGTATAACAAAGGGTTTATTACAAGGGAACAGCTGCTTGACCTGGCAAAACGACTGGGGAACAGCCAGTATGGAGAATACCTGCTGGATGTGGCCCGGGCGAGATAGTGGCAAATAATTGCGAAACAATTATGATACAATATCGAAAAATGTTAGGAGTGAATTCAATTGAAACTTATTGAAGGAGTCAAAATAAAAAAACTGCGGGTGATACCCGACGAACGGGGCCGCCTCATGGAGATGCTTCGCTGTGATGACGATCTTTTCATCAAATTTGGACAGGCTTACATGACTTCTGCTTACCCGGGTGTGGTCAAAGGGTGGCACTACCACATGAAACAGACAGATAATTTTGTAGTGGTCAGGGGGATGATGAAGGTGGTTCTTTATGACAGCAGGGAGGATTCACCGACAAAAGGTGAAGTGAATGAGTTTTTTATGGGTACCCATAATCCAATACTGCTGCAAATACCCCCTTACGTATTCCATGGTTTCAAATGTATTGGGGAGGAAGAGGCCCTGGTGGTCAATTTCCCCACCGAGCCGTATAATTATGAAGAGCCTGACGAGTACCGGGTACATCCCCATGATAATGATATCCCCTATGACTGGACCAGGAAGGACGGTTAGATATGGACGGGAAAACCCTTTTGATTACAGGCGGGGCCGGTTTTATCGGCTCCAATTTTATATTCTATATTTTCAAGAAATATCCCGGAGCAAAAATTATCAACCTGGATCTCCTGACATATGCGGGAAACCTGGAGAACCTGGAGGAACTGGCGGACAAATCGAACTATACCTTCGTAAAAGGAGACATTGCCGATCCCAAAATCGTTAATGAACTTGTCGCCGGAACGGATTATGTTATCAACTTCGCTGCGGAATCCCATGTTGACAGGAGCATTGAAGACCCTTCGGTTTTCATCAGGACTAATGTGATGGGCACCCAGGTCCTGCTGGATGCCGCTAAACATCACGGGGTCAAGCGGTTCTTGCAGATTTCCACAGACGAGGTTTACGGGTCCCTGGGCCCCACCGGTTATTTTACCGAAGAGACACCCTTGGCGCCCAACAGCCCCTACTCTGCCAGTAAGGCAGGGGCAGACCTGTTGGTCAGGGCCTATCATGAAACGTTTGAAATGCCAGTCCTCATAACCCGGTGTTCCAACAATTACGGCCCATACCAGTTCCCCGAGAAGCTGATACCCTTTTTCATTAAGAAGCTCCTCAACGGGCAGAAGGTTCCTGTCTATGGTGACGGGTTGAATGTCAGGGACTGGCTGTATGTGGAAGACCATTGTTCGGCTATAGACATGGTGCTTCAAAGAGGGAAGGCCGGCGAAGTATACAATATTGGCGGAAATAACGAAAAGACTAATATTGAAATTACGAAACTTATCCTGCAGGAACTGGGCAAAACCGAAGAAATGATTGAATTTGTTACAGACAGGCTGGGCCATGACCGCAGGTATGCCATCGATTCTTCGAAGATTCAAAGGGAGCTGGGGTGGGAACCGGCAGTTACCTTTGAAGAAGGGATAATCAAGACTATAAAATGGTACCTGGACAACAGGGAATGGTGGGAAAAACTTTCGTGAAAAGAGCCGCTTGTAAACGGCAAGTATTTTTGGATGAATTCCGGCAAATATTTTTCCCTGTTTTACTCTTTAAGAATAGTGTCTCTATTTTTAAGCCGGTAGCTATCAC
>PHAB01000025.1 GCA_002840275.1 Firmicutes bacterium HGW-Firmicutes-14
AGTTTGATTGGTTCTTTGCCGGGCTCTATAGCGCCTTCATATATTTGATCAAAGTTAAGTTCTTCTGACATTCTTGTTCCTCCTTTCGAATTTCGGGATATGAATTAGTAGTTCTGGCAAAGCTCGGCTTCGAATTTTTCAGCAGTCTTCTGGTGGACACCGAGCTTCCATGTCCGGTACTCTAACGCACTGAGCATCTTCTCAGCAGCTACTTTATGGTCAACTTCAAAAATGAAGTATCCGCCATATACGTCACTGGCAATCTGGGTTGCAATGCTGTAGAAGAGGTCGCTTCCTTCAACAGGCGGCAGTACGCCAACATGGACAGGCATACCAACAGTCACACACCAGCAACCGATAGCGACAGCCTTACCGGACATGGCTTCAGGAGCGGAGGCTACCCAAGGTACTTTCGGGGTATCTACACCCATTTCATTTGCCATATCCATCAACAGGTCGGAGGCACGGGTATTGTCAACACAGGATCCCATGTGGAATACTGCAGGAAGGTTTTCTTTGGCCTTGCCGTCAAACTGGGCCAGGAATGCCTTCAGGCCGTCACCGCAGAGGGAATCCCTGTTGGCCGGGTCAAGAATGCCTAACTTGGCATAAGACTGGGCGGCACAACCGGTGGCCACTACAAACACGTCGTTCTTAAGCATTTCTTTAACAATACCGATATGGTTTTCGTCCTGAACACCTTTTAGGTTATTACAGCCTGCCATCAGGGCTACACCTTTAATCTGACCTGAAAGAATAGCATCTGTCAGCACCTTCACAGGCTTATCAGGATTTACAGTTGCGAAAATATCATAACAACCTTATTCTTAACCTGGGGAACATAAACTCTTGAAGCATCCCGCTCTTTGTATGAAGCGATAGCCAGACGAACGATTTCCTTGGCATCTTCCATAGCACTCTCTACACTAAAGGGTACGTGCATAGTACCGGGAAGCTTGGCAATCGGCTGGGTAGTTACAATCTTGGTGTGGAAGCACTTGGCGGCAGTGGTCAGACCGGGCATAATGCACTGGACATCAACGACCATGGCATCAATGGCACCGGTGGTGATAGCCAGTTCCTGGGAACTAAAGGAAGTGGCTATGGGAACGCCCTGACGCATAAGTACTTCGTTTCCTGTACAGCAAATACCGGACAGCTGGATTCCGGCTGCTCCGGCTTCTTTGGCTTCACCGTCGAGTTCGCGGGCAGCCGCTACAATCATCTCACTGAGCAGCGGGTTGTGGCCGTGAAGGATAATGTTAACTTTCTTCGGATCAATTACACCCATGTTGGCTTCAGAAACAACCGGTTCCGGTGTACCGAACAGAATGTCAGAGAAATCAGTACCAATATGCATACCGGTATAGTCAGCCATCGCGGCCCTGAGGGCGCTGAAGGTGATGTTTACAGGGTCATTGTCCTGCCCTACATGGGCCTGGGCCAGCAGGTCTGCCAGCGCTGACTGGATACCGTTAGGAGTGATATTGCAGACATCAAGTTTGGTTTTTCTGCCTTCAGTGATGGTGGAAGTACACCATACACACTCACCCATATCAGTAAGGATTTCGAAATCCTTGAGGGCCATCTTGGCAACTTCCTTGGCCAAATCTGTATCAGATTTGCCTTCGGTTTCAATTCCTACCCTCTTGGCAACCTTTTGCAGTTTCTTGGCATCTGTAACTTTATAATCAGGCGCTTTGCCTTCAGCCATTTCCAGAACGGTATGGGCCATATGACGGGCATGCTCACAGTGGGCGGCAGCTCCTGTCAACAGCATAGTGCCTGTACTCCTTGCGGCAATGGTCCATGCATCAGCGCCACAGATACCCTTGCTCTTAGGTCCGGTATCAGCGGTTACACGGCAGGGTCCCATCATACAAAACCGGCAGCAGGTACCCTTGTAACCGAACTGGCACTGAGGCTGTTGAGCGCTTAACATTCTTGGGTTCAAAAACTCTTGGTGCATCTGACGGTTTGCAGGTATGGTTTGGGTCTTTAAATCTTGGCATTAACTTTAACCTCCTTAATAATGATTTTCTGCCTCCATTCCTCTTCACCCCGGGCCTTTCTATTTTTCTACGGCCCGTTAATCTGAAAAGAAATGTAAAATTCCTTTTGAGAAAACCAATTCATAATTGCTCCTTTATTTATCCACCTCCCGCAATAATTTTTCATGAATTTCTTTCATGCTCCGCAAAAGCTCTCCTCCCAATTCTGCAGCTGGTCCGCTTTCCATGGAGCTTTCCCAGATCTCATCGTCAAAGGGAATGAATCCCAAGACCTCATCTTCGCCGAGATATTTCAGGATAAAATCCCTCTCTTTTTCGTTTCGGATTTTGTTGCCGATAAACCTGATATTTTTTATACCCAGATCCATTGCCAGTTTTTTGACCAGATTGGCTGTATTCACACTGTTCCTGCTGGGTTCAGCAACTACCAGCATAACATCGACACTTCTTGCGGTACCTCTTGTCAGGTGTTCTATTCCTGCACCCATATCCAAAATAACTGCACTGTCCCTGTCAAAAAGAAGTCCATTCATCAATGCATGCAGAAAGGAGTTTTCACGACAGTAACAAGCTGAGCCGCCCTGTTTGATGCCGCCCATTCTCAGAAATTTTATATTACCCAAAGATATGCTATATTGTTCCAGCACATCATCAACATTGGGGTTCAAGGAAAAAAAAGCCCCTCCCCCGCTGCTTTTTTCGTCTATTAATTCTTTCATTTCCACCAGGGGTCTTAACTCCCCGATCTGTTCCTCAGGTATCCCCACCGCTGCCGCCAGGCATGCATCCGGGTCGGCATCAACTGCATAAACCTTCTTATGAGAATCGGCAAAAAGTTTTGCCAGGGTGGCAGCGACAGTGGTCTTGCCAACACCGCCCTTACCTGATACTGCAATTTTCATTACCTCACCTCATTTTAATATTTGCTGCTATAATTATTGCGCATGTGCTGCTGCATCCAGAACCCTGGGAAAGCTCGCTCCGTCAACACACCTCCTTACAGGTTGACAGGCCTAACTTATCCTATTGTATGGGATTTCAAAAAATTCTCACTTTTTAAAACTTTCTGTGCAAGTTTGAGATTCTACGCAAATTCCCTAAATCCTCCCGGGCTGAAGGATTTTTATTTAACGGAAACACATTCTGGTAAAATGGGGCATTTTAAATGCACAGAATTCCGTCTATTCGCAGATATTAGAGCATTTCGACAGAAAATTCTAAATTCCTTCTCAGATTAAAAAATTTATTGAAGTGAATATTATCACAATTTACATGTTCTTTTTCAAAATCCTTCATGTTTTCAAAATAAAAACCCCCCTGGGGTTAAATGGAATTTAACTGAACATAAGAAATTTTTTGCGGAGGTAATAGTATTCCAAAACATAACCTGCTCCCATGACCAGGACCGTGACGGCTTCCACCAGCTTGAGAAGACCGGTCTTTCGTTTTAATCCGTTAATCTGACTGTCCTTGTTATCAATCGTATTCTGGATACCTTCCTTTTCGCCAAGGACTTTTTCCTTTTCAATCCTGACCTGTCTCTTTTCTTCCTCAAGCTTGTAGCTTAAACCTGTCAGTCTTGCGTTTTGTTCACTGAGGTCCTTTATCCTTTTGCGAAGGAGATTTTCCTCCAGGAACCCGTTCCCCGGCATAAGGGCGTTCCACAGGACCATGCCGTTGGCCTCAGGGGCTGTATGGATACCGGTCAGCAGTGCAACCGTTGGCGTAATATCTGTGATGTTGACCGGAGGCACCACCGTTCCTGATTTAAGACCCGGTCCTGTCATCGTTACCGGCGCCATCAGCAGATCATCCTCCGGGGCTCTGATACGGCTTTCCGTTATCCCGCTGCCTTCCGTGATTCCACAGCCGGTTACCACAATCAGGCATTCATCATATAACCCTTTTGTACTTAATATTATAAGAAGCCGGCCTATTTGTTCATCAATATCATTGACCGCTTTTGCTATTATAGTCTTGTTTTCCTGTTCTTTTTCTCCGGGATTCAGGCCCGGCAGGTCCAGACCCATAAAATAGGGTTCGGTTTCTTTAAAAACCTTTATTGCTTCATCTATTACACCCTTGTTCCCGCCGTCTTTTACCTTGTAAACCCGGACTCCTCCTTTTTCCTGGAAAAGCCCTTCCGGGAAACGTTCCTCATATGCAATAAAAGCTGAACTCTTTCCATATTTGCATATTATTTCAGGCAACAGTTGGGTTTTGGGCTTCATGCCGCTCCCGGTATAACCATGAATTGATACATCTGAACCTGTCAGCAAAGAAGCTGTAAAAGCCCGGGGATTTGGCGGGAGCGCCCCCACAGCAGAGGTTTTTATCCCTCCGGCAGCGAGTCCGTTGATATTCGGTGTGTAAGCCGAACGTATTTTTTCATCAGTCAGACCCCCAACACTAATAAAAATCAGGTGTTTTATCACCCTCTGCTCTTTTTTTTCAACCTGGGGCGTGCCTGGATTATCCTGTTCTGTTTCAGCAAACACAGCCGTGCAAAGTATCAGGCAAAAAACAGCAGCAAATATGGCAGCCCATTTATTGATATTCAAAATGGGACCCCCTTTCCGGAGCATGTCAGTATAATATATTTTGGACAACAACTGTTTATACCAGGACGTCCCAAAAAAATCGAATAAAAACAAACCGGTCGTGTGATATTCAAATCACATGACCGGTTCTCCGCATATAAATTTTGTGCTCACCGATTATTGAGAGCAGAATGTCATCCAACTATATTGATACTGAATAAAGCCACTGTCACTACAATAACAATAAATATCTTGACATAATAGTCCAACTGGCGGTCAGGTGACACAGCAAAATAATCGCCGGGTAAACGGACTATCCTTTCAACCCGTTCACTGAACAGGGACGTTGACCCCACCAGGCTCTGCATTACGGTATTGGTCATTATGGTCCTGGCAGCGGTTTTTTCCTTCATCAGTTTGTAAACCTTTAACAGCATTTCCGCAAACATTGCCGGTTTACCGGTAATGCTTATAGCAAGGTCATCACAGTTCTTTTCCTTCTCCTTCAGAAGGAAATGATATATGAGAAGCACAACAGGGTTAAAGAACATTATATCCCGGAAAAGAACGGCCTGCCAGATATAAAGGTTATCCCACCGGGCGATATGGGCTAATTCGTGGGCCAACAGGGCTTCAAGCTCCTCATCCGAAAGATTCTCAACAAGATGGTGGGGAAGGACCAGCATTGTATTGAAGAATCCGAGGACAAAAGGAGACGGATAATAAGTATTTACCACCAGCAACCTGGGAGGGCTTACATTAACCCTGGCAGCCAAGACCTGAACTGTGTATTCGAGCTGCCGGGTTTTGCTGTCTCTCACCTTTTCACTTAGGAATACTTCGGTCTTGAATTTTTCATAAGTAATCCACCGGTAGACAAAACAGGCAACACCCCAGCCATAAATAAAGGCTACTGTATACCAGGATACCCGAAGTCCCCCAAGATTAAGACCCAGAAAAACGAGAAAAGCCTTAATAAGAGGAAGTTCCAGGAGCTTAAACCTCAGGTTTGAGCTCAGCGAAGTTCCCTTAATATTCAGGAGCAATATAACCAGCAGCACCACAACCAGGGCGAAAGCTCCGGCCAGGATGCTCGGCCATATATTATTCAGCCACAGGGACTTTGCCACTTCCATGGGGTTATTCCTCCCTCTTCTTCCCCTTAACCAATTCCTCCAGGTAAGCAACTTCCTCTTTAGATAAATCGGCATCTTCCAAAAGATGAGAAAAGACAGGAGCTTTTGAACCTTTGAAAATCTTGTCAATTATATACTGAAGCATACCCTTGGCCACTTCGGATTTGGTTGTTGTCGGAGAATAAACAAATGAGCGCCCGCTTTTTGCCCTTGTCAGAATACCCTTCTGGGCCAGACGGGACATAACGGTCATGATAGTATTGTAAGCTATGGACCGTTCTTCGGACAGCACTTCAAAAACATCCTGTACAGTGACCTTTTGCCGTTCCCATACCACCTGCATAATATCGGCCTCGAGGGGGCCTAAAGAATTCTCAGGAGACATTTATTTATCACCTCGGATCATAAAATTTATATTATTTCTTTCTAATTATATACTACCCCCGTAGTTGATTTCAAGGTAATTTTGCGAATTTGTGAAATAACTAACTTAAATTTTTTTAGTTTTTTTATGAAAAGCGTATATTGTCGGGATAGTATGTCAATACTATGGATACTCCGCTTTGGTGAGTTCTATCTCTCCCCGTCCAGTGGAAACACTGGACCTTTTTTTATTTTAAAAATTAAATTTTTTTTAAAGCCCGCCGCTCTTGACGTATGTAGTTTAATTGGGTATAATATGACCTGTGTTTACCGGTAATACGTTTTCCGGAACATACGCGGAGCTGTGGTGTAGAGGCCCAACATGCCTGCCTGTCACGCAGGAGATCGCGAGTTCGAATCTCGTCAGCTCCGCCATTAAAGGAGGGGTTCCCGAGCGGTCAAAGGGAGCAGACTGTAAATCTGCCGGCTCAGCCTTCGCAGGTTCAAATCCTGCCCCCTCCACCAGTTGCGAAGTGGGAAGTGGGAGGTTAGAGGTGAGACAAAAAACCTAAAACCCACACTTCTTGGTAATAAATTGGATAGGCTAATAAATAGGATAGGCGTGAAGTGACTGGTGTTTTTTTAGATTTTCCCACCTCTCACCTCACACCTCACACATCTCATTGGGGCGTAGCCAAGTTGGTAAGGCAACGGACTTTGACTCCGTCATGCGTTGGTTCGAGTCCAGCCGCCCCAGCCAGACAAAAAATAACGGCTGTTACAGCCGTTTTTTCATGTTATATAAAGGACTGAATATCTAGATATCCTCATCATCGTCCCGGTAAACACCCCCGATGCCCTTATACCTGGGTGCGGAAACCCGGCGCCTGTTCCTGTGCACAGCCCCGGAAGGTGTTTTCAGGCTGGGTGCATAGTTAACAGATTCATGATTCATTTCCCTGCTAATCCTTCCCACAACTTTTCTGGCCATTTTATCTGTATACACCACCTTTTTTAAAATATACATCACACTAATGTTTAGTGTTCCACACTGTGGTGAAAAAATGTGCTCAGATACCACAAATTACAGGTAATTTGGGATGTACCTGATTCCGCTTACCAGTTGACTTTTCAATTCTTTTATGCTATTATCGTTACTGTACCAAAATTAATGCGGTCGTGGCGGAATTGGCAGACGCGCTAGATTCAGGTTCTAGTGCCCATTGGGGTGTGGAGGTTCAAGTCCTCTCGACCGCACCAAATTTAGTTATAACGGGGGTTTCCGGGTTTTTGTAAATTTCGCCTAGAACGTTGTTCATACGACGAATCCAGGGTGTCTGAAAAACAGCCCGAACCTTACCAGATTTTATCCTCTTAGCTAATTTTAGCGAAGGGGGTTTTTTAGTTTATGGCTAAAGTACGCAGTATCCGAAAAGACATTCCCGATACGTGGGAAGAAGCAATGCAACAGTATCTCTGGTTTAAAAAGGCGGAAGGTTTAAGGGGACAGCACTATCATGTTAATTATTACAGCTTATTTCCTCCTGTTTTTATGTCTAACTTCTTGGGTCCATTATAATTAGTTGCTATCAACGGTAATTTCTCATCTTTTATCTTACTATCAGGAAATAAACTATCGTCACCTAATTTAGAAACAAGTAATCCTATGTTTGCCCCAAAAATAGCATGGTCAACGAAACTCAATATATGGGTCAATGGTTTGTTGCTCTTTACAGTTAATCCAAGTCTAGAGATCAAACCCCATATACTGATCCATTGCATTGCTCCGATACCTGCACCTTTTATAAATGCTTTATCCCTACCTGTTGCAGAAAGCAGATAAGTAATCAATGTACCTGTAGCACCCACCATAGTGTTATTGACAAGCGAGGCAATAATCTTGCCTTCTATCGTATTTGCCTTCGCTTCCTCCTTTGGTAAGAACAGACTTGCACCAGGCTGATTGAACCGCATATCGGTAAGTCCTGCTTTGTATTCAATGGCATTGGTTGCTCTACCTATTGCACCTGCTATAAGACCACAAACTGCTCCCAAGATAATTCTATCCTTAATCTTCCTCATACTTTTTCACTCTCCTGAAGATAGTCCCTATTGCTATCTTTACCGAAACCGGGAAGTTGTATTTCTGGAAAATAGCGAGAAAAAGAAACCCTCACAATGTGGTTAATGTATTTTAAGCAAGTTAAAGAATTACAATAAAAGCGGGAATGCCAATCGATTATTACCAATAAGTACATCCAGCCGGTTTTGGTTCCTTCATAAGATTTCTTTTTTTACCGGTTCTTTATCCATGCTGAAAAAATTGACTATCACAAAAGGTTTTGATAAGGTATATATAGTAAATATTTGCAATAATATTTATTGGTGAAACACTGACCAGATGGGTTTCGGTTTAATAACACCTATAACTTGGTAAGCTTTTATTGATTTAATAATAAAAGGAGGAATTTGTATGAAAAAAGCCCTTTGTGACCAATTCCTCAGCCACTTGCCGGTAGGATGTGTGCAAGCTGACTTCTGGGACGGTACAAGCAAGCAATATGGATACGGGGAGCCTGACTTTGTCTTAAAATTCAACAAACCGCTTTCGGCTAATTTAGTCAGAGACCCTATTTCGGAACTGGGTGACGCCTATATTAACAGGGTCATCGAAATCGAAGGGGATTTAAATAAGGTTCTCCGATGGGTTTTCGCTAACCAGGAATTTCTTTCGGCCAGCCGCTCCGGAAAGGTGGCCGGTCAGCTGTTTTCCTCAGTTAACCGGTGGACTTCAAAAGGAAGCCAGAAAAAAGATATCAGTTACCATTACGACCTTGGCAACGATTTTTTTGCCTTGTGGCTTGATGATACAATGAGCTATTCGTGCGCTTATTTTAACAGTGCCGAAGACAACCTGACCCAGGCTCAGCTGCAAAAAATTGACCATACCCTGAAAAAACTCCAGTTAAAACCCGGAGAAACCCTGCTGGATATCGGCAGTGGCTGGGGTTGGCTGATTATCCGGGCCGCCCGGGATTATGACGTTAAATCTACGGGCATTACTCTGAGCGAAGAACAGTACCAAAAAGCCAGGGAACGCATTGCTGAACTGGGATTGGACCACCTGGTCAATGTAAAATTAATGGATTACCGTGATTTGGCCGCCGGGGGCCGGACCTTCGACAAGATTGCCAGTGTTGGGATGCTGGAACATGTAGGCAAAGATAACCTGGGAAAATTTATGGATGTGGTGCAAAAACTTCTATCAAAGGGCGGTTTGGCTTTACTGCACAGTATTACCCACCTCACCGAAGGGGAACCAAATTCCTGGATAAGAAAACATATTTTCCCCGGAGGTTACATACCCTCCCTGAGAGAATTAATCTGGCTTCTCCCGGAATACGGCTTACACGTTCTGGATATAGAAAGTCTCAGGATGCATTATGCCATGACCCTGGATTGCTGGACTGAGAGATATGAAAAACATTTTGACCGGATACGGCAGGAACGGGGTGAACCCTTCGCCCGGAAGTGGCAGCTGTACCTGCGCGGCTGTGCCGAATCCTTCCGGTCAACCGGTCTGGATGTACACCAGATTCTGGTTTCCAAAGGGTTAAATAACAATTTGCCATTGACAAGAAAGTACCTTTACGAGTAAAGGCGGGGTTATTGAATAACCCCGTCTCATTTATTGCCTTATCTGACCATGGAGATATACCTGATACAGTTTAGTAGAGATATACATGGAACGATTTATTTGAAGGTCACGCATATCCTGTATGACCACCTGCAAACAATACCTTTATACGAGGAGGTTTGATATGCAGGCAGTTGAAACCATAGGATCAACTAAATATTATGGCAAAGCCAGGGGAATTGATGATATTAATCTGTCTGTTAAAGAAGGAGAAATATTCGGGTTTATCGGCCCAAACGGGGCAGGCAAATCCACTACCATACGGTTAATGCTTGATTTGATCCATCCGACCAAAGGCACAGCTTTAATATTTGGCCGCAATTGTTTTAAAGAAGCCAGGGAAATAAAGAAAGAAATCGATTGACAGGTTGTGTACGGTATTTGATGTAGAAAAACATAAAAAAATTTTCAGCCTGTCCCTTGGCAACAAGAAAAAAGTGGGCATCATCCAGTCATTAATCCATAAACCCCGCCTTTTGATAATGGATGAACCTACCAGCTGTCTGGACCCGTTGGTGAAAAACAGGTTTTTTGAAATACTTGGCGAGACAACTAAAAATGGATGTGCAATTTTTTTCAGTTCTCACGTCCTGTCTGAAGTCCAGAGAATTTGCCACCGGGTAGGATTTATTAAAGCAGGAAAAATCATCAAAGTGGATTCAATGGAAAACCTAAAAAACCGGACCGTCAAAAAAGTTAAGCTGGAACTAAATCATATTAATGAACAGATCAATATCCCCGGTGCAAGAGATGTAAAATCAGCAGGAAAGATTATTGAGTTTATATATACGGGAGACAATCGAATTCCTGTTGTCAAAACCGATTACCAGAAACAGAATGATAATCGGTATAAACCTGGTTTCATATTTTCTCGGCATACTGGCCGGTTCCTCGGACAAATTTGACAGGTTTAAATACCTTAGTCCCTTTAAATACGTTGACAGTGTGGATATAATCCTGAATAAACAGATGAACCTCACATTTATGATTATATCCGCTGCCGTCGTGTTACAACAAAACAGATAATTGTGGGTTAATACCAGGGAAGCAATAAACCCGCAAACTCAAATTGATATTATGTTAACATAAAGTTTAAAGGAATCTTCTGTTGGATGAAGAATTTATTTCAGCAAGAAACTGGTATTTTTCTGTAAGGGTGATACAGATGAAATTTGCTGGAATAAAAACAAAAATAACCATCCCCCCAGGCTGGGATCAGGTTATTGTTATATTTTCTTTTTTCGCTGCTGCTTGTTCCCTATATTTATTTGTCACCGGCTTATCACCGGAAATTTTTTTTGATTCCGACCTTTTGTACCTTCCGTCACTTTATCGGGACCTGTTCATTGACGGATACAGCCTTGCGGGCTGGAGCCTGACCCCGGCTCCTTATTATTTCCCTGATATGGTCCTCTATTTTTTGCTCAGGTTTATTACGGGGGACTTCTTAAATGCGACTCTCGTTTATGCCATTATTCAGCCTATTATCCTCATTTATGCTTTCCGGTTTTTGCTAAAACAGTTTTTAGGCGGTCTTTCCATCATTGATGAGGCCATCATTCTTCTCGCATTCATCACCCTGTTTTCAGCTATTGGCACCTGGGATTTTCTTAAATATGTCCTGCTGCCTTCGATGCATACCGGAAGCCTGATAATGTCAATAGTATCACTGGCTCTATTTATAAGATTTATCGTAAAACCTTCCCTGCCCGGAATAATAGTTATATTTGCACTATGTATGGCAACCGCTGTGTCAGACATGATTTTCCTCGTATATTTCGTTCTCCCGGTTGTTTTAACCTTTATTCCGATTAGATACCTTTCGAATCATCTTCCCAGTCTTGATAATGCAGCAAAAGCGCTCTTTGCTTCTATAACAGGCTCTGTAACAGGTTTGGCGGTTTATTACGCGACAACGCCAAACAGGGGAATTGCCCACAAGTATATGATTACAGATACCAAATCAGCCTTCGAATCTCTTTATATCTTTTTAAATGATATAATTTCAG
Source organism: Firmicutes bacterium HGW-Firmicutes-14 (assembly GCA_002840275.1). Classification (GTDB taxonomy): domain Bacteria; phylum Bacillota; class Thermincolia; order Thermincolales; family UBA2595; genus W-Firmicutes-14. The sequence continues at coordinate 11,758 of PHAB01000025.1, forward strand.
GCTTAAACCCGGCTAATTTCTTCTATCTGATATTAATCCTGCTTTGGATATCAATATCGCTTTATTTAGTGTATTCCATTATTAAAAACAAAAAATCAATGGAAGAAAACCAAAGGCTCATTTTTTTGTTCTTTACAGTATTTCTGCTTGCCCAGAGTCTTATAACCCTTTCGGCCGTCCTGATCACCGGAAATTACTCTTCCCCTGTCGGCTTTAGATACCTGCTTCCTTTGACTGTTATGCCCCTGTTGGGAATGTATGCATATTTATCCTATTATTTATCAAAATGGAATCCCCAATTATATTTTAAAAAGGTATTGTTATCAATTGTTCTCATTACCAGTTGTATTGTTTTCACCATCAATCTGGCAGGACATACAAAACAAAAAAGCTTCACTGATTATTACCCGGAACTTGTGGAATACCTCGATAATAACTCTGGAAAATATGGCCTGTCTTACGGGTTATCGGATTATTGGCATGCCAAACTAATTACCATGTTCTCCCGAAAGAACCTTCGTGTCAACCAGGTACAGTATGACTTACAGGAAGTATACTGGATTAACAACAGGGAATGGTATGAATATACGGATGACGGCCGGTATAAATTTAACTTCATTATTACCGACAGACTTCCGAAAGATAAATTACTTGAGAAATTCGGCTCTCCCGGGGAGGTTCTGATAACCGGCCGGTCGGAAATCTGGATTTACCTGAAGTGAAATTGTTTATTTCACTGCCTCGTCAAATAAAAATATCACCGGACTAATCTCCGGTGATATTTTGAGCATATTTTATGCTGTTATTCTTTTCCCCCGCTGTAATATCCCGTTGTTCGTCTTCCTCACCAGCCAGGGCGCTTTTTAAATTCTGCTCTAATACACCCTTGCCATGAAGAAATTCCTTTCCCCATTTATCAATCTCGTCCAGTATGATGTCTTCACTCATCTTAGGCCTCCCCTTTCACCCATAAGTTAAAGGCTCCAAATAAGACTTCTAGCAGAAAGACAAAGGTTGTTTTTTTCATTGTATATGATAATCAGAAAAGGGGCAATCTCCCGTTTCTATATCCATTCTTCTTATTTCTCGACTTCACTCGCTTGTTCTATATATCACTAACTCCTGCATAATTTCTATTATTTTCTTTTTTTGTTCAATTTATTCTGTGACAATTACCCTCTCCGCAAGGGCGGCGGGCGGCCCCGTGAGGATGTAAATTTCATGACCGGCGGACAAGGCCTCTTCCCTGTCATGGGTTACTAAAATAACCGTCCTTTGGTCGGCTGCCCACAGGTTTTTAAACTCCCTCACCAGTGATTCCCTCAATTCCATGTCTATAGATTTAAAGGGTTCATCCATCAAAAGTATGTCTGAAGGATAGGCAAAAGCCCTGGCGATGGCAACCCTCTGCTTCATCCCCCCGCTCAGCTGCCCCGGATAGAAACCGGCAAATTCCACCAGACCAACCGTCTCCATAAACCTGTTTGCCTGTTCTTTTCTTTCCCTTTTAGGATAAACATCCTTCAGAACAAATTCGATATTGCCTATGACCGTCTTCCATGGCAACAGCCTTGGTTCCTGGTAAATATATGATATCCTTTTGCCGGCCAAACCTGAAAATTCGCCCGAGTCAGGCTTCACCGTACCGCTTATGATGTTGAGCAGTGTTGTTTTGCCACATCCGGACGGTCCCAGAATACATGTTACCCTGTTTTCCGGGAAGGCTATATTAAATTCTTTAAACACCTCAAGGCTGTCAAAGCTTTTATTGAGGCGCCTGATAATAAAGCTCATAGATTTATGGCTCCAATACTGTTCGTTGCTGCACCTTACCTCCAGACAACTATTTTTCTTTCAATAAACCTAATCATGTTTTCGAAAATATAGCTTAGTATAACAGCAATGATGGTCCATGCAATGACTTCCTCAACCAAAAGATATGATTGGGCATTCTGCATCCGGGTACCAATCCCATATCTCGGCTGGCTGAGGACTTCACTGGCAATTATCGCCTTCCACCCTATGCCCGCAGCGCTGGCTATCCCTCCGGTAATAAAAGGTACAATAGCGGGTATATAGACTTCCAGTATTATCCTCGGCAGTTTGACCCGGTAGGACCTGGCCATATCCACAAGTTCCCGGTCCACGCTCTTTATCCCTTCAATTATATTGGTAGTGATAATGGGAAACATGACAAGAAGCCCTATAAATACGGGGACAAAATCTGTCCTAAACCACACCAGGGCAAGAAGAATAACGGAAATTACGGGGGCTGACCGTACAGCCACGAGCAACGGGGTAACCAGGGAATTAACTGTCCTGTTCAGCCCTGCCAGGACCCCGATAACCATTCCCAGGGCCAGGGAAATCAGGAACCCCATGATCCCCCTTATAACCGTCCCGAATACTGCAACGGCGAAATCCGCGGAAAAAGCCAGCTTTATCATCGAAACAAAGGCTTCTTCAGGGGGGGGTAAAAGCAGCCGTGATCCCGTCAGTAACGATACCGCCTTCCAAACCAGAACCAGCAGAATTGCTCCCGACAGGGATATTATTTTATCTCTCGTAGTAAAAGTCCTCATCCGGCAATGCTCCTCCGATGATATCCGGGTTAAAACCGTAGAGAATTCTAAGATAATCCTCTATACATTCCCTTGCATCTGCTGCGTCCTCATACCTGATATTGCTCCTGGGGACAGCTTCGGATGCGACCTGAGCATGGGGCATTATTCCATGTTTCACGGCAAGTTCTCCCGCTTTTACATGGTTAGCATTGACCCATTGAACAGAATTCCTGTACTCTCTTAGAAATGCTTCCACCACATCAGGATATGAATCGGTAAAATCGGTCCTGACAATAACACTGGTCTGGGGCATGGGCACACCGGTCAGGCTGTTCCACTCTTTATTCAGGTCCATGATAATTTTCACATCCCTGTTTTGGGCCAGCAAAGCTGATACCATAGGTTCAGACAGAACTGCCAGGTCAGCCCTTCCGGCTGCGGCAGCATTTGCCAGATCAGCAGGCATGGGAAATGTATAGTTCAGCCTGGTATCCTTTTCAGGGTCAATACCATTCTGTCTGAGCATATACCTAAAGGAAATATCAGGAGTCATCCCTTTTGCCATCAGGTAAATATCCCTGCCCTTCAGGTCTTTCCATTCCTTTATCCTGCTGTCATTTCCCACCAGGTAAAGCGTCCCCCACAGGCTCACAGCCGCAACCCTGTATCCTGTCTTCTTATTATATAATATTGAAGCAAGGTTTGTCGGTACCGTGGCTATATCCGCTTCATGCTGCAACAGCAGCGGCCTCACAAGTTCGGGGTTTTCCTTAAGGATATATTCAGACTTAATACCTTCTCCAAAAGACGGTGTTTCTTCAATCATTTTAATCATACTTAACCCCGTAGGTCCGTTAATGACGGCGATTTTGACCGCCATTTCCCCGGTGCCGGCAGTCGTTTTTCCGGATTTGCCGCCGGAACAGCCCGTTGTGATAAAAATCATGAATATTAATAAGAGCGCAAAGGTTTTTCTGCCAAACAGATTTTTTTTTGCCGGCATTGTCCCACTCCTTTCCTTATATCTAAAATATATGAACCGCAAACGATATCATTCTGAATTATTTCACCCTGATACCTTCCTTAAGTTCTTTGTCATGGGGATTTAGGAGCACTTCATCCCCCTGGGCAAGGCCGTTTTTGATTTCAATCAGGTCATCTCCTTCAATGCCTGTCTTAACCCGGGCTGTGACAGCAGAACCCTTCCGGACAACCCAGACAAATTTTTCACCTTTGTCACTGAACACCGCCTCTTTGGGCACAGCCAGGACGCCGCGTTTTTCCTGGGTGGTAACCGTTACATCCACCGTTGTGCCAGGGGTCAGGTTTATCCCCTCAGGACGCTTTGGCATCCTGATTATTACCTTGACTTTATCTTCAAGTATCCCCAGGGAAGACATCTTCTCTTCCGCCGCAGGGGCAACCCTGGCAATTTCCCCGGTCAGTTCTATGTCTTCACCCGGCATTTTCAGGACAACCCTGACCTCATCTCCGTTTTTGACGTTGACGATATCTTTACTGCTGACATAGGTTTCAATCTCCAGCAGATCTGTTGTCCCAACAGTAAACAGAATGGCCCCGGAAGTGACATAATCCCCTTCTTTCACTTTTTTGGCAAACACCAGGCCATCACGGTCACTGGTAATGCGGGCTTTTTCCTTTTGACCTCTGAGGTGTTCAAGGCGGGCAGTGATGCTCTCTATCTGGCCCTGATACTGGAGACTGCTGCCCTGGCTTTGCCTTTTTGCCGCATTCAGCGCTGTTTCAGCCTGTTCGACAGCCTTTTGTGCATTCTCCATAGCAGCCCTGGAACTATCCAACTGGGTCTTAGTAACGGCCCCTTCGTTATAAAGCTCCAGGTGCCTCTCATAATCATCCCTGGCCAGGTCATAATTTATCTTTGTTTCTTCCAGGGCCAGCTGCTGCTGGATCACCTGGTTCTGACCGGTTTGGGACAAGGCGCTCTCCTGCAGGCCTTTTACTGATTTCAGCTCCCCTTCCAGCTGGGCTATCTGGGCATCCAGGTCTTTTACATCAATCACGGCCAGAAGGGCGCTTTTCTCTACGGAATCCCCGACATCAACATGTATCTCCCTGACCGTCCCCTGAACTTCACTGAAAATGTCCACGGCATCCTTGCTTACCAGGGTGCCTTTTTCGACCACAGTAGCGGTAACCGTGCCTTTCGCAGCTTCGGCCGTAGCCACATCCAGACCCTTGAACGCTGATACGGCAATTAATATAACCACCACCAGGATACCTGCACCTATAATGGCCCGCTTCTTCCATTTGGTCATTCTGTTCTCCCCCTAGATATACTCATTTTTCTTCCTGCTACCTTGGGATATCAACCTGTTTCCTCAGAATATCAATCCTGTTCTTTCAGCACATCGAGCATTGACAGTTTCGCAATCCTTTCCGTTGTCTTCCACTGAGCAGCCACCAGAAATGCAGCAGTCCCGGCGAGGGCAATGAGAATACTGCCCGGCTCCAGTATCAGCGGCATATTATAAATTTCACTGTCAATCGCATTGATTATTGCCCACAGCATGCCATAGCCCATTGGTATCCCAAGCGTAACTGCCGCTCCGCCAAGAAGGCCCTGCTCAAATATAAGTATCCGCGCTATCTCTCCTTCTGTCATACCCATGACCATCAGGGTTGCCATCTCCCGTTCCCGCTCTGAGAGGGAAATGATATTTACATTATAAACAATAGCAAAACCCATTACGAAGGAAAAGAATAGCACTATGAACTGCTGGGCCTGTGAAGACTCCATAAGCTCTTCAAACTGTTCTTTCATTTTGTTTTTATCATGGATGGCGGTAATGTTCTGACCCTGGTTGAGTACTCTTCTCACTTCCTCTGCCCGGTCAGAATCTACCGTTACCAGGATGGATGAAGCTGCGGGAGCTGCCTGCATAATTTCACTGAGAGCGTCAATTTCCATATACGCACCCAAACCGACGTATTGGGGGACCAGTTTTCTCACCTGCACCTGCCGTTCCCGCCGGTCACCCAAAAACGGCTTGATGGTTACGATATCCCCCTGCGAGATATCCATCGTTTTGGCCAGCTGCTCAGATATGACCAGCCCGCCTGACGGCAGGCTGACCGCTTCACCCCGGTCATTTACCAGGTGGTACAGGGAAGCCTGCCGGGGGAGGCCGGTAATAACCATATCTTTTTCCCTCCACCCGTTGGTCAGGGTGACCGGCATTTCCAGAATAGGTTCCGCCTCCTTTACCCCTTCGATGTTTCGGGTGGCAGAAACCCCTTCTATCCTGTCGACGTAATTCTGCAGGCCGATTTTAATATCATAGCGTTCAACCTTTTCATACTGGAAGTCTATCAGGTAGTAAACCGCATCATAGGAGGCGCCGGATGCTATCATAATAGCAAACGCACTGGATATCCCAAACACAGCCATAAGGCTCCTCTGTTTGCTCCGGAACACGTTCCGGACTGCCATCTTACCCTGGGTGTTCAGGGCCTGCCAGATAACACTGATCCTCTCCACCAGGGTCTTTTTCCCCAATTTGGGGGCAGGGGGCCGCATGGCCTCCGCAGGGCTGAGTTTCAGTACTCCCTTACCCCCCTGGTATCCGGCGAAAAGGCTGAAAAGCAGTGACAGTATCGTGCCGGTCAAAAGGTATCCCACAGAAATCCTTCCGGTCAGGTCAGGTATGTTAAAAAATTGCTGGTACATCTGGGCGAAATAGAAGGACAGCCATGTCCCTCCGAGTCCCCCCAGCAGCCCGCCCAGGAAGCCGATAATGAATGCATAACCCAGGTAGTGACTGAGGATTTCCCAATCGGTAAAGCCAAAGGCCTTGAGGATGCCTATCTGGCCTCTCTGTTGTTCAACCATCCTGCGCAGCATTATATACAGGATACCCGCAGCCACCAACAGGAAAATAACCGGTGTGGTATTTACCGACCCTTCCAGGCCGACGATTTCCTGGGAAAGCATGGAATGGCTCAACTGGTCTTTGCGGGGATAAATCCGGGTCAGCCCATAGTGTTCCAGTATCCGGCTGACAGGCCTTTTAACAGAATTGAATTCAGTACCGCCTTCCAGGGTAAAGGCGATATCATTAATTGAACCATCCATTCCCAGGAGAGGGGCGGCCACAGAATATGGCACAAAAGCCACACCGAAGACGGTAGGGTCAGGAGTCAGGGTCTGCCCGCTGGGAATCTCGTACACATACTCAGGAGTGACAGCGGTGCCTGTTATGGTGAATTTTACTTCCCGGCCCCGGATAATGAGGGGTATGCTGTCTCCTACACTATAACCATTGGCCTGTAAAAAAGCCGGTGACACCAGTATTTCCCGGCCTTCTCCGGAAGGTATGGAACCCTCCTCCAGCCTGAACCGGTTGAGGTCCTGTTTCTCTTCAAAGGTCACCAGCCGCAGGACGGTATTTGCCTCTCCTGCCTGCTTATTCACCATGACATCCTGTACTATCCTTCCGATAACCCTGTCGATCCCTTCAACCCCGCCTACATCTTCCACCAATCCGTAAGGGCCCCTGACAATCTGGGCAAACCCCTCGGCAAACCTATATTCACTGTAGTACTCGTCCTGCCGTTCGGTCAGGCTCTCCAGGGTCAGGGCCAGGGAGACATACATCATCAGCCCTATGACTATTACACTGATACAGGCAATGTACGCCCCATAGTTTTCCCTGATGTCCCTCAATAGTTTACGTTTTAACATTACCAGCTCACCTCATCGGCGGTAACCGGATTTTCGTTCTTCTCCACCTTGTCTATCCTTCCATCCCTGATATAGACAACCCGGTCAGCCATGCCTCCGATAGCAGCATTATGGGTTATAACTATCAGGGTCTTGTTCATCTCCCGGTTAATATTTTGAAGGTAATTCAGAACCTGTTTCCCGGTTTCATAATCGAGGGCGCCGGTCGGCTCATCACAGAGAAGGACATCGGGGTTTTTGGCAATTGCCCTGGCAATAGCCACCCTCTGCTGCTGGCCTCCGGAAAGCTGGGCAGGGAAATGTTCCTTCCTGTCGGCCAGGCCTATTTCACTCAAAACCATATCGGCTGAAAGGGGATTGTCGGTAATTTCAGTGGCCAAAAGCACGTTTTCATATGCGGTAAGGTTAGGCATCAGGTTATAAAACTGGAATATGAAACCTACTGCCTCCCTTCTAAACATGGTAAGTTCCCGTTTAGTCATATTCTGCAGGGGGGTCCCTCTGAATACGAATTCCCCTTCGGTGGGGCTGTCCATACCCCCCAGGATATTAAGCAAAGTACTCTTGCCGGAGCCGCTGGGACCAAGAATCACAATAAACTCCCCTTCAGCAACTTCCAGGTCTACCCCTTTCAGGGCATGGACCGGTACTTCGCCGGTATAAAATGTCTTATGCAGGTTTCTGGTCAGGATAACAGTTTCCATTATTATCTGCTCCTTTATTATCTGCTCCGTCTTTTTCCCGGTTATTTACCCCATCCCTTTGCTTCCAGGCCGCCGCGGACAAAATCCATTATTTCTCTGACCGTATCCCTTATAGCATCCTCGGTAAACCCCTTTGCCAGTTGGGGATTAGTGATAAACTCATGCATATTAACATTTTGGGCTTCCAAAAAATATTCCATCAGCCCAAAACCTATTGTGGAATACAGCAGATGGGCCATGAGCCGGGTGTTGAAGCCACGGCGCACTGTTCCTTCCTGCTGTCCCAGGACAATCATGTTTTCAAACCAATCCATCGCCGTCTGCTTCGACTGGGAAAAGAATTCCTGCAGAACCTCTTCTCCCATAGGGTCCATGGCGTTGGCCAGAACCTGCCCCAGTTTGGGGTGATCCAGGCTGAACCGGGTACTGGCATAAACAGCCTGCTCCAGGGATGCAAAAAAATCCCCGGCCGGTTCCATACCTTCCTTAATGTAAGCCATCTTTTCCTCGACAGCCATATCCAGGAGATAACTATACAGGTCCTTTTTATCCTCAAAATACTGGTACATACTCCCCTTGGCAATCCCTGCCCGGGATACAATATTGGACAGTGATGCCTTACTATACGGCTTACCGGCAAACTCTTCAACGGCCACATCGATTATTCGTTGTCTCTTGTCTTCAGGCAGGTTCAGAAAAGTCGGTTTTACCACTGTGCTTCACTCCCAGTCAAATCAACGGCCTGTGATTTGTTAGTCATCTAATGGGTTAATTATGTGACTATGGAGTCACGTGACCACTTAGTCATATTATAGTCATAAATTCAGCCCCTGTCAATACAGTGGGCTGAACTTGTGTTGACTGATTTTCAGTTGAAAATCCTCTTCTGATGGCTAACCACCGGTTAGAATTTGACCGGCAAGGCCAATTCTTCAATCAATTCCCCGTTCTCCATATTTTCATATGAAAATATGATATGTCCGGCCGGATTGGTAGGCTGCTCGTACGAAAGATCAACTTCAAATTCCCCCCAACCAGGGGCTCCTTCGGATGCTGTCATAAACTCCCTGGCCAGTTGGTTATGCCCGTCTTCAACAGTAATGCGGAAAGTGGCTTCAAATACCCGGGCCTTTCCGCGGACAGTCACGGGGTTGGCAATCTTTTCACCTTCGCGGGGTAAAAACACAATGAAGCTTTTACTGGCCCCAAGTTTCATGCCTTCAGGTATTTCAATAACCTCAAGTTTTACGGCCTGGTTATTGTCTTTACCTGTTTCATACACCTCAACCGGGCTGTCATCATCAATTATGCTTACTGTTTCATACGGGAAAACAGAAGCCCCGGAATAATCTTCTTCTGCAGGTTTAGTAAAGGAAACTTCTACGACCCAGTTCCCGTCCTTTTTGGCCACCTCGTCCACTTTCACATCATATCCCGGGCTGAACTTCTCTCCCATACTGACCAGCACCGTGCGGTACCCGTCCAGTTTTTGCAGGAAAACCCCTTCATAAGGGCGATATCTCTCAGTCCAGTCCTTAATGCCTTCCACCGGGGCATCCTGCCCGATATAATAGTCCTTTTTGTCTTTACCGCCGTCTTCCTGGACGGTACCCGGCCCTTTAGGTTCAGGCTCTTTTTCCCCGCCCAATAAATTACAGCCTGAAAAAACAAGGGCTGACAGGATAAGGACCAATCCGGCTATAACCAGCAATTTCCTCATAAAAATACCTCCTTTCTATCAGTTATTATTCGGATTATTCTCCCCAAAATATACATTCGGGGGAAGTTGCGTTTTTTTTTATAATTTTGCGGGCAAAAGCTTTTTGAACATTTACTGCACCTCCGTAAAAAGTCTTGGCTGCGCATGGACCCTGGCAACTCCCGCGGCATCATATATGCCGGTTTCTCTGATAATCAAACAGGTTAACCCCCCATTACCCTTTTGGTTCGTAATTATTTTCTCCCGGTCAGGGTATCTAACAGAATATTCCCCGCCAGCCGGGCCAGGGCAGGCATATGCCTGAATTTGAACAAAACCCACAGGAGGCTTTTTCTCATATCCTTGGCATCACAGAACTGGTTCAGGAAGTCATCTTTTTCCCTCTCACACAATTTAAACAGGGACGTAAAAGTAGCATTGGATTTCATCCTGTTCCACAAAAACCTGTAACGGACCTGCCGGCTGAAATAACTAATCATTTCGGCTTCCGCTTCCATCAGGTTATGTATTTGCTTCAGGGCCTGGCTGTCTCCGTCAAGATGGTCGGGAATCAGTTTCGCAGCTGTTATCCCTGATACCAGGGCTCCCTTTATCCCATCTGCGGAAAACGCCCCGCAATACCCTGCCGCATCCCCGATGAGGATAACATCATCTGAAACCGTATTCGGCAGCACCCCTCCCACCGGAAAATACCCGCCATATTTGATAAGGGGTTTTTCTTCATATAACCTTATATATTCCTTCCATCTCAGCAGGTTTATCATATTATCAAGTTTGTTCTCCTGCTTAATATTGGAATCATATGTGGCGTAACCTATCCGGAACACCTTTTTCCCGCTGACAAAGTTTGGGGCTATCCATCCGCCGTAACCCAGGGAAAAACTCCCAAACCATAGATGATAGACTGTGCGGTCCGGCTTTTCTCCAAACAACGGTTCACCGGCAAATACCTTCTCATATGCAAACAGTATTTTAGTGTTTTTTGACAGGTCAGGACTTCCCGCAGCCACGACGGATTTAGTTCCATCAGCCCCCACCAGGAGGCGGCAGCGTACTGAGACTGCCGAGTTATCTCCTTCTTTGAACCGGACTATGATTGGATGTATTTCTCCGGTTTCCCTGTCCCAGGTCTCTACCCTGGCCCCTGTTTTAAGGGTCACATTGGGGCCGAGTTTTCCGGCCATGGAGCCAAGCAGCCCCGGTGTATCCGTCGAAAATATCCAGGGGAAATCTGTCCCGGAGAAGAAATGGCTCGACCAATCAGGAGCAAGTACACATATATCCTCTATCCGGTTAGTAATATAGCTTCTCACATCTGTTAAATCTGAAAGGATGCCCCTGGTAGCAACCGTAATCAAACCGGTTGTATTGGCCCCGGCATCAACCTGGCTTTTCTGTTCCAGTATGAGTACTTTCAAAGACGGCGGAACCCGCATAGCCAGAGCCAAACCTGAAAACCCGGCACCCACAATGATAATATCGTAAATGGGAAATCACCTCAGTTCGAACGCTTTTATGCAAACATATTGCTATTTCTGTCCGGATAGACGTACTTCCTTTAATTTACTGAACAAAAAACCGGAACTTTTTTGCCTTCCGGTCGTCATTACTAATGAAGGGAGGAATGATTTATGATAAAAAATTACCTGTGGGCTATTATCATTGCCCTTCTGATAGCTCTGGGTACATATTCTATATATAACGGTTATTCAAATGAGCCAAGATTATTCAGCGAAATATACGGCAATGGGTATAAGGTGAAACAAGGCCCGAAATATCTGGTAGACAAGGATATAAGCAAGGAATTGAAGGTTTTTTGTAACTCGTTAAGTGGTTAAATAAACAACCGGCAGACTGCACTGCCGGTTGTTTTCTTTTATGTCCATAGGCTTCTTTTAATTAAATGCTCTGTCCCTGGGCTGCTCCCCAGCCGCCCCTCATCATTGGGCCACCGAAGCCTGCCCCGGCTCCACTGCCGCCGTATCCGGCATTAGCGCCATAACCGCCGCAGCCCCTGCCGCCGCCTCCCATCATGCCCGGTCCGGGAAGAATGCCGTTTTCATCACGGTATTTTTCCATTTCATCGACACGGTCCTTGATGGCTTTACCTTCATCAGCTGTCAGTTCACCGGCTTCAACATACTTATCAACCAGCTTCTTGCGCAATTCCAGCATTTGTTTGTGAATGTCCAGGATCTCTGTTTTCTGCGCATCGGTGACTGCAGCAAATGCAGGTATCGCAAAGGCCAGCACCAGGATGACACTCAGGGCTACCAGTAACTTTTTCTTCATTAGTTTTTCCCTCCTCTAAATTTTATTTTTTGCTTATAAGCCCAGTATACCGCCCCTATGTGATAAATGTAGGGTGAAATTGTGAACATTTTATGAACATTTAGGTTTCTGGTACAAAAAAAATTTTGGGCTGCCCTAACCTGTCCGGGAACAGGTTAAAAAACAGCCCGAAGAATAATATTCAGTGCCTGCAGCGGGGAAAATACCCCTTAGTTGAGTTCATTATTTCATTCATTTGAGGTGATTAATTGTGACCATTGCTACCAAAGCGCTTATTATGACCTCAGCACTTTTTCTCGGGATAGCATCAGGTTCATGGTTTGGTACATATCTCAGGAGGGTACATTCCCGGCCCAAAAAGTAAAGGATCTTTAGCACGCAAAACTTATGTCGGCTGCCAGGGTGTTCCCGAGGTTAAGGATTATTATCAACCGGTCCGAATAATTGGCTATGCCCTCGATGAATTGTTCATTTAGCCCGTTAGTCATTAAAGATGACGGGGGTTCGATCACTTCCGGGGGAATTCTTACAACTTCTGAAACCATATCGACAATCATCCCCACGGTATATCCCTTCACTTCTACAACCATAATGCGCGTTGATTTAGTTGCTGCTGAGGAATCGAGTCCGAACTTCCCCGCCAGGTCATATACCGGAATTACCGTTCCCCGAAGATTGATTATACCTTTGACATACTCTGCAGTCCTCGGCAATGTGGTCAATTCCTGCATAACGATTATCTCCCTGACACGGCTGATTTCTATACCGTACGTTTCTCCCCCAAGCTGAAATACCACAAACTGCTTGTCGTCATTCTCCGGCCCTGAATCAGCCCCGTTTAATTCTTCGGCCAGTGCTGGGTCAGTGATTTTTTTCTTCATCATAGCAACTCCTTACCCGGCGGTCATAATCTTGAATGCTTTACAGTTCATGCAGCGGTGCCGCTTGGATTTAGCATCCCCCTGCTTGACTCCACCGCACCAGGTCCCTTCAATTAGCCAGCATCTCTTCTCTTGCGCATTATATCCGGGGCACTTACTGCGGAATTCCATTGCACAGTTCATTACATCCCAGCAATTCTCCCTGATTTCCCTCAGCATAAACTTTCCAACCAGCTCACTGAGGTTATCCGCTGTATCTGCCAGGTTTTGAGCAGATACTGAAATCTCTTCAATTGACGCGCTCATCTCTTCCGTTGACGCTGATACTTCTTCGGCAGCGGCAGAACTCTGTTCAGTGACCGAAGAAATGCTCTCCATAGCCGCCGCAACCTGGGCGCTGGCCGCTGTCAGTTGTTCTGTGGCAGCTGTATTCTGTTCGGTAATCGCACTCACATTGTCAATGGCCTTGACAACCTCCTGGCTGCTGGCAGAAATCTCCTCGGCAGCAGCAGATATGTTTTGAACCTGACGGTATGTCTCTTCGACAGTGTCCAGAATTTCTTTTAAAGCCTTACCGGCATCAACAGCCAGGGATACTCCCTGTTCTACTTCGCCGGTACCTTCTTCCATGGCTTTAACGGCTCCGGCGGTTAATTTCTGGATGTTGGTAATCAGTTCGGCGATTTCCTTAGTCGCCTTACTGCTCCGTTCAGCCAATTTGCGGACCTCATCTGCAACCACAGCAAAACCTTTACCGTGTTCCCCTGCCCTGGCTGCCTCGATAGCAGCGTTCAAGGCAAGGAGGTTCGTCTGTTCAGCGATATCGTCAATCACCTGGATGATTTCACCGATCTGCTGGGAATGTTCACCCAATTCCTTAATCTTGCTGGCGGTTTCAAAGACCTTATCCCTGATGCCATCCATGCCGTTGACGGTAAGTTCAACTGCTTTTTCTCCCTTATCCGCCACTTCCCTGGTCTTTTCCGCAGACTGAGATACTGTCTGGGCGCTGGATGCCACTTCTTCTATGGAGGCTGCCATCTGGTTGACCATGTCGGCAGTAGTGGTAATGTTGTTCACCTGCTCCTGGGCGCCTGATGCGATCTGTTCTATTGCACTGTTGACCTGACCCACTGTCTCGATGGAGCTGTTGACAAACTGGCTCTGTTCCGTAGAACCCCTGGCAATCCCCTGGATAGCCTCAGCCACCTGCTGGGTCCCTGTGGAAGATTTTTCAGCATTGTCCGACAGTTGTTTACTGTTGGTCAGCACTGCCGAACTGGTTGAACTTATCTGGTATATCATGTTCCTCAGGTTCTGGATCATCTTGTTGAACGCATCTGCCATCATTCCTATTTCATCTTGGCTGGAAATATCAATCCTCTGGGTTGTCAGGTTTCCATCTGCAACCTTTGACATATGCCCTGTTAACAAATTAACCGGGCGTGTCACTGACCTGGTGAGAACGATAGCTAAAATGAACCCCAGCGCCAACGAGATTACGACAACCGCCAATATTATGATAAGCCCGGTTCTCTGCTGGGCTGCGGCCTCCTGGCGGGCTTTTTCCTCATTAGCTGCCAGATACTCACCCATGTTAGTGAACTGGGCCCGGATAAAGGTTAGGTAACTGATGGTCTGCTCCCTGAATATCCGCTCGGCTTCAGGTTTATTGCCTTTTACCAGTTCAGCCTGGATAAGCTCGGCTGATTTATGTAAGTTGTTATGTGGTTCTTCTATCGTGGTGAGTATTCCTGTTAACTCGGAATCGTCAGTCACGAAGCTGTAATACCATTTCCCGAAACCACACTCTTTGGGGTCAAGCTGTTTTGTAAATTCCTTGCCAAGGTAAATTGTGTCATACATGGCATTAACCCATTCCAGGTGGTCGGTGACTTTTTCAGCGAAGAAATACCTCAATTGCAGGTCTTCCCGTTCATTTGCCGTCTTTTTATTAATAGCCTGTACCGTATAATACGAGGCAATTCCCGTAATAATAATTAAAAGCAGTATTAAAGTAAAACTGAAAAACATTTTCTTTCCAATTGTCAATTTCATATTACCCCTCCCAACGCAAACACTTTAAAAGCCCGGCAGGCCTTTACCCACACAGCTGTCACCTAATGAATGTTATCACCTTCACAAGAACCCCGTCATTAACGCCACCCCTTTCATTTTGTTTTCCTTTTCATTTAAAGCCGTTCCGCCGGCAATTAGAGATTTTTTATTTCTGCTTTCCTTAGTACTTATTTAGTTAGTACTACATTTATAGTAGTTTAGTCCCCCACTTCTTCGACAAATTCCTACATTTTCCTTCTTTTTACTT
This sequence comes from Firmicutes bacterium HGW-Firmicutes-14, assembly GCA_002840275.1. GTDB lineage: Bacteria > Bacillota > Thermincolia > Thermincolales > UBA2595 > W-Firmicutes-14. Next base: position 26,968 of record PHAB01000025.1, read on the forward strand.
AAAAACAATATATTTTCCTATGTCCTTTCAATAACTGGGTTTTGTTTTGGAGGGTATTAACATCACCTTAACGTTTAGGATCACTGAAAAGGACCGTTCTCAGTTTATTAACCGAGAACGGTCCTTTCGGTATCCTATGTTTATTTCGTTGATATATTAAGCTATAGATTCAATTTCCCCGGCAACCAGGGAATTATCCAGGTTAAGTAATATGATCAACCGGTCCGAACAATTAGCTATGCCTTCAATAAACTGTTCATTCAGATTGTGGGTTATCACAGAAGAGGGGGCTTCAATTATTTCTGCCGGTATCCTAAGCACTTCAGAAACCATATCTACTATTATCCCAACTACAAAATTCCGCACTTCCAGTACCACTATTCGTGTCGACCTTCCCCGGCCGGAACTTTCTATCCCCAGTTTTCCAGCCAGGTCATAGACTGGGACCACTGTACCCCGAAGGTTTATTACTCCCATGACATATTCTGCCGCCCTGGGTATAGCGGTCAGTTCCTGTAAGGGGATAATTTCTCTTACACGGCTGATATTGATTCCATATATTTCCTTGCCAAGGATAAAAACCACAAACTGCCTGTCTCCCTCAATATGCTGTATATCGCGTTTTTCTTCTGCTGCCGGCCTGGTCTGTTTCTCATCCATATCACCACCTCCTTAAAGCCTGAACCTGGCAACCATTTCCCGCAGTTCTTCTGCCATTGCCGCCAGGGTCTGAGACGCCGATGAAATCTCTTCAATTGAAGCAGTCATTTCCTCTGTGGAAGCAGATACTTCCTGTGCTGCCGCAGAGGTTTCCTCAGTGACGGATGAAATACTCTCCATTGCAGCACCAACCTGGCTGCTGGCGGCTGTCAGCTGCTCTGTGGCAGCGGTATTTTCTTCGGTAATGGAACTGACATTATCGACCGCTTTAACAACTTCCTGACTGCTGGCAGAAATCTCTTCTGCCGCAGCTGAAATGTTTTGGACCTGCCGGTATGTCTCTTCAACATTCCGAAGTATCTCTTTAAGGGCATTGCCAGCATCATGGGCCAGCCAAACACCCTGTTCCACTTCCCCCGTGCCCTGTTCCATGGCAGTTACCGCTTCGGCAGTTAACTTCTGGATATTTGTAATAAGTTCTGCTATTTCCTTTGTTGCCTTTCCGCTGCGTTCTGCCAGTTTCCGCACCTCATCAGCCACTACTGCAAAACCCTTACCGTGTTCCCCGGCCCTGGCTGCTTCGATGGCCGCGTTCAAGGCAAGCAGGTTCGTCTGTTCGGCGATATCATCAATCACCTGGATGATTTCACCTATCTGCTGAGAATGCTCTCCCAGTTCCCTAATCTTGTTTGCAGATTCAAATACTTTACCCTTTATTCCTTCCATTCCTTTAATTGTTTGTTCAACTGACTGTTCACCCTTATCTGCAGCCACTTTGGTCTTTTCTGCCGATTGAGTAACTGTCTGGGCGCCGGATGCCACTTCCTCAATGGAAGCTGCCATCTGGGTAACCATATCGGCAGTTGAAGTTATGTTGTTTGCCTGTTCCTGTGCCCCAGATGCGATTTGGCCTATGGCACTGTTCACCTGACCCACGGTATCCATCGTACCCGTAACAAACGAGGTCTGCTGGGATGCCCCCCTGGCCACCTCCTGGATTGCATTGGCTACCTGCTGGGTTGCCTTTGCAGCCTCATCCGAATTGGTGGATAATTCCTCACTTGTCGCAGCAACATTCTGAGCGGAATCATTTACCTTGGAAATTAATTCTCTCAAGTTACTGAGCATTGTCCTAAAGGCCTCGTTAAGTGTTTGTACCTCATCCTTTGTCCTGACATCCGGTATCGAAACACTCAGGTCACCTTTGGCTATTTGACCCGCTGCGGCGGCAAGGTTCATCACAGGTTTTGAGATACTCCTGCTGATCAGCAAACCTGCCAAAATGCCAAAAATGGCAGCAACTGCCATCACCACATAATTGTTCCTCATTGCCGAATGGCTGCCCTCTTCTGCCATGGCAATATGTTCTTCGACGCTTTTGTCATTTGTGCCGTCCCATTCATGGATAATCACATCTATCTGGTCAATGTCCTCTTCAATTTCTTTCATAGATGCCTGGGCCGCCGCCATGTTACCGGCGCTTACCAGCTGAAAGACTTGCCTGATTTCCCCACAGAACTCCTCATCCAAAGCGGCTATACGTTCCAGTTTTTCCTTTTCCTCATTACTTAAATCCAGCTTGCGTGTTTCTGCCAGAACTTCTTCAGTTTCTGCCTCCAGTTCGTTGAACTCATCAATTGCAGCCTGATCCTGTTTCTGTATATACAACAGGGCATGGGCAAACTGGCCGTTATAATTATTGGACAGTTCCCATATATGAGTACTTATAGTCCTGTGGGTGTTGACCTCCCCGTATTCATATTCAATTGCGTTCATCCCTTTAATGCCAAAATATCCTACCAGGACTAAAAAAGCAATAATTAAGAAATACCCAGATATTATTTTCTGCCCCAGTTTTAATCTCATCCATACTCCCCCTTGTTATCTATTTCATTTTCCTGCCTATACCTCCGTGTTTTTCCTTTAGTTTATCGGTATTTTTCCACTTCTTAATAAAGTTATTAATATCAATTTTATTAAATGTTAATAAATTTGTAATATCTCACTTAGAGGCTGTCCATTGGAATCCACCTCCCTTGAGTAAGAAAAAAGACCTTAACAAATCAGGTCTCTTACTAATCACACGGACTCATACCAATTAATATTTAACATGCTAATTGGTATGTTTTTCATTCTCTATATTCTATGTTCGTGAAAATTCGACTTTTCCCTTTAAAAAAAGGAAATATTTTACCGAATTATGTAGTAATATTTCTTATACAAGTAAAATTTTCAATAAAATATCCTTTTCCCAAGGGCAGATGTAACCAGTTCCACCGCCAGTCTTGCCGTACGGTTCCCCCCTATATCAACTATGGGATTCACTTCACAAACCTCCAATGACCTGAGCATTTTTGTCTCAGCAATCAGTTCCAGGGCCAGGTGTGCTTCCCTGTAGCTAAGCCCGCCGGTTACCGGTGTCCCCACACCTGAGGCAATGGCCGGATCTATTACGTCCAGGTCAAAACTTACATGGATGCCGCCTCCGCCACCGGCCTTAAGAAGAGCTTCCTTTATCACCCTGGCCATTCCCAACTCATCGATTTTTTTCATGCTGAACACGGTTATTTTCGATTCTCCCAGCATTGATTTTTCCTTATTGTCCAGGTCCCTGACACCGATCAGGACGGTTTTTTCCTCCCTGACCTTGGGGGCCCTTCCACCCAATTGCACGAGGTCCGGGTGGCCCCTTCCGGTCACTGCTGCCAGGGACATACCGTGGATGTTTCCTGTTTCACTTGTTTCAAATGTATTGAAGTCTCCATGGGTATCAAACCAAATAAGGCCCGGGTCTCCGGCAGACCTGCAGACCCCCGCCAGAGTTCCTATGGCAATACTATGGTCACCTCCCAGGACAAGAGGGAAACCGCCCCGTTCCAATACTTCAAATACCCTGTCACCCAGCTCCTCACAGACCTCTAATATTTCCTCCAAAAAGAGAAAATGAGGATTAGCCACCTTAATACTCTCCGGAACAGGGACCTCAATATTCCCGTGGTCCGTAACCTCCAGGCCCATATCCAGGAGCGCCTTTCTCAGGCCGGCATAACGCATGGCACTGGGTCCCATATCAGTCCCTCTCCTGTTTGCCCCCAAATCCACGGGTACACCTATAATGTCAATTCTGTTCATAGGATTTCCCTCCGGCCACATATTCCTTATTAACATAATCTGATGTCATTACCGCCAGCAGCCCCGGATACTCTAAACCGAATTCCAGTTCAGAGCCCACACCGAAATCACCGGCACTTGCTCCGAAATCCAGCATTGTATGGTCACTGGTAGCGCCTATCACCTTAATTCCCGGCCATTTTCTTTTTTCTGTATTATTGCCGTTGAGCCAGTTAACCGGATAAACCGCTTCCGGAGGCACATCCTGCCTGCCAAAAGCGGCTATACCCCGGAAATGTATCTGCAGTTTCTCCTGCTCCGGCCGGTCCCCAAAAGTATTTGAACCCATTTCCCCAAGGGGTTGTGACGGTTTTTCTTTTAATTCGATTAATTCAGCAATAAAAGTAAAGGCATCCTGGTGTGTCCCTTTGATTGGAGAACTGTCAAAAATATACCGGCCCAGCAATATTGATTCTCCTATCCTAAACTGGTTTATACCTGCCGGCAGGGACCCGGACTGGATAAGTTTCAATCCGCTGCTGTTCCCCCCCGAATAAACCTTTAGCCTGTAACCCAGAATCTCTTGGAGTTCCTTCCCGGTGGCCAGCAGCAGGTTCATATTTTCCCTGGTGGGTTTCACCCCGCTGTAGCATGCGAGGTTTGTCCCAATCCCCACGACCCTGATTCCTTTTAAGCCCCTTACAAATTCACCGACTCTGAATATGTTAGCCGGAAGTATTCCCTCCCTTATTTCACCAACATCAATCATTAATATTACCGGGTGCTCCGCGCCCTGTTCAAGGGCACATTCCGACAATCTGCCCAAGACTTCCGGTTCGGAATTCAGGCTTACATCACTGTATATCACAACATCTTCTATCTCTGAGAGCATGGGGCTTCTAAGCAGCATTACAGGCGCTTTGATTCCGGCGGACCGCAGTCTTTTAATGTTCTGAATCCTTGCATCTGCCAACCCCCGCACACCGCCCTTTAACATGGCCAGCGCCACCCTGGGATCGCCGCAAACTGCCTTGGTAACCCCTATAACTTCAATCCCGTGTTTGGCGCACATTTCCACAATTGTCTGCGTATTTACACTGACCTTATTGGGATCAATAAGTAGCCGTGGATTTACAGTCATAATTCCCTCTCCATTATTAACCTGTCTTCCCCGGGTCCGTATTCATCTTTAACATATTCTTTTTCCCAAAAGCCTAATTTTTCCCTGTAAAGATACACGGCCCCCCTGTTGTCAGGGCTTACACTAAGTATTAATCTGATGATCCCTTCATCCTTCAGGATTGAGAAAGACCTTTCAAGGAATTCAGTACCAAGCCCCCGGCCCCTGTATTCCGGTAGTAGTGATATCCCATAAAAATAAGCGGTACCGTCCCCGGTCCATGTCCTGATAAACTGGGCGGAGCCAATAAATTCACCTCCCGTCTCAGCGGCAAGGACCTTTCCGTAACGGAGGACCGGGAGAAACAACCACTCATTGTGGAGGCCGCCATTTCCAAAGGCCTGTTTTTCTATACCAACCAGTTTTCTTACCACATCAGTTTCATGTGCTTTGATTTCCCTGACCAATATTCCGGCTTGTATGGCAGACAAAGTAACACCCCTTTCCGCTAAAAACACAGCCTACCATTATTGTGTATTGTCCCGGTGATTTTTATCCTATGGTTTGTGAACCTGAGAAGACGGGCCTGTCATTAATAAATACACTCCTACAGTTTAAACCTGTCAACCATTTGGTTAAGGTTTTCCGCCATTTCTGCCAGCCTCCGGGATGCCGCGGAAATTTCCTCAATCGATGAAGTCATCTGTTCCGTTGAGGCTGAAACCTCCTGGGCTGCGGCGGAAGTCTCCTCTGTTACGGCAGAGATGTTGTCCATTGCCGCATTCACCAGGTCGCTGGATGCAGTTAATTGCTGGGTAGCAGCAGCATTCTCCTGAGTTATAGCACTTACACTGTCCATTGCCTTGACAACTTCCTGGCTGCCGGCAGAAATCTGCTCTGCAGCAGCAGAGATATTCTGCACCTGGCGGTAGGTTTCATCCGCGTTTTGAAGTATTTCATTAAGAGCATTTCCGGCATCAAAGGCAAGCCTAGCCCCCTGTTCTACCTCTGCAGTACCCTGTTCCATAGCAGTTACGGCTTCAGATGTAACTTTCTGTATATTGGTTATTAATTCAGCTATTTCCTTGGTAGCCTTACTGCTTCTTTCGGCAAGTTTCCTGACTTCATCAGCCACAACGGCAAACCCTTTGCCATGTTCTCCCGCCCTTGCAGCCTCGATAGCCGCATTCAGTGCGAGCAGGTTGGTCTGTTCAGCTATGTCATCTATTACCTGTATTATTTCACCGATTTGCTGGGAATGGTCACCCAATTCACGGATTTTACCGGCTGTTTCAAAGACCTTGTTTTTTATGCCATCCATACCCTGAATAGTCATTTCGACTGCCTTACCACCTTTTTCCGCAGCTCCTTTAGTCTTTTCAGCCGAACGGGAAACGGTCTGGGCGCCGGATGCCACTTCCTCGATAGAAGCAGCCATTTGGGTAACCATGTCGGCCGTGGCAGTAATGTTCCCAGCTTGTTCCCCAGCCCCTGTGGCAATCTGGTCTATGGATTGGTTAACCTGAATAACTGTTTCCTTGGTATCTGAAACAAAGGCAGTCTGTTCCGAAGCACCCCTGGCTACTTCCATGATCGCATTGGAAACCTGTTCTGTGACCCTGGCCGCTTCACCGGAATTGTCCGATAGGTTCCGGCTGGTGAGGCTGACATTGTGTGAAGCATCAGTCAGACCGGAAACCAGGGTCCTTAAGTTATGTACCATATTATTAAAAGCATCCACCAGCAGACCCATTTCACCTTTAGTCTTTATGTCCACTGTCATTGTCAGATCACCGGCAGCAATATTATCAGCGCTGTCTTTCAGTGCAACAAGAGGCTTTATAATAGACTTATTAATCAGCCGGGAACCGATTAAGCTTAATGCCGCAGTCACCACAGTTGCCAAAATGATTATTAAACCCACCATCTTCTGTTTTGTCTCTGATGCCTTAATTACACCGTTTTCTTTCTCTCTTATTATTTCTATTAGCTGATTAAGGTCCTCGGACAATGCCGATGCGGCTCCATCCATTTTTTCCATCAGTTCTGCTCCGGCAGGATTCCCAACAGGATTCTGCAAGGACAGGATATCCTGTTCTGATTTCCTGACCTCATCGTACTCCTCATCAATTTTGTTTATCAGGGCCTTTTCCAAATCTTTCACAGAAGCATGTTTTACTTTCTCTATACCTTCCTCTACCCTTTTATCCAACTGCTTATAAAGTTCTTTCTCCTCAGCACTGCCGGTTATAAGGTAATCATTTCCCGGCATTACAACTTCAGAAAAGTTTATCTGCAAATCAGTTATTGCTTCCCTTTGGTGTGACAATGCTTTCATTTCCCCGGTACTCTTACCCAATTCAATGACGGCAAAATAAACCGCGGCTCCGGCTAATATTACAGCCAATACTGTTCCGCTAATGATTCTTACCATCGCTTTAAGGCTCATCCGCTTTCACCCCGTTCATTTCCTTATGTTCTGACGTTTTTTCGACATTTTTTTATATGTTTCCTTCTTTTTCTTTATTAAATTAGTATTAATTATTGTCGTAGCTATCGGTACGCTTTTTACTTTGTAACATTAGTCCCGGTTTTGAGGTTAACCTCCCAGCACCCTTCGATCTGCCGTGGCCGCTGATGGCAGACCTCCGGATTCCGGGAGTGCTGGCCACAAATACGAAAAACACCTGGTTTTCACCAGGTGTTTTTCATATTAGATCCGGCAACGACCTACTCTCCCGGGACCCTGCGGTCCAAGTACCATCAGCGCTGAGAGGCTTAACTTCCGTGTTC
>PHAB01000026.1 GCA_002840275.1 Firmicutes bacterium HGW-Firmicutes-14
TTGAGAGAGTAGTTTTGATTGTTCCAAATGGCTACGGGTTTTTTGAGAACAGGCACTTTAATTTGCTTTTGGTCTTCGGGCTTTAATTTGCCATTTGTATGAACAGCTTTTTTATACCTGGCAAAAACGCTTTTTGCATCTTGAATTGCCTGGTTTTTAACAGCGCTGGGAAGGTTTGCGTTCACATCTTTGCTTGAATATTTGAGATTCATATCCGCCTCAACGTAGTTAACAACGATTTGATTCACCAGACAAATATACTCTGCTGTTATTGTTTTAAGGTGGTCAGCCTGTTCTTTAGTTGGCTGAAGTTTGATTTTTACGGTTATTTGCAATTTTTCACCTCCTTTGCGAAGTTTTTTGGCTTTCGATGTATTGCTTGATACTTACAAGAGTATACAACATTTTTGTTTGACCTAAATTTAATATCCATATTTGTATTTTACTACCAATCATCATTAAATAAAAGCAAGTTAAACCTATTGAAAAACATTGAGTTTTTCAATAGGTTGTGCCTTATATCCCCATAGCTGAAGCCAGGGGCTTTACGGCACTTTCGCGTAAAAATCTGTTGCGGGTGAAACAACCAGTTTCCCGCTCTCAATGCACTCATTTGCGTCAATATTGCATTTTTCCAGGCTATCGATAATTTCTTTTTCTGAGGTCTCTTCAAACCAATATACACATTTCTCTTTTCTCTCAAGACCAACGGCAATGAAAGCACTAAAATAGTCGATTCTTTTGGGTGTTCCATAATTTATATACGTTAAGTGCTCCCCACTTTTTATGCCGCCCATCATTTATAACAAATTCAATTCGACTCACTCCAATGTTTTTTTTCAGGAAACGATAATTCTATTATCATAACACTTTCTCCTTCCGATATTTTGGGAAAGAATGTCTTTTCATGTCGATTACCATGTTTTATTAAAATTTCTTTTGCATTGATAAAGCCACTGTCCCCGCTAAAGCAGGAAACACAAAAAGCAGTTTTACTGCCGCTGTAAGCCCATAAACATCTGCAAACAGTCCCACCAGGGAGACAACCAGTCCTCCCACACCGATGGCAAGTCCCATACTGATTCCTCCGGCCAATGCCTTATTATCAGGAATAAGTTCCTGGGCCATAACCACAGTAACGGAAAAGGAACCCCACAATAAACCGCCCGCACAGGCAAGCAATATATAGCTGATTATTCCTTCCGTATAAAAGAACCCGAAATAAGTAAAAGATGATAGGAACAATGATATTACTGTGACAGGCTTTTTCCCTGCCCAGTCCGAAATCCAGCCTCCAAGCAGGCTGCCCAGCACACCGGCGAACAACATGTAAAACACTAAATAACTTGCAGTTATAACCGAAAGCCCAGCCGCCTTAAAATAATTCGGCAGCAAAACTATCAACCCAAAATAAGCCGCGGTACGTATTACAATTACAGCGACCAATTTTATCATTTCTTTCCCTGAACCAATTAGTGTTTTTAAAAGAGATTTTTTTATGACAGGTGTTTCCTGTTTAACGATTTCTGCCTTTCCGACAGTTTTTAACAAAACCAATGAAACCAAAATCCCCGGAATAAGCAGGTAGAGAGTACCCGCCGAACCTGTGATGTTCAGCATGGGGACAAAAATAACGGGACTCAGGGCAAATCCCAGATTCCCGGTAGCCATAAAAATGCTCATCATCAGCCCTTTGCGCTCCCCGCTTGCTTCACTGGTGAGAAAAGATGCCTGGGGATGAAAAACAGCAATTCCCATCCCTGATAACGCTGCTAAAAGTACCAGAGCCAGGTAGTTATCTGTTAGACCTATCAGGCTTAGAAAAACGGTCATCCAGAAAGTCCCCAGACTAACAAACCAGTTTTTACCTTGTTTATCAATAATATAGCCCAGTAATGGCTGCATAATCGATGATGAAAAGGTGAATACCGAAACAAGAAAGCCTGCCTTGGCAAAACTGATTCCTGTATTAGAAATTAAAAACGGCAGATACTGGGGAAGAAAATTCGAATAAGCATCATTTACCAGATGGGCTCCCGCAATAATTAAAACTATACCGTACTGCACTTTGTTTTTAGTCATTCTTTTCACTCCGGGAGTTTAAATTTAATTCCCAGCAAGGGAGCATGCTGCTGGGCTCCGTAAACATCACTGTCTCCTATATCTCCACTTATCATTGGCCTTCTAACAGTAATTTTTATAGCGGCAGCCGGTTCAAATTCGATTATATCCAGTATATGGTGGTCCGGAATTCTATATAGCTCACTGATTAACCGGCGGGATATTACCTGGGCCCTCCTTACTTTGTCGTACCATTCCCGGTCATTGAATATGATATCTAAGGTCAATTCATATGGCCCGGCATTTTTGCTTCGTATGACACTCGCAATATCCGTCAGTTTTACTTCCATCCCTGCCCCTCCTTTATATCCGTTAATTCTATCGGGAAAAGAGAGCATGGGTCTTCAACTGTGATAAGATGATTTAAACTAAATCTATATACTTCACCGGCTTTAAAATCTGAAGGTGAATAGGGAAATGCAAGGTTACCGGCGGTCGAGATCCGGCCCCGGTAACCGTAATGCAGCATAGTTGACCTGGCAAAACTGCAGACAGTGTTGGCCAGTTCCTGGGAATCAGCAACAGCCTCGATAATTATGCCAAGTTCATGGGAAGTGATATTTTTCTGAGGTTCCAACTCTTCCATCACCCCGTTTTTCCCATAGATGTGAAAGAGCAGCCTGTATCTTTCTGCCGGAATGCCCGCAAAATTGTCTTTGACCCGCGCCCTGACACCTTCAATTATGTTTTCAACCTGATTAATGAAGACAGGGTCCCTGGCTCCCGCAATTGAAACTGTTCTGTATCCGGCTTTTTGGGCTCCCTCCAGTTTTATGGTGTAGACAGGCGCCGGGATCATCCGGCTCCCTGACACCCTGACCATGGTTGGATTGTACTGGCTGAAAACCGTGTTCCGGAGATCTATGAGTGTTCCCGGTCCCGGAAGCAGGTACGGATTGCTTTTTTCATACAAGGTATGGGCAGCCACAGAAGTGACTGTACAGCTTCTAACAGTATTCAGCGGTTCCAATAGAAAACAGTCTTCATGCAAATATCCTATCATACAGTCACTGCCGCTCCCCGGGGTTGCGGCAATAGCTGCACATTCAAGGATTTTCCCCATATGTAAAGCCAGTCCCGCATCAAAACCCATCATTATCGGCACCGCCGCAAAAACCGCCGGGTCATATGCCCTTCCGGCCAGTACTACATCGGCACCCATTTCCAGGGCTTTAATAAAAGGCTCTGTACCCATCTGGCCTACTATATGAGTACTGCCGGTAACATCTTCACGGCACAGTGGCAGCCCACAGGGAAGTTCTCTGGTCCTGTCTGAATTAAGGGCGTCAAGCACAATTTGTTTATGAATTTCAGCGTGGATTACGGCCAGTTTGAAGCTCAGGTTTTCCTTTTCGGCGATTTCCCTGATTATATCCAGATTCCACATTAAATGGGGTTCCGCCCCTGAGCCGCCGGCTGATCCAATCAGAACAGGGATATTCAATTCCCTGCCGGCTCTTATGATCAAACGCAGATCCCTTAGAACAGCCTCCCGGTCAGTAAAAGAAACCCCGGCACCCAGGTAATAAGGCCCCGGGTCAGTAGAACCGGCGTCAACAGCGATCACATCAGGCCGGCGTTTCAACCCCTCCCGAAAAGACTCTTCCGGAAAACCATAGCCCAGTATGGCTGTGGGTGACAATATTCTTATTTCTCTCATAAGGCCATTCCTTTCCAAAAGGCAATGAGGGCGGGAACCCGCCCTCCTCCTTAATCCAGTATCTCAACAATCCCCTTGCTTCCGTTCACCCGGATATGCTGCCCATTCTTAATGACCTGTGTTGAAATGCCTGTACCGATTACTGCAGGTATACCAAATTCCCTTGATACAATTGCCGGGTGAGACAGCATTCCACCGGCGTCTGTCACCAGACCGCGGATCTTGGGGAAAACGGTAATCCACGCCGGACTGGTCATCCGGCACACCAGGATATCACCGGGCTTTATCTTGTCAAATTCATTGGGGGATTTGACAAGAACCGCTGTCCCTTCCACTGATCCCGGAGAACCGGGAATTCCCCTGAATTCTTTTTGTTCCAGTTTGAATTGGTCTCTCTCAGCCTTTTCCGGGAATCCCCAAAGCCCCTTATATGGTTCTTCGTAATTCGACCATTGGGTAACAGTGCCAATCCAGTCGGGAGGTGATATTTTATCGGCGTCCTCATTCTCTTTCCTTCTTCTGGCCACTGTCTGTTTGGCGTCTAACAGGTCAGGTGAAGCAAACAGGGTTCTTAATTCATTGTACTGCAAGTAAATGATATCATCCGGCCGGTCTAACAATCCCATTTTTACCAGGAGTTCGCCGATTTTCATTAACAGTATCCTGCCCCTGGCATGACAGCCCTGGTCAATCCAGAAATGGTGGTTAGGAGTCAGGGGCTGCATGGGCATAGCCAGGTCAAGAGCCTGTTGCAGCGCCTTTTTCTTTTCGTCGTCCTGCAACCGGTCGAACATGGCCTTAATCGAATCTTCCATGCCCTTTTTGGTTTTTTGAACTTCTTTTTCCACATCATATTCTGTTTCCAGGTAGGTCTTGATTAATTCTATTACCGGTATAGGGTTTTCCAGCCAGGTTTCAAACAGGTATTCATGAGGATATATGGTTTTGTATCCAAATTCTTTTACGTATTCATCAAGTTTTTGCATGAATTCTGCTGCCTCGGCCGATTTTTTCAGCCTCTCGTAAATGTAAACAACCTCTTCCTCTTCTTCAAAAATCCTGCTTACCTGAGGGCTGCCCTTGACATAATCCCGCAAATCAGTTATACCCCTGATAGAATCCCAGTTTTTATCATCAACTGAAACCAAAATCCGGCCGATCTCTTCTTCGTCAATTTGCCCAAATGCCTGGTGGTAAGCTACCCTAAACTCAATAGTGGACTGAAACTGGGCCAGGTTTAAAATCCAGTGAAGTTTAAAATGCCTGATGTAAATATCGATATAGTCTTCCAAAAGAATCATCAGTTCTTCAAATGTGGCGTTTGCATAATCAAAATTGTCCATATACTCATAGTTTTTCTTTATTTCCGGCAAGAGCCGGTCATTCCACCACTTAAGGAAGTTCCGCGCATATACAGGCATTATCCGTCCGTAGTACTGCCCTGTTGCCGGTAATTCTTCCGGCTCCCGCGGTTTGATGGCTGTGTAAATATACCGGTTTGTTACTTTCCCCAGCCACTCTTTGCCAAAGGGCGCCCAAAACCGGCGGTACATGTATTCACAGGTTTCCCCCCACCACGGGGTTAGGGTTTCAAACATTGGTGAAACGGGGTTGGGGCAGTGTAAATCATCATAAAACCAGTGAAACTTCTTTTCATCCTCATTTGCCCATTCCACGGGAAAGCGGTCATCACCAAAATACGTTTTTAACACTTTTGAACCAAAAACCGTTTCGCTCATTTACATACCTCCCCTTATTTTGGTTCCCCGAATAACTGTTACCACATCCTTTCTTTTTATTCATTCCTGTCCTTAATATAAAGTGCCTGTGCACTGCAGTACTTTACACATTCACCACACAGGTTACAGATAGCCGGAGTATCCAGATCCCTGTGGACAAACACAACCCCCTCAGGACACGATTGCACACAAAGCTTACAACAATTACAAAGATCCGCATCTATTTCATAAGCCCCGTTTGATGACTTGGTAATAGCCCCTGTGGGACATGCCTCCGCACATTTTCCACACCTCGTGCAGATTTTTACCAGATACATCCCTGAATCTTCCGATTCTCTAACACGCAGTGACGCTTTTCTGGGATTGATTTGACCAAATCTTTTTAGGGAACAGGCGCTTTCACAAGCCCTGCACCCCGAACACATGGCAGTATTTACCCGGAGATTCAACGATACCTCCTCCTTTCACCAATCAGTGTGTGGGACAGTTATTTGATGATTATATCGTGCTTTTCCAAATCCTCTGCTATATCATGCAATCCTGCCTGTTCCATAGTTTCCCGTTTGGGCACCCCAGTCTCCTGATCCCAGCCGCAGGCCGCATAATACCCGGCTTTCATTGTGTCGAAAACGTCATATTTCTGTCCTTTAGCTCTTCCCGACGGCAGTTCATCTTTTAGAAAACGCTCTGGCAGATAATCCTGTTCAGCGGTTAAACCAAGGCGGTTGTTAAAAGCCCGTTCGGTTAAAGCCACCCGTTTGGCAATATCCATGATCATACCACTGTCCATTTTCACCCCCGCAGCTGATTCAATAAGAAGAGGTACAAGCTGCAGAGCCTTTTTCATGGTCACATCGGCTGATTGGGAATAGAAAGTATAAGGGAATTTACATACTCCGGCTATATCAGGAATGCAAACTATATCCTGCCAGAATTTTAATTTTTGTGTAGCCTGGGCCGGTTCGCTGACCTCCAGTTCATAGGCACCGTGAGCGGAAATGCGTAAATGGTCGGCTCCCCTGCTGGCCACTGCGTAACGGAAGTTATAAACCTTCAGGGCGCGGGGGTCAAAGGTCGGAGGGTCCATACCCTTGATCTGGATAGCATAGTTTCCGGATTCCGGCCCAATCTCTTTTACCGCTTCCCCGAAACCCAGGGCCAGGGTATTGCCGAAACCCTGCCGGTAGGCAATCATTTCAATAAGTTGTAAAATCGCGTGGTAGTTTCCCCAGCTTAAATCCAGGCCTCCCGTGTCCCTGATTGTTAACAGGCCCTTCTCAAAACACTCCATGGCAAAGGCAATAACTCCGCCTGTGGTGCCCACGTCAAGCCCATAGTTATTGCACAGTTCATTGGCCTTAAGAATGGAGGCCAGGTTGTCATTTCCGCACTTACTCCCCATGGCAACCAGGGTATAATACTCCGGACCGCCGACGCGCGTACCTTTAAATTCTCCCTTATCAACTACACAATACCGGTCACAGCGGCAGGGGCAGCAAAAGCAGCCCACAGTATTTAAAAGATAATTGTCTCTTAAAGCATCACTGTTGATTTTGCTGACCTGGTCAAAATAACCGGTCTGCCAGTTCCTGGTTGACATCCCCCCCAGGGAATTATGAAGGTCCACCAATGACGTAGTCCCGTATTGAGGTAAAACCCGGGCCGTCTGTTCATCAGAGGTCAACAGCTCCCAGATCTGTTCAACCGCCTCCTTAAACCCACTCAGGTCAGCCACTTCTATGCCCCGGGTTCCGCGAACGGCGATGGCTTTGAGATTCTTTGAACCCATAACCGTGCCCATCCCGGTTCTGGCCGCCAGGTGGTCATAATCAGCCACGATTCCGGCAAACCGGACCAGGTTTTCTCCCGCAGGGCCGATAGAGGCTACCCGTATACTGTCATCACCCACGTCCTGCCGGATCAGTTTTTCAGTTTCCCCGGTGGTCTTACCCCATAAATGGGATGCATCCCTTATTTCCACCCTGTCATCATCTATCCATAAATACACACTTCTGGGGGCCCGGCCCCGGATAATCAGTAAATCATATCCCGCATGCTTCAATTCCGGTCCCCAGTGCCCGCCGCAATTAGCATCACCCAGAATACCTGTTAACGGTGACTTGGCCCCCACAACAAACCTGCTGGAAGCCGGAGCCATGGTTCCCGTTAAAGGTCCGGTGGCTATAATGAGGACGTTTTCAGGGCTGAGCGGGTCTGCCTTTGGAGGTATCAGGTCATATTGCAGGCGGGAAGTAAAACCACGCCCTCCCATATATCCGTTGATCAGTTCCGGGGAAAGTTTTTTACGATTAACTGCTCGTTCAGTCAGGTCGATTTCCAATACCTGCCCCGCATATCCTCCCTTAACAGACATTCAGATCATCCCCTTATGTTTGATTAAAGTGTGGTAATCGCCCTGCTCTGCAGCAGGTATACTTTACCTGCTTCTATGGCCCATTCTATATCCTGGGGGCAGCCCATGTATTCTTCCAGCTTCTTACCCAAGCCAACTAATTGGAGGATTTCGGAATCAGCTAAAACCTGCTTTTCCCTCTTTTCCACCGGAACTTCTTTCTTCACGGTCCCCTTTTGTGCTGCATTAGGGACAATCATCATGTCTTTTTTTGATACCTGTACATACTGTGTGTCTCCGCTAGTTTTGTCAATCAGGTAGAAATCAGGGGTAATAAAACCGGATACTACTGCTTCCCCCAGACCCCAGGTACCCTCGATTACCATACTTTCGGTATCCTTAGTTACCGGGTTAACCGTAAAAAGCACTCCGGCCCTCTCAGAATTAACCATTTTTTGTATAACTACAGCAATACTGATTTGGGCTTCATCAAAACCCTTTTGCTTCCGGTAAAATATGGCCCTGGCATTGTATAGGGAAGCCCAGCACTCCCTTATGTATTTATGAACATCTTCTTTACCTAAAACGTAAAGAAAAGTTTCCTGCTGCCCGGCAAAACTGGCTTCACTTAGGTCTTCACAGGTTGCGCTTGACCTCACGGCGACAGGGACAGGATTTTCTCCGGAGATTTTTTCGTAGGCAGATTCAATTTCCTGAACAAGGGAAGGTGGAAGTGGTTTGCTGCGAATTAATTCCTTGATTTCACCTGATACCTTATTTAAGGAATCATTATTTTCATAATCTACCTTATCTAAAACTACAGCAATTTGGTCAGAAATACCGGTTGCCGACATGGCCCTGGTAAATGCCCCGGCGCAGACCACAAACCCGGGCGGGACCGGCAAACCGGCCCTGACCATTTCACTGAGACTTGCGCCCTTCCCTCCGCCTAAATCCAGCCGGTCACGGGATATTTCACCAAGATAGGCTATGTCCAAGAAAATCACTCCCCTGCATTATTCTTTTCTGTCAGCCACCCCAGGTCCAATTCACTTAGTTTGGCATCGGACGGTGCTCCGGAATTTAAGTCGCAGCCCGACATTTGATAATAAAGGTCCAGCGCCTTTTCAAATTCAGCCGGTACCAATGCGGAAGTCCCGTCCAGGGGACCGCCCTTCAGCGGAGTGAAGAAGCGGCTGGGCAGCCGGTCATCCCTGCGGGTTAAACCGGCACGCCGGTTAAAAACCCGGGCCATATTGACAGCCCGTTCTCCTACTTTCATCAGTTCCCACAAATTAGTATTCCAGCCTGTAGCGCCATTGACTATATCAATGATTAAAGGAAGGGGCAGGAGCCCCCTGGAAACCGCTCCGAAAACACAGATACCAAGACAGTCATAGATACTGGTCAGCAAACTGGTATAGTAAATCAACCGGACTTTTTTGAGGCTTAAATCTGTGGCCGGTACCGGTTCCGCCATTCCCAGGGGAGCGGCCCCGATGAATCCGGGTGCATCAGCCTTGGTAAAAAGGGTGTCATGCTGGGCAAACCAGTGGTCAGCCCCGAAAGGACTTACCGCGTACTGCAGACCGACACCCGTTTTTGTTCTCGGGTCATGGAGGGGTAATTCCTGCCCTTTCACTTCCAGTAAACATTCTTCCGCCCCGCCGCCAAATACTGATGCGGCCGTGGCGCTTCCTTCGGCAAGAATGCCGCCAAAGCCTCGTCTGAAAGCAATCTGTTCTATTAAAGGCAGAATTACGTCCTCATTGCCAAAGTTCAGACATAACCCGCCTGTATCGGCTTCATTAATTATTCCTCTTTCAAAGCAGTCCATGGCAAAAGAGATGGTCATACCTGTGGAAATTGTGTCCAGGGTATACTTGTTGCACAGTTCATTGGCCTTGACCAGGAGATGCAGGCTGCCAATCCCGCAGTTGGAACCCAGGGCGGCCAGGGATTCATATTCGGGCCCGCCGTAAATCCTGTCTGTTTCAAGCCCTGCCGCTTTGCCCTCAACTATCCTTTTGCAGCGGATAGGGCATCCATGGCAGCCACCTTTGCTCACTACAACTTCTTCTTCTAACTTTTCAGAGCCGATGTCATTGGCCTGTTCAAATGCCGCCAAATGCCAATTGTTGGTTGGTAAGCTTCCTGCCGCATTGAACGCCTCCATCCCAATAGCAGTACCGGTTCGATGCAAACCCCAGCTCAGGGGGTGGTTTTTAAATTCACGGGCTGCCCACCTGGCTGCTTCCCGAACTTTTTCCCGGTCAAAAACCTCAACCTGCCTTGCACCGGAGACCGCCACAGCTTTCAGGTTCTTTGCCCCCATGACGGCACCCAGGCCGCCGCGGCCGTTAAAATGAGAGAGTTCATTACAGATACAGGCATACCTGACCAGGTTCTCACCGGCAGGGCCGATCTGCAGTATTCTGGCCCTGGGGTCACCCAGTTCCCCGGGTAAAATCTGCTGGACCTCTCCGGTCACTCTGCCCCAGAGATGGCCGGCATCCCTTATCTCTGCCCGGCCGTCTTTAATCCAGAGGTAAACCGGATGCTCAGCCCGTCCTTTAACCACGATGCCGTCAAAACCGGCCGATTTCAGCGCCGGGCCCCACCAGCCGCCGGCCTCGGATTTTGCCATACCCCCGGTCAGGGGGGATTTGGCACATATAACATAACGGGGTGAACACGGGCTGCCTGTCCCGGTTAACAAGCCACAGGAAAAAACCAGCATATTATCAGGCCCCAGGGGGTCCGCCGCCGGATCCATTCCATCCAGCAGCAGTTTAATGGCTGCCCCTGCTCCACCTCCAAACTGACGGTAAAAGGAATCCTCAAGCTTAAGAATATGTGATTCTTTCTGTGCAAGGTCCACAATAAGGTATTGACCGTTATAGCCTTTTCCGTTGCAGCCTTTACCGGAGTTCATCAATATGCCCTCCCTTACCCTCCGCCAAAAAAGGGAAATATTTCGACCAGGTTACCGTCCTGGATAATCGCATCATCCTCGGCCATCTGTTTGTTGAGAATAACACACCCTATTTCTCCCGGAATAAAATCATATTGTTTTTTAAGGTCTTCTATTGTGTAATCTCCATCGTTATCAATAATAATAACTTCTTCACCACCGCTGTGGCTAGAGTATTTTTCCCTCAGATATGAATAAAATTTTACCATAAACTTTTTCCCCATATTATCACCTTTTACTTTTTCCCTGCAGCCTCATAACCACTGCCTGGTTCATCAGTATTATCAGGTCCGCCTATATTACATGGAGCCCCCGCAGGTACCCGTTTGGGCCAGAAGGTATATGACTTGTTTTTGGACACTCCGCAAAGGGTGTACGCCTCCTCCAGGCCTGTTTTGATGTTTTTTCTTATCCCGTCATAAAGAATATTCCCCTGGCTGTCAATTCCCACCATCAGGGGCCCAAAATCTGCCACATCCAGGCTCCATAAAGCCTCCGGGTAACCCAGGTCCAGCCAGTTGGCGGCAATAACCTGCCGGATCTGCTGTGTATAAAGGGCGGCACAGCCGCCTGTGGTCGACAGGTAACAGGAACCGGTCTTGGCTATGGCTTTTGCCGCAGCAGGGCCCATGGTCCCCTTGCCCAATGTAATACGGATATTTAACTGTTCCGTCAGGGCTGCTGCCAGGTCAGTAAACCTTGAACTGGTGGTAGAACCGGCAGAAACCATCTGCCATTTCCCGTCATTCACGGCCACCACCGGGCCGCAGTGCCAAAGAGCGCCTTCTTTCAGATCTGCCGGCAGCCGGGCGCCCTGTGACAACAGGTCTAAGGCCCTCCGGTAACCCATGTCGCGCATGGTATGAATTTCACCGGTAATATATACAACATCTCCGATTCTTAACTTCCTTACCGCCTTTTCCCGGTACGGAAAGGCCAGGTGGATTTCGGTCATTTTGTATCCTCCCCTTATTCCATTTCAACCTTCCCGTCTTGATAGACTCTCGCCGTGGCGTGCCGGGCAGCCCAGCACTGGAACATTATAGAAATTGGAACAATAGCTGTATGTGAACCACGTATTTCTATATTGACCCCCAAGGCATAGTTCTTTCCTCCATAGCCCATGGGACCCAAACCTATCCGGTTCACTGCCTCCAGTAATCTTGTTTCAAGTTCGGCGATATACTTTTCTTGATGAGGCGCCGCAAAAGGCTGCCTGGCCAGAGCTCTCCTGGCGGCCAGCATTGAACTTTCCCCTGTCCCGCCGATTCCCAGGCCTATCAGCAAGGGAGGACATGGCTCTCCCATAGCGTCTTCCACCACATCCAGGACAGCTTTCATAGCTGCTTCAGCGATATCCTGGCTTGTGGGGACCCAGCACTGGGATGTTCTCATCTCTGACCCGAAACCTTTGGGTATGGCAGTAATCTCAAGGTAATCACAACCTGCATCCAGTTCATAGTGAATGATCGGTACGCCCCAGCCCGTGTTATTGTCTGTATTTTTCTTGGTTAAGGGATGAATCGTATTCAGCCTGAGGGGGATCTCCTCACTGGCCCGGATTACACCCCGCGTAATGGCCCCCGGGAAATCAAAATCACTAGTTATCCCCTTGCCGATTTTGACCAAAAAAACCGGCAGTCCCGTGTCCTGGCATAAAGGTATTTGTTTGTCTTCAGCTATTTCCAGGTTAGTTAAAATGGTTTCAATCTGTTTACAGGCGATATTGGTTGTCTCCTGGGCCAAAGCATCCCGCAGGGCCTTTTTAACATCTTCCGGCAGTTGGATAACCGCTTTTCGCAGGAGGCTGAAAGCCAGTTCGCTGATCAGGCCTTCATTCAGTCCATTCAATAGAACCATCTCCAGTGATTTATTGTGCAGTGATTTATTTTTCCTGGAGGAATTTCTTGGTTTCTTCTGCCAGCTTCTCCAGGGGCCCGGAAATCTTAAGGGCCGGGACAAATACACAAAACAATTTCAGTGTCTCAGTTTTGCTTGTATTGATACACTGGTGTTCCACACCCCTCTGGGCAACCAGCACCGAATCGGTTTCCAGGGCAGACCTCTTGCCGTCCAGGATGGCCTCTCCCCTGCCCACAAAGTACATAATCTCATCATTATCAGGGTGGGTATGTAATCCTGTAGTTCCCCCGGGTGGAATATGGGAGAACAATATAGTAGCATTTTCATAACCGGTAATCTCCGGTGATTCGATAATTTTGATATACCTTTCGTTTGGCGGTTCGATATGGACAGCTGGATATTTCCAACCCTCACTCAGCATATGCACACCTCTTTTTTTATTTAGTCAAACAGCGGTAAGCTATCAGAACAATTATTTGCCGCTAAGCACATCTTCAATTATTTCTTTAAAAGCCTCCAGGGGAACCTCCCCTTTCCAGATCATCGATTCAGTTTTCACCCTGCCGGCAATCTCTGCATACTGTTCCCTGGTTGCGGTCATCCCCATCTCAGACATTTTCATCTGGACCAGGGTTCTTCCTACACCTTTACCAAGGATGCAGTTGTAACCCGGCTCTCTGCCGATAAGTTCCGGCTGGAAGGGCATAAAAGTATGTTCCCGTCCGGCTTTTTTAAGTTTTGTCAGCATATCTACTACCATTCCGGATTGGTAGGTAAACTCATTACTGCCTACAATCGGTTTGTTCCGGGCTAACTTCTGTTTGGTCAGTTCTTCTACCAGGCGGGATACGGGATAAAGTTTTTCTAATTTAATTCCCGTATCAACCCCAAGGAGTAACTCCAGGGCAACGGCCACTTCTTCAGTGGCTGCATTACCGGCCCGCTCCCCGGCAGCATTTACTGCCGTATGCACTACAGAGGCGCCCGCTGCAACGGCCGAAATCATTACCGTAGTGGCCAGGTTAAAGTCATTATGGGCGTGAACCTCAATTGGAATACCGGGGATCCACTTCTTGATCTGATTAACCACCCACATGGTTGTCCAGGGCAGGGAATGTCCAAAAGTGTCAGCCAGTCCGACATGGTCCGCGCCACCGATTTCAACCACACTCTTATATAACCTCTCAAGAAAAGGCAGCGGGGTTTTAAAGTCATCCCACGGCAGGGCAACGGTAAACAGCCCGTTGTCTTTAGCATATTTAACCACATCGGTAAATCTTTCAACTATGTCATCCTCACTGTACCCAAAAACAGCATTGGCAAAGAAGGGGTTGATGGGTCCCTCGATTTCCACCCCATAAGCGCCTGTCTCAAGAACCTTATCAATGTCTTCCCTTCTCCACCTGGAGAGGCAGATAATCTTGGCATCCAGGTCCATCCTGACAAGTTCCCTGGTTACTTCAAAGTCCTCTTCGGAAATAATCGGAAATATTTCTATACTGGCTGCACCCATGTTACTTAAGGCTTTGGCGATACGAATTTTCTCATCCGGTTTAAGGGCTATAAACGGGGCCTGCTCGCTTTCCCTTAGTGTCACATCATGGACTCTTACTTTTTCCGGCGGGGTCAGGTCTTTTCTAACTTCATCCAGGAAATTATAAGGTGTTACCCAATATTTATCAGTAAATTCTTCCATTCTTTTCATATGGCTCCCTCCCAATAATAGTTCTTAATTTCAATTACTCTTCCTCAATTATTGCCACAGCCCTGCACCATCCTGCGCTGGCCTTATCTATCAGGATAGGAAAAGCGCACACGGTAAAGCCAAAAGGTACCGGTATTTTATCAAGATTGGCCATGCTTTCGATGTGGCAGTATTCCCTTTCTCTTCCCGCATAATGTCCCGGCCACAGGGCGTTCTTTATCCCCTTCTTATACTCTTCTCCCATAACTTTAAAAGGTTTATCATAACCATAGCCATCTGTCCCTATCAATTTCACTCCCTGATCTACCAGGTAAAGAGTTGCTTCCCGGCCTATACCGGGGTGGGAATTGGTATAATTGACATCATAGGCAAATTTATCGGCGCCTGTCATTATCAAGACAATGTCACCGGGGGAAATCCGGTAATTAATTTTTTCCAAAGCCTTTTTAATATCCTCATCGGTAATCAACTCTCCCGCTTTGCGATGAGTGAGATCCAACACCACTCCCGGGCCATAAAACCACTCAAGGGGGCATACGTCAATTGTTTTTGACGGTTTTCCCTCACTTGTAGGAAAAAAATGCCAGGGTGCATCGACATGTGTTCCTGCATGGGTAATCAGAGTTATCTCCTCCCATGCCTGGCACATTCCGTCAGGGAATTCATCGGGATTTATCCCGATACCCTTTCCATGCGTCCTGGCACCTTCACGGTGGTCCCATCTCGTAATTTTGGGCGGCCACCCCTCCATAGCGCTGTTTTCAATCGATAGGCTTAGGTCAATAAAAGTGTACTTTCCTTTCTTAGCCATTCCCCGCAGCTCCTTTCCTTTTTATAAAGAAAAGTCAAATATTCACCCTTTGTTTTTATTATACTAAATTTTTCATTATACTACAATAGACTCCTGTTAATTGCTTAAATCAAGGTTTAAGCGGTCAGTTTGAGGCTTTAACGGGAAATCAAGAGGTTTTGATTTCCAATTATTTATTAATTATACTTAAAAAAATTGGGTGTTTATAAAATAATTCCTTGATTAATTATGCTTAAGTTTCTATACTTGAATTATAAGTACCGGTTTTTACTTTAGTTAAATTTTGAATTTGATATGTCAAAAATTTTAAAGGAGAATAACATGAAAATTACGCTGCCTTATGGGACATCCGACAAGACCGTCAATATTCCGGACTCCTTTTCCGATGTCCAAATTCTGGCACCGGCTGTTATACCTGTTTTGGAGGATGTGCAAACAGCTGTCAGAGACAGTATCAACATTCCTGCCGCCGGAACTCCTTTGCCAAAACTGCTGAAACCGGGTGAAAAAGTGGTTTTAATCATTAATGATATAACGAGAAAAACCCATAGTAATGTTTTTCTTCCATATTTAGTTGACTGCTGTATAGAAGCAGGGATTGTGGAAAAAGATATCACCATCATTGTAGCCAATGGCGCCCATAGAAGCCAATCAGCCGCTGAGCTGCGGGACCTGGCGGGTGAAAACATTTATAACCGGGTAAGGGTTATCAACCATGACTGCCGGGATGAAAGTAACCTGGTCCATGTTGGCACCACTTCTTTGGGGAACAGGGTTTATTTAAATAAGATTGCGGTAAATGCGGACAGGGTGATATTGATAGGTTCCATCAACTATCACTATTGCGCCGGGTATTCCGGCGGGAGGAAAAGTATCGTTCCGGGAATTGCCGGCTACCACACCATCGAATTTAACCACCGGCTCATGCTTGACCCTAATTCTCAGCCCGGTATCCTTGACCAAAACCCAATGCACCTCGATATGCTTGAAGGGTCCGAATTCCTGAAACCTGATTTCATGCTCAATGAAATTGTCAGTGACAATGGCAAAATAATTGCCCTGGTATCAGGTGATTACATAAAAACCCACCTCGAAGGCTGCCGGATTGTAGATTCGGTCTTCGGGGTGCCTTTAAAGGAAAAAAGCGACCTGGTCATAGCCAGCTGCGGGGGCTATCCAAAGGATATCAACCTGTACCAGACCCATAAAGCCCTGGAAAATGCCCTGATGGCGTGTAATCCGCAGGGAACTGTCATTTTGTTATCTGAGTGCATTGACGGTGCAGGTTCTCCCGAACTGGAAGAAGAAGCCGGAAGAGGCTCAACCTTGGCAGAACTCGAAAAAAAGGTTGCTTCTTATTTCCAGCTGGGAATTCATAAGGCATATAAAATCCGCAGACTTACTCAGCAAAGGAGAACATACCTGGTTTCCGGCCTCGATCCGTCGATACCGACCGGTTTGGGGTTTTTAACAGCCCCATCCGTTGAAGAAGCGTTGACACAGAGCCTGCGCTCCACTTCAGTAAGTACTGTTTCAGTAATACCATATGCCTCGATTACCCTGCCAAGGGAGGTGGCGAGTTGAGAAAAGTTACATTTCTGGGCACCGGCAATGCCTCGGCAACTAAATGCTATAATTCGTGTTTCGCCATTTCCCAAAATGACGAAACTTTTCTGGTTGACGCCGGCGGAGGTAATCAGATAATTAATAACCTGAAAAAGGCAAGGATAAGCCTGGACAGCATACACAATATGTTTATCTCCCACAGTCACACAGACCATATCCTCGGGGCAGTCTGGATTGTTCGCTTTATTGCGATGGCAAAATTAAAGGGCACCTATGGGGAAGACTTTTATATTTACGGTTCATCCAGGGTTCTTGACAGTCTGAGAACCATATGCAAACTGGCGCTCCCCGGAAATAATACGGATTTTTTTGATAATACAATTGTCTTTGTGCCGGTAGACCATGGACAAGAAGAAAATATACTGGGTTGGAGTTTTACTTTTTTTGATATTAGGGGCGCCAGTACGGAACAGTACGGTTTTTCAATCATGTTCCCAGATGGGATAAAACTTTCATTCTTCGGGGATGAACCATGTAAAGATGATTTATATTCATATGGAATGAATTCGGATTACATGATCCATGAGGCCTTTTGCCTTTACTCCCAGCGAAATAAGTATCTGCCCTATGAAAAACATCATGCCACCGTCAGGGAAGCCTGTGAAAATGCCGAAAAAATGAATGTCCAAAACCTGTTCCTGATTCATACAGAAGAAGATAACCTGTCTGACAGAAAACAATTGTACACAAACGAAGCAAAAGGATTCTTCAAAGGGACAGTATATGTGCCTGATGATTTGGATGAAATCATCATCGAACCGGCCGATTAGCAGGCAGCAAATTTATTATACTTAAATTCATTTCTTCTCAAATACTAAAATCCATGGTTGAGGGTAAATTTAAATGCTTTAATAGCAAAGCACAATAAAGGGCTTGATTATCCCGGGCCAAATAAATTATAATTAATTTCGGATATGATTTATTTTTTCTTATAATTAAATTGCAACTTTACTGCAATTGCGTCAGACATTCTTTTCCTAGGAGGCAAACATGACCGACATTGGTAAAAAACTAAAGAAACTGAGAGAAAAAAAGAAGATGACCTTAGACGAGCTGGCACAGCAATCAGGTGTAACGAGCAGTTACATTAGCCAGGTTGAACGCGCACTGATTAACCCCTCCATAGCAAAACTCTCTGCTATGGCTAAAGGGCTGGGTATATCATTGGGAGAATTGTTCAACAACGGGTCCACAACAGAATCAAGAAGCAACCATAATCCTCTCAATGTTCAAATCGTGAGAAAAGATATGAGAAAGTCTTTTTCTCTGCCAAAATCAAATACCGAGTACTTTTTGCTGTCACCTGACTTAAAAAGAAAAATCGAATTTGTCCTTACAGTTGCCCCGCCTTTTTCTTCCAGTGGTGAAGATATATATCACGAAGGAGAAGAGGCATGTTTTATCTTAAAAGGAACAATGTTATTAATAATTGAATCCCAGCAATATGTGCTTAATGAGGGTGACAGTGTGTATTTCGACAGTACACTGCCCCATCGATGGGAAAATCAAAGTTCTGAAGAACTGAGAGCTGTATGGGTAATTACTCCTCCCTCTTTTTAAATCAGGAGGAATTGTCCCAATCAGGCTGCGGTAACTGCAAAGACGAGTCTAAAAGGGGAAGGGCACGTTCCAACGGGCGGCAACGTCTCCGCCGGCAACTGCTCCCGCTTCGCGGATCGCAGGCCGGACGGATGACAGACTCGCCCTTTTGGAACATGCCCTTCCCTTTTTATCATCCCAATAATTTATCAACAAGCCTATATATGGGACATTCTCATTCGTTTCAGCGGGAAGCTGATTTAAATCAGCTTCCCGCTTTTATTTAGAACCTCTTTACTTGTACCAAATTTCGGTCCTGTAACCATACGAAGTTGGTCCGGCTCCGTCACTCAACTCAGTACTGTAGCATTTTACTGTAACATATCTTGCCTGTTTCTCAAATTCGGCTGAAATAACCGCGGCGCCGGGCTGGGGAGCATCGGACATGAGCTGCCAGCCGTTGGCAGTTAACTGCTCATTATAATAGCTCCATAATTCATCTATGGTTATATCATGTCTCCTGTTGGAAAATACCACTTGCCCTGCCTCGTAACCGGCGGGAGTACTAGTATCACCGTTAAAAATGGAGGCCTCAATGGGTAAGGTCCATGCAAAAC
This sequence comes from Firmicutes bacterium HGW-Firmicutes-14, assembly GCA_002840275.1. Classification (GTDB taxonomy): domain Bacteria; phylum Bacillota; class Thermincolia; order Thermincolales; family UBA2595; genus W-Firmicutes-14. Next base: position 19,009 of record PHAB01000026.1, read on the forward strand.
CGCTGTAAATTGGAATATCAGCCGGCACTTTGTCGACAAATAATATATTATGTCCTTGAGTATGACAGCCTGCACAATTCAGGTTATTGGCAGCAATGGTCCGTTTTACCTTATTGTCTGCAGAGCTTGTATGGCAGGTCTCACAGTTATAGTCCTTATCAGGATTGGTTTTGGGATTGTTTAAATGCTCTTGAGACAAAGCGCTCACATGGCAGGTCTGGCAATTACTGTCAAGGTCACCGGTATGAAGTGATTCGTGGTCAGCCATCCCGTGGCAGGCCGAGCAGTTCTTGTTTTTGTCTGTAATAGCAGCCATAACGCCTGGATCTGTACTCTTGTGGCAGGTATTGCAGGTAATGGATCCGCCGTCTTGGTCAACCCTTCCTTCCCGCGCATGTTCCCTGGTGAGTGAAAGGGCATGGCAATCATTACAGCTTGACTCTGCTGTTTTGTGAAGTTCGGGAATGTCATGGTTGTTGAGAATTCTGGTGGGTTTAACCAGGGCCCCGGACCAGCCAAGAACAGGTGAATTAGGTTGATGACAGATTACACAATCCCACATCTCCCGGTTTTCCAGTACCCTGAAAGCCTTGGTAGTATCATAGTTCTGCAGCCGGTATTTGATATTGGGAGTGGAACCGTGCGGGGCTTCATCTATCCAGCCGCCGCTTCCATCTTCTTCGCCGTGACACTGCCAGCATTCAGCCGGATATGAAATATAACTGTGGCAGGCATAACACCGGTTGTCACTGTGACTGCCATAGAAGGATACATTCTTGTGCAGGCTCTGGAAAGGTATCGCAGATTTAGGATACGTTTCGTGACAGGCAGAACAGCTTTCCATGCCGGAGTCTGCCATTTCCGGATAGGTGCTGATATAGAACGTCCAGTTTAAGCTTGTGGACAGGCCTCCATTGTCTTGTGCTGAGACTGATACATTATAGTAGGCTTCATTGGGTAAGGCTTCGGCAGGAGTGTATGTCAGGCTGCCGGAAACCGGATCATAATCAAAATTTACATCCTGCCCATTCAGTTTCATTACCACCGAAGCAGGGTCTATGCCGGTGTTAACATCTTTCACATTTACCGTAATGGGGGATGTTGTATCTGATATATAGTTTTTGGGCTGCCAATTGGTGATGGAAGGCTTGGATTCAACATTTACTGTCCACGTCCTGCTGTCAGAGTATCCAAACACATTACCCCATGAGAGAGAGAGGGTGTGCTGACCGTCAGGAATTATGCCCGAATAATTAATATAGACCTTTTTCTTGCTTCTTACTAAATAATCTCCCGAACAGGAATCTATATATCCGTCATACCTGATATTGGCCGGAATTACCTGTCCATTTAGAGTTACTGCCGTATCAGGGGCAATATCAACCACATCTGTCAGTTCTGCGGAAAATTTCAGGTATCCATCAGTAATTGTTTTACCGTCAACGCCCATTACTGCCTTTAAAAGAGGGGCCGTGTCGGACATGGTGAAGATCCATTTGGCGGTCCCGACATTTCCTGATGTGTCTGCAGCCGACACGAAAACCGAATAGTTGCCTGTGCTAAAGTCAAAATCATATTTAATAATTCCGGTTGCAGGGTCATAAGTATAATTTACGTTAGAGTTATTAATCTTCATTACTATGGACGCGGGATTAATCCCGGATTCATCAGTAACCCTTGCAGATACGGCTGAGATACTTCCCGTCTGAGTTCCGTCTGCCGGGGTAATTTCTGAGAAGACCGGTTTGGACGCAACATTGAAGGACCACTGTTTGGTGAGGACATTCCCGCTGACATCCGCTATGCTGATCTCTGCGGTATGGGGTCCGTCGCTAAGATTTGCATGATACTCCAGGATACCTTCTTTATAGCTTTGAACATAATAGTAACTGGTTCCCGTACAGGTGTCCACCAGCCACTTACCTTTGTAGCTAAAGACAGGCGTCACTGGAATACCGTCAATTTTCATGGCGGCCGAATTGTTATTCAGGTTATCATAAGTATCCCTGACATTTACTGATATTTTGGGGGCGGTAGTACCGACAGAGGCGCCGTCCTGGGGTGAAAGGCTGATCAATTGGGGAGTCCTGTCCACTGAAAAGGACCATGTCGTTGAATTGTTTGTCCCTAAGCTTGGATTGCTGACCGCCAGTTCTACGTTATGACTCCCGTCATTCAGCAAATTAACCGGTGTATAGCTGATTTTGTATGTACCTGCCAGGCTGCCGGGATTTATAACGGGAATAACCTGTTCCCCGTCAACTGACATCTGTACGTCAGCTGCGGAAATAACCCCCTCCGTGACAGCTGCCAGAACTTCGATGAGGGGTTTCCCGGCCCCGGTAACTGAACCGTCTGCCAGAATCCGGGAACTGAAACCGGCGGTTTCAGCCCTGGTCCTGACGTTGAATGACCAGGTAACAGTTGACGGAGTACCGTTCTTGTCGGAAATACTCAATTCTACCGTATGCTGGCCATGGGCCAGGTTCGTTGCATTAAACTGCACCGTTCCCTCTTTATTGGTTTGGGTAACCCAGTATTGCTGCCCGGTGCAGGTATCAGTTACCCAGTATCCCTTGTATTTGAAGGAGGGACTTACTGCCTGCCCGTCAATCTTCATTGAAATTGTGCCAATATTGAGGTTATCGGTGGAATCTTTGATGTAGGCTGAGATGGTAAGATTGGGACTTTCAATAGTTGCTCCGTTTAGTGGTGTTAAATTGCTAAAAGTAATTGTCCCGGCAGCAGCTACTACAACCGTAGTCATTATTAGTACTAATACTAACATACTGACCCAAATCAATCGCCTGACCGGTGTCATAGAGTGATAAGCCCTGACAATTTTTCTCCCCATATGCAGCCCCCCATATTCCGGTGAATTCACTTGAATCTCGCAAAATAAAAAAGACTAAATCATAATCTTATTGTTATCACAGCAATTAGACAAAATGATATAGTCCTAAGTTGATTATGAGAAAGCAGTACAAAGAAGTGTGCAAAGTATAACTATTGATAGTTACTATTGTCCTGTACCTTTAGTAATATTGTACTATATCTATAGTAATATTTGTACTACTTTCTATCGTTTTCCGGAAAAATTATTAATAATTTCATCGGTTTAGCCAATTCACCTGTACATGCCTGTCTGAACTATTTTAAAGTTTGCTTTCACCTCAAACCTGGCAGCCGGGTAAACATCATGCCAGTTTATTTTCTCCCAGATGAGCGGGTAAGCAGCCCTGAACTTTTCGCCAAATCCAAGCGGGTCAGAATTAAGCTGCTGCAGTTTCTGTAACAATCCATTGATATCCTTTCTAATTAATTCTGCAGTTTTAGTTTCAAATTGCTTTTTTTCCTGAAGAGTGATCTCTTTTTTTGTGGGATTCAGTTCTGAAACCTTCCCTGTTACATCAGTCCGGACCGTGAATGTCAGTACCCCTTTATTGTCAATTTCCGGGATAATCTTTGTACGGGATCTTATATCTCTATATGAAATCAATCCTTCGTTGTCCCCCAGGGGTGCTGTAAGGAAGCCAAAGGGCACATCCCTGATCAGAGCCGCTGTTTCCGTCTCCTTCATATTTATTTCCCCCACCATCCGTGGGCCTGAAAAAACTGCCAGCCCCGCTATCCGGTAGTTTTTCTGGTACTCCTCTATCATGGGCATAAAGGGGTCAGAGGTTTTATTATCAAGGTCAGCGAAAACCTCCCACAAAACTCCCGGCATCGCCAGAGGCTTTTTGCGCGGAGACTGGAGATACAGGCCGATAAAGTTACCGGGAACAAAATTTGTATTATTTTTTATTTCCATCAGTTTTTCCGGGTCTGACTTGGTGACCAGAAGGGGAATATTCATCGGCATGTTAGGCATCCGGCCGGTAAAATCAAGGAAATTATCAATATTCATCCGGGCATATTCATCAGATATAATAATTACCCGCAACTGGCCAAAGAATATGGTCCGCGAAACGGCAGAAGCGAGATTTGACCATGCGTCTGTAATATCACTCCCTTCGGCGGTAAGAACGATATGACGTTTTTCGAATTGTTGTTCCATACCCACTACCGGTGGAAGCAGGGTCCCAGGTACAGGAAACACGGCCCCCAGCTTCACTTTTTGCTGGCTGCCTGTATCCAGAAAAAGCACACCGACGCTTGAACGATTGTTCACCTCTTCTATATCCCAGCAGCCTGGCATAAATATCGAGACCAGCAAAATTAAAATCAGGTATTTCTTAAGAGGCATGTCTTGTTTCACCTGTCTTTGTGATTAGAGTTATCAGCCAGACAACCAGGGGCAATGTAAAAATAATCCCAAAACCGGCGATGCGTATATATCTAAAAATTTCCCGAAATTCAATAACACCGGGGACTGCCAAAGTCAATACCATAATCAGAGGAAAGACAATAAACAGCACCCATTTATAGTTCAATGCTCCGAACAGTTCCGAAAACCCCTGTGCAGCTGCATAATAAAGCCCTGAGGTCGCGAGGGCAATCTGTGAATACCAGGCAACAGCAAAAAATATACCGAAAGTCTGTAGAAGATATGGTAAATTTGCCTTAGTAGTCATTTGCAGTGTGGGCCAGCCATACCGGAGGACCCCTTTATAACCGTAAATGCCCACCGCAGAAAAGACCATGACAAATATTGGCACAACAGCCAGCAATGTCGCGGTGAAAACAATTTTAAACCCCTTGTTCTTTTCAGTAAGATAGGGATAAACCGCCAACACTGTGGCCATTGGGAAAAAACAGTAAAACATCTGTAAAGCGCCATAAGGAAGTTTGAGGCCGTCTATCAGAAACAACGGCTGAACCCGGTCAAATGCAAATCCCTGAAACGAAATTATAACTGACAGGAAGATAAAAAACACGGCTACCGGAAAAATAAAGGCGGCAACTCTGGAGATACCCTCCACACCTTTATGTGCAACAAAAACTGCCGTCAACCCTACCAATAGCAATATAGCCCACAGCGGTGTACGCGGAAGAAAATACTCACTGAAAAGTTCCCCAATCAGCCTGGTTGCAAACGCTGATATTACCAATACAAAAACCAGGAAAACAAAACCAAGAGTTTTTCCGACAACTTTTCCAAAAACGGCAGGAAGATATTCGATAACCGATTTATTCGGGAATTTATTCCCCACATATACTGTCGCGGCAATCACCGGGACAGCCAGGGCAAGTGCCAGGATAACTCCCCAGTAGCCATTTGAACCCCCATATTTGACGGCAACCAAAGGTGCATTCATGACTCCAAACCCGAAAACAGATGAAAATACCAAGCAGAACATCAGACCGGGGCCAATGCCGGTTTTTTCTCTTAACATCTAAGCCTCATCCTCCCCTTCGGTTGTTCCCAGCCTGTCTTCCTGCTGCGGCCGATAAGTGGGAGGCCTGCGGTAACTGGCCCACCAGGGCAGCCTTCCAAAGGCATCTACAGCATCTATCGTTAACGGGGGAGCCCAGGGGGCCAGATAAGATATTCCAAAAGACTTGAGACCCGCCATATGGGCTAATATTATCAGGCCTGCAGACGCCAAACCCAATATACCAAAGGCTCCCGATGCAAAATAAAGAAAATACCGGGCCAGCCGCCATGCTTGCTCTTTGGATGGATTGGCTGTGGAAAAAGAAGCCAGGGCTGTAAAAATAACCACAACCACTGTCACCCCGCCTACAAGACCGGCTTGTATAGCAGCCTGACCCAGGACAATGCCGCCGCCGATACCTAAAATCACGTTTATGTTGGCCGGCAGTCTGACGCTTGCCTCCCGGAATATTTCAAAGATAAGGAGGGTAACAAAAACTTCTATTACTGCCGGAAATGGCATTTGAGTACGCCCGGATGCAATCACCTGGACTAAAAACGGTGGTAAAAGTTCAGGATTTACAGTGATTACGGCAATGTACAATCCCGGTAAAAAAATGGATGTAGCAGTACCTATAAACCTGACCAGCCTGAGAAATGTCCCAATCCAGTAATTAAAACTGAAATCCTCGGGGGTCTGGTAAAACTCATTGGAGGTTGCCGGCACAACCAGGGCAATTATCCCCTTATTGGAATTGCTTATTACAGAATCAACAAAGAGCCCCTTTTTAACTCTGGGAACATATAACAACGACATTTTTCGAGGTAACTTGGAAAAAAAATCTCCCTGAATTGTCTTCAGGGAGATTATGCCTGGCCTATAATAGAGGATTTAAAGGCAAAAATCCGGTTATGACAAAATGGCGGTCAAAAGTGAAAGCCTCTTTGATGCCCATTTCATCCATAATGGCAAAACTGACAGCATCTGCAAAGGATAGGTCATGGTCATTATATTTCTGAAGGTAGCTGAACGACTTATTTTCAATATGTTTATCTGACCAGACAATGATTAGAAATTCTTCTTCTTGCATTTCATTATCCAGGCGGAAGTATCAACAAAGACTAAGTTACGGGTAGAAGCACAGTTTCTATTCATTAAGCGCCTTATCATGATTCGCTGCCTGGTCTTTTCCGGCTTTAACAGAACCAATAAGTTTTGAAAACGGATCCTTTATAATCCCTTCACTGATTCCGAATTCTCTAATGGCTTGGCGAACCACTTCTGATTCAGAGATTTGGCGTTACTTTGCAACAGTTTCAATTATTTTGGTGTCTTGCCGTTCGAGATGAAATAACTTTCTAACTTTTCGTCCGGATTCAGATGTTTTTTTTAATAGACATGTAATCGCCCCCTCTTATTACCATTATACCACCAGCGATATCTTTTACAATAAAAATAGATATCGTTTTCCTGAAAACGGATTCATTTTTAAGCTAATTTCGCAACCACTTTATGCAATTTATTTATAACACAAAAGGTTTTTTTGGCAAGTTTGATAAACTTGTATACAAATGTTGTTTTTTTGTATATAATAGAGGTGAAAGGAGGTTTCAATTTTATGAATAAAAGCTTGATTGGCGCAAATCTCCGCCGGATTCGCGAAGCCCAGGGATTGAGTCAATCAGAGGTAGCGGACCGATCGGGTATATCGAGACTGGCCTACCGAAACATAGAAACCGGTTCTTCAACTCCCAAAGTATCTACTCTGCAAAATATTGTTGCAGGTATGGGGATTAAACTTCAAGATCTGTTTGTGCCGCTTCGAACTTTAAAGAATGTAAGGTTTAGAGCACTCAAAAAAATGAACAGCCGAGAAAACATTTTGTGCGAAGTTGCTCGTTGGTTGGACGATTTTAATCAGCTTGAGGACCTGTTAAAGCAAAATAAACCGTACTGCTTGGCAAATTTGCCTGGTCAATTATCCAAAAGAAAAGGGTTGTCCAAAGCAAAGAGGGCGGCAGAGTTAGCAAGACAAGAACTAAAATTAGGGGAAAAAGAACCAATCCGAGATATCTCGGGTTTATTAGAATCATGTGGAATCAAAGTATACCCTCTGACTCTAGCATCAGATGGTTTTTTTGGCTTATCCGTTTCCGAAAAAGATGGTGGTCCGGCCGTAGTGGTAAATGTCTGGGACAGAATTTCCGTGGAGCGCTGGATTTTTAGTGCTGCTCACGAACTCGGACATCTCCTTCTGCACATAAATACTTATGATGTCGATAAAGTGGTGGAGGATAGTGATGAGGAGAAAGAAGCGAATTTCTTTGCCTCTTATTTCCTTATGCCCGAAAAAGTTTTTGAATCAGAATGGGAAGACACTTACGGCCTATATTTTTTGGACCGGGTTTTTAAGGTAAAACGTATCTTCCAAGTTAGCTATAAAACTGTTCTGTACAGGCTGGCCGAGAAATATGGGTCAGTAGTATGGGGCAAATTCCAGGCCGCCTACAAATTAAGATATCGCAAAACTTTAAACTTCACTGATGAACCTGAAGCATTATCCCCAGAAGAATTTGGACACGTACCGGAAATTTTACGAGCCCGCGAACCGGATTCTTTATCACCATCAAGCTTCATGGAAGATCGTCTGTCAAAACTTGTCCGTGAAGCTATAGAGAAAGATAAAATCACTTTAAGTCGGGGCGCGGAGATACTTAGACTTGACCTAGAATCGATGCGGGAAAGAATCGCTTTGTGGGACTAAGCCATGAGTAAAAAAACGCCTGGTTTGTTAATCTTAGATGCCAATATTTTAATAGATTTTTTCAAATGTGAACGAACAGTTATTAAACTAATAAACAAACATGTCGGTCAGGTATTTTTGGCCACCCCTATCTTTGATGAAGTTAAACAGATCAAAGAGCGTGACTGTATCCGACTCGGGATTAAACTGATAGAACCAGACCTTGACCAACTGGCCCAAGCCTCAGGTAACATCGGATCATTATCATTTCAGGACAATCTTTGTTTGATTCTCGCCAAAGAACACGCGATGACCTGTGTAACAAACGATAAACCTCTAAGGCGACAATGTGCTTCTAAAAAGGTACCAACTATCTGGGGTATCGAACTAATATGTATGTTGGTAGAATCCGGCGGGCTATCAGCAGAAGACGGGAAAACCATTACACAAACAATTCAAGCTAATAATCCTAAGTATATTACACAAGCTATTGTTCAAAAGGCATTAATGAGAATTGGGGCAGTATCTGATTGACCAACTATAAAAATCCATCATTATTTAAATGTATTATATCATGACTTTGGCGAAGAGATAGTTATTTCCCCGGAGCCCCTAGTATATCTTTGAGAGGGTTTAACTCAAAATAAAAAAACTCACTGACCTTAGCCAGACTCAAAAGTGAGACATAACTAAGGTCAGTGGTACATAAGTAAAAATAAAGGTAAACCGAGTAAATCGATAAGCCGAGTTCTGTCGTTGGATGATCATTTATCTGGGACGGCTGTTACCAGCCGCCTCAAGCGACCTTACCCGGGAGCGGAACGGGCCGTTCCATTGCCCCCCTATTCGGTCTTGCTCCAGGTGGGGTTTACCTAGCCGGCCAGTCACCTGACCGCTGGTGAGCTCTTACCTCACCGTTCCACCCTTACCGGCTGGGAAGTGGGATGTGGGATGTGAGAAGTGAGAACAGCGGTTGGAATTTGGAATAGCCAAATTCCTCCTTAATCTCACTTCCAACCTCTCACCTCCCACCTCTCAACCGGCGGTTTGTTTCTGTGGCACTTTCCTTAGGGTCGCCCCCACTGGGTATTACCCAGCACCCTGCCCTGTGGAGCTCGGACTTTCCTCAGGTACCACCTTTCGGCCCGGTACCCGCGATCATCTGATTTACTCGGTTTCTATTTAACTGTGGACTTACATCTTAACATTTTTACCTCTGCAAGTCAATTGTAACATTTTGTCAGCTTATATTCAACAAGTCCCATCTCATGGGGGAATATATAACAATCTCCGTTGTGTCTTCCAGGGCCTCGATTTTGTGATCCGAATTACCGCTTACCACAAGTGCGGCGCCCGGGGTCATCAGGATATCCTGGTCAGCCACCACGTATTTTAGCAGCCCTTTGGTCAGGTAGCTGGCCTGCTCATGGTAATGGCTGTGAAAATCTATCCACGTCCCCTCTTGATAGGTAAAACGCACTACCATCATCTTGGGAGTAAAGGCCATGACCAGGCCGTTGATACCGGGTTTGACCTCGAATTCTATGGCTTGGGCCGTTATCCTGTCAGGTGACGCAATTGCTGCCGATTTAGCAAGCTCCCTGGAACGGCGGTTCTTATCGGCACTGACATAGCTTATGGTGAAACGTTCAATCCCCTCGGCCAGTTTCTTAATCCGGTCATACAGGGGGATAATGTTTTGGGCACGAACCGACATATTCTCATTCAACTGGCCTGCCACCAGCCTGTTGTCCAGGTAAACCTGGACGTCTTTAAAATGCCATTCGGAAGCCCTGTTGAGTGCCCTTATGATTGCATGGTAAACAGTTGAGTTCTGGGTCTCCAGCCCTATGTATTCAGCTTCTTCAAAAAACGGTTCTCCTCTGGGATCGGTATGATAACACAGGCCTATTCCTGAATCACCGTTATTCTGCCTGGCATGGCCGCCAACAAAAATGAATAATGTATTCAATTTATTCCACTCCTGTCATATACTTTTTTATGATAGGTTTTATAATAGTATATGAAGTAAAGAGCCTATTTGTTTGGGAAAAAGACAAGAAGTGGTATTAATCCGGTTTATTTCCCGGTGTCATTCGACAAACAGCATCCGCCCACAGTTGTCACATCTGAGGTTATGGGAATCAGTCTTCGCTTTTTTCAGCAGGTCGAAAGAGACACCCATATGGCATCCGGAACAGACCCCTTTCTCCAGGACTGCCAGCGGCTTCCCATCCTGGAACTTCCCGCTCAGTTTCCGATACCGCTCAAACAATTCGGGGGGCACTGCACCCTTTAGTTGATCCCTGTACTCCACCGTTCTTGCCAATTCTTTAGCCAGGTTTTCTTTTTTGGATTTATAGACTCCGCTGAGCTGGGCAAACCTCTCCTTCATATCGTTGAGTTCAGATGCGGCCTGTTTAATTTCTTCTTCGGCCGTCTCAATCATATCCATAAATCCGAGAGCTTCGTCTTCGTGGTTGGCCAGAGTTTCCTTCATGCCATTAATATTCTTTTCCGCTGTCTCAAGTTCTTTTGCTGTATTGATTTCACCACTGTACAGTTCTGAGCTGGCTTTTTCAATCTTCATCCTGGTGGCTGTTATGACGTCTTCCTCTTTCTTCAGCCTCTTTTTTACATCAGCCAGTTCTTCCTTCAACTCCCGGTATTTCTCTTGCCGCTCTTCGATATCCCCCTTCAAAACCCTTAGTTCCTTCAATTCAGGAATTCTCTTTAGCTGTCTTTCCAGGTTTGCCTCTACTTCATCAAGGCCCTGCAGTTCCCACAATTCCTTCAAACCCGTCATGGTCTTCCCCCGCTTTCAGGAAATTTTTGTTTCCTCTTAAGCATAAATTAAGCACAACATTTAATTCCTCTTAGCACAAAAAATAGAAGGCATTGCCTTCTATTCCTAATAATATCCAAAAGGGTCATAGTTAATTCGGGATACATGTACAGCCACCGGACTTTCTTCCTTGGCCAGGGCTTCTCCCAATATCCTGGCAATCTCCCCAGCAATGGGATATTCAGTGGCATAATGTCCCGCATCTATAAAATTCATTCCCATGGTCAGAACCTCCTGGGCTTCGTGGTATTTCAGGTCCCCGGTAACAAATACGTCAGCTCCTAAAAAAGCCGCTCTATGTATAAGCTGTGCACCGCTTCCCCCGCATACCGCAACTTTCTTAACCACTGCTTCGGGGTTCCCGCCATAGCGCAATGTGGTTATATTCAGTGCTTCTTTCACCCTGTCCATGAAATCTCTAAGCTTAACAGGCATTTCCAGCCTCCCGGCTCTCCCCAGGCCCAGTTTTTCCCCCTGGTTGACTAGAGGATAAATATCATAGGCAACTTCTTCATATGGATGGGCATTGACCATTGCCCTGACAACCCTTTCCACGTGTTTTTCCCTGACTATGGTCTCCAGCCTTACCTCGTCGGCATGTTCAAGTTCACCTACCTGTCCGATGAACGGGTTACAGCCTTCGGCCGCTTTAAACGTACCTGTTCCCCGGACGGAAAAAGTGCAGTCCGAGTAATTCCCAATCCAACCGGCACCGGCCCTCGCCATTGCTTCGCGCACGGCATCGGCGTGGTCTTCAGGTATGAATACCGTTATTTTATATAATTTCTCCACTTTGTCAGGGTTCAAAACCTGTATATCCTTAAGCTTCAGCTTTTCTGCCAGCACCCGGCTGACACCTTCTCTGGCCGAATCCATGTTGGTATGGGCACAATACACAGCTGTGCCGTTCTTTATTATCTCTGTGATCAGGCCGCCGTGGGGCAGGTCTGCCCTGATATTTTTCATCGGTTTGAAAATCAGCGGGTGATGGGACACAATCATGCTGACCCCAAGGCCTGCCGCTTCCCGTACTGTTTCCATGGTGACATCCAGGGTCACAAGGATACTGTTCACATCAGAAGACGGGTCACCTATGTGCAGTCCCACATTGTCCCAATCCTCAGCCAAGCCCTTGGGGGCCATCTGTTCAATTATATTAATTATCGTCTGGCACTTGACAGGCATCGGCAATCCTCTCCAGTTTCCTGGTCCTCTCCATAAGTCTTTGTTGTTTTATCCCGGTCTCGGGAGATCTGCTCAGCTGCATGGCAGCAATTATCTTTCGATTCTTTCTGATTTTAGCTTTAATCATTTCAGCCAGCAGGGGATGTTTTTTTTCAAACAGCCGTGGTCCTATTGAAACCAGCGTCCGGTCTGTCTCCGTCTCCCTCCCCGGGACAGCCAGTATTATTTCATATATATGGCCGTCTTCCCTGACCAGGTCTTCATCTTCTATTCGCCAGCCGTTGGCAGCCAGCCATTCCCTCAAATCCCCTGAATCACCCATGGGCTGCAGCACAATCCGCTTTAACCGGGCTGCCGTTTCTCCGGCCAATTTCAGGATGTCCCTGATTGTACCTCCCCCCATGCCGGCAATGACAGCTGTATCAACTTCTCCGGGCCAGGTTATATCCAGCCCGTCTCCCCGCCTGACCCCAATGCGGTCAGCAAGCCCGGCTTCTCTGATATTATTGCAGGCCGCCTCCAGTGGGCCCTCGTTCAGGTCTCCCGCGATAACCCGGGAAGCAATCCCTTCCCTTATGAGGTAGACGGGCAACAGGGCATGGTCAGTACCGATATCGGCCACTGAACTGCCCGCCGGTATAAAGTTGGCGATACTCATAAGTCTGTGAGGCAGTTTCATATTAATATTATTTCAACATTAAGGTAATAAAAACCTCCAGGAATAACGAATTTAAAAAATATCATTTTACAGGTATGAGTGAAGGGTTTTTGGATACAATAACTAGCGTAAAGGGTTCATAACAGCCGAGCGAAGATCATTACAGGCTCTTATCAGGGTCTGTAATGGTCGGGCAAAGGTTATTACAGGGTCATCCAATATGTTACCCTTTGGCTCTGTAATAGCCGGAGCGCAGATTATTATGGGCGTCGTATGGGTCTGCAGTGGTCCGAACGATCACTGTGGGCTCAGTAGATGTCCATAATAGTCGGGCCACGATCATAATAGGTTCTGGAAGGCTTTATATCCCGGTTAGATTCCGGGATGCCTAAGGGTCTGTAATGGCCGAAAGGTCATTACAGGCTCGGTAGGGGCTTATTATGGTCTGACAAAGGTTGTTATAGGTTCCGTAAGGTTCCGTAGCAGCCGAAAGGTTGCTGCGGGGTCTGTAGGGATCTATGGCAGCCGGCGGTAGGTTGTTATGGGCTCTTTCAGTTATTGGAAAGAAAAGCCCCTGACTGTGTTCTTACGCAAAAACCGAACTCAATCAGTTCCTGTTC